>CAYLMA010000007.1:0-131009 GCA_964384915.1 uncultured Sulfuricella sp. | reverse complement strand
AGGACGGCAGTTTCCTGCCAAATGACCGTTTACACAAAAATTCTTACACCCTCCTGGCTCGACCAGTTTTTCGATCTGCAGGGTATCTTCCAGGACATTTTCAAGCGCCCCTTCATCACCATCGGCTTCACCTGGCAGGAAATACCCGCTTTGATTGTGATTAAGCTGCGGCTGCAAGGTGCCATGGCTGGCCAGCGGCACATTTTCTCCAAAGCGACCGTTGATCCAGGCCGCTTAAACGTTTCGATTGCAATTAAAAAAAGGTACCGCAAACCCGGCCTACAAGCTTAATGGCTTATTTGGGTTGAACGAAATCCCGTTAACACAAAATTCAGCCCCCTCACGTTGGCGAGGTCATGGAGTCCAGGCCCTTGAATCATTTCTTCGCCAGACCAAGAACATACCGGGTTATTTCTAATAATTCCGGATACGTATGGTCAGGATTCATCCCGACGCCACCTAACATGGTCAAATATCTATATTCCAATGCGGGCATAACCGCCATGCCCCAATTTCCTCGGCCGCCGTGGGATATCTTGAACAACAGCCATTCCTCTGCCGACCTGCTTTTAAGCACATCAGACGCTTTTAGGCCGTCATAAGGGCTGGTGATGCTGTTATTGTAAAATTTTGAAATATCCATCCAGCTCGGGCCGATGTTCTCCTTATTGGAATCAAAGGCGTGACAATCATTGCAACCGTGAAGCCTTGACAAGCCAACAAGCCTTCCTTTCTGCGTGCGGCCCTTGGATAGCCCCATGATGCCCGTCACCAGTGCATCGATGTCACCTGGCGTAAGCTTGAGCGGGTCAGAAGGCGGCATCATCAACATTCCCCAGGTACCCGCGCCCCCGTTGGCTATCCTCAGCCTCAGATATTCCTCGGCCGTTTTCTTCCGGAGAATTTCAGAAATGGGGATACCCATGCTTGTCTTGCTACGGCTATTATAGGCCTTGGAAATTTCCATCCAGGCAGGGCCTATGAGCCTTTTGTCAATCGCATGACAAGCGACGCAACCGTATCTCACTGCAATGGGGGGCATGTCGGTTGCCAATACACTACCTGTGGTCAATAGCGCCACTATTGCAATGATATCTATGACAGTAGATTTCATAATGTTTCCCCCTCCGCTTCTAGAAAACGATGCCCAGTTAAAAGCGCGGTCATGGCTTCCATGACCCTTCGTTCAATCTATGACACATTTTACTCTTTCAATCTTAAGGTTGGATTGACGGTGGATTTCTGGTTATTGCATGGATTTGCAACGCCCCCACGCAAGCACCCGCCGCCATTTTACCTGTGCTGCAATCACATACTTAGCTCCAACAAGGGTATTTTTCGTAGCACTACTGGCAGGGGCGTTCATGGCGAGGTTCTTTGCCCGCTGCCTTATACGGCGAATGAAGCACAATAATCCTGCAACCCAGGCCAAGCAAGCATCTGAATTCCTTCACGCGGCACCCCTTGCAGCCAACTGCGTTTGCCGGGTTCAATTCAAAGCGAACTCCACGCTCACCCTGAGCCCAATGCCGTTCTCACCGGAGCCCAGGGAGATGGATGCCGCGTGTACATCGGCGATGCGTTTGACGATGGACAGGCCCAGGCCGCTGCCAGCAGCCTCGCTGCCGAGGATGCGGTAAAAGCGGTCAAACACCCTTTGCCTTTCCTGTTCAGGAATGCCCGGCCCGCTATCCAGCACTTCCAGCCGTAGCCGTTCCGGCTCCACCTGCAAGGAAACGTTCACCCGCCCATGCCCTGGCGTATAGCGTATGGCGTTATCCACCAGGTTGCGCAGCAGGATGGCGAGCATGTCGGCATTGCCTTTGATGTTGACCGCAGCGGGGCCGGCCAGTTCCAGTTCGATTTCCTTTTCCAGGGCAGCCGGGGCCAGGTCGGCCAGCACCTGGCGGGCAATGGCCGCCACATCGCAACTCGCCATCATTACCGTGCCGCCTGCAGTCGGCTCCAGCCGCGCCAGGGTCAGCAATTGCCCGATCAGATGAGTCGCGCGGTCCACCCCCACAATCAGGTTGTCCAGGGCCGCAACGCGTTGCGCCTCGCTCTCGGCGCGGCGGGCGACCTGGGCCTGGATTTTGAGCGCGGCGAGCGGGGTGCGCAGTTCGTGCGCAGCATCGGCGGTGAAACGCCGCTCGCTTTCCAGCGCCCGATCCAGCCGCCCCAGCAGATCATTGAGCGCATGCAGCAAGGGGGCAATTTCGACGGGGACGCCATGCCCTTCCAGTGGTGCGAGATTGGAGGGATCGCGTTGCTCGACTTCGCGGCCGATGCGCCGCAAGGGACTCAAGCCCCGGCCGACGGCTACCCAGATCAGCAAGGCCAGTACCGGCAGGGTAACGCCCAAGGGGAGCAGCAGGCGCAGGGCCACGGAGGCTGCCAGTTCATTGCGTACCTCATGACGCTCGCCCACTTGCACCAGGATTTCGTTCTCGGCATCCTTCAGGGTATAAACCCGCCACGACTTGCCCTCGATTGTGACTTCGGCATAGCCATTTTCCTGTCTTGCCAAAGGCTCAGCCGGCGCACTGGCTGAGCGCAGCAGCAGGCGCCCATGCTCATCGTGGATCTGGAAGGCGATCTTGCGTTCATACTTGTGGCCTGCGCCGGCAATTTCCCGTGCGATGCCATCATCGTCATCGTCATCGTCATCGCGCGCATCCTTGAGGTCATGACCGGCCTGCGCCAGCAGCACATGGGCCGACTGGGCAAGCTGAGCGTCGAACAACTCGTCGATCTCGTGGTGGGCGTCGAAATAGATGAACACAGCCGTCACTATCCAGGCAGCCGAACTGATGCCAAGGAGCAGAAGCAGCAGTTTGGTGCGCAGGGAGTTCATGCCTTGTCCACCAGGTAACCCACCCCGCGCAGGGTGCGGATCAGCTCCGTGCCGAGTTTCTTGCGCAGATAGTGGATATGCACCTCGACCGCGTTGCTTTCCACTTCGTCGCCCCAGCCATACAGGCTCTGCTCCAGTTGCTCGCGCGACAGGGCGCGGCCGGCGCTTTCCAGCAGCACCAGCAGGATGGCGTATTCCCGAGGAGAAAGCTCCACCGGCTTTCCAGCCAGCGTCACCTGGCGGGATGCGGGGTCGATTTCCAGCCGGCCGTGCACAATTACCGGCGCTGCACGTCCGCCGGCACGCCGCAGCAGGGCGCGGACTCGGGCCGACAGCTCGTCCAGATCGAAGGGTTTGATCAGGTAGTCATCGGCGCCGGCGTCGAGGCCGCTGACCCGGTCCGCCACCGTATCCCGTGCGGTGAGGATGAGCACCGGGGTGTCTTTGCCCGCGGCGCGCAGCCATTTCAGCAAATCCGTTCCGGACAGGCGCGGCAAGCCGAGGTCCAGCACCACCAAGGCATAGGCCTCTGCTTGCAGCGCCAGCTTGGCAGCCTGCCCGTCCTTCACCCAGTCCACGACGAAGCCGGACTGTTGCAGGCCGGCGCGGACGCCGTCGCCGAGCAGGGAGTCGTCCTCAACCAGCAGCAGGCGCATGATGGTGTTTTCCTGTTTGCACGGAAGCCAGTCTAACCGATCAAGCAATGCTATGCACGAGGCAGCCGGGCGGGGACAAATGCGTTCTTCTCGGCATCCTGGTGGCAAGCCACGCAATTGGCGCGCGAGCCGACCTGCGGCTGCTGCCATACCGCCGCGCCTATGTCGTGATGCTTGCCTTGCCAATAAGGGGTTTCGGTGATGCGCAGCGGTGTTTCACGTGGATCAATCGAGCGGCTGATCTTATAGCCTGCATCCTCTTCTCCGCCCGTAATGGGCGTACCGGAAAAATATCCCGCCGTGCCAGCGCCTATAGCCACAATCAATAGCAGCGCGCTGAACAGATGGCGCGATGATGTAGCGGCATCGGGCGCGCCTTCCTTGAGGCCGGTGACCATGGCGCGCGGCAGGTTCTCGCGCTGGCGCCAGCTTTCCAGCGCCACGCCGGCGATATGCAGCACAACCACACCCAGCATGGCGCTTGCCAGTGCCTCGTGCACTTCCTTGAAGGTCTCGCCGGCCCAGAAAGGCACCCAAGGCGCAAGCGGCCCCTGGCCTTCCTGGCCGCCCAGCGTGGCCATGCCGCTCAGTCCGGCCAGCAAGCCCAGTGCCAGCAGCAGGTAAACCGCCCAGCTGCCGGCCGGGTTGTGCCCGATATGGCGCTTGGCCGTGCTCGCCAGCACCTGCACCAGGTACGCGATACCTTCCTTCAGGCTGAAGCGGAAAGAAGCAAAGCGCGCGTAGCGCCCGCCGGCGAAGCCCCAGACCAGGCGGAATCCCAGCAGCCCAAGCATCAGGTAGCCGGCAAAGACATGAAGGTTGCGCCAGTTGTCCGAATCCGAAGTCAGCCAGGCAACCGCAAATGCCCCGGCAAACAGCCAGTGAAAGATTCGGGTGGGAACATCCCATACCAGGATTTTCATATCGCCTCCTTAACGCGGAATGCGGATCTGGTGTTCCGGATAGTTGCCCTGTTCAGCGCCCGGATGGCAGGCGCTGCAATTGGCCGGGCTGCCAATCTTGGGGCGCGTCCAGACTTGCGGGGACACCTCGCCATGCTCGCGCACAAACCAGGCCGTTTCGCTTATCCTTTGCGGCGCCACGTTAGGGCCGAGGGAGCCCAGTACTTTTTTTGCCCGTTTGCCGCCTGCCCGCTCAGCGCTGTTTTTTACCAGAAAATCCGTGATTTCTTTTGCGCTGGCTGCATCCAGGCTGGCATCCTGGCCGAAATGGAGCTCCAGTTCCGCCATCATCTTGCGCCATGAGCGCTCCGGCAGCAGGGCAGGGGGGTAAGCCATGTGGCAGGCCCCGCATTCGTTCTTCCATTTCAGGTTGCTGGCGGCAGGAGCCAGGTTCTCGTTGCCGTCCGCCCAGGCGGATGCGGCGAACAGCAGGCTGATAATCATCATTGAGCGTTTCATTTCCATCTCCTATTTGATTGAAATCAGGTAGGACAGGAAATCGCCCTTTTCCTGGGCGCTGCAGGCGCGCTCCAGCACATCCTGGCAGTTGCGCTTGAACCATTTTTCCACCTTGGCCGTGTCTGCCAGGCGTTCGCGGTTGGCTACGGGCGCGAGAGGCTGGATTTCCTTGCCGGTTTTCTCATGGCGTCCGGCTGCTTTGGGATTGTCGGTGTGGCAGGTGGCACAGCTCAGCGTTTTGCCGCTGCTATGCGTGCGCTTGGCGTGATAAAGCTGCTCTCCGCGCGTGGCTGAAAAGGCCTGGAACTGGGAGTTTTCCAGCTTTGCCTGGGTGGCGTAGCTTTGCAGTAGCTCCTGTGGCGCAGCCTGGGCCGCGCCACAGGCCAGCAGGCCGGCAAATAGAAAAAGAAATCGGGTCATTACAGTTCTCCTTACAAACAATGTAGGGGAGAACTGTAGCGCCCGATTCTTAAGAGGAACTTAACGGATGGAAGTAAAGGCTCAAGCTGCAAAAACGCCGCGCCACCACATCCACGCAAGAGCGACGGCCAGTGCCAGCAGGAAGAAATAAGTTTTCCATGGACGGCGCTTTTCTGCGAAAGGATCAACCAGGGAACGCTCGGCACCCTCCGGCAGGCGGGCAATGCCCGTCAGTGCGGTGCCGAATGGGATGTTGATCCTGGCTCGGGTGTTGACGGCCCAGCCGTTGGCATCGAGGATCGGTCCCAGATTGCGCTGGCGCAGTTTCAGCCAGGCAAGCACCATGGCAGGGCCGGAGATGATTAGCAACAAGCCCGCCAGCGCCAGCGGCAACTGCCACGCTTTCAGGCCGAGCAGGCCGGTCACCAGGGTGGCGATGGCCGTGCCGATCGCACCCAACGCCAGACCAATCGCAGCGAAGATGCCGGCAAACTTGGCCACATCGAAGGCATGCCCGGTGATGGGTTTGCCGCTTTCAACCTTCTGACCGGCAGCGCCGATCGATGCGGCGGCCTGGTCCTCAGCCGCCTTGGCACGCGAAGCCGCCATTTTCTGAATCTGCTCGCCGATCATCTTTCCGATGCGCTTGTAAGGCGACCAGAATGCCTGGCGGATGCTGATTGGGTGTTCGATGATCTTGCTGATGGTGGCGTCCCAGTCCCGGCCCTTGCGGTCATAAAAAATGCCGTTGCGGCCCGCCATGAGTTGATCGGAATCGCCGGCGGTAAAGGCCGCGGCAATCTGCATGGTTTCACCCCCGCGCACGCAATCGCAATACACCAGGCAGACCTTGCTCAGAGTGGCCAGCGCGGCATGTTTCGCGGCATCCGTGACCTGCACGCACAGTTCGCAGCTGCGGCCATCCAGGTATAGCGTGCCGGCCTGGAAGATGGCCTTGGCGCGGCGGGTGTAGAAGTCGCGGAAGGAAACAAAATTGTTGGCCAGTGCACTCAGATCGCGGCAATAACGCACCAGCTTGTCCACTTCGGCGATGGCGGCGGCCTCAGCCTCGAGCGCCTTGTCCCGGGCAAGCAGTTCGGTTATGGCCGTCTCGAAGGGTCCGGCAAGAATCTCGCGGATGCGCGCCAGGCCCATTTTCTCCACTGCCCAGTCCTGTTTCGCCCCGGCCCAAGCCTGGTAGGCTGAAAAACGGCCCTGGATATCGCTCCACTCTTCCTCCGCCAGGGCGGTTTTTTCCCCCAGCAATGGCTTCACCACCGCCGCGTTGAACGCCGCCACCTTGTCAGCCCAGGCGGGGTTCACGCCGATCACCAGCGGCAGCGCCCTGGCAGAACCGATTGCCGCCAATGGAAACGCCGCGATATCCTCGCTCGCCGCAGACAACATCTTGCCGCTGATCGCCTGGTAATCGGCCTCGCTGCCATTCAGCAGCGCCGCGGAGCGGGCGTCATAGGCAGCCAGACTGCAGCGCGTGAAATAGTCCCCGATTTTCTCGCGCACCGCTTCATAGGCCGCCGCGGCCGCTTCCATTTCCTGTCCCAGCAGCAGAATGGTGCCATCCTGCTCGGCGATGCCATGCCAGTCCGAGAAGGCGCGCGCCTGCTCGAAGAACTGCGCCGCCCTGGCCTCGGACAGCCCATCCTGGCCGCTGCGGTCAACTTCCGCACCCAGGCAATCGATCAGCTCGGCAATCACCTGCTGCACGGCGGCATCCTCGCTCGCGCTCGGCGGAATGATGCCGTCCCCGTTGAAGCGCGTCTGCGCAAAGATTTTCTCCGTGTCCGCAGTGTCTTCCGCCGAGATGGCCTGGGCTTCACTCTTGCCCAGGTTGATGAGAATATGCCGCGCCGATGCAAGGATACGCCCGCCATCATCAGTGTCGTCACGAATGGATTCCAGAGGAAGTGCGCACTCACACTTCAACAAAATATCGGGGTTTTTCAGCAGCGCTCCCGCCCATTTTGCTGCCGCGATGATTTCCGGGGCACGGATATGCCCGTCGCCATCCGTATCAATCAGGTCCAGGGTGCGGGTATCGAATTCTATGCCCCGTGTCGGGCAGCTGAGCGCGACCCAAAGTTTCTGGTCCAACTGATCGAGCGCCAGCAGATCCGCGCCGGTTTCCAGTTGCACCTGGTCGAATCCACCGGCCCGGAAGAAGCGCCACTTGTGAGCCGCGCCAGCGTTTTGTTTGCTTTGTGTCACGTCATCAGGCACGATTTTCTCCATTCGGAATCTTTATCCCAGAAAACGCATTGAACCGCTAAAACACAAAAAAACGCTAAAGGAAAACAATCCGCTGCCGGAACCCTCACTCGTCACCAGACAAGTGAAAGCCAGAAGCGTTTCTTGCCCTGGCATTCTTTGCGCCTTCGCGTCTTTGCGGTAAAGAATCTGCGGTTATCTGGTTTATAACTATAGGCCAGGGATTGGCCGATTGCCCATTTTCCACCGTACGGCCTGATTGCTCAAGCACAAGAGCCAGCGGAAATGCCCAGAATGGCCTTTTCAGATTTGAGATTTTCCAGAATGGCTAAGCCAGCGCTTGTTACGGCCTTGGAATCGGGATGGCTCAGTTCATCCGCAATGCGCCGCAAGGCCTCGTTGCCCGACATTCCCGGGAGCTGCAGCAGCGATACGAGACGCGCGCTGACCGGGTTGAGTTCGATGAAACGGATTTGATCTTCACAGGTACGGAATGCCAGGATGTGCGTCTCTTGGGCTTGCTCCAGCGTGGGCTTGAATTTGGGCCCGATGCGGTGCACGGGATAGGCGTATTGCAGCAAGGCCAGCACCGGATTCAAAACCGGCCGTCCGGCCAGCATGTCTCCCTCGCGCTCGATACCGCTCCAGTCAGTTTCCAGGGGAGAGACGGACAGCGCCAGCTCTATCCATTCGTAATGCGCAAGATCGGAAAGATACCCCGGATCTCCATCGCGCAGGCCGCGCACTTCCTTGAGGTAGCGCACAAACTCTTCCGGGATCTGGCGGAAGATCGGGGTACGGCAGCGATACTCGGCGAAGAAATTGCGCACCAGCCGTCCCCAGCTGCGCTTTCCCAACACTTTGCGCAGCACCGGAAAACAGGCAAGCAGGAAGCCTTCGAGATTGTTGTACAACAACTCGTTGTAAACCTTCATGCGCTTCGCGGGCGCGCCCTGCGGGCGGGGATGTGCCTTGGGGTTACGGATGTGCGCAGCGAAATCGTATTGATAGCGCTGGAAAGCGGGCAGGGCGTCAGCCATGATGAACAGTGTTGCACTGTGGCTGCCATTTTTTCTGCAGCGCGGCAATGCGCGCCACCTCCGGCACCAGTTCCGCCAGCGGCGGGATATTGAAATCGCGCTCCAGCAGGGTTGGATAAACACCGTGTATTTGATACGCCTCATCCAGCAGCGCCCACACCGGGTCGACCACCTCGGCGCCGTGGGTGTCCACGATCAGATCATCCGCCTCGCGATAGTGGCCGGCGGTATGTATGTAGGCAATACGGTCGCCGGGCAGGGCGCGCAGGAATGCGCTCGCATCGAAGCCGAAATTGACGCTGTTGACGTAAATATTGTTGACGTCCAGATGCAGCAGGCAATCCGCTTCCTCCAGGACCGCGCGGATAAACTCGATTTCGCTCATCTCGCTGATCGGCGCCGCGACATAGTAGGATGCATTTTCCACCGCGATTTGCTGCTCCAGGATATCCTGGGCGCGGCGGATGCGGGCAGCGACATACTTCACCGCTTCCCCGGTAAAGGGGATGGGCAGCAGATCGTAAAGGTGGCCGTCATCGCTGCAATAGGACAAGTGTTCGGTATAAAGCGGGGCCTGATGCTGATGCATGAACGACTTGATGCGCCGCAGCAGCATTTCATCCAGCGGCGCGGGCCCGCCGAGTGACAGGGACAAGCCGTGGCAAACAAACGGGTAGCGTTCGGTAAAGCCGCGCAATTGCTTGCCGGTTGCACCTCCGAGATCAAGCCAGTTTTCCGGTGCAATCTCGAAAAAATCAATCACGGGGGGAACCTGGATTTTCAACGCGGGAATCAGTTCGCGCCGAAAACCCAGCCCCGCGCCATAAATGTTGAAGGCACTCATGGGAGGGATACCTATGTCTTACTTGGCTGCACCGCATTTACCTTCAGCAGCTTTCTTGTCACTGGCTGCACCGCATTTACCTTCAGCAGCTTTCTTGTCGCCAGAACTTTTGGCTTCCTTGCCGCTCGCAGCGCCGCACTTGGCTTCGGCACTCTTCTTGTCACCACCGCACTTGCCTTCCTTTGCCTTGTAGTCGCCATAGGCAAGCATATAGCCCTTTTCCATGCTTTTCATGGCGAAAGGGTTTTCAGCGGCGTGGGCCACCGTCAGGGAACCAGCAAGGGCGGCGCCTACAGCCAGGGTCAAAGCAGTTTTTTTAGCCATTTATGTCTCCAGTAATTCAATGTAGATGAATAAATCCATACTTCAGCATGAACAGTTTAGACTTTGTCTTAACTGAAGACTGAGTGTAATTTACGGGTCTTAAGTGGTCAACTTTTTTTGATTCCCTGGTAAAAAGCCGAGCCCGCAATCAGCTCAGCTGTAGCGGCAAAAAGTCTCTCTGGACCTGAGCGCCCCGGCCAGTCCGCTAAGCGCACACAGAAACAGCAGCAGCAACCCGACCTGATAGTTTTCTCCCGCATAGGCACGCACGCCTTCGGACATTCTGCCGTCCCAGCCCAGGTCCATCACCCAGCCAACCAGCGGTTGCAGCAGGCCGGCGCCGAGAAAGCTGCCGGTATTGACCACGCTGGTCGCCATGCCGGAAAGGGCTGGAGGATTCACTTCCTTGGTCACGGCCCACGCCAGGGTGAAGCCGGAAGCCCCTATTCCCATGAGGAAAAACAGCCCCAGGCTGGCGGCCAGCGGCAACTGCAGCAAGAACAGCCAAGGCAGCCAGCACAAAAGGTAAAGCACGATACCCGCAACCATGACCGGACGGCGACGACCTATACGGTCCGATATGATCCCCGTGAGCATTGCGCCAAACGCAAAACCCGCGAGCAAAAGGGAAGTGTGCCCCGCCGCGAGCGCTCTCGACATGTCATATACATCATGCAGAAAGGGAACGGCCCACAGTCCCGCAAAGGTAAACAAGGTGCCGCCGATACCAAAGTTTGGCCAGAAGCCGGGCCATGTAGCCCGGTTTTTGACTACTTTTGCCAGCCCGTCGTACCAGTGCCCGGTGTGGGGCGGGTGAGGGGGCTCGCCATCCAGTTCGCGCATGGAGGGGAAGCCCGCTTCCCCGGGATGATTGCGTACCATGAACCAGGTCAGCACCCCCAGCACGATGGAAAACGCCCCCAAGGCCGCAAAAATGCTGCGCCAGGAAACATAATTGAGCGCCCATACCAGCGGGGCTGCCGCCAGCACCGACCCGAGATTGCCCAGCAGGATGGTAAGGCCGCCAAGCGTGCCGAAATGGCGGTCGTGAAACCACACTGCGTTGAGTTTCATGATGGAAATAAACATCACGGAAACCCCCAGCCCCACCAGTAAACGCCCCAGCGAAGCCGTTCCCAGGGTGTCGGCGTAGGCAAACAAAAGTGACCCCGCGCCGGCAACCAGCCCACCCAGAGCGGCGATCTTGCGCACACCCAGGGTGTCCACCAGCACGCCAGTTGGAATCTGCATCAGCATGTAGATATAAAAATACATTGCCGCCAGCGACCCCAGGGCGGCGCCGCTGGCATTAAAGGCGAGCTGGAGTTCACCGGCAATCGCAGCCGGAGCCATGCGATGAAAGAATGCCAGCACGTACGCCAGAATCAGCAGGATAAAAGCGAGCCAGCGAAAGCGGCGCATGACGCGCCGCTGAGAAAGGTTCAACACAAAATCGGGGTCAGGGCGCCCGTTCTAACAACGTTTCAGCCCAAGCGGGCGAGGGAAATGCGGCTGGATTCCAGCCATTTCTTGATGCGATTGGCGTCAGCAATGCGCGTAAATTTACCCGCCGAATCCAGCAGCACGATGATCACCGGGCGGCTGGCGATCTGCGCCTGCATCACCAGGCAGCGGCCTGCCTCGTTGATGAAACCGGTTTTGGACAGGCCGATATCCCAGGCAGGACTCTTCACCAGCGCATTGGTGTTCTTGTAAGGAGTACGGCGGCCGTTGTCATTCACCACGTCATATGCCTCAGCAGTGGTCATCTGACGAATTGGCTCATAGTGATAGCCGGCCTTGACCATTTTCACCAAGTCCTCTGCCGTGGATACATTCTCGCTGTGCAGACCGGTGGAATCCACGAAATGGCTTTGGTTCATACCCAACTCCACAGCCTTGCGGTTCATGGCGGCGACGAACTTCGAAGTCCCCCCCGGGTAGGTTCGCGCCAGCGCTGCGGCAGCGCGATTTTCAGACGACATCAGGGCCAGTTGCAGGGTTTCATGGCGCGTCAGGGTAGTTCCCACCCGCAGGCGCGAGCCGGAATTGCGCAGCCAGTCCACATCCGCCTCAGTGATGGTGATCGTCTCATCCATGCTGAGGCCGGCATCCAGTATGACCATCGCGGTCATGAGCTTGGTGATGGAGGCAATCGGGGCCTGATTGCTGGCGTTGCGGGAAAAAAGCGTCTCGCCGCTCTGCTGATCGACGATCATGGCAACAGCGGAGCCCAATTGCAAACGGCCATCTTCTGCCGCATGAACTTTTACCGGCTTGATTGTTTTGGCAATTTTTACCGCTTTTGCCTTGCTGGTCTTGTAATGGCCAGATTTCTTGTGGGCCGGCCCCGCCACTGCGATCGAGGAAGAAAGCAGCAAACAGGCTATGAACCATTTCGCTTTCATGACTGGTCCTCCATATTCTTCTTAACTGTATTCTCTAACGTCTGGATTTTGCATTACTTTAATCTTTTACGACGGGGCTGTAAACCACCACATCAAGCGAAGCAATTCTTAATCGCCCACTACCGGTTCTCAGCACAAAACTCCCGGCTGCATCGTACAGCCGTGGCAACAAAATACAAACACTCATGTAAGTAAGAGTTTCATTGCAAATCCCGGATGGCTTTATAATTCATCCTTCTCATCGCACCGGACCCAACCATCATGAATATCAGTTTTATTGGCGGCGGCAACATGGCTTCCGCCCTGATCGGCGGGCTTGTCGCGCAAGGTTTCGATGCCTCGCACATCCGCGTGGTGGACGTTTCACGTGAAACCAGGGAAGCCCTGCTGGCGCGCCACCCAGTGCGGACTTTTGCCTGTATTGACGCTGAAGCAGTGGACAGTTCTGTCATCGTCCTGGCGGTAAAACCGCAACAACTGCGCGAAGTGGCCGCCACCCTGGCCCCATTCCTGCGCCAGCAGCTGGTAATCTCTATCGCCGCCGGCGTGCGTGCCGAGGACCTCAGCCGCTGGCTGGGCGGCTATCGCCAACTGGTGCGCAGCATGCCCAATACCCCGGCCATGGTTTCCTCCGGCATGAGCGGCCTCTTTGCCCTGCCGGAAGTTGCCCAGCCGCAGCGTCAGCAGGCTGAAGCCGTGCTGCAGGCAGTAGGCGCCACGCTGTGGCTGGATGAAGAATCCCAGATGGATGGCGTCACCGCAGTTTCAGGCAGCGGCCCGGCATACGTGTTCTATTTCATGGAAGCCATGCAGGCCGCCGCCGCGGAGCTGGGATTTTCACCCCAGCAGGCGCGCACCCTGACGCTGCAAACCTTTCTCGGCGCGGCCGAGCTCGCCAGCCAGAGCGAGGAAGACGCCGCCACGCTACGGGCGCGCGTCACATCCAAGGGAGGCACGACCGAGCGCGCCCTCGGCGCCATGGAGGAAGCCTCCGTGAAGACAGCCATTATCCGGGCCATACACGCAGCAGCAGGGCGCTCGCGCGAATTGGGCGACGCCCTGGGTAAAGAATAGGGAACCCGAATCATGCTGAACCAGGCCCTGCTGTTTTTGCTCGACACCCTGCTGACACTTGTAGCCGTGGCGTTTCTGCTGCGCTTCCAGATGCAGCTCATGCGCGTACCATTCCGCAACCCCGTGGGACAGTTCCTCCTGGCGGCGACGGATTTTGCGGTCAAACCTTTGCGCCGCATCATACCCGGCCTGCTGGGCTGGGACTGGGCATCCCTGGCGGCCGCGTGGGCCACGCAAATGCTTCTGGTCACGGCGACCTTTCTGCTCCTCGGCCACGCCACGGCCTTTCCCGCGGCCCTCGGCGGCATCGCTTTTCTGGCCGTGGTCAAGTTGCTTTCATTGGCCGTCAATCTGCTGATCTGGACTGCCATTGCCAGCGCCGTGCTAAGCTGGGTTCAGCCCTACCACTGGCTGAATGGGCTTGCCCACAGCCTGGTGCAGCCGTTTTTGCGCCCGCTGCAAAAGCTCATCCCGACCATAGGCAACGTCGATCTCTCGGTACTGGTGCTGATCCTTCTTGGGCAACTGGTCCTGATGCTGCCCATCGCCTGGCTGGAACAACTCGCCGCACGAATGATGTAAGGCTACATGTCCGCCGCCTGGTATCGCATCGATGGTGAGCGACTCACCCTGAACTTGCATATCCAACCCGGCGCCAAGCGCACCGAGTTGGCCGGCATTCATGATGACGCACTGAAAATCAGGATTGCTGCGCCTCCCGTTGAAGGCCAGGCCAACGCCAAGCTGCTGGATTTCCTCAAAAAAGCATTTGACGTGCCGTCAAGCCGGGTGATATTAAAGCAGGGCAGCAGCGGGCGTCGCAAAGTCGTGGAAATCCTTGGATCGAGACGGGCACCCGATACCCTGATCAACAATCTCTCGGAAAAAACTGCACGCTCATGAGCGCTCAGCTCGAACAGCAAGTCGAACATTACCGCCAATGGCGCGATGATATCGTTGCCGCAATCCATGCATACCAGGCCTGGCTGGATAGCACGGGAGAGGTAGATGCCCAGCTTTCGCTGCGCCTGTTCGACCTGGTGGAGAACCTTAAGAAGGACCGTCTGGTACTGGCCTTTGTGGCCGAATTCTCGCGCGGCAAAACCGAACTCATCAACGCCCTGTTTTTTTCCAATTTCAAGCAGCGTCTTCTGCCATCGGACGTTGGCCGCACCACCATGTGCCCCACCGAGATTTACCACAACCCGGAAGAAGCACCCTGTGTCCGGCTTTTACCGATCGAAACCCGCTACCGCGACGAAAGCATTGCAAGCTTGAAGCGGCTACCCATCGAATGGAGCATGATACGGCTCAACCTGGATTCGCAACAGGAAATGCTGGATGCCATGCGCACCGTGGCGCAGAAAAAGACCGTTCCAATGAGCGAAGCGCTTGCCATGGGCCTGTGGGATGACAGCCACCCCGACCTCAAGGATATGGTCAATCCTGACGGCACCGTGGAAATCCCCGCCTGGCGCCATGCACTGATCAATTATCCGCACCCGCTGCTGAAAAGCGGGCTGGTCATACTTGACACCCCTGGCCTGAATGCACTGGGCACAGAGCCGGAATTGACCCTTTCCATGATTCCCAATGCCCATGCCGTTTTTTTTCTGCTCGCGATGGACACCGGCGTCACCAAATCCGATCTCGACATCTGGCACAAATACATCCAGAAATTCGTGCCCCATCGCTTGGCCGTGCTCAACAAGGTGGACATCCTGTGGGATGACTTGAAACCCTGGGACCAGATTCAGCTTTCCATCCAGCACCAGGTCTACGATACCGCACGCCTCTTGGAATTGCCGCTCGGCAACGTGCTTGCGGTTTCGGCACAGAAAGCGCTGCTGGCGCGCGTACGCGGCGACGAACTGCTACTGCAGAAAAGCGGCATTCAGGCGGTGGAAACCATGCTGGCCGACCGCATCATCCCGGCCAAGCAGGAGATTCTGCGCGCTTCGGTGGTGAAGGAAATGGGCGCCATGGTGGAGACTTCCAGCAAATCCGTGCACAGCCAGCTTGCCTCCGTGCGCCTTGAACTCAAGGAACTGACTTCGCTCACAGGCAAGAACCGCGCGGTCATCAAGAAACTGCTGGATAAGGTTCAGGCGGACAAGATGCTCTATGAGCAGACGGTGAAGAGCTTCAACATCACGCGCGGCGTGATTTCACAGCAGGGCAAGGCGCTCATGTCCAGCCTGGACGGTGACAGGCTGGGGGAGATGCTGGACAAAAACCGCGCCGCAATCGAAGGCAGCTGGACGACCAGCAGCCTGTTGCGCAGCATGCAGTCCCTGTTTGGCCAGGCTATGCAGCAGTTCGAGCGCATCCACCATCACGCCGCTCAGATCAAGGGCCTGGTGGATGCGGCTTACCAGCGCTTTCACGAGCAGCATGGATTCGAACTGCTCTTTCCCCCGCCGCTCGCGCTGGAGCGGGCAAGACAAGGTCTGCAAAATCTGGCGCAGCAAACCACGGAATTCTGCGATGACCCGATTAACGTCATGACCGAGAAACACTTTCTCATTCGCAAATTTTACATCGGCCTGGTGGCAGCCGCAGAGCAGGTTTTCGAGCAGGCCCGGGCTGAAAGCGAATTATGGCTGCGCGCCTCGCTCAGCCCGCTGCTCAAGCAGATCCAGGACTACAAGGCGCAGATCGAGCAGCGCGTGATGACCGTCAAGCAAATCCACGACAACACCGACACGCTGGAAAAGCGGATCAATGAGCTGGTCATTGAGCAGAAACGCCTGCTCGGACACAGTGCAGTGATTGAGGGAATACGCGCCAAAATCAGGGCGGCGCCGGGGCGATAGTCACATCAGGATGACGTCGTACTGCTCCTGCGAATACTGGCTTTCCACCAGCAGGGAAATCGGCTTGCCGATAAAATCGCCGAGCTGGGCCAGGCTTTGCGATTCCTCGTCGAGAAACATGTCGATCACCTGCTGCGAAGCCAGGATGCGGAATTCGCGCGCATCGAACTGGCGCGCCTCGCGCAGCAGTTCGCGCAGGATCTCATAGCACACCGTCTGTGCGGTCTTGAGCTCGCCCCGCCCCTGGCAAATCGGGCAAGGCTGGCACAGGATGTGCGCCAGGCTTTCGCGATTGCGCTTGCGCGTCATTTCGACCAGACCGAGGGCGGAAAAACCGTTGATGGTGATGCGCGCGCGATCTTTCGAGAGCGCTTTCTTGAACTCGGCCAGCACTGCAGCCTGGTGCTCTTCATTGTCCATATCGATAAAATCGACAATGATGATCCCCCCCAGATTGCGTAGCCGGAGCTGGCGCGCAATGGTCTGTGCCGCCTCGAGGTTGGTCTTGAAAATGGTGTCATCGAAATTGCGCCCGCCTACAAACCCGCCCGTATTCACGTCCGCAGTCGTCAGCGCCTCGGTCTGGTCGAGAATCAGGTAGCCGCCTGATTTCAGTTCCACGCGCCGCGCCAGCGCTTTTTCAATTTCATCCTCCACGCCGCGCAGATCGAACAGCGGCCGCTCACCCTGGTAGTGCGAGAGTTTTTCCGCTACACCTGAAGTGTATTCCTGCGCAAAACCCTGCAGCCGGTTAAATGTTTCACGTGAATCCACCACGATGCGGTCGGTTTCATCGGTGACAAAATCGCGCAGCACACGGAGCGGCAGGTCCAGATCATGGTAGAGCATGGTTTTAACCGGGGCGCCCTTGGCGTTGACCTGGATATCGCTCCACACCTTGCGCAAGTACTCGACATCATCGAGCAGTTCCTTGTCCGTCGCCGTTTCAGCCATGGTGCGGATAATAAAGCCGCCATGATCTGCATCGGGCAGGAGTTGCTGCAGCTTTTCGCGCAGGTGTTCGCGCTCCGCCTCGTCCTCGATGCGCTGGGAAATGCCGATATGCGTTTCCTGCGGCAGATAGACCAGAAAGCGCCCGGCCAGCCCGATCTGGGTGGAAAGGCGCGCGCCCTTGGTGCCGATCGGGTCCTTGAAAACCTGCACCATGATGCTCTGCCCCTCGTAGAGCAGGCGCTCGATCGGGCGCGGATCTTCGCCCGGAGAAACCCAGATATCCGCCACATGAAGGAAAGCCGCGCGATCCAGGCCGATTTCCACAAACGCGGACTGCATGCCGGGCAAGACCCGGCACACCCGTCCCAGGTAAATATTCCCCACCAACCCGCGCGCGCTTGCACGTTCGATGTGCAACTCCTGCACCACGGCCTGCTGCAGAACTGCCACCCGGGTTTCCTGGGGTGTCATGTTGATCAGGATTTCTTCGCTCATATCACTTCAATACCAAATTTGTGCAAGAGTTGAGAGGTTTCACACAAAGGCAAACCCATTACGCCGGAATAGCTGCCCTCCAGCCGGGTCACGAATGCCGCTGCGCGCCCCTGGATCGCATAGGCCCCGGCCTTGTCATGGGATTCGCCGCTAGCCACATAACGTTTGATGGCGCCCGCATCGAGCGGCGCGAATTCGACGCTGGAAACGCTCAGCTTCACTTCAAGGCGGCCGTCAAAGGCGATTGCCACGGCGCTCAGCACCTCATGGCGGCGGCCCGCCAGGCGTGCCAGTGTGGCCTCAGCTTCGGCTCGGTTAGCCGGTTTGCCTATGATGGCGCCATCCAGGGTCACGGTGGTATCCGCAGCCAGCACCGGGTAAGCCGGCAGGTGGCGGGCACGGCAAGCCATGCTGCCCGCTTCGGCCTTGGCGCGGGCCAGGCGCACCACGTAATCACAGGGGGGCTCACCGAGGCTCGGTGTTTCATCGACATCGGAGCGGGAAGGGTGCGTACGCAGCAGCAACACCTCGAAGCGCACCCCGATCTGTTTCAGCAGTTCGCGTCGGCGCGGGCTTGCGGAAGCGAGGTAAATGGTCTGGTAAGGATAGGCCATATCAGGGCATGCCAAGAGATAATTTGAGCATGCGCCGGAGCCGCACTGGGCGCAGGCCAAGGCTCGTAACTCGGGGATGCGCAAGGGGCTCCAGCCCGGCAGGTTGTCGCATAATAGCCATTAGCAAGTCCTTATTCCCTATGGTAGGGATGCCCCTGAATCACCGTCATGGCTCGATATAGCTGCTCCGCCAGCAGCACTCTCACCATGCCGTGCGGCAGGGTGAGGCGCGATAGCGACCAGAGCTTGACGGCGCGCTGGCGCAGGGCAGGGTGCAGGCCATCCGCTCCGCCGATGACAAAAGCCACATCGCGGCCTTCCTGTAGCCAGGTTTTCATGCCGGCCGCCAGCTCCAGCGTGCTCATTTCCGCGCCGCGCTCATCCAGCATGACATGCATGGCCGTTGCCGGGAGTGCCGCCTGAATCCGCTCCATCTCGGATTCCTGCATCTGTTCCACGGTTTTTCCGCCGGCGCGTTTCTCCGGTTTGATTTCCAGCAGCTCGATACGCGCTTCCCGTGGCATGCGCTTTGCGTATTCGGCAAACGCCTCGCTCACCCAGGCCGGCATTTTGTTACCGACTGCGAGTATCCATAGCCTCATCCCAATCCCACGGAGCCGTCTTAGGATGCTGTTTTATGGCTATGGCGCCGCGCAGCCTCGACCCCGCCCCACAACTGTTCAAGATTGTAATGTTCGCGCGTGCTGGGCTGCATGACGTGGACTACCACCTGGCCCAGGTCCACCAACACCCACTCGCCACTTTCCTCGCCTTCCACCCCCAGCACCTCTGCGCCCAACTCCTTCAGCTTCACCAGCACGTTATTGGCCAGGGCCCGCGTCTGGCGGTTGGAGTCGCCGCTGGCGATAATCATGTAGTCCGTCATGCTGGTCAGATGCGATACATCCAACACGGCAATGTCTTTTGCCTTGATATCTTCCAGCGCCAAAATGACGGCTTGTTTCATTGCTTCCAGTTCCATTGCTTTCCTTAAAGGTAGATTTGATGCATCCGAATATAATCGAGAACGTCTTCCGGGAGCAAATAGCGCGGGCTTAGCCCCGCCTGGATTTCTGCGCGGATGGCGGTGGCTGAAATGCCCAGGGGTGTAATCTGACAGGCCATGATCCTGCCACCCGGGAGGCCCTGCAAATCGCATGGATCGGCGCTGGTGCGTTGCCCGATTTCCTTGCGCAGCAGGTCGTCCAGCTGTTCCTGCAACAGCGAAAAACCAGGGCGGTATGCAACCACGATATGCGCCAACTCGAACAGCTCGCGCCAGCGATGCCAAGTGGGCAGCCCGAGGAAAGCATCGGCCCCAACGAGCAGGCACATGGGCTGCTCACGACCTATTTCCTGGCGCACTTCAGACAGCGTTTCCACCGTGTAGCCAGGCGCATTCTTCCGGACTTCGCGCTCGTCGAGCACAAAGCGCGGGTTGCCGGCGATGGCGCGGCTCACCATCTCAAGCCGCTGCATGGGGGTTGCGCCGGGAGGAGTCCGGTGCCAGGGCCTGCCCGACGGAATGAATCGCACCTCGGATAAACCCAGCTTCTGGGCCAGTTCCTCGGCAAGCCTCAGGTGACCGAAATGAACCGGGTCGAAGGTGCCGCCAAGAATGCCAATCAAAGCATCGCCTTTTGCCATTGCGCCCTCTCCTGCATACGGGAGAGGGTTGGGGAGAGGGCTTGAGGAATCATCCCCGGACGTGACCATCACCCAGCACGATGAATTTCTGCGAAGTCAGACCTTCCAGCCCCACCGGGCCGCGCGCGTGGATCTTGTCGGTGGAAATGCCGATTTCCGCGCCGAGGCCATATTCGAAGCCGTCGGCAAAGCGTGTGGAGGCATTCACCATCACCGAGCTCGAGTCCACCTCGCGCAGGAAGCGCCGCGCACGGGAGTAATCTTCCGTCACGATGGCTTCCGTGTGCTGCGAGCTGTAGGTGTTGATATGCTCGATCGCCGCATCCAGGCCGGCCACCACGCGCACCGACAGGATGGGCGCGAGGTATTCGGTATGCCAGTCTTCCTCGGTGGCTTCCTTCATCGCCGGCACGATGGCGCGGGAAGCCGCGCAGCCGCGCAGTTCCACCCCCTTGTCGAGGTAGATCTTGCACAGCGGGGGCAGCACGTCCTTGGCCACGCCTTCCGCCACCAGCAGGGTTTCCATGGTGTTGCAGGTGCCATAGCGGCTGGTCTTGGCATTGTCGGCGATCCTGACCGCCTTGGCCTGGTCGGCCTTGTCGTCGATGTAGACATGGCATACGCCGTGCAGATGTTTGATCACCGGGATGCGTGCCTCGGCGATGAGGCGTTCGATCAGGCCCTTGCCGCCGCGCGGTACGATCACGTCGACGAATTCGCGCATGGTGATGAGTTCGCCCACCGCCGCGCGGTCGGTGGTTTCGATCACCTGCACCGCAGTTTCCGGCAGGCCGGCGGCGGCCAGGCCCTCGCGCACACAGGCGGCGATGGCCTGGTTGGAGTGAATCGCTTCGGAACCGCCGCGCAGGATCGAGGCATTGCCCGATTTCAGGCACAGCCCGGCGGCGTCGGCGGTGACGTTGGGGCGGGCCTCGTAGATGATGCCGATCACCCCCAGCGGGACGCGCATCTTGCCCACCTGGATGCCGGATGGGCGGTAGTTGAGGCCGCTGATCTCGCCCACCGGATCGGGCAGGGCGGCAATCTGCAGCAGGCCCTCGGCCATCCCCGCCACGCCTTTCTCCGTCAGGGTCAGGCGGTCGAGCATTGCGGCATCCAGGCCCGCGGCCTTGGCTGCGGCCAGGTCTTTAGCGTTAGCCTCCACCAGCTTCGCGCTATCACGCTGCATGGCACGCGCCATCACGCTGAGCGCCTTGTTCTTGGCGTTGGTGTCGGCGCGGGCCATGGCGCGGGAAGCCGCGCGTGCCTGCAGGCCGAGAGTGTGCATGTATGCCTTGACGTCCATATCCTTGTCCTCGATTCATCAAAAAACAGGTTTTTAACCACGGGGAACACGGGGAAACCCAGGGATTGAAAACCCCGTGCGCCCCGTATTCCCCGTGCTTACATAGTCTTTACAGATTCACACCTTAGCCATGGTCAGGCCGAGTTGCAACAACTCGTCCCACACGTCGCCCTTTGCCAGCCCCTTGATCATGCGATCGATCCCGGCCGCCTGCCTGAGCCCCTGCAACAGGCGTGCTTCGGAGGTGCGTTTCACGGCCTGCTCCACCAGCCGCTGGCGCGACTCCCAGATCCAGGCATCGCGCATCAACTGCGGGAGGCTGCCGCCACGGCGCATGCCGCCGCGCAGTTTGGCCAGGGTGCGGATCTCGCGCGTCAGCGCCCACAGGATCAGCACCGGGTCTTCTCCTTCCCCGCGCAGCACCTCCAGGATGCGGCTGACGCGGGCGGCATCGCCCGCCAGCAGGGCGTCGCCCAGCTTGAACACGTCGAAGCGCGCCACATCCGCCACTGCGCCCCGCACATGTTCCAGGGACAGCGGGCCGGCGGGAAACAGCAGCGCCAGCTTCTGGACTTCCTGGAAAGCCGCAAGCAGGTTGCCCTCCACCTGGTCGGCGAGGAACTGCAATACCAGCGGCTCGGCGCGCTGGTTCTGGCGCGCCAGGCGCGTTCCGATCCAGGCCGGCAGCTGGCCGCGCTCGACCTGGAAGAAGGGCAGCACCACGCCCGCCTGCTCCATGGCCTTGAACCATTTTCCAGCCTGGGCAGTCTTGTCGAGCTTCGGGCAGATCACCAGCGTCACGGTATCCGACGGCAGGCGAGAACAATATTCCTGCAAGGCCTGGCTGCCGTCATTGCCCGGCTTGCCGGAAGGAATGCGCACTTCCACCAGGCGGCGCGATGAAAACAAGGACAGGCTGTTTCCGCTGGCCAGCAGGTTCTGCCAATTGAAGCCCCGTTCCACCGTAAACACCTCGCGCTCGGCACAGCCTTCCTGGCGCGCGCGGCTGCGTATTGCGTCAGCCGCTTCCTGGATCAGCAGCGCTTCATCACCAAAAAGCAGGTAGAGCGGCTGCAGTCCCTTGGGTAAATGCTGATCCAGCTGCTCCGGCTTTATCCGCATCTGCCAATGCCCGTTATTTTTTCAACGCGCTGAGGCGCCTGATCACCTGCTGCACGGCGTCATTCTGCATTTCGCGGTACAACATGGCCTCTTCCTGCTCTTTCGCCAAGACCTGGACATCGCTGAATGGCAGGATGCGTTTCAACTCCAACTGCTGGCTGGGCATCAGTTCTGCGCCCTTGCCATCATGAAGACGGAAGGATAGTCGATAGTAGAGTTCGAATTCGCCCACCCGGCCGCCGCCGGTGAGAGACAGGATGCGCTTCTCTCGGCTTTCTCCCAGGATATCCAGTATGGCCTGCGCTTCGCCCGGCGTTTGCACCACCTTCACGCTCGAGCCAGAGCGCAGGTAGCGCTGCAGGTCCGGCCCCAGCTGATTGCCGCCTCCTTGCACATAAAGCGTATCGAACGGCAACTGCCCCGGTCCGCGCAAGTGAAAGCCGCATGCGCCAAGCGCAAGCACCAGGGACAAAAGCAGGATTTTTTTCATTGCTTATACCACCACGTTAACTAGGCGGCCCGGCACCACGACCACTTTCTTGATCGCCTGACCCTCGGTAAATTTGAGCACACTGGGGTTGGTAAGCGCCAACTTTTCGATTGCGTCTTTACTGACCGACTTCGCCACGGTCATGCTGCCGCGCAACTTGCCATTGACTTGCAGCATCAGCTCGATTTCGTCCTGCTCCAGCGCGCTTTCATCCACCTTCGGCCATGGAGCTTCAAGGATGTCGCTCCCCGGCTTCAGCTCTGCCCATAAGGCGTGGCTAATGTGCGGCACGATGGGGGAAAGCAGCAGCACCACGGCTTCCAGCGCCTCCTGCATCAGCGCGCGGCCCGCCGGGCTGTGGTCGCCATTCTTGCCCAGCGCGTTCATCAGTTCCATCACTGCCGCAATTGCCGTGTTGAATTGCTGCCGCCGGCCATAGTCGTCGCTCACTTTCTGTATCGTGCTGTGGAGCTGGAAGCGCAGCGCCTTGAGCTCGGCGCTCAACACACTGCTGCCAGCCGCCACTACACCCTGTTCGACGTGTTCCGCGACCGCCTTCCATACCCGCTTGAGGAAGCGGAAGGCGCCTTCCACGCCGGCATCCGACCACTCCAGCTGCTGGTCCGGGGGTGCCGCGAACATCATGAACAGGCGCGCGGTATCCGCACCGTAGATATCGATCAGCGCCTGTGGGTCGATTCCGTTGTTCTTGGATTTGGACATTTTCTCCGTGCCGCCGATCACCACCGGCTGGCCATCCGTTTTAAGCGTGGCGCCGGTCGGGCGGCCCTTGTCATCCAGTTGCACATCCACTTCCGCGGGATTGATGTAGCGCTTCTTGCCCTCACCGATTTCACGGTAGAAGGTCGGCGCCACCACCATGCCCTGGGTCAGCAGCTTGGTGAAGGGCTCGTTGCACTCCACCAGGCCGACATCGCGCATCAGCTTGTTGAAGAAGCGCGCATACAGGAGATGCAGGATGGCGTGCTCGATGCCGCCGATGTACTGGTCCACCGGCAGCCAGTATTTGGCGCGCTCATCGACCATGGCATTGGCGTTGTCCGGATTGGCATAGCGCGCGTAGTACCAGGACGACTCGACGAAGGTGTCCATGGTGTCGGTTTCGCGCTTGGCCGGACCGCCGCATTTGGGACAAGTGGTTTCATAGAAGGACGGCATTTTCTTGATCGGCGAGCCGATGTCTATCTTCACGTCCTCCGGCAGCACCACCGGCAGGTCCTTTTCCGGCACCGTCACGTCGCCGCAGCTCGGGCAATGGATGATAGGGATCGGGCAGCCCCAATAACGCTGGCGCGAAATGCCCCAATCGCGCAGGCGGTACTGCACCTGCTTGTCGCCCAGGCCCTTGGCCTTGAGATCGGCGGCGATGGCGTCTACCGCCTCGCTGTAATTGAGGCCGTCGTACTGGCCGGAATGGACGCAACGGCCCTTTTCCTTGTCGCCATACCATTCGGCCCACGCTTCGGTAGAAAAACTTTCGCCCTCGACCTGGATCACCTGCTTGATAGGCAGGCCGTAGGTCTTGGCAAAATGGAAATCGCGCTCGTCGTGAGCAGGCACCGCCATCACCGCGCCTTCGCCGTAGCTCATCAGCACGTAGTTGCCGACCCACACCGGAATCGGTTCGCCGGTCAGCGGGTGGGTGACGGAGATGCCCGTCGCCATGCCCTTCTTTTCCATAGTGGCGAGGTCGGCCTCGGCCACGCCGCCGTGCTTGCATTCCTCGATGAAGGCGGCGAGCGCAGGGTTCGTCTTGGCTGCATAGGTTGCCAGGGGATGCTCGGCGGCCACGGCGCAGAAAGTCACGCCCATGATGGTGTCGGCGCGGGTGGTGTAGACCCAGAGTTGCTCAGGTTTGCCTTCGAGCTCGTAGGGGAAGGCGAAGCGTACACCGAAGCTCTTGCCGATCCAGTTTTTCTGCATGGTGCGCACTTGCTCGGGCCAGCCTGGCAGATTGTCCAGCTCGGAGAGCAGCTCGTCGGCATAAGCGGTGATCTTCATGAAATACATCGGGATTTCGCGCTTTTCCACCAGCGCGCCGGAACGCCAGCCGCGGCCGTCGATGACCTGCTCGTTGGCGAGCACGGTTTGATCGACCGGGTCCCAGTTGACGGTCGCCAGTTTCTTGTAGATCAGCCCTTTTTCAAACAATTTGGTGAACAGCCACTGTTCCCAGCGGTAGTAGTCCGGCTTGCAGGTCGCCAGTTCGCGCGACCAGTCGATGGCCAGGCCAAGCGACTGGAGTTGGCCGCGCATGTAGTCGATGTTGGAATAGGTCCAGGCGGCAGGCGCTACGTTGTTGGCAATGGCCGCATTCTCGGCGGGCAAGCCGAATGCGTCCCAGCCCATCGGCTGCATCACGTTGAAACCGCAGGCACGGTGGTAGCGGGACAGCACGTCGCCGATGGTGTAATTGCGTACATGGCCCATGTGCAGCTTGCCTGAGGGATAGGGAAACATGGACAGACAATAGTACTTTGGCTTGTCCGGGATTTCTTCCGCACGGAACGCCTGAATCGAGTTCCAGTGCTGCTGAGCCTGCTTTTCCACCGTGCCGGGATTGTAGAGATTTTCCATGGTTCTTGTTAAAAATGAATAGAAAAGCGGATGATTATACGCTGAAACCAGACGCCTCATGCCCTTGCCGGATAGTGACAAAACAGCATCAGCAAGATTATACTGAAACATTCGTGTCATTTATTTTCGGGGATCCCAACCATGTCGAAGAAACACCCAGTCGTCGCTGTTACAGGCTCGTCCGGCGCCGGCACCACCACCGTTAAAGTCGCTTTCCAGCACATTTTCGAGCGCGAGAACATTACCGCCGCCGTGATCGAAGGCGACAGCATGCACTCACTCGGCCGGGTGGAATTCAAGGAAGCCTCGAAAAAAGCTGAAGAAGCCGGCAACAACCATTTCAGCCATTTTGGCCCGGAAGCCAACCACTTCGCAAAAATCGCAGAAACCTTCAAGACCTACGGAGAAACCGGTAGCGGCCAGAAGCGTTACTACATTCACTCCGATGCCGAAGCAGCCGAGCTGAACGCACGCCTCAGCACCAATCTGAAGGCTGGCGAATTCACCCCCTGGGAAAACATCCCAAGCGGCAGCGACCTGTTGTTCTACGAAGGCCTGCATGGCCTGGTCAAGGACGGCGACGTCGATGCTTCCAAGCACGTGGATCTGGGCGTGGGCGTGGTACCTATCGTCAACCTGGAATGGATCCAGAAAATCCACCGCGACGGCAAGGAGCGCGGCTATTCGGCCGAGGCCACCGTGCACACCATCCTGCGCCGCATGCCTGACTACGTGAACTACATCACGCCGCAGTTCTCCCAGACCCACGTGAACTTCCAGCGCGTGCCGACGGTGGACACCTCCAACCCGTTCATCGCGCGCGACATCCCGACGCCGGATGAAAGCTTCGTGGTGATCCGTTTCCGTGATCCCAAGGGCATCGACTTTCCCTATTACCTCAACATGATCCATGACTCCTTCATGTCCCGCCGCAACACGCTCGTAGTGCCCGGCGGCAAGATGGGCTTTGCCATGGAAGTCATCCTGGCGCCGATGATTCACGACCTGATCGAGAACAAGAAAAAAGCCTGATCCGGCTTTATCTGAAAACGAAAAGGCCGGCAAGAACCGGCCTTTTTCTTTTGGTGCCCACATGACCACTCCCTTGCTCCACGGCCTGAATCCGGAACAGCTTGCCGCCGTCACCCTGCCGCATGAATCCGCGCTGATCCTGGCGGGCGCCGGCAGCGGCAAGACGCGGGTGCTGACCACCCGCATCGCCTACCTGATCCAGTCCGGCCAAGCCGGCCCCAGCAATATCTTTGCCGTCACCTTTACCAACAAGGCGGCGAAGGAGATGCTCACGCGCCTCGCGGCGCTCTTGCCGATCAACACCCGCGGCATGTGGATCGGCACTTTCCATGGCCTGGCAAACCGCATGCTGCGGGCCCACCATCGTGAAGCGGGCTTGCCCGCCCTGTTCCAGATTCTTGACTCGGCTGACCAGCTGGGCGCGATTAAACGGCTGTTGAAAGCGCTCAACATCGATGCCGAGAAATACCCGCCCAAACAGCTGCAGCACTTCGTCAATGGCGCCAAGGAACAGGGCCTGCGCGCCCACATGATCGAAGCATTCGACCCCTACACGCGCAAGCAGCAGGAACTTTACGCCGCCTACGATGAGCAGTGCCAGCGCGAAGGGGTGGTGGATTTCGCCGAACTGCTGCTGCGCTGCTACGAGCTGCTGCAGCGCGAGGCCCATTTGCGGCGCCATTACCAGGAGCGCTTCCGGCATGTGCTGGTGGATGAATTCCAGGACACCAACCAGCTGCAATACCTGTGGCTCAAGCTGCTGGCTGGCGAGCAGGCCGCCGTGTTTGCGGTGGGCGACGACGACCAGTCGATTTATGCCTTCCGCGGCGCGCGGGTGGGCAATATGGCGGATTTCGAGCGCGATTTCCAGGTGCGCCGGATCATCCGCCTGGAACAGAATTACCGCTCCCAAGGCAATATCCTGGATGCCGCCAATGCGCTCATTCATCACAACCAGACCCGCCTGGGCAAGAATTTGTGGACGGCGGAGGGCTCGGGCGAGCCGATCCGGCTGTTCGAGGCCAACAGCGATTTCGAGGAAGCAGCCTTCATCGTGGATGAAGTCCGGTCGCTGCAGCGCGAAGGCATCGAGTTTTCGAACATGGCCCTGCTTTACCGCTCCAATGCCCAGTCACGGGTGCTGGAGCATGCACTGTTCAATGCCGGGGTCCCCTACCGCGTCTACGGCGGCCTGCGCTTCTTCGAACGCCAGGAAATCAAGCACGCGCTGGCCTATCTGCGCCTGGTCGCCAACCCGGACGACGACGGCGCCCTGCTCCGGGTGATCAATTTTCCTACCCGGGGCATAGGCGCGCGCAGCCTGGAACAGTTGCAGGAAATCGCGCGCCAGGAAAATCTCAGCCTGTGGCGGGCGGCACAGCTCGGGCGGCTGGGCGGCAAGGCGGGCAGCAGCATCGCGGTTTTCACCACGCTGATCGAGGCCCTGCGCGAAGCCTGCATCCGCTTGCCCCTGCCCGAACAGATTGAGCACATGCTCGAACATAGCGGCCTCGTCGCTCATTACAAGGCAGAAAAGGAAGGCGCCGAGCGGCTGGAGAACCTGAACGAGCTGATCAACGCCGCCGCCGGATTTATTATTGAGCACAGCGCCGGCACCGACGACACGCCGGATGTGCTCGCGGCCTTTAGCTCCGACGCAACCCCCTCGGGGTTAGCCTCCACTGAAAGCCTGGAACTGCCGGATCGCCAGCTCCAGGCTTTTCTGGCCCATGCCTCGCTGGAAGCCGGCGAACACCAGGCGGCGGCAGGGCAGGAAGCGCTCCAGCTGATGACCGTGCATGCCGCCAAGGGGCTGGAGTTCCACGCCGTTTTCATCAGCGGGCTGGAGGAAGGCCTGTTTCCGCATGAAAATGCGGCGCAGGAACGCGATGGCCTGGAAGAGGAGCGGCGCCTGATGTACGTCGCCATCACCCGAGCCCGGCGGCGCCTATATCTGAGCTTCGCAGACAGCCGCATGCTGCACGGCCAGTTGCGCTATGGCATCGCGTCGCGTTTTCTCGACGAGCTGCCGCCGGCCTTGCTGAAACGGCTGAACCGGGCAGCGGCCAGGGCCGTGGAACCCATGATGCAGGCCAGCCCAAGCCTGAGTGGGCGCCATGAAACAGGATCAGCCTGGCACATCGGGCAGGCGGTCACTCATGCCAAATTCGGGCCCGGCATCATCATCAACAGCGAGGGACGCGGGGCGGATGCCCGGGTTCAGGTGAGCTTCAGCCACTCTGGAGTAAAGTGGCTGGCGCTGGAATACGCCAAGCTGGAGGCAACGTAAAAGCGCCTCAGGCCTCTTCCGCTACTTTTGGACTCGCGACAAAGATATCCCGGTAAGCGGTATAAATGGAGGTGCCGAACAGCACCGGAATGACGGCGAGAAGGCCCAGACCCAAGGGAAGCGCGCCCAACAGGAACAGCAGGCTGCCAGCCACGCCGTATATCGTAAAAGGCCGGATATTACGCATACAGGCAGTAAAGCTCAGCTTCATGGCCTGCTTGGCAGTCATGTGGTCAAACAGAACCAGGGCAGGGGCAAACCAGAACGCCATGAGCAAGGGAATCAACAAGCCCAGGAGCAACGCGCCCATGATCATTAAATGCTGCGCAACAAGCGGCAGCTGGGCAGGGTCCATGCTCTCCAGACTGGAAAAGTCCACCTCGGGCATCGGGCCGATAAAGATGCCTGCCAACCCCATGGCGACAACGATCAGCAGGACTTTCCCCAGCAGATAAAACGCACCCACTGCTGCAAGCTGCCCAACATTGGCGCGAAAGCCTGCCAACAGGTGGTTGATTTCCAGTTCATCATCCAGCTCCAGCGCACGACACCCCGCCATGAATCCGGCAATCAGGACAGGGTCCAGCAGCGCCGATGCAATTGCCCCTGCCACGGGTATGGTAAAGGCCAGCGCCAGCTCGAGCACCATGTATATCATGAAAAATACAATCCAGATCAATGGGTTCTTGCCATACAACTGGAAACCGGCAGTGATCCAGTGCCAGCCCTGGATTGCGGCAACCCTGCGCGGCTCTGGCGCGTCCACAGGATTCACGATATCTTTTGTCATGATTACTTTACCCAGGCTGTCTGCAATTGATCGTGGCGCGTCACGTGATGCTGCAGAATACGTCGGAAATGCGCTGGATCCTTTGCCTGGGTTAGCTCACCAGGGCGGGGGAAATGGAAGTCATAAAGGCGCGAAAGCCAGAAGCGCAACGCCCCCCCACGCAACATTGCCGGCCAGGCGCCACGTTCAATCGGAGTCAGCGGACGTGTGGAATGGTACGCCTGCAGCATGGCGATCATGCGCTCACCATCCAGTTCGCCGTTTACATTCACGCACCAGTCGTTGACGGTAATGGCCAGATCATAAAGCCAGACATCGTTGCAGGCGAAATAAAAATCAATCAGGCCGCCAACGGCATCGCCCTTGAACAGCACGTTGTCACGGAACAAATCGGCATGGATCACGCCGCGCGGCAAATCCTCGAAGCGGTATAGCGATTGAAAGCGCAACTCCTCGGTGAGCAGGGCCGCATCTTCCGGCGCCAGAAAGGGCATCACCTGCGGCGCCGTCGCATTCCACCAGCGCGGGCCGCGAGGGTTCGGCATTTGCGCAGGGTAGGACTTGCCTGCCAAGTGCATCGCCGCAAGCATTTCGCCAACTTCAGCACAGTGTTGCGTACTTGGCTCGAGCAGCGATTTGCCTTCGAGACAGCTGACTATGCAAGCCGGCTTGCCGTTGAGCCGGCCCAGGTAGCCGTTGTCCAGATTGGCCACCGGCGCGGGGCAGGGGATGCCATGCGCGGCAAGGTGCGCCATCAGGTTGATGAAGTAGGGCAACTCTTCGGCGCTCAGTTTCTCGAACAATGTCAGCACATACCGACCATGGCTGGTGGTCACGAAGTAATTGGTATTTTCAATGCCGGCGGAAATGCCCTGCAGATCCTGCAAGGTGCCCAGGGCATAGCCATGCAGCCAGCGTTCGAGTTGCTCGGGAGTAACGGTGGTAAAAACGGACATGGGAAAATCAGCCTTGTGGCTGCTTTAAACTAGAATGATTTGAGCAGCCACATGGGCACAAGAATGATGGGGCTAACTTCACCCTGACGCACAAAATTACCCGTACCTTTTTCATCAATCAGAAAATAGGGCACGCCATGCGGAGGCGTCACTTTCATCATGTAGAGCTTGCCGTGGATGCGAAACTCCTCGACCTTATCCTCTCCGCGCTTGGTAATGGTGACCTGCGGCTCGAGCGCCGGATCGGGCTCATAGCCGGGCGGAGGCGCCGGCGGCAAGGGCAGCGGCTGCAGCCCGGCCGGCGGCGCTACGTTATCCGCCATCGCAGGAAGGGCGCACAGCAACAGCAGGGGAAGGAAACGGCGCATAACAATTCCTACATGACAAGGATGAGAACGGATTATAACGCTTGCCGCCGTAGCCGATAAGCACCTTAGGAACACGAAACAGAATAATTGTTACAAGCGCAACTGAATCTCTTGCTCCGCCGCTGTCGGTTCGAAGCCGCTGGTCTCGTAGTGCTTGAAAATCGCGGCCACAATAGCATCGGGATCATCGATCACCTTGATCAAGTCAAGATCCTCGGGATTGATCATTTTTTCCTGCACCAGCGTGTTCCCGAACCAGCCGACCAGGTCGCGCCAGTAGGCCTCGCACACCAGGATGATCGGCATGCGCCGGGTTTTTCCGGTCTGCACCAGCGTCAGGGCCTCCATCAGCTCATCCAGGGTGCCGAATCCGCCTGGCATCACCACATAAGCCGTGGCGAACTTGACGAACATCACCTTGCGCGCGAAAAAATGGCGAAAGGTCTGGCTGATGTCCTGATAGGGGTTGGTGTGCTGCTCGTGAGGGAGCTGGATGTTAAGGCCGACGCTGGGCGACGTGCCGAAGAAGGCGCCCTTGTTGGCCGCTTCCATGATGCCGGGGCCGCCACCCGAAATTACGGAAAAACCGGCATCCGACAATTTTCGGGCAATTTGCTCGGTAAGCTTGTAATAAGGGTGATCCGGGGGCGTGCGCGCACTGCCGAAGATACTGACGGCCGGGCGGATAGAACTCAGGCGTTCGGTGGATTCGACAAATTCTGCCATAATCTCGAACACCCGCCACGACTCCCGTGCCGAATAAGCCTGCGATAAGACTTCCGGATCCAGGGGCTTGGGTAGTTTTTCTTCTGCATTCATGATGATGATCTTTCTCGCCTATGAAAACACTGCTGCTGGTTGATGCCTCATCCTACCTTTATCGCGCATTCCATGCGCTGCCAGACCTGCGCAACCGGCATAACGAACCGACCGGGGCGATCTACGGCGTCCTCAACATGCTGCGCCGTCTGCACCAGGATTACCAGGCCGATTATAGCGCCTGCATATTCGATGCAAAAGGCAAGACCTTCCGCGACGAATTGTACCCCGACTACAAGGCCCACCGCCCTTCCATGCCGCCCGATCTCGCCGCACAGATCGAGCCGCTGCACGACAGCATTCGAGCCATGGGCTGGCCCTTGCTGGCTGTGGATGGCGTCGAGGCCGATGACGTCATCGGCACACTGGCGCGTATAGGCGCCGAGGCCGGGATGCGCGTCATCATCTCCACCGGCGACAAGGACATCGCGCAACTGGTGAACAGCCGCGTCAGCCTGATCAACACCATGTCCAACGAAGCGCTGGACGAAGGAGGGGTAACGGCAAAATTCGGCGTCACGCCTGAACGTATCGTGGACTACCTGACCCTGATCGGCGACAGCGCGGACAATGTGCCCGGCGTAGAAAAGGTTGGTCCCAAAACGGCGGTCAAGTGGCTGACGCAATACCACACCCTGGATAACCTGGTGGCCCACGCCGGCGAGATCGGCGGCGTGGTGGGCGAAAACCTGCGCAAGGAGCTGGATTGGCTGCCCAAGGCGAGGGAACTGCTCACCATCCGCTGCAATGTACCCCTGCCGCTCAAACTGGAAGAACTGACCGCCAGCCCCCAGGACAGCGTCCGCCTGGCAGAACTGTACGAACGCCTCGAATTCAAGACCTGGCTGAGGGAGCTGCAAAGCGCAGGCAGCGGCGAGGCCGCGCCGGCCGACAGCAAACCCCCGGTTGAAGCGCGCTATGAATGCATCCTCAGCGACGGGCAGCTGGAACAATGGCTGGTCCGGCTGGAGGCGGCCGAACTGGTCAGCGTGGACACCGAAACCACCAGCCTGGATCCGATGCGCGCGCAGTTGGTGGGCTTTTCTTTTGCCATTGCACCACATGAGGCGGCGTATCTACCGCTGGCGCATCATTATGCAGGCGTGCCTGCACAGCTGGATTTCAAACAGACCCTTGAGCGACTCAAACCATGGCTGGAGAACCCATCCAAGCCCAAGCTTGGGCAAAATCTCAAGTATGACAGCCATGTTTTTGCCAACCACGGCATTTTCCTGCAGGGCATCGTTCACGACACCCTGTTGCAATCCTATGTGCTAGAAAGCCACAAGCCTCACGACATGGACTCGCTGGCCTCGCGCCACCTCGGTGCAAAAACCCTGACTTATGCCGAAGTCGCCGGCAAAGGCGCCAAACAGATCGGTTTCGATGAAGTCGACTTGGATACCGCCACCCGCTACGCGGCGGAAGATGCGGATATCACCCTGCAACTGCACCTTGATCTCTACCCCCAGATCAGCTCTGACACAAAGCTGGAATATGTCTACCGCGCCATCGAAGTTCCGGTTTCACGGATTTTGTTTCACGTGGAACGTAATGGCGTTCTGATCGACAGCAATCTGCTTGCAAAACAGAGCCGGGTGCTGGGAGAAAAGCTGCTGGCACTGGAGCAGGGCGCGCACCAGCTGGCCGGCCAGCCGTTCAACCTCAACTCGCCCAGGCAAATCCAGGAAATCCTGTTCGGCCAGCTCGGATTGCCGGTCAAGAAAAAAACGCCGGGCGGCACGCCTTCGACGGACGAAGACGTTCTGCAGCAGCTGGCCGAGGACTACCCGCTGCCCAAGCTGCTGCTGGAATACCGCGGCCTGGCCAAGCTCAAATCGACCTATACCGACAAGCTGCCGCGCATGGTCGATCCCGCAACCGGGCGCGTGCACACCAGCTACAATCAGGCCGTCGCGGTCACCGGCCGGCTCTCATCGACCGAACCCAACCTGCAGAATATCCCGGTGCGCAGCGAAGAAGGGCGGCGCATACGGGAAGCCTTCATCGCGCCGCCGGGGAGCCGCATCATCTCGGCAGATTACTCGCAGATCGAGCTTCGCATCATGGCGCATCTCTCCGGCGACAAAAGCCTGCTGCGCGCTTTCGCCGCGGGCGAGGACATACATCGCTCCACGGCGGCCGAAATTTTTGCCTGCACCCCGCTGGAAGTTACACCGGAACAACGCCGCTACGCCAAGGTGATCAATTTCGGCCTGATCTACGGCATGTCGGCCTTCGGATTGGCAAGCCAGCTCGGCATCGAGCGCGGCGCGGCGCAGGCTTACATGGACCGCTATTTCGCCCGCTACCCGGGCGTGGCGGATTACATGGCGCGCACCCGCGACATGGCGAAGCGGCAGGGCTACGTGGAAACCGTGTTCGGGCGGCGCCTGTGGCTGCCCGAGATCAAGGGCGGCAACGGACCACGGCGCCAGGCGGCCGAACGCGCCGCCATCAACGCCCCGATGCAAGGCACGGCAGCCGACCTGATCAAACTGGCCATGATTGATGTACATCGCTGGCTGCAGGAAAACCGGATGAGAACCCTGCTGGTGATGCAGGTGCATGACGAACTGGTGCTGGAAGTGCCGCAGGACGAACTGGCCGGAGTCCGTAGGGCATTACCCGGATTGATGTGCAATGTGGCCGAACTGGCCGTGCCCCTGGCGGTGGAAGTGGGCGAGGGCGCCAACTGGGAGCAGGCGCACTAAATCCGGAGATCCTTAGCTCGTGCCCAACTCTTTCTCGATGCGCTTCGCGAACACCATCATTTCCTTGGCCGCCTGCTTGTCGCCGCGGGCATCGGCGACCACAATTCCCTGGCGGTATGCCGCAAGCGCATCCGCTTTCCGCTCCGCAGCGAGCAGCGCCTTACCGAGCAGCTTCCAGGCCGCGGAGTAGGCGGGGTCAAGCTCGACCGCCCGCTGCAGGTGCGCTGCCGCCGGCTCGGCCTGCGCTTCCTTGAGATATTCGTTGCCAAGGCTGAAGCGCAGCAAGGCGCTCTCCTTGCCCGCAGCCAGCAATTTTTCCAGGCTCTGAATCACCGAGGTTGTCATAAAAGCCCTATTTGCGCCAGAAGGCGGGAGTGAAAACGATCAGCAGGGTAAACAGTTCCAGCCGGCCCAACAGCATGGTGAAGGTGCACACCCAAGTCTGGAAATCCGTCAGTACCGCAAAGGTCGTCGCCGGCCCCACCTGGTTCAATCCCGGACCGGTATTGTTGATCGAGGCCACGATGGCGGAAAAGGCGCTGATCACGTCCAGCCCGGAAGCTGTCAAGATCAGCGTCAGGGAAACGATGCTCACAATGTAGATAAACAGGAAAGCCAGCACCGCGTAGATAATCTTGTTCGGCACCACCAGGCCGCCCAGCTTGGTGGGCATGACGCCATTGGGATGCAGCAGTTTTTTCATTTCGCGGTACACCTGCTTGTACAGGATCTGGGCGCGGATCATTTTGATCCCGCCGCCCGTTGACCCGGAACTGGAAGCAAAACTGCTCAGGAACAACATCCACAATGGCGCAAAAATGGGCCACAAATTGTAGTCGGTATTGGCAAATCCGGTTGTGGTCGCGATCGACACCGTATTAAAGGCGGCAAAGCGCAGCGCCGTCATGAAATCCGGATACACCCCCATCCCTTGCAAATAGGCGGCAAGCCCCACCACGCTAAACAAGGTCACGCCCAAAAACAGCCCGGCCTCGGGGTCGTGGCGGTAGGGGGTGAAATTCCTGCTGCGCCAGACCATGAAATGCGTGGCGAAATTGATACCCGCAATGAGCATGAACACGATGGATACGGCTTCGATCAGGGGTGAATTGAAATAGCCGAAACTGGCATCGTGCGAAGAGAATCCGCCCAGGCCCATGGTTGAGAACGCGTGCATAACCGCATCCAACCAGCCCATCCCGGCCCAGCGGAAAGAAAGGATGCAGGCCACGGTAATGCCAGCATAGACCAACCACAGCCCCTTGGCCGTTTCAGTGATGCGCGGCGTCAGCTGGCTGTCCTTCATCGGCCCCGGCGTTTCCGCCTTGTAGAGTTGGCGGCCGCCGATGCCCAGCAGCGGGAGCACGGCCACCGCCAGCACGATCAGGCCCATGCCGCCCAGCCAGACCAGCTCTGTGCGCCATAGATTGATCGATGGCGGCAGCTTGTCGAGGTCGGTCAGCACCGTTGCTCCGGTGGTGGTGAGCCCGGATATGGTTTCGAAATAGGCATCCGTAAAACTCAGCTCGGGCAGGTAAACCATCAGGGGAATGGTGGCAAATGCCGCCAGGGAAGACCAGATCAGCACCACAAGAAGGAAGCCGTCGCGGATCTTGAGCTCGCGCTTGGCGCGCCGGGTTGCCCACCAGGTCAGCAGGCCGGCAAGAAAGGTGGTGGCCATGGCTTCGTCATAGGCGGTCATGGCGCCGTCCTGAAGCCACCAGGAAAGTCCCAGGGGGAGTAGCATGGTGAGGCTGAACAGCATGGTGACCATGCCCAGCACATGCAAAATAGGGAAAATCCTGTTCATTCAGAAGAACCCGATATCGACCTGGAACAGCTTCTCGACCTTGGAAATCATTTGTTTGTTGACCACGAACAGGATGACATGGTCTTCGCTCTCGATGACCGTATCGTGGTGCGCGATGATGACCTGGTCGCCGCGAACGATCGCGCCGATGGTGGCGCCGCGCGGCAAATCGACTTGCTCCACCCTCTTGCCCACCACCCTGGAGGTCTTGGCATCGCCATGGGCAACCGCTTCCAGCGCCTCGGCCGCGCCGCGCCGCAGGGAATGCACCACCGCCATGTCGCCACGCCGCACGTGCGCCAGCAAGCTGCCGATGGTGGCTTGGGCGGGGGAAATGGCGATGTCGATGCGGCCGCTCTCCACCAGATCCACGTAGGCGCTGCGGTTGATCAGGGCGATCACCTTGCGCGCCCCCATGCGCTTGGCGAGCAGGGCGGACATGATATTGTTTTCGTCGTCGTTGGTGAGTGCGCAAAAAACGTCCATGTCCTCGACATTTTCGGCTTGCAGCAGGTCAGGGTCGGTGGCGTCACCGCACAGAACCAGTGAACTGTTAAGCTCAGCAGCGAGGCGTTCGCAATTTTTCTTGTTGTGGTCAATCAGCTTGACCTGGTAGCGTTGCTCCAGGCTCTTGGCCAGGCGGCGGCCTATATTCCCGCCACCTGCGATCATCACGCGTTTCGCCGCCTTGTCCAGCTGGCGCATTTCACGCATGACCACACGGATGTTTTCAGCTGCCGCGACGAAAAATACTTCATCTTCAGCCTCGATAACCGTATTGCCTTCCGGAATGATGGGACGGTCCTTGCGGAAAATGGCCGCCACGCGCGTGTCGATGTGCGGCATGTGTTTGCGCAGATACTGCAGCTCGTGGCCCACTAAAGGCCCGCCGTGGAAAGCCTTGACGGCGCCCAGGCGCACCTTGCCCTCGGCAAAATCCAGCACCTGCAGCGCTTCCGGGTATTCGATCAGTTTGTAGATATAATCCGTCAGCACTTCTTCCGGGCTGATGATGTAATCCACGGCAAAGTTTTCCGTGGAACAGATGCTATCTTTCTGCTTGAGGTAATCGGAACAGCGAATGCGCGCGATTTTTGTAGGCGTATTGAACAGTGTGGCGGCCAGCTTGCATGCCACCAGATTGGTTTCGTCGCTTTGCGTCACCGCCAGCAGCATATCGGCATCTTCGATGCCGGCCTGGCGCAGCACCGAGGGATGGGAGCCAAAACCATGCACGGTGCGCAAGTCGAAGCGGTCCTGCAGGTTCTGCAGCTTGGCTGCATCGATATCCACGACCGTAATATCGTTGGACTCCCGCACCAGATTTTCCGCTACCGATGCACCTACCTGGCCGGCGCCAAGAATCACAATTTTCACTGGTGATATACCCGGGAAGAAGAAATGAAAAGCGGGATTCTAAGCCTTTAACAGGGGCACTGCCAGCGGCTTGCTACTCCTTGCGGGCAAACTTCACCCCCAGTTGCTTCAGCTTGCGGTACAGGTGGGTGCGCTCGAGGCCGACATTTTCCGCCACACGGCTCATGTTGCCGCCCGCCTTGGCGATGTGGTGCTCAAAATAGGCGCGCTCGAAAATGTCGCGCACCTCGCGCAAGGGCATATCCAGCGGCAAGCCCAAGGGCTTCTCAGCAACTTCGGCGGGTCCGAACTGGGCCAGCACCCGGCTCACGTCCTGGGGCGATATTTCCTCATGAAGGCTGGTAAGCGCCAGGGTTTTAACCACATTATTGAGTTGCGCCAGATTTCCCGGCCAGTTGTCGTTGCGCAGGGCATTCAGCGCGGCAATGCTGAAATGCCGCGGTGGCGCCTCTTTCGACTCCACATATTTTGCCAAGATGCGGTTGGCCAGATCGGGGATATCTTCACGGTGCTCGCGCAAGGGCGGCATACTCAAGGTCAGACCGCTCAAGGCCTGGTATAGTCCGGCATCGAAAACACCCTGTTCCACCAGGCCGGGCAGAACCTCACTCGTGGCACACACCAGGCGTACATTGCTTTTTTCCAGCTTGCTGAGTACAAACAGCAGGCCCTTCTGCTCCTGTTTATTGAGTGTGGCGATTTCTGCCACGAACAGCAAACCATCGCGGGCCTGGGACAACACTTCCAGTGGATCGCCTGTCAGCCAGGCCGTCGTCTCAGGTGCCGCGAAGGGGGTGTTGGGCCGATGCAGAAAGCGCGCGCACAACTCCACCCCACTGCCACGTTCGGCAAGAAGCAGAAGAGGTGCGCCAAGATTGGCCACCTGTTCCAGCCTTTGCTCCAACTCACGCACCACGGCGCTTTTGCCCAGGCTGGACAAGCCAAGGTCGCTGTGGAGCTCGGCCTCGCCACGTTTCAGGGCGCGCTTGACGGTAGCCAGGAGCTTCTGCAAAGCGATCGGTTTTTCGAGGAAATCAAAAGCGCCTATTCGCGTTGCCTCGACCGCGGTATCTATCGTCCCGTGCCCAGACATCATCACCACCGGCATGGTAAGCAGGCCGGAGCTCGCCCACTCCTTGAGCAGGGTAATCCCGTCGCTGTCGGGCATCCAGATATCGAGCAGGACCAGTTCGGGGCGGCCTTGCGCACGAATCTCTCGCGCCGCTGTGGCATTTTCCGCCAGCTTGACCTGATATCCCTCATCTTCCAGGATTTCACGCAACAGTTCACGGATTCCCGCTTCGTCATCCACCACCAGGATTTGATTGGTGTTCATTTAACCTAGAAACCTTTGTTGAACGTGGTGGAGCGTGCGGTTTTGAAGGTGCGGGGCAAGGCACAACGACGCAGAATGGTCGTTCCATTCCAAGGAGTTGTAACGCAGCCATGCGCCGTCAAAACCGTGCAATCCATCACGTAGCGTCCTCACCAAACGGGTGAACCCCTGATTCAAGAAGAAATTTATTACATACATAACATTACGCACTTAGTCGGGCGGTCAACTGAGGTTTTTAGGTTTTACTTACCTCTCCTGCACGCGGCAGCTGGATGGACACCCGCGCCCCGTGCGGCTCAATATTCTGGGCCAGTATCCGGCCCTGATGTTCATCCACGATTTTTTTCACTATCGCCAGGCCCAGCCCGGTTCCTTTCGGCTTGGTGGTCACATACGGCTCGAACAGGCGGCCCAAAAGCGCCTCCGGAAATCCTTTGCCATTGTCCTCAATCGACCAGCGTACCGAGGATCCATCAACCACTTCGGTGCGCACCCTGATCTCGGCCTGCGGCTGGTCGGCCAAGGCATCCTCGGCATTGCGCATCAGATTGTGCATGACCTGGCGCAGCAAAGCCGCGTCCCCATTTACCACGGGCAGATCCGGAGCCAGCGCGATTTCAACATGCACGCTGGAGGATTCATAAAGCGTAAGCACCTCTCGCACCAGCTGGTTCAAATCCAGACGTACCAGATTGAGTTGGGGCGAGCGCGCATATTCGGCAAACGCATCCACCATGCTTTTCAACGCCGCCACTTGATTCACGATGGTATGGGTGGAACGGGACAACATTTCAGCATCGCTTTGATTCAGCTTGTCTGCCAGCTTGCGCTCCAGACGCTCGGCGGAAAGCTGGATCGGCGTCAGGGGGTTCTTGATTTCATGTGCCAGCCGCCGCGCCACTTCACCCCATGCAGCATCACGCTGGGCCTGCAGCAGATGGGTAATATCGTCGAAAACCACTACGTAACCGTTGTCCACCACGCCTGGCAGACGGGTACCGCGCACCAGCAAGACCTGGTTGCCGGCGCTTCCGGCAAACTCGATCTGTTGCCGCCACTCCTTGTTTTCGGCAGCATCAAAGTGCTGCGTCACCGCAAGCGCCAGGGGCTGCAAAATGATGTCGCGGCTACCCCAGGAGAGCAGGGGAATGCCGCGCATGACGCTCAAATCAGCGCCCAGAATCTCGCCTGCACGAGGGTTGGCGCCACGCAGGTGCAATTTTTCATCGAAGGTCAGCACCCCGGATGAAAGGTGCGCCAGGATGCTTTCCAAATAAACCTTTGCAGCTTCCAGCTGCTGCTGTTTTTTCTCCACGGCCGCGCTCGCATCCGCCAGCTGGCGCGTCATGCGATTGAACGACAGGGTCAAGGCCCCCAGTTCATCCCGGCTTTGCACCGGGTTGATCTGGGTAAAATCCCCCTTGGCAATGGCGCGCGTGCTTTCCGCCAGCAAACCCAAAGGCGCGGACAGCTTCTGCGACAGCACGAACGCCAGGGCGATGGCCGAAAGCAGCGCCAACAGCAGGGTCAGCGTCAGGGTCATGCCGTAAATGCGCTTCAGGCCCAAACGGGAATAGGAGAGCTCCTGATAATCGCGATAGACCGCTTGCACCGTTTCTGCATCGCTGGCCAGGCGTTTGGGCACCGGCTGCAATAGCTGCAGAATCCGCATATCCTCGCTCAGGGTAAGCACATTGACAGGCACCACCACGCGCAAATACAGCCCCTTCCCGGCGATCGGTTCAATTACGCTGAAAGGCTGCTGCTGGCGCACCTGGCGCAGGACGGAAGCGCTTGGCATGTCGGGCAGAAAACTGGCATTTTCTCCGCCGGAAATGGCCAGCACCTTGCCGCGCGAACTGAACAATGCAGCCTCCTGCACCCCGACCTGTTCGCGCAAGCGGTTGAGCTGGGTCAGGTGTTCGCTGACCGGATTGTCGGCAAGCGCCAGCGCCATCACTTCACCCTTCTTCACCAGATCCTGGAGCAGGTTCTCGAGCGCGCTCTGACCCAGGCTCAGGCCGCCCTCAAGGGCATTGTCCACGCGCACGTCGAACCAGGATTCTATGCTCTTGTTGAGGAACTGCACCGACACGCCATATACCAGCGCGCCCGGCAACAGCGCCATGAGCGCGAACATCCACAACAGGCGTAGCGTCAGCTTGGTACCGAATACGCGCTGCTTGAGCTTTTTCCACAACACCCACAACTGGTAGCCGACCAGACCCATCAAAGCCAGCGCAACACCGAGGTTGAGCACCAGCAGCAGGGTGTAATTCTGGGAAAAGGCGGCGGTGTTGCTACTGGCGCGGGAGAGCAGAAACAGCAGTACCGTGCCCAGGGCAACAGCCAGAAACACTACATATTTCATCGATCTTTCAAGGTGTTAATATCCACTGAAACCATTCCGACTCCAGGCTCCAGTCCTTGGATGCCAGGGCATTCACTTGCAGCGGTTTGGGTAATTGGGAGGCATCCAGCTTCATGCGCAGCCGCGCTTCGTAACTGTAACGCTTCCTGAGCTGGGCCCGCTCCACCACTCGCCACTCCTGGATATGGCCCAGTTCGCTCTTGAGTTCAGCCAGGGACGCAAAACTTTTTTGCTGCTCATTCTGCAACAGCCGGTATTGTTTGGTCAGCGCATGATAGCTGATGCGCAGTGGGCGCTGGACACTGGAAATATTTTCATCCAGCCAATACCAGCGCGGGCGGTTAAGCTCGAACTCAACCACAAAATTGAGCGGAACCCCTTTGTTCAGGGCATCCTCGACCGCCTGACTGAAGTTCACCTCAAAGTCTGCCCTGAGCTGGTAAACCTCATCCACCATATCCAGCTCCGCCGTCTTGACCTGAATCCCGGTTTCCGCACGAACACTGGCCGCCATACAAAACAACAGCACGGCAAGTAAGCGCAGAAAACTAGATTTTGGCGAGAAGGGCGTAATAAAAGCCATCATGATCACGATCGGGTAATAGTTGCATGTCCTGCTCCTCAAACTCAGGCAAAGACAGAAGGCGGGCATTGTCATGGCGAGAGATAAAAGCCTCGATCTGCAGACGGTTTTCCTCGGCAAAGACGGAACAGGTGACGTACAGCAATTTACCACCTTGCTCCAGGCAATGCCACAAGGCTTCCAATATATGCGCCTGCTGCACGGCAAACTGGGCAATATCACCCTCGCGGCGCAGCCATTTGATATCGGGATGTCGCCGCACCACGCCGGATGCGCTGCATGGCACATCCGCCAGAATGCGCTGGAAAGCCCGGCCATCCCACCACAGGGAAGGCTGCGACGCATCGCCAGCCACGCATTTGGCCTGCAAGCCCAGACGGCTCAGGTTCTGCTCTACCTTTTGCAAGCGCCGGACATCATGGTCCAGCGCGGTCAGCTCTACATCGGCCAGTTCCAGCAGGTGTGCCGTTTTGCCCCCAGGCGCCGCGCAAGCGTCCAGCACACGCATGCCATCCCTCACGTCGAGCAATCTGGCGGCATGTTGCGCGCCACCATCCTGCACAGAAACCAGCCCCTGGCTGAAGCCGGGCAACTTGTCTACCGCCAGCGGCCGCTCCAGCAGAATGCCGGACACCCCCACGATCCGGGCGGAAATCCCGGCCACGGCAAGCTGCTGCAAATAATCTGCGACACTAGTTTTGCGGCAATTTACCCGCAAGGTCATGGGAGGATGCTGATTTCCGGCAGCCAGGATTTGCTCCCACGCTATTGGATACTGGCGGCGCAGCTTGTCGATCCACCACTGCGGGTGGGAAAAGCGCCCCTCTTCGCTTGCATTGGCGGCGTCTGATAGCAAGCGCTCACGTTGCCGCAGGAAGTTGCGCAGCACCGCATTTACCAAGCCCTTGGCGGAAGTCTTGCGCAGCGCCTGGGTGGTCTTCACTGCATGGTCCACAACGGCATGCGGCTGGGTGTGGGTGTAGATCAACTGGTAGAGCGCCACCAGCAGCAGGCAGCGGATACTCTCGTCATGCAGCGGTTTCTGTAGCAAACCAGCCAGTATGGCCAGCAACGGGCCGTAGTGGCGTAGCGTGCCATAGCATAGATCCTGGAGCAGGGCGCGCTGCTGCGGTGTCAGCTTGGCATTGCGCTCGAGTATAGCCTGCAGCACCTGATTCAGGTTGCGCCCGGCAAAAACCTGGGCAACCGCGGTGCTCGCCAGTGGCTGGACGTCAAGCAACGCCGCGCGCCATGGACATCAGCCGCGCGACCCGCTCTTCGGTAGCGGGATGGGTGCTGAACAGGCTCTTGATGCCATCAGCTGAAAGGGGGTTGATAATCATCATCTGCGCGGTTTCCGGGTGCTGCTCGGCGGTAGGCATGGGCAACCCTTTAGCATAACGGTGGATCTTGTCGAGCGCGGCAGCCAGCGCCTGTGGGTCGCGTGATATTTCCGCGCCGCCACGATCGGCCTCGAATTCGCGCGAACGGGAAATCGCCATCTGAATCAGCGCCGCAGCAATCGGCGCCACAATCATGATCAGAATCGCGACCACCGGATGCACGTTGCGCTCCCCGTTATGGCTGCCGCCAAATAGCATGCCAAACTGGGCAATGGAAGAAATTGCGCCGGCGATGGTGGCTGATATGGTGGAAATCAGCGTGTCGCGATGTTTCACGTGCGCCAGTTCATGAGCCATCACGCCGCGCAATTCCCTTTCCGAAAGCACGCGCATAATGCCGGTCGTCGCCGCCACGGCTGCGTGCTCAGGGTTGCGTCCGGTAGCAAAAGCGTTGGGCTGGTCCTCGTCGATCACGTACACGCGCGGCATGGGCAAGCCGGCGTTGTGGGACAGCTCGCGCACCATGCGGTAAAACTGCGGCGCGCTGCTTTCGTCCACCTCACGTGCGTTGTACATCTTGAGCACGGCCTGGTCCGAGAACCAGTAGGCCCAGATATTCATGCCACCCGCGAACAGCAGCGCCAGCAGCATTCCAGACTGGCCGCCCAGGGTCGCGCCTATCATGCCGAACAGCGCCACAATGGCCGCCATCAGGATTGTCGTTTTAAACCAGTTACCCAGCATTGCCAGTCCCTCTTGTCCGAGCATTAACCCATTTCAAAATGGGGGAATACAACGGCAAATTCAAGCCAGATCGAAACAATCACCCACCGTGACCGGATTGCCCTGCAAAAACTGCGCTGCAGGCAGGCGCTTCCCACCGGCCTTCTGCATCTCCAGCAGCAGCAGGGCGCCCTGTCCGCAGCCCACCAGCAGACCCTCGCGGTCTGCACGCAAAACTTCGCCCGGCTGGCCGCCACCTTCTTCCCGCACGGCCGTCTGCCAGATGCGCCAGACATCGCCCTTGAATGAACCCTGGGCAACGGGAAAAGGATTGTATGCGCGTACCGCGCGCTCCAACTCCCGCGCCGGGAGGCTCCAGTCAAGACGGGCCTCAGCCTTGCTAAGCTTGGCTGCGTAGGTGGCCTGGCTATTGTCCTGCACCACAGCCGGCAAGGGCTTGTGCTGCAGTTGCTGCAGGGTCGACACAATGGCCTCGGCGCCCAGCGCAGCAAGTTTGTCGTGCAGGGTCTGTGCCGTTTCCCTGTCCTCGATGGCAAGTGGAAAACGCAACAACATCGGGCCGGTATCAAGACCCGCGTCCATCTGCATGATGGTAATACCCGTCTCGCCATCACCCGCCAGAATCGCCCGTTGAATGGGCGCCGCACCACGCCAGCGCGGCAGCAACGAGGCGTGGATATTGAGGCAGCCCAGGCGCGGAATGGTCAACACTTCGCCTGGTAAAATCAGTCCGTAAGCGGCGACTATCATGGCGTCAGCCGATACTGCGACGAGCTGCGCCTGGATTTCCGGCTGTTTCAAACTGGTTGGCTGCAGTACTTTCAAGCCATTGGCCAGCGCCAATCGCTTGACTGGGCTCATGGTCAAGCTCATCCCCCGCCCGGCAGGCCGGTCCGGCTGTGTCAGCACCAGCGCCACTTCGTGGCCGGCATGCAGCAGTGCCTGCAGTGCCTGAGCGGCGAACTCCGGAGTGCCGGCAAAGACCAGCCTCATTACATGGTCTCGCGCTGCTGCTTCTGCAGCTTGATCTTGATTCGTGTCTGCTTGAGGCGGGAAAGGTACTCAATAAAGACTTTGCCCTGAAGGTGGTCAATTTCATGCTGTATGCATACCGCCAGCAGGCCATCGGCATGCAGGGTGAACAGCTTCCCGTCCCGATCCAACGCCTCGACCGTGATGCGCTCGGCGCGCGTGACTTTTTCGTAAATGCCCGGCACGGACAAGCAGCCTTCCTCGCGCTCGCCCACGCCGTCACGGGAAATGATTCTGGGATTGATCAGCGCCATCAGCTTGTCATGAGATTCGGAAATATCGACCACAATGACTTGCTTGTGCACATTCACCTGGGTGGCGGCCAGACCAATGCCCGGCGCGGAATACATCGTCTGGGCCATGTCATCCACAAGTTTGCGTATTTCCGCGTTTACCTCCTTAACGGGAGAGGCGACGGTATGCAGGCGCTGATCCGGGTAATGCAGGATCGATAAAAGGGCCATAATTGCTTGCCTATTTAAATAATTACATGCAGAATTTAATTTAAAACCTAAGTCCGGCCAGGCAGGTTGGCCGATATACAGAACTTCTGATATGAATAAAGCAGAAAAGTTCTTTACCAGAGCGAGGCGCCCATGCGTAAGCCCATTATTATAGCCGTGCTTTCCCTTTCCGGCTTGATTTCCTCCTTGTCAGGAGCGGAAGATATCAAGCTGCAGGACGACCCACCGCAACAACATGTGGTGGTGAAAGGCGATACGCTATGGGGAATATCCTCAAAATTCCTCAAAGACCCCTGGCGCTGGCCGCAGTTGTGGGAAATGAATCGTGAACAGATCAAGAATCCCCATCTGATATACCCCGGTGATGTGGTCGTACTCGACATGCAGGGTGGATCCCCAAGGTTGCGATTAGTCAAGGGCGAGCGAATTGTCAAGCTGAGCCCTCAAGTCCGTTCAGAAGCGCTTGCGTCGCTGGCCGTGCCATCCATTCCCCTGTCCGCCATCGGCCCTTTCCTCACCAAGCCGCTGATCATTGAGGAAGGCGATCTGGATAATGCGCCATATATCGTTGGCACGGATGAAAGCCGGGTCATCATGGGGCTTGGAGACCGTGTGTATGCCGCCAATGCCAAAGACAGCAAAATCAAGGACTGGAGCATTTTCCGCCAGGGCAAGATGCTCCGGGACCCAGACACCAAGGAACCAATGGGTTATGAAGCCGAGTATGTAGGTGAAGCCCGGTCTCTGAATGGAAGCGCGGATGATTTGATGGAGCTGGAAATCACACGATCGGTGCAGGAAATCCGCCGCGATGACCGCTTGGTGTCCAGCATCAACAACGGTGAACTCAAATATGTTCCCCATGCGCCGGAACAGGCTATCAATGGCCGGATTATTTCAGCCTACGGCGCCATCTCTGATGCAGGAAAATACAGCACTGTGCTGGTAAACAAAGGCAGCAAGGACGGCCTGGAAGCAGGACATGTGCTGGCTGTGTATAGCAAGGGCCGCACCGTCGCAGGCAAACCGGTGGAAAAACGCAAAAACGCCTGGCGCTACGCAGACAAGGAATGCCTGAAACCGGGGAAAAGCATCAGCTTCGACCAGTTTTACGATCCCAAGGAAATGCTCGAACCTTGCGAAAATGAGCAGACTGCCGAGAAACCAAGCAAGGAAATTACTTACTCCGATATCGGTTGTCTCAAACCGGGTGCAAAAATCAGCTTTGACCAGTTTTTCAACCCCAAGGATGTTTATAGACTGAACTGCCGCTCCGGCAGCGAGAAAAACGAGATCAACCTGCCTGATACGCGCACCGGCCTGATTTTCGTCTACCGCGTTTTTGACCGCGTTTCTTACGCCCTGGTAATGAGCGCGAACCGCCCGGTTTACCTGCTGGACGCTGTCAAGAACCCTTGATTGACAAGCAACATGAACTTTCCCTGTGGGTCGCCCTGAGCCTGATTCATGGGCTGGGCGGGGAAAGCTACCGGCGCCTGCTGCAGACCTTTGGTGAGCCCGAGCACATTTTCGCCGCTGGCTATTCCGCTCTGGAGAAAGTCGTGCGCGCACCCGTCGCTCGACTCATCAACGCCGGACCCAATCAAGAGGCACTCACCCCGATACAGGAGTGGCTTGAAGATCCACTCAACCATGTAGTCACCCTGGCAGATAGCGACTACCCCCGCAGCTTGCTGGAAGTCCCCGATCCACCTCCTCTGCTTTATGTCAAAGGCCAGCGACAACACCTCAATCAGCCGGCCTTGGCAATCGTCGGCAGCCGCAATGCCACGCCTCAAGGGCTTGCCAATGCAGAAAGTTTTGCGCACCATCTCAGCGACAATGGCTTATGCATTGTCAGCGGTCTTGCGCTGGGAATAGATGGCGCGGCCCACCGCGGCGGACTGCAAGGCCAAGCCAGCAGCATCGCCGTGGTGGGTACCGGGCTGGATATTGTTTACCCCGCCCGCCACCGCGAGCTTGCACATGAGCTTGCCCAGAAAGGCGCTCTGGTATCCGAGTTCCCACTGGGCACACCCTCCAAGGCCCAGAATTTCCCGCGCCGCAATCGCCTGATCAGCGGCCTTTCCCGTGGCTGTCTGGTGGTGGAGGCCGCGCTTCAGAGCGGCTCCCTGATCACAGCTCGACTGGCAGCGGAACAGGGAAGAGAGGTTTTTGCCATCCCGGGCTCTATTCATTCACCGCTCGCCAAAGGCTGTCACTTCCTGATCAAGCAGGGCGCAAAACTGGTCGAATCCGCACAGGAAATCCTGGATGACCTCGGTTACCCCGCCGTTACAACTTCATCCAGTCCGCCAGAAGCCTTTTCCATAACCAAGGAAGAAGCTCAGCTAAGGCAATGCCTTGGCTTCGACCCCGTCGGTATCGACGCGCTGGTCAACTGTAGCGGCTTGACGATTGATAGCGTTTGCGCCATTCTGTTGACCATGGAATTGGCTGGTCATGTGACCAGCCTGCCGGGTGGTTTTTACCTGCGCAGCGGAAAAGTTTAATAGCGAAACCAAATAATGATGTTCGACATTCTCGTTTACTTGTTCGAAAACTATTTCGAAGCCAACCTCCATCCTGACCAGAGCACTCTGGAGAGAGAGCTATCGGCTGCTGGTTTCGATAGTTCCGAAATCAATCTTGCTTTCGACTGGCTTAACGATCTAGACAAGCTTTCCCTAGCCCCCTATCCGGAAAGCTTGGCAGACAGTACATCTACCCGCATTTACTCGGATGTCGAAATGAAAAAGATAGACGCCGAGAGTCGTGGTTTTCTGGCTTTCCTTGAAGTCTCGGACATCATTAATCCTGTACAAAGAGAATGGGTGATTGACCGCATTCTTGCACTGAACGACCGCGACGTTGATCTCGAGCAAGTCAAATGGATAGTCCTGATCGTTTTGTGGAGTCAAGGCCAGGCCGATGATTACCTGTTCATGGAAGACATGCTGTTCGGCGATAGCACGCCGCAAATGCACTGATCTTCTCAACCCTTTCCAGCAGCCGAATCACTTCGGCGCCACCATATACTGTTTATGTCATCCTTTCTGCTGATAGTTGAATCCCCGTCCAAAGCCAAGACCCTGAAGAAGTATCTGGGCAAGGATTTTGAAATCCTCGCCTCATACGGGCATGTACGCGACCTTGTGCCCAAGCAGGGCGCAGTGGATACCGCGCACGACTTCTCGATGAAGTATGAGTTGATAGCACGCAACAGCAAACATGTCGATGCCATTGCCAAAGCGGTTAAGGATGCTGACACCATCTACCTCGCAACCGACCCCGACCGCGAAGGCGAAGCGATTGCCTGGCATTTGGCTGAAATCTTAAAAGAAAAGAAACTGCTCAAAAACAAAACACTGAAACGTGTTGTCTTTCATGAAATTACTCAATCTGCAGTCCTGGCTGCCGTTGCTGATCCACGCGAAATCGAGATGGACATGGTCAACGCACAACAAGCCCGACGTGCCCTTGACTACTTGGTGGGTTTCAATCTTTCACCTCTGCTTTGGCGCAAGATCCGCCGCGGCCTTTCCGCGGGCCGAGTTCAAAGTCCGGCACTGCGCCTGATTGTCGAACGTGAGCTTGAGATAGAAAAATTCCAGACACAGGAATACTGGAGCATTCACCTCGACAGCCACAAAGGCCGTCAAAAATTCAACGCTAAACTGTTCCAGTACCAAGGCGAGAAGCTGACGCAATTCAGTGTCAATAATGACGCACAGCAAGCCGCCATGGTAACCGACTTGCTCCAAACGAGCGACGGCAAAGCCACCGTCACGCTAGTCGAGAAAAAACGTAAACAGCGTGTGGCCGCGGCCCCTTTTACCACTTCAACCTTGCAGCAAGAAGCTGTGCGCAAGCTCGGATTCACCACCGACCGGGCCATGAAAGTTGCGCAGCAGCTGTACGAAGGAATCGACATAGGCGGCACCGCAACCGGCCTGATCTCCTATATGCGTACCGACTCGGTCAACCTGGCACAAGAAGCCCTCGAAGAAATTCGTGCCTACATCGCCAGCAATTTTGAGCCAGACTATCTTCCAAAGGCAGCGCTGAGCTACAAAAACAAATCAAAGAATGCCCAGGAAGCTCACGAAGCAATTCGTCCTACCTCCATCCAGCGTTCTCCGCAGGAGGTTCGTCAGTATCTCAGCGCAGACCAAGCAAAGCTTTATGAAATGATTTGGAAACGCACCTTGGCTTGCCAGATGAGTGCGGCAAAATTTGACACCGTTAGTCTGGATCTAGCCGTGGGAAGTGATGAAAACCTGTTCCGCGCCACTGGTCAGACCATGGTTTTTCCGGGCTACGTCGCAGTCTATCAAGAAGACCAGGACGATGGCGAGGAAGAAAGCGATAACAAATTGCCTCCCCTCGAAAAAGGGGAAGTCGTTGCGATAGACCAGATATCCGGCGAGCAGCACTTCACACAACCCCCTCCGCGCTATTCCGAAGCCAGCCTGGTCAAAGTGCTAGAAGAGTATGGCATCGGTCGACCCTCAACCTATGCAAGCATTATCAGTACCCTGCAAGCCAGAGAATACGCTTTGCTGGACAAGAAGCGCTTTTATCCCACCGACGTAGGCAGAGTGGTCAACAAGTTTCTCACCGAGCACTTTACACGCTATGTGAATTACGACTTTACTGCCCAACTGGAAGATGAGCTGGATCTGATTTCAGCCGGAAAACGGGAATGGATTCCCGTACTTGAATCTTTCTGGAAAGATTTTAACCAGCAACTCACCGAGAAAAAGGATGTAGACCGTCCCGGAGTTGAAATACTGGATGAGGCCTGCCCGAAATGCGGCAAGCATCTAACCGCACGGCTCGGTAAGCGTGGAAAGTTCATCGGCTGCTCTGCTTACCCGGAATGCGACTATACCCGCAACATGGATGGAGAACCTGGTGAATCAACCCAGCCCGTCATTGTTGAAGGACGTGTATGCCCACAATGCAGCAGCGAACTGGTAATCAAGACCGGGCCTTATGGAAAATTCATCGGTTGTACCAGTTATCCTAAATGTAAATTCATCGAACCTCTTGAAAAGCCCAAGGATACAGGCGTCAACTGCCCGGAATGCAAGGAAGGCACGCTAATCGAACGCAAGAGCCGTTATGGAAAGTTATTCTATTCTTGCAACTGCTATCCGAAGTGCAAGTATGCCACCTGGAACCTGCCCATTAATGAACCTTGCCCAAAATGCGGCTGGCCCATCCTAACCATCAAAATAACAAAACGTCGCGGTACTGAAAAAGTTTGTCCGCAGAAAGAATGCGGCCATGTCGAACAGGTTGCCGCCCCAGAATAATTTCTGTTGAAAAAGGCCATTACTGGCATCGCAAAGCTGCGCCTCACCGCCTCCTTGAAATCCTCCCAGGCATGCCGGGTCACCATTTTACCCCGGCGGCGCTTTGCGTCATTGCCCGCATACTCCCGATAGCCGTCCCGGAGCGTTGTCCATTATGGCTGGAACTGTCCGGCCATACAGACATTAGCGTGACCGCCCGGTGGTAGCGTCACCATTTCCAGGTCGTACTGGGTCGGCGCCGTTGACTTTTTCATGGCATCATCAAACATCAAACCAGAAACAACAAAGCCTCCAAATCCTGGAGGCTTTGTCGCAGTTGGGCTCTTAACGGGGCCTTTCTTTTACCCTGCTACACACAATCAGCTAGACATCTATATTTCTCGCTATCAGCGCATTGCTCTCTATGAATGCGCGTCTAGGTTCTACCTGATCGCCCATCAAGGTGGTAAAAATCTCGTCTGCACCAATGGCATCTTCAATCTGAACTTTCAGCAGACGTCGAACACTTGGGTCCATGGTTGTTTCCCACAATTGCTCTGGGTTCATTTCTCCCAGGCCTTTGTAACGCTGAATCGCCAAGCCCTGCTTAACCTGGTTCAATAGCCAATCTAGCGCCTGCTTGAACTCGGTAATAGCCTGCTTTTGTTCTCCTCTCTGGACAAACGCGCCCTTTCCGAACAATCCATTCAAGACCAAGCCCGTTCTTCGTAATTGAGCATAATCCCCACCTTCGACAAAATTCTGGTCAATCTGGCTAAGCAGTGTATTTCCATGTACTTGCTTCTTTACAACAATTCTGAAGCTTTCCGTGCGCTCATCAAACTGGCTGGATACTTGGTATTCGGTTCTTGGCAAAAGTTCGGACAACAAATGCGCACTTGTCGCCGCCAGCCCAGCCGTTGAAAGATCAAGAACGATATTTTTGAGCAGTGCTTGTAAAGCTTCACGATCAATCACTCTGGACAGACGTTCTATTACGGCTTCAGCAAGGAGGTATTCCTTGGCAATTTCCTCAAAACCATCTTTGCTCAGCGGTTCTTTCCCAGCTTCTGTAACAAGCTGTGCATCGTCCATCGCTTTTTGCAGCAGGTACTGCTTTAACTCGTGTTCATCCTTGAGGTAACGCTCCTGTTTTCCGTGCTTGACCTTGTAAAGCGGTGGCTGCGCGATATAAATATGTCCGCGCTCAACCAGTTCTGGCATCTGACGGTAAAAGAATGTCAGCAGCAGGGTGCGTATATGGGAGCCATCCACATCCGCGTCAGTCATGATGATAATACGGTGGTATCGAAGCTTGTCCGGATTGTATTCATCTTTACCGATGCTGGTTCCAAGTGCCGTAATTAGGGTTGCAATTTCCTGAGATGAAATGAGACGATCAAAGCGAGCCCTTTCCACGTTCAGAATTTTTCCCTTGAGCGGAAGAATAGCTTGGAATTTACGATCACGCCCCTGTTTCGCGGATCCGCCCGCAGAATCACCCTCAACAAGGTAGAGTTCAGATTGGGAAGGATCCTTTTCCTGGCAATCGGCCAGCTTTCCTGGCAACCCCATACTGTCCAGCACACCTTTTCTGCGCGTCATATCCCGCGCTTTACGAGCAGCTTCGCGGGCTCTAGCGGCTTCGACGATCTTGCCGGTAATAATTTTTGCTTCACTAGGGTTTTCTAGCAGGTATTCAGACAGTTTTGCGGAAACAATTTCCTGCACCACAGGCTGAACTTCACTTGACACCAGTTTGTCTTTAGTTTGGGACGAAAACTTCGGTTCAAATACTTTCACAGACAATACGCAAGTAAGTCCTTCCCGCATATCATCACCAGAGGTATCTACCTTGGCTTTTTTCCCAATTTCATTCTGTTCGATGTAATTATTCAGGGTTCGAGTAAGTGCCGAACGCAATCCCGTCAAATGGGTTCCACCATCCCGCTGCGGGATATTGTTGGTAAAGCACTGAACAGATTCGACATAAGTATCATTCCATTGCATGGCAACTTCGACAGTCACACCGTCTTTTTCGCCTATGGCATAGAAAACCTTGGGGTGCAGTACCGATTTGGTGCGGTTTATATATTCTACAAATCCTTTAGCACCTCCGCTAAAAGCAAAATTCTCGCTTCTCCCGTCACGCTGGTCGATCAACTCGATTTTTACGCCATTATTCAGGAATGAGAGTTCACGTAAACGCTTGGCAAGGATTTCGTAGTGAAATTCTATCTTTCCAAATGTCTCTAAACTTGGCATGAAATGAACCTCCGTGCCGCGTCTTTCTGTTTCGCCCGTTTCCTTCAATGGACTGACTGCTACGCCATGGCGGAATTCCATTTGATGGACTTTTCCATTTCGCCATATTCTGAGTTTTAACCACTCCGAAAGCGCGTTGACCACAGACACGCCTACGCCATGCAAGCCGCCCGAAACCTTGTAGGAATTGGCATCGAATTTTCCACCGGCATGTAATTCTGTCATTACAATTTCTGCCGCGGAACGTTTGAATTCGTCGTCTTCCTTGATACTGGTGGGGATGCCACGTCCATTATCTACAACACTGATCGAGCTATCTGCATGAATGATGATCTGAATATCGTCGCAGTAATTAGCTAGCGCTTCGTCGATGGCATTGTCAACCACTTCAAAAACCATGTGGTGTAAGCCAGTACCATCACTGGTATCGCCAATATACATACCAGGACGCTTACGAACAGCATCCAGGCCTTTAAGAATCTTGATGCTGTCGGAATTATATTCGCTCATTCTTTTCCCTAAGGTTCCACGTGGAACCAGAATATTTATTGCATTTCTGTGTGCTAAATTTAAATGCGCATCGGCATAACGACATATTTAAAACGATCGTCCCCTGGGACGGAAATTAGGCAACTGCTGTTTGCATCACCAAATGAGCATTCGACATCCTTGGAATTAATGTTGTTAAGTACGTCCAGCAGATAAGTGACATTAAACCCGATATCCAATGGTTCGTTGGAATAGTTGATTTCCAATTCTTCTTCTGCTTCTTCCTGTTCCGTGTTGTTGCAAATGACACGCATGCTGTTCTGCGTTAGAACCATGCGAACACCGCGGAATTTTTCATTGGAGAGGATCGATGCGCGTTGCATCGCATGGAGCAAGGTCAAACGATCCAGTACTACATGATTATCATAAAGCGAAGGTATAACTTTATTGTAATCTGGGAATTTTCCCTCTATCACTTTAGAAACCAGGTTGATATTTCCAAATGTGAATGTCACTAGGTTTTTTCCAAGGCGTATTTTTACTTCCTCTTCTGTATCCCCCAATAATTTGATCAGTTCCGTAACTGTCTTGCGCGGAAGAATTGCCTCTGCTACCTGGTTCACTTTTTCAGCATCCATGCTGGCAAGGCTCAGCCTGTGCCCGTCAGTAGCTACGACTTTAACTGCCCCAGGCTCAAGAACCATCAACAATCCATTCAGGTAATAGCGGATGTCCTGTTGCGCCATCGCATATTGGACTTGATTAAACAAATGTTTAAGCATGGATTGGGAGAGGGAAATATCTGAAACGAGCTCATCCGATAGCGCCAGTTTTGGAAAATCATCGGCAGGTAAAGTTTGTAGGTTGAACTGGCTCTTACCCGCTTTCAATTGCAGACGGCTGTCTTTACCGTCAAAGGAAATCTCCGCATTTTCAGGAAGTGCTCTCACGATATCCTGAAGTTTCTTTGCAGAAACAGTAATGGAAGCATCCCCTTTTTCACTGGTATTGGATAGTAAAGCTGTAATTTGAATTTCCAGGTCGGTAGCGACAAAAGCAATATTTGCGTCGCTTATCTGGATCAATACATTGGACAGGATTGGAAGCGTATGGCGTCTTTCAACAATACCAGCAACAGACTGCAACGGTTTGAGGAATTCTTCCTTATTGATTTTCATTAATAACATATATATACCCTGATACTAATAGATAAGTGCAGCCTTAATTTTGTATAACCATAAATAACTATTTATTTACAGTAGTTTATGTGTTTTTTAAGTTATGTATAAAAGATTTGATGAGCTGTGGGTGCTTTGTGGACAGTTTTTCAATTTAGGAAATAAACAGCTTTATCCCCAATTCATACATAACTTATTCAGCTTCTCAAAACCTGTAATAACACACTGATATCACGAGTGATGGAAGGATCACTGTTTTTTAATTCTTCAATTTTACGGCAAGCGTGCATAACGGTAGTGTGATCCCTGCCTCCAAAAGCATCGCCAATTTCCGGGAAACTGAGGTGAGTTAATTCCTTGGCCAGCGACATCGCAACTTGACGTGGCCGCGCAACATTGCGGGTTCGTTTTTTGGAATACATTTCAGCAACTTTTATTTTGTAATAATCAGCAACAGTTTTCTGAATGTTTTCAATGGAAATCTGTCTGTTCTGAACGGCCAGTAGATCCTTTAATGCTTCTTTGGCTAGGTCTAAGCTAATGTTCAGACCCGTAAAACGCGAGTAAGCGATGACTTTCTTAAGGGCACCCTCTAATTCACGCACATTCGAGCGGATATGCTTGGCTATAAAAAAAGCAACATCACTTTCCAGATCCAGGTTTTCTGCCTCTGCTTTTTTTATAAGAATTGCAACGCGCATTTCCAGTTCGGGTGGTTCAATGGCGACAGTTAACCCCCAGCCAAAGCGGGAAATTAATCGATCTTCCATGCCAGATATCTGTTTGGGATAGGTGTCGCAGGTAATGATAACCTGTTTCTTGCTCTCAATCAGAGCGTTGAATGCGTAGAAAAACTCTTCCTGAGTTCGCGCCTTGCCGCTAAAAAATTGTATATCGTCGATCAATAGCAGATCAAGAGAATGGTAATAGCGCTTGAAATCGTCAAACGCCTTGTGCTGGTAGGCTCTTACGACATCAGAAACATAACGCTCCGCGTGGAGATAGCTAATTTTTGCGTTGCTGTTCTGTTCCTGGATATAGTTGCCAATGGCTTGTATGAGGTGAGTTTTACCCAAGCCGACGCCACCATAAATGAATAAGGGGTTGTATGCAGTGCCAGGGTTTTCGGCAACCTGAATGGCCGCGGCTCGTGCCAGTTGATTGGCCTTACCTGTAACAAAATTTGAAAACGTGAACGAAGAATTGAGGCCGGATTTTTCGTTACGGCCTTGCCGAACCACCGGAACAGAGGCTTCTTTTGAGGCCGGAGCAAGGGAGGACGGTTTCTTTTCCTTGCTTTCCGTATTTTCGGCAACGGCAAGGGAAAACTGCACAGGATGGTCAAAATGATCTTGCCCTATCTGCTCGAAACGGCTTAGAAACTTGTCGCGTACCCACTGCAGAATAAAACGGTTGGGCGCTACGATACGGAAGACATCTGTTCCGCCTTCAAAGCGCAGCGGTTTGATCCAGTTATTGAATTGTTGCGGGGTAAGCTCTTGTTCGAAACGGCTCAAACAAGCTTGCCAGAAAGTTTCCATTGATTGCCTAAGGTACGGTACAGAAGATTAAAACAAATTTGATGCGGCTCATTGTAGTCTGATTGAAGTGACTTATCCACAGGCTGAAAGATTAATTATGGTTGACAGGTGCCCGTTGAAAGTAGTCTAATTACGGGTTCACAGTCTGTGTAAAGCAACGAGGAATAATCATGAAACGCACCTATCAACCATCAGTGGTCAAGCGCAAGCGCACACACGGTTTTCGCGCCCGGATGAAGACACCCGCGGGCCGCGCTATTATCAATGCTCGCCGCGCCAGTGGCAGGGCACGTCTGGCTGTCTGAACCTGGCCTACGATGCGGTGGAAGGCTTTGGCTTTTCTAAGGCCAAGCATTTAGTAAAAACGGATGAAATTTCATCCGTTTTTAGTTTCAACAGCCGGGTTTCCAGTGAACATTATCAAGTGTTGGCAAAACCCGGAGCGAAGCAATTTGCTCGCTTGGCTGTCATCGTCAGTAAAAAAACGGTGCGTCTGGCACATGCGCGGAACTATACCAAAAGGGTGTCTCGTGAAATATTCCGCTTGCAGCAACATCAGCTTTCCGGTTTGGACATGGTAATTCGCATACGAAAAAGTTTTTCTGCCGCTGAGTATGCCGTGATAGCTCGGGAATTGCGGGAACTATTGAATCGAGTGCGACAGAAGTTTATGCCTGCCGACGAGCAAGAAGTTTCATGACCAGAATTCTGCTCTTTCTGATTAAAGCTTACCAATACTTGATTAGCCCAATGCTCGGGCCCTCATGTCGATATACACCTACCTGCTCAGAATATGCGGAGCAAGCTGTGAAAAAATATGGCCCTCTCAAAGGGGGCTGGTTGGGTGTAAAACGTATTGGCCGCTGCCACCCCTGGCATGATGGTGGCTATGATCCTTTACCTTAGGTAATCCATGGATACTCAAAGACTTATAATGTTCGTCGTGTTTTCCTTCTCGGTCCTGATGTTATGGGATGCGTGGCAGAAGGATCAGCATCCACAACCTGTTCAAACTGAGCAAGCGACTGTTGCATCAACACAGACTGGCGTACCGGTACCGAGCGCAAACACACCAGCCCTGCCCCATGCTGCTGTAATGGACATAGCGCAGCAACTACCGAAGGGAGAGCGGATCAGGGTTCATACCGATGCGTTGTATGTGGAAATTGATACGGTGGGCGGGGATATCCGTCGCCTTGAACTTACCAAGCACCGCGATGATGCGGATAAGAGCAAGAATTTCGTGCTCTTTACAGAGCAAAAACCGAATACCTACATTGCTCAATCCGGTTTGATCGGCAATATTTTACCAACGCATAAAACCTTGTTTACGGTTCAGGGTTCAGAATTTTCTCTGGCATCAGGCGCATCGGACCTGAAGGTAAAACTCAGCGCACCAGCCTCTGCCGGCGTGCAGGTGGATAAAGTCTTCACCTTCCATCGTGATAGTTATGTGGTAGATGTCGAATATCAAATCCGGAACGGCAGTGACAGTGCGATCAGCCCGCATGCCTACTACCAGCTAGTACGCGATGACTCCGCATCCAAGGGGGATTCAATGTTCATCAGCACGTATGCAGGCCCCGCCATTTACACTGAACTGCAAAAATTCCAAAAGGTAAGCTTTTCAGACATCGAAAAGAACAAAACCACGCACCAAAAACAGAGCAATGATGGCTGGGTTGCCATGCTGCAGCATTATTTTCTTTCCGCATGGCTCCCCAAGAACGGCACGGCGCGCGAGTTTTACACTAAATCTATGGGCGACAAACTTTATGCAGCGGGCGTAATCCTACCTGTTGGTTCAATCGCGCCTGGAGCAAGCGGAATGATTTCAGTGCCGCTATATGCGGGACCGCAGGAACAGGAGAACTTGAGCAAACTGGCTCCGGGCCTGGATTTGACCGTTGATTATGGTTTGCTGACCATCATTGCCGCTCCTTTGTTTTGGGTGCTGTCCAAAATTCAGGGCATGGTGAACAATTGGGGCGTGGCCATCATTCTGCTCACTGTACTGATCAAGTTGGCATTTTATCCGCTGGCAGCAAAAAGTTATCGTTCCATGGCTCACATGAGGGTGTTGGGGCCGAAGTTGCAGAAACTCAAAGAACACTATGGAGACGATCGCCAGCGCCTGCATCAGGCTATGATGGATCTGTATAAGACTGAGAAGGTGAATCCACTCGGGGGCTGTCTTCCAGTGGTGGTGCAAATACCCGTATTCATCGCCCTTTACTGGGTATTGCTGGCTAGCGTGGAAATGCGCCATGCGCCGTTTGCCCTGTGGATACAAGACTTGTCTGCGGCTGATCCATACTATGTGCTGCCCATCATTATGGGTATCACAATGATCATCCAGACCAAGCTTAATCCTACTCCGCCGGATCCGATTCAGGCCAAGGTGATGATGGTCATGCCTTTTGTGTTCAGTATATTCTTCTTCTTCTTCCCTGCCGGTTTAGTGCTTTACTGGGTTGTGAACAACGTTTTATCGATTGCTCAACAATGGCAGATTACCCGCAGCATGGAGCAGATGCATGCCGCGAAAGGGCATGGCAAAAACTGACACCATCGCCGCTGTCGCCACAGCCCTTGGGCGTGGCGGCATCGGCGTGGTCCGCATATCCGGACATGGACTTGAAGAGTATGCTCGGGCACTGCTGGGAAAAATACCTCGCCCGAGGAATGCATGTCTGAGTGATTTCCTCGACCACGATGGTTCGGTCATCGATCAGGGAATTGCACTGTATTTCCCAGCGCCTCATTCTTTCACCGGAGAAGACGTACTGGAATTACAGGGCCATGGCGGAAACGCCGTGATGCAACGTCTTTTAAAGCGCAGCCTTGGGCTGGGCGCCCGCCTGGCGGAACCGGGAGAGTTCACCAAACGAGCCTTTCTCAACGATAAACTCGATCTTGCCCAGGCCGAGAGTGTTGCTGACCTGATTGATGCAGCCAGCGAAGAAGCCGCCAAAAGCGCAGTACGTTCGCTCCGGGGAGAGTTTTCCCGTGCCGTGCACGAGGTCGTGGCTCGCCTGATCGACCTGCGAATGCTGGTGGAGGCCTGTATCGATTTCCCCGATGAAGATATTGATTTCCTCGAGGCGGCGGACGCTCTTGGGAAATTAGCTCAAATTCGGGTGCAACTACAGCGTCTGCTTGCCAAAGCCAAACAGGGCAGCCTGCTTCGCGAAGGCGTTCATGTGGTGCTGGTGGGGCAGCCCAATGTAGGCAAATCCAGCCTGCTTAATCAGCTTGCCGGAGATGATGTTGCCATTGTTACCGCCATAGCGGGAACCACCCGTGACACGGTTCGTGAAGAAATCGAAATTCAGGGCGTCCCGTTCCACATCATCGATACGGCCGGGCTGCGCGAAACTTCCTGCGAGGTAGAACAGATTGGCATCGCTCGCACGTGGGCAGCCGTTGAAAAGGCCTCCCTGGCGTTGCTCTTGCTCGATAGCCGGGAAGCCGTTACGCCACAGGATGAGGCTATCCTCGCAAGCCTGCCGGCCAAGCTTCCGGTGGTTCAAATATTCAACAAAATCGACCTGCTTCCACGAAAAGCAGGGATTGATCGGGATGGTGATTTAACCCGCATTTATATTTCCGCAAAAAGTGGAGCTGGACTGGATTTTCTGCGACAAACCCTCTTACAGATGGCAGGCTGGGAGCAAACTGGCGAGGGCGCTTTTATGGCGCGAGAACGGCATATGCGGGCGTTGGGCCAGGCAAGCGCCTGTCTGGAAAATGCAGCTGAAAACTGGCGTCAATTGGAATTTTTCGCTGAAGAGCTAAAGCTGGCTCAGAATGCGTTGAGCAGCATTACCGGAGAGTTCGGCGCCGACGATTTGTTAGGAGAAATATTTGGCCGTTTCTGTATCGGCAAGTGACTGTAGCTAAATACATTTATTATTGTTTCACGTGAAACCACCCTCGACAGGCTGACGCATCTGCCTGTTTTGTCGTATCATTCCCGCTCTCGAAACAGTGGTACGAACCCTCATGATTTTCCCCACGCAATTTGATGTGATCGTTGTCGGTGGCGGCCATGCCGGCACCGAGGCGGCGCTTGCCGCGGCGCGTATGGGCCGAAAAACCTTGTTGATCAGCCATAATATCGAAACGCTAGGGCAAATGTCGTGCAATCCAGCTATTGGCGGGATTGGCAAGGGACACCTGGTTAAGGAAATAGATGCTCTGGGTGGCGCCATGGCGGCGGCTACGGACGAGGGCGGAATCCAGTTCCGCATCCTTAATTCCAGCAAGGGCCCTGCGGTACGGGCAACACGGGCGCAGGCAGATCGTCTGTTATACAAGCAGGCAATCAGGCGGCGCCTGGAAAACCAGCCTAACCTATGGTTGTTTCAGCAGGCGGTAGACGATTTTTCGCTTGCTGGTGATCAGGTTACCGGTATTGTTACACAACTCGGGTTGCGCTTCGAGGCACGTGCGGTGGTGCTTACCGCGGGCACATTCCTGGCCGGTTTGGTGCATGTCGGGCAATCCAACTATCAGGCAGGTCGCGCCGGAGATCCTCCGGCAATCAGTCTTGCGCGCCGTCTGCGAGAACTTGAGTTGCCAGTGGGCCGGCTTAAAACGGGCACCCCGCCGCGTATCGATGGCCGTTCCCTGGATTATTCGATGATGACGGAGCAGCCGGGTGATGATCCCGCGCCGGTCTTTTCATATCTTGGTTCCGCCGGCGGGCATCCACAACAGGTTTCGTGCTGGATCAGCTACACGAATGAACGTACGCATGACATCATCCGCAAAGGCCTTGATCGCTCTCCCCTTTATACCGGGGTGATCGAGGGCGTGGGGCCACGCTATTGCCCGTCCATCGAAGACAAAATCACGCGGTTTGCTGACAAGGATGCGCACCAGATTTTTGTCGAGCCGGAAGGCCTTTCAACGCACGAGATTTATCCCAACGGAATTTCCACCAGCCTTCCCTTTGATGTTCAATATGCGCTGGTACGTTCCATGCGGGGCTTTGAGAATGCTCATATAACCCGGCCCGGCTATGCAATCGAGTATGACTATTTCGATCCTCGCGGCCTCAAGAGTTCCCTTGAAACCAAGGCCATCAAGGGCTTGTTCTTTGCCGGGCAGATCAATGGGACGACCGGCTATGAGGAAGCTGCTGCGCAGGGGCTGTTGGCTGGGATCAATGCCGCTCTGTACGCTGCGGAAAAAGAAGCGTGGAATCCGGGCCGGGATCAGGCATACCTCGGCGTGATGGTGGATGATCTGATCACGCGCGGAGTTTCCGAGCCCTACCGTATGTTTACCAGCCGCGCAGAATACCGACTGCTGTTAAGAGAGGATAACGCCGATTTGCGCCTTACCGAGATCGGGCGCGAACTGGGTGTGGTGGATGATAAGCGCTGGGCACGCTTCTCAGCCAAACGCGATGCCGTAGCCCAGGAAAAAGAAAGGCTCAAGAGTACCTGGGTCAACCCGCGCATGGTCGATACCGCCAGTGCGGAGCGTGTACTTGGCCAGGCCATGGAGCGCGAATATTCGCTCCTGGATCTGCTGCGCCGCCCCCAAGTCAGTTATCAGTCCCTGTTAACCCTGCCTGGGGCAGGCGAAGGCGTAATCGACCCACAGGTGGCGGAGCAGGTCGAAATCCAGGCTAAATATCAAGGCTACATTGAACGCCAGCAGGAAGAAATCGATCGGCATCATCATTATGAGGCGCTGCGCTTGTCGTCCGACATGGACTACAGCAAGGTGCACGGCCTATCCATCGAAGTGAAGCAGAAGCTGGCGCAATACAAACCGGAAACACTGGGTCAGGCGGCGCGCATTTCCGGCGTTACACCGGCCGCCATTTCCCTCCTGCTGGTGTATCTCAAACGCATACAGGGCAGGGCGGAGAGGGCTGGCGCGTGAACCTGGCTGAAAACCTTGCGGGGGGTTTGGAGCAACTGAAGCTCACCCTGTCGGACGCGCAGCAGCGAACCCTGCTGGATTACATCGCCTTGCTGCAGAAATGGAACAAGGTCTACAACCTGACTGCCGTGCGCGAGCCGGAAAATATGCTGTATCAGCATTTGCTGGACAGCCTTGCGGTTTTGCCCTACATCGGGGTGGGCCGCCTGCTGGATGTTGGAACAGGAGGAGGTTTGCCCGGAATCGTGCTGGCGATTGCCCGCCCGGATCTGGACATAACCTTGCTCGATAGTAACCAAAAAAAAACCACATTCCTGCGCCAAGCCTGTATCGAGCTGATGCTAAAGAATGTGAAAGTCGAGTGTCTGCGGGTAGATGACTATCAGCCTTCTCCTGCCTTTGACATGGTTATTTCACGCGCATTTTCCGAGCTTTCCGAGTTTGTTCGGCTCTCGGCTCGCTTGTGCCGCCCTGGAGGAAAGTTGCTGGCGATGAAAGGCGTCTATCCCCATGATGAGCTGGCGCAATTGCCGTCTCAGTTTCTTCAGCATGAAGTTGTAGCGCTCAATGTCCCAGGACTCGAGGCGCAACGGCATTTGGTAATTCTCGGGGTATGACTATGGCCAGAATCATAGCGGTAACAAATCAAAAGGGCGGCGTGGGCAAGACCACCACCACCGTCAATCTCGCTGCAAGCCTTGCCGCAACCAAGCGCAGGGTGCTGCTGGTTGATCTCGACCCGCAGGGTAACGCCACCATGGGCAGCGGAGTAGAAAAAGATAGCCTGGAGCGTACGGTCTATCACGTGCTGCTGGAACAGAGTGGCGTAGCCGAAGTTCGCGTACCTTCATTCAGGGGCAAATTCGATGTGATCCCTGCCAATCGTAATCTGGCGGGGGCAGAAGTGGAGTTGGTGCAGGAGTTGGCACGCGAGTGGCGGCTGAAAAAGGCGCTTGAAAGCGTGGTGTCAGAATATGACTTCATCCTGCTCGACTGCCCGCCAGCGCTCAATCTCTTGACCGTGAATGGTCTGTGTGCCGCGAGCGCAGTGATGATTCCGATGCAGTGCGAGTATTACGCGCTTGAAGGGCTGAGCGATCTGGTCAAGACCATAAAGCGGGTGCGCACGCACCTCAACCCGCAACTGGAAATCGAGGGTTTGCTGCGCACCATGTTTGACCCGCGCAATGCGCTCGCGCAACAAGTCTCCGCCCAGTTACAGCAACACTTCGGCGACAAGGTCTACCGCACCGTGATTCCGCGCAATATACGCTTGGCGGAAGCGCCCAGTTTTGGCGTGCCGGTGCTATATCACGACAAGGGATCAAAGGGCGCCCAGGCATATTTGGCTTTGGCCGGGGAAATGCTGGGCAAGCTCGGCGGCGTTGTAACAGTAGACGAGTGACAAAAGGAATATTGCAAGCATGGTAAAAAACAAGGGACTAGGGCGCGGCCTGGACGCGCTATTGGCGGGCACTGATGGCGAGATGGGAGAGGTTTTGCTGCAGCTGTCCATCGCCGAGTTGCAGCCAGGTAAATATCAACCCCGCACGCACATGGATCCCGAGTCATTGCAGCAACTGGCGGATTCGATTCGAGCGCAGGGCGTAATGCAACCTGTGTTGGTGCGGCCTGTCGCCGGGGGGCGATATGAAATCATTGCCGGGGAGCGGCGCTGGCGGGCTTCCCAGCTGGCGGGATTGACACAGATCCCAGCGTTGGTCCGAGAGATTCCGGACGAAGCGGCGCTGGCCATGGCCTTGATCGAGAATATCCAGAGGGAAAACCTTAATCCTCTGGAAGAGGCGCTAGGCATTCAGCGCCTGGTCAACGAATTTAACTTGACGCACCAGGCGGCGGCAGAGGCGGTGAGCCGCTCACGCAGCGCAGTAACGAATTTGCTGCGCTTGCTGAATCTGGCTCCTCGTGTTCAGGAAATGATGATGCACAGCCAGATTGATATGGGGCATGCTCGCGCTTTGCTGGGGCTGACCCAAGTCAAGCAAATCGATGCGGCTCACGAAATCATTAAAAAAGGCTTGTCAGTTCGAGAGGCTGAAAAACTCGCCCAGCGCATGCTCAAGCCGGAGCCAAACCCCAAAGCAAAAGAGTTTGACCGGGATGTGCTGCGTTTGCAGGAAGATTTGTCAGAAAAGCTCGGCGCTCGCGTGACCCTGAATTGCAGGGCGGGCGGAAAGGGGCGTTTGACAATTGAATACGAGAACCTTGACCAGTTGGACAGCATTCTTGGCCGTTTATAAGGAAAATTGAGTATAAATCTAACTTGTTCGGGCATAAGCGCAGTTTGACGAGCCGGCAAGAGTATATTATCATCTTGTGATATTTACATTACGTGATTCAATATGAGCCTGACTAAAGCGGCAATTGCTCAGGCGACGGTCACTCTAGTAAGTGCGGTGTTGGTATTCCCATATATGGGTGAAGGAGCGGTCAGGGCGCTGAGTTATGGCGGTGCCGTGGCGCTGACGAACACCCTGTTGTTAAGCTGGCGCATGAGAACAGGTGCGCAACAGCCTGGTCGAAAACCGCAGCAGGAATTGTTCATGCTTTATCGCTCCAGTGTGGAGCGTTTTTTTGTGGTCGCGCTGCTTGTAGCTGCGGGATTGGGATGGATGAAACTGATGCCGTTGCCATTGCTGGCCGGCTTCGCCCTGGGGCAGTTGGCTCTGGTGATTTCAACAATAATCAGTGGAATAGAGAAACATTAAATGTCTGGCGAAACGCAAACCTCCGCAGAATATATCAAACACCACCTGCAAAACCTGACGTACGGCCAACTCCCCGACGGAAGCTGGGGCATAGCGCGCAGCGCTGAGCAGGCAAAGGAAATGGGCTTCTGGGCGATCAATCTGGATACGACGATCATCGCTTTTTTGTTGGGCTCACTCTTCCTCATTTTCTTTATCAAGGCAGCAAGGACAGCGTCAGCCGGGGTGCCGGCCGGATTGCAAAACTTTGTCGAATGGATTGTTGATTTTGTCGACAGCAGCGTGCGAGGATCGTTTACTGCCAGGAACGACATGGTTGCTCCGCTTGCTCTGACCATTTTCGCATGGGTTCTGTTGATGAACCTGATGGATCTGGTGCCCATTGATTATCTACCGTTAATTGCTCATGCTGCTGGATTGCCTTTCCTCAAGGTTGTGCCTACGACCGACCCCAACGCCACATTTGGCATGTCCATCGCCGTTTTTGTGCTGGTGGTGTACTACAGCATAAAGATGAAGGGCATGGGTGGTTTTGTGGGCGAACTCACGCTACAACCGTTCGGCAAATTCGGAATGCCGGCCAACCTGTTTCTTGAAGGGGTGAACCTGATTGCCAAGCCGGTTTCGTTGGCGCTGCGTTTGTTCGGCAACATGTACGCGGGTGAAATGATCTTCATCCTGATCGCGCTGATGGGCGCTTCCTGGGCGGGCGCGACTTTCGGAAGTTCGTTGCTGTTCGGGTCGCAGGTGATTCTTTCTCTCGGCTGGGCGATTTTCCACATTCTGATTGTCACGCTGCAGGCCTTCATTTTCATGACGCTTACTATCGTTTACATGGATATGGCGCATCAGGAACATCATTAAAGATTTTTTTAATTAGCAACTTAACTTTTAAATTAACAGGAGAAACAAATGGAACATGCACTGCTATTTATCGCCGGCGCGATCATGATGGGTTTGGGCGCGCTGGGTGCGGCCGTGGGTATCGGCATTCTGGGCGGTCGTTTCCTTGAGGGTGCTGCACGTCAGCCGGAACTGATCCCGATGCTTCGTACCCAGTTTTTCGTGGTGATGGGTCTGGTCGATGCGGTGCCGATGATTGCAGTTGGTATCGCTATGTACATCATCTTTGCTGTGGCCGGCTAAGCAGCCTGTAATCAATTACTCAAAAAAGGTTCGTGCATGAATATCAATGCAACCCTTCTCGCACAAACGATCATGTTCATCATGTTCGTCTGGTTCTGCATGAAATTTGTGTGGCCGCCCATCATGCAGGCACTCACCGAGCGCAAGAAGTTAATCGCCGATGGCCTGGCTGCAGGCGAGCGCGGCAAGCATGAGCTCGAGCTGGCGTCACGCCGCGCGACAGAGTCCATGCATGACGCCAAGCAAAAGGCATCAGAAGTGATTGCCCAGGCAGAAAAACGCGCATCCCAGATTATTGAGGAAGCAAAAAATTCTGCTAAGGAAGAGGGTGACCGACTCGTGGCTGGTGCAAAAGCGGAAATTGACCAGGAGGTCAATCGCGCACGCGAAGTTCTGCGACAGCAAGTGGCCGAATTGGCCGTTGCTGGCGCCGAGAAAATCCTGCGTCGTGAAATTGACGCCAAGGCCCACGCCGAGTTGCTGACCGCGCTCAAGAACGAAATCTAGGCGGCAAAACTATGGAAATCGTTACGATTGCAAGGCCCTACGCAGAAGCTTTGTATCGCCTGGCAAGCCAGAAGGCAGCATTAGCCGAATGGTCGCGCATGCTCAAGTCCGCTTCCGCGGTAGCGAGCGATGCCACAATGGGCGATGCCATTTCCAACCCTAGGCTCACTAGAGCAAATTTGGAACAGATTTTCCTCTCGGTCATGGGTAAGGAATTGAACGAAGAGGGCAAAAACCTGATTTGCCTGTTGATCGAAAACGGTCGACTTGCGCTCTTGCCTGTCATCGCAGAGGAATATGAGAAGCTGGTGGCTGAACAGAGTGGTCAGATTGAAGCCGATATCGCCAGCGCATACCCGTTGTCCCAAGAGCAGGTGAAAGAAATGGTTGGCATGCTTGAAAAACGCTTTTCACGAAAAGTGAAGGTTCAGGTAAGCGTAGATCCAGAACTTATTGGCGGCGTAAAAATTAATGCCGGTGACGTGGTGATTGATGCATCAGTGCGTGGCCAGCTCAACAACATGACCTTTGCGCTCAAACGCTAGGAGATATAAGAATGCAGTTAAACCCATCAGAAATCAGCGATCTGATCAAGAGCAAGATCGAGAATTTTGCAACTGCCGCAGAAGCGCGCAACCAGGGTACGGTCGTTTCTGTCACAGACGGTATCGTACGTATTCACGGACTTTCCGGCGTGATGCAGGGCGAGATGCTGGAATTCCCCGGCAATACCTTTGGCTTGGCGCTGAACCTTGAGCGCGACTCAGTCGGCGCCGTGGTGCTTGGTGAATATGAGCATATCAGCGAAGGCGACACAGTCAAATGCACCGGCAAAATTCTTGAAGTGCCGGTTGGTGAAGCGCTCATTGGCCGCGTGGTGAATTCTCTAGGCCAGCCGATCGACGGTAAAGGTCCGATCGCCACCAGTCAAACCTCCCCGATTGAAAAAGTGGCGCCGGGTGTGATTTCCCGTCAGTCCGTGTCTCAGCCGCTGCAAACCGGTCTCAAGTCGGTTGATGCCATGGTGCCAATTGGCCGTGGCCAGCGCGAACTAATCATTGGCGATCGCCAGACCGGGAAGACTGCTGTTGCCGTGGACGCCATCATCAATCAAAAAGGCACCGGCGTTATTTGCATTTACGTCGCCATCGGCCAGAAAGCTTCTTCTGTAGCCAACGTGGTGCGTAAGCTGGAAGAGCACGGCGCAATGGGACATACGATCATTGTGGCCGCGACAGCTTCCGATCCGGCTGCCATGCAATACATCGCACCTTACGCTGGTTGCACCATGGGCGAATACTTCCGCGATCGTGGTGAAGATGCGCTGATTGTATACGACGACCTGACCAAGCAGGCTTGGGCCTACCGCCAGATCTCCTTGCTGTTGCGCCGTCCACCTGGCCGCGAAGCTTACCCCGGTGACGTGTTCTACCTGCACTCCCGTCTTCTTGAGCGTGCAGCTCGCGTGAATGCGGAACACATTGAAAAGATTACCAACGGCGCAGTAAAAGGAAAAACAGGTTCTCTCACGGCCCTGCCAGTGATTGAAACCCAGGCTGGTGACGTGTCCGCCTTCGTGCCGACCAACGTAATTTCGATTACGGACGGCCAGATTTTCCTCGAAAGCGACTTGTTCAACGCCGGTATCCGTCCTGCGATCAACGCGGGTTTGTCCGTGTCTCGCGTCGGTGGCGCCGCTCAGACAAAGGCAATCAAGAAACTGGGCGGTGGTATTCGTCTGGCTCTGGCTCAGTATCGTGAGTTGGCTGCATTCGCTCAATTTGCATCCGACCTCGACGAAGCTACACGCAAGCAGCTGGAGCGCGGCAAGCTGGTGACGGAGTTGATGAAACAGAACCAGTATTCCCCGATGTCAATCTCTGAAATGGCAGTTACCTTATACGCCGTAAACAAGGGCTACATGGACGACGTCGATGTCAAGAAAGTATTGGCATTTGAAGCGGCCCTGCAAGCGTTTGTTAAGAGCAAACATGGCGCTTTGATGAACGCCATCGAGAGCGAGCGTGATGTCAGTGCCGATAGCGAGAAAACCCTGATGGGCGCGATTGACGAGTTCAAGGCCAGCTCGGTTTACTAAAGCTTCGTGGAACATAGACTTAGGACTGAATAATGGCGAGCGGAAAAGAGATTCGGACCAAGATCAAGAGCGTCCAGAATACACAGAAGATTACTCGCGCCATGGAAATGGTGGCTGCATCCAAAATGCGCAAAGCGCAGGAGAGGATGCGTGCCGCCCGTCCCTACGGCGAAAAAATTCGCAACGTGGCAGCCCACCTCAGCCATGCTCATACCGAATACAAGCATCCTTTCCTGATCACTCGGGATGTGGTGAAACGGGTCGGCGTGATCATGGTGACTTCCGATAAAGGATTGTGCGGCGGTCTCAATACGAACGTGATTCGTATGGTGCTGGGGCAAATGAAGGCCTGGGAAGCATCTGGCAAGCAAGTGGATGCCTGTGCGCTTGGCGGCAAGGGATTCGGTTTTCTGCAGCGCATGGGCGGCAACGTACTGTCCCACGTAACCGGACTAGGTGATACCCCTCACCTTGAAAAGCTGATCGGACCCGTCAAGGTTATGCTCGATGCCTATATGGAGGGCAAGATCGACGAGTTGCATCTGTGCTACACCCGCTTCATCAATACCATGAAGCAGGAACCGGCGATGGAGAAGCTCTTGCCGCTATCCGGAGAAGATCTGGGCTCGGCACAGGGCCACTGGGATTACATCTACGAGCCTGAAGCAAAATCGGTAATCGATGAGCTGATGAACCGTTATATTGAGGCGCTGGTCTATCAGGCTGTTGCGGAAAACATGGCGTCCGAGCAGAGCTCACGTATGGTGGCGATGAAGGCTGCATCCGACAATGCCGGCAACGTCATTGACGAACTCAAGCTGATCTACAACAAAACCCGTCAGGCGGCAATTACCAAAGAGCTGTCTGAAATCGTTGCCGGCGCGGCTGCCGTTTAAACGATCTTGAACAATCAAGCGGATCACAGAATCAACAGTATCGAGGATAGAAAATGAGCCAAGGTAAAGTGGTACAAATTATTGGGCCGGTAGTCGACGTGCAGTTTCCGCGTGATGCCATGCCCAAGGTGTATGACGCCTTAAAAATGGAAGAAGTTGGCCTTACCCTGGAAGTTCAGCAGCAACTAGGTGATGGTGTGGTGCGCTCGATTGCGATGGGTACCACGGACGGCCTGAGCCGCGGCATGCCTGTGACGGGTACCGGCGCAGCAATCTCCGTTCCCGTCGGAACCAAGACTTTGGGCCGCATCATGGACGTGCTGGGAAATCCGATTGACGAGATGGGCCCGATCGGTCACGAAGTAAGTTGGGGTATTCACCGAAATGCGCCAGCATTCGATGAACTTGCCGCATCCAACGAACTGCTCGAAACCGGCATCAAGGTGATCGACCTGATCTGCCCGTTTGCCAAAGGCGGAAAAGTTGGCCTGTTTGGTGGCGCCGGCGTGGGTAAAACCGTGAACATGATGGAATTGATCCGAAATATCGCGGTTGAGCACAGTGGCTATTCAGTGTTTGCAGGTGTGGGTGAACGTACCCGAGAAGGTAACGACTTCTACCACGAAATGAAGGAAGGCGGCGTACTGGACAAGGTTTCCCTGGTTTACGGCCAGATGAATGAGCCGCCTGGTAACCGTCTGCGTGTTGCTTTGACCGGCCTGACCATGGCTGAATATTTCCGCGACGAAGGCAGGGACGTGCTGCTGTTTGTAGACAACATTTATCGTTACACCCTGGCCGGTACGGAAGTATCCGCTCTGCTGGGTCGTATGCCCTCCGCCGTGGGCTACCAGCCGACTCTGGCGGAAGAAATGGGCCGCCTGCAAGAGCGTATTACCTCCACCAAAAAAGGCTCGATCACTTCCATCCAGGCCGTTTACGTTCCTGCGGATGACTTGACCGATCCTTCGCCTGCTACCACCTTTGCTCACTTGGATGCAACCGTGGTTCTGTCGCGTCAAGTAGCTGAATTGGGTATTTATCCTGCCGTTGATCCACTCGATTCAACATCACGCCAGCTTGATCCTCTGGTTGTGGGAGAGGAGCACTACACCGTGGCTCGTGCTGTGCAGTCTACGCTGCAGCGCTACAAGGAACTGCGTGACATTATCGCGATTCTGGGTATGGATGAACTTTCCCCGGAAGATAAACTGGCCGTGGCACGCGCACGTAAAATCCAGCGTTTCCTGTCGCAACCCTTCTTCGTGGCCGAAGTCTTTACCGGCAGTCCTGGCAAGTTCGTGTCGCTCAAGGACACGCTGGCCGGGTTTAAGGGGATTGTCAACGGTGAGTACGACCACCTGCCAGAACAAGCGTTCTACATGGTGGGCGGCATTGAAGAAGCCGTTGAAAAAGCCAAAACCATCCAGTAAAGGACGCCAGTTATGGCAATGACGATTCACGTAGACGTAGTAAGCGCTGAGCAATCCATCTACTCTGGAGTGGCTGAGTTTGTCGCTGCTCCGGCAGAGGGGGGTGAAGTTGGAATTTACCCGCGCCATGCTCCGCTGATTTCCCGGATGAAGCCGGGCACGGTTCGGGTGAAAGTTCCGGATCGTGATGATGAAGAGTTGTTCTTCGTATCGGGGGGTATCCTGGAAGTTCAACCGCAAGTCGTTACCATCCTGGCGGACACAGCATTACGTGGTAAAGACCTGGATGAAGCGAAGGCACTCGAAGCCAAACGCATGGCGGAAGAAGCGCTCAGAGATCGATCTGCCCTGATGGATTATGCAAAAGCAGAATCGGAACTGGCTGAAGCCGTGGCTCAGATCCGTGCGATTGAACAGCTTCGCAGGGGTTCTCATCGCTAAGCGCAACATGATGAAAAATTGAAAAGGCAGCTTCGGCTGCCTTTTTTATTTATAATGAATTTTATTTAGTGATGATGAAATGCCACAAGCTCTAGATGTTGTCATTCTGGCTGCCGGTAAGGGTACTCGCATGGTTTCTGAGCGACCCAAAGTGCTGCACGAAATTGCGGGAAAGTCACTGCTGCAGCATGTGCTAAGCACTGCAAAATTGCTTGACCCGGCTCAAATTTGCGTCATTTACGGATATGGCGGCGAAGCCGTGCCGCAGTCCATCGAAGACACCACCGTGAAGATGGTTAAGCAGGAGCCGCAACTCGGCACCGGGCACGCTGTGCAGCAGGCGCTAAGTCATCTGAAAGACGAGCACGTTACGCTGGTGCTTTATGGCGACGTGCCGCTTACCCACGCTGAAACTCTGTTGCCTCTCGTAAGGATCGCCCTGAATGGGCAAGTTGCTTTGCTCACCATCGAAATGGATAACCCCGGTGGATATGGCCGGATCATACGTAAGGGTGGCAAGGTCAGATGCATCGTGGAGGAAAAGGATGCCTCTCCAGAGGAGCGCGCAGTCACCGAAGTCAATACAGGGATCATGGCCATCCCCAATCAATACCTTTCGGGTTGGCTGGCGAAAATAAAAAACACTAATGCACAGGGGGAGTTTTACCTTACCGATGTCATTGGCCTTGCGGTCAGTGCCGGTGTCGAGGTGGTCACCACTCATCCCACACATCACCGGGAAGTTCTGGGTGTCAATAGCAAGAGCCAATTGGCCCAACTGGAACGTATGTACCAACAGGAGCAGGCACAAAAACTGTTGAGCAGCGGAGTCACTTTGCTCGATCCGGCGCGGATCGATATTCGCGGAGAGCTAAGCTGTGGTAACGATGTCATCATCGATGTTAATTGCATCTTTGAGGGGCAAGTCAAGCTGGGGGATGGTGTCAGAGTGGGGGCGAACTGTGTTTTGCGTGATGTGAAGATCGAAAATGGAAGCAGAATCGAGCCGTTCAGTCTGCTGGAGCAAGCATCGCTGGGCGCAGGTTGCCGCATTGGCCCCTTTGCTAGAATACGTCCGGGCACCGAACTGTCAAATGAGGTGCATATTGGTAACTTTGTTGAGGTGAAAAATAGCCAGGTAGGATTCAATAGCAAGATTAATCATCTGAGCTATGTTGGGGACGCAACAGTAGGTTCAAAAGTCAATGTTGGCGCAGGCACGATTACATGCAATTACGATGGCGCGAACAAACATCGAACCGTAATTGAAGATGGCGCATTTATCGGCTCAGATACCCAGTTGATTGCACCAGTAACAGTGGGAAAAGGAGCCACCATCGGCGCCGGTTCCACAATTACCAAGGATACCCCTACGGGAGAGTTGACGCTTTCCCGTGCCAAGCAAATCACTATCAACGGGTGGAAACGCCCGGTGAAAAAAGTAAAGGAGTAAGCCCATGTGCGGGATCGTCGGCGCCGTCGCGCAACGAAATGTCGTTCCCATTCTGCTGGAAGGACTGCGCAGGCTGGAATATCGCGGCTATGACTCTGCAGGCTTGGTGGTTCTGAACAATGGCCTGCAGCGGGTACGCAGTGTTGGCAGAGTGGCGGAACTGGCGCTCCAGACTGGGCGGCTGAAAACACATGGCCACCTCGGCATCGCCCATACCCGCTGGGCGACGCATGGTGCTCCGACTGAGGACAATGCCCACCCGCATGTCAGCAATGACATGCTTGCTGTGGTTCACAATGGGATTATCGAGAATCACGAGGCATTGCGCGAAAAGTTGTTGTCGCTAGGCTATGTTTTTACCTCGCAAACCGACACAGAAGTAATTGCTCACCTTATTCACCATCACTTTCACGCCTGCCGCGATCTACTCGAAGCCGTGCGTGCGGCCACGGCTGAACTCCGCGGTGCTTACGCCATCGGCGTGCTCTGTGCAGACTCGCCTCACCGCCTGGTAGCAGCACGCAGTGGAAGCCCATTGCTGATTGGCCTGGGCATTGAGGAAAACTTCATCGCTTCAGATGTTTCCGCTTTGCTGCCGGTCACACAGAAAGTTCTTTATCTGGAAGAGGGCGACATCGCAGACATTGGCTTGCTCGATGTAAAGATTATCGATTCGACAGGAAGCCCGGTTGAACGCAGTGCGCACATATCTGAACAATCTGCCGACATGGTAGATCTCGGCAACTATCGTCACTTCATGCAAAAGGAAATTCACGAGCAGCCGCAGGCCATTGCCAACACTCTGCAGGCTGCGGTGACGACGGAGCATGTATTGGCGAGTATGTTCGGTCCAAATGCGGAAGACATACTGAGTGCGGTAAACGGAATCAGAATCCTTGCCTGCGGCACCAGCTATCATGCCGCCAAGGTGGCGGAATATTGGATCGAATCCATGACGGGCCTGCCGTGCCGGGCAGAAATTGCCAGCGAATATCGCTACCGCACCAGCGTATCTGACCCGGACACACTGATTATCACACTCTCCCAGTCCGGCGAAACGCGCGATACCATTGACGCCCTGCTGCAAGCAAAATCACTCGGGCACAAATATTCCCTTGCCATTTGCAATGTTCCTGAAAGCGCGCTGGTGCGTGGATCAGAGCTTACTTTTCTGACCCGCGCCGGGCCCGAAATCGGCGTTGCTTCGACCAAGGCGTTTACCACTCAACTGGTCGCCTTGTTTCTCCTGACCTTGGTTCTTGGCCGTCAGCGCGACAAAATAAGCGCAGCACAGGAAAAAACCTGGCTGACGCAGTTGCGTGAACTTCCCGGATTGGTGCAGCAGGTGCTTAATCTGGAGCCCGACATCGCCGCTTGGGCGGAACGGTTTGCGGACAAACAACACGCGCTGTTTCTGGGGCGTGGCGTGCATTACCCCATCGCAATGGAGGGCGCGCTGAAGCTCAAGGAGATCTCATATATCCATGCGGAAGCCTATCCTGCAGGCGAGTTGAAGCATGGCCCGCTCGCCCTGGTCGACAAGGACATGCCGGTGGTGGCGGTGGCTCCGAATGACAGCCTGTTGGAGAAACTCAAATCCAACCTTCAGGAAGTACGCGCGCGGGGCGGAGAACTCTATGTGTTCACCGATCTGGACAGTAATTTCACGCCACAGGAAGGCCTGCACCTGCTACGCCTGCCCACTCACGCAGGGCCATTGAGCCCGATCGTCCATACGATACCGATGCAAATCCTGGCTTACCATGCGGCGCTATGCAAGGGCACGGACGTCGACAAGCCACGCAATCTGGCGAAATCGGTCACGGTGGAATAGGATAGGGGGCTGGAGCGGGTGAAGGGAATCGAACCCTCGTCGTAAGCTTGGGAAGCTTCTGCTCTACCATTGAGCTACACCCGCCTGTAGGCCGGATTCTACGTGGCTTCCTGTCTTTACTCAACAGCCTGATGTGATCAACTGGAGGGGGGGCGCGAGCTTTCTCCTTGTCGAAGCAATGCGGGAGGTGGGAAAAATGTCTGATATCAAAGAGCTCTTAAAACTAATGGCTGAGCGAGGGGCGTCGGATCTGTTTATTTCAGCAGAAGTTTCTCCCCACATGAAGATCGAAGGGGTAACCGAACCTGTTTACCTCCCCGCACACCGTCTTTCGGATGACGAACTGAATGCCCCTCATGCCCAGATACCCTGGCCTGCGCTTAAACCAGGAGAGTCCAAGAAATTCGCCTATGAATTGATGACAAGCCAGCAGCGCAAAGAGTTCGAAAAAACAAAAGAATGCAACTTCGCCCTGGCTTCGGACCATACCGGCCGTTACCGCGTAAATGTCTACAACCAACGTGGTGAGGTTTCTGTCGCGGTTCGCCTGATCAAGGCAGAGATTCCTACCTTTGATGAACTCGGCGTACCGCCCCAGGCAGCACAACTCGCATTGCTGAAACGCGGCCTGGTCCTCATGGCAGGTGCCGCCGGTACCGGGAAAAGCACGACCCTGGCCGCCATGGTCGGGTACAGGGCTAAAATCATGGATGGACATATCCTGACCATCGAGGACCCGATCGAATTTCTTTTCTCACATGGAAAATCTCTGGTCGAGCAAAGGGAAGTGGGGATCGACACCTTGACATTCGGTGATGCGCTTAAGAATGCGATGCGCGAAGCGCCAGATGTAATTGTCATTGGCGAGATACGCGATCGGGAAACCGCCCAGCATGCAATCATGTATGCGGAAGCTGGAGCTCTGTGCATTTCCACTTTGCATTCCAACAACGCCAATCAGGCCGTTGACCGACTGATAAATTTCTTTCCTGAAGAGGCGCGCAAACAGGTTCTGCTTGATTTATCGCTGAACCTGAAAGGCGTGATCTCACAACGGCTGCTCCCTTGTCTGGAAGGCGGCCTGGTTTTGGCGACGGAAATTCTTCTGCAGTCCGCCTATTCCGCTGACCTGATTCAAAAAGGGCAGATCGATACGCTGAAAGACGCCATCAAAAAGGGCACGGAGGTGGGAATGCAATTGTTCGATGATTGTTTATTCAAACTCTACAAGCAGCGTAAAATCTCACTGGAAGAAGCCTTGCATCATGCTGACTCTAGGACGGATTTAGCCCTCAAGGTAAAGTTATCATGAGCCGTCAGGCAATAGACTTGGCTATGATGGCGCCCTGCGATAATCGGCAAACGCCTCCTGACCTTCATGCTCGGCCCCTCGGCCGGTTGCTGGCCAGCATCCCCGTGGCCGGCGTATACCTCTCTAAGTACGCTATTGCACTGGAAATGCTTGCCTTTATGATTTCAAACATGTCAATCTTGCATTCTCATCCCCAATAGAAAGCTTAAGTCGTGGAATCCTCCGCTTCGATTGTGCTGGCCAAACACGTTCTGCTGGTGTTCGGCATCATCCTTGCCCTGGGCACGTTTTCCGGCTTGCTGGCGCGGCTGGCGCGGGTGCCGGACGTGGTGGTGTTCCTGCTGGTGGGGATGCTGCTGGGACCCGGCGTTTTCGGGCTGATCGACATCAAGGCGGATTCCGCCGTCAACCAGCTGATCCTGATCTTCGGCTCCAGCTATATCCTGTTCGACGGCGGCGCATCGATCCGGCTCAGGGTGCTGAAAGAAGTGTGGATCACCGTCGTCGTCATCGCCACCATAGGCGTGCTGATTACGGGCGCCATCACCGGCGTGGCCGCCTACTACATTCTTGGCGTGCCCTTCATCGTCGCCCTGTTGCTCGGTGCGGTCCTCTCTTCCACCGATCCCGCCACCCTGGTGCCGGTATTCAAGCAGATCAAGATCAAGGAGCGGGTGGCGCAAACGGTGATGACCGAATCGGCCTTCAACGATGCGATGGGCGCCATCATTACCTTTGCCGTGCTGGGCGTGGCGATGGGCGCGGGCGAGTTCTCCGCCGGCGACGCCCTGCTCGACCTGGTCAAGCAAGCGCTGCTGGGCATCCTGGTCGGCGGCGTCCTGGGCTATCTCGCCATCCTGCTGATCGCCCACGAGAAATACGGCTTCCTTGCCGAATACGCCCCGGTGGTCACCCTGATGGCGGTGATCGGCGCCTACATGAGCGCGGACGGCCTGCATTCGAGCGGCTTCATGGCGGTGTTCGTGTTCGGCATCATGATCGGCAACCAGGAAAGCTTCGGGCTGAAGCGCGCGCACCAGGATGAAAAGATTCTCGAGGACTACATCATGACCACGGCGCTGATCATGCGCATGTTCATCTTCATCCTGCTCGGCACGCAGGTGGATTTCGCCCTGATGAACCAGTACCTGCTCGCCGGCGCCGCGGTGGTGACGATTTTCATGCTCGTGGCGCGGCCGGTGACGGTGTTCCTGTGCGCCGGTCCGGACCGGCGCGCCAAGTGGAGCCGCAACGAGCTGCTGTTCATGTGCTGGACACGCGAAACGGGCGTGATTCCCGGCGCGCTGGCCGGCCTGCTGCTGGGCATGAAGGCGCCGGGGGCGGAAATCATCGCCTCGGTGACCTTCATCGCCATTCTCATGACCATCCTGATCCAGGCGACCACCACCAAGTGGCTGGCGGGCAGGCTGGGTCTGCTGCTGGAACAGAAAACTCCCATGGAATAAAAACTCTGTACAACATCATTTTGCTTGGAGTTTAAGCGCCGCACCGCGATGGTTTCGGCTGCCGGCAGCACCACGGAGGTGCGTTGGCGATCAGTTTCAGCTCCCCGGTCCGCCGTTGCGCAACGGCGGACGTGGTATCCGGAGTATCGCGCCAGCTATCGGCCTCGCGACATGAACAGGACGCCGGCAAGCCTGGCTGGCGTCCCTGCCCCGTAACTGCGGTGTAACAAAGCAAGCCTATCCTTCTGGCCTCATGCAAAAAGACTTAAGTGGGTACTTGTTCAGGAGCGGCGCAAATGGCGTCCGTATGGCCATGCTGCTGGCCCTTGCGCTTGCTGTCTCGGGCTGCTCGATGCGGCGCATCGCCGCCGATCATCTGGGCGATACGCTTAGTTCAGGCGGCGGGGTATACGCCTCGGACGACGATCTTGATCTGATCCGCGATGCGACGCCGTTTTCTCTCAAGCTCATGGAGAGCGTGCTCGCCGAGCGGCCTGGACACGCGGGCCTGCTCACCGCGACCGCCCGTGGATATACACAATATGCCTACGCCTTCGTACAACAGGAAGCCGACGAAATCGAGGACCGGGATGTCGCCGCTGCATACCGCCTGCGCGAACGCGCCCGCAAGCTTTACCGCCGTGCCCGCGATTACGGGCTGCGCGCCCTGGACGTCGCCCACCCCGGTTTTGCCGCAACGCTGAAAAGCGACCCGGCTGGCGCGCTGAGCGGTACAAGCAAGGAAGATGTGGCGCGGCTGTACTGGTGCGGCATCTCCTGGGCGGCGCTGATTGCGCTGTCCAAGGACGATCCCGACACGCTGGCCGATGTGCCGCTCATGAGCGCCATCATGGCGCGCGCCCTGGAGCTGGACGAAAGCTACGATGCCGGCGCGCTGCATGTCTTCATGATCAGCTATGCGATGGCCCGCAGCGACACCGGGGGCGGCGCCGTGGCGCGAAAGCATTTCCGCCGCGCGCTCGAACTCTCCGGCGGCCACCAGGCCGGGCCCTATGTTTCCCTCGCCGAGGCGGTCGCGGTGCCGGGCCGGGATCGCCAGGAGTTCGAAGCCCTGCTGGCGGCGGCCTTGAAAATCGACCTGGATGCCGCGCCCGAGTATCGCCTGGCCAATACCCTCATGCAGCGCCGGGCGAAATGGCTGCTCGACCGCACCGACCAGTTGTTCACGGAGTAAGCCCATGTACATACTCACCCGCAGCGCATGCGCCCTGTTTGTCCTCTTCCTGCTGCTGGCCGCCCACGCCGCCCAGGCTGCCCCGGTCAAGCTTCGGCTGGGCACCCTGGTGCCGAAGAATTCCCTCTACCACCGCGCCCTGCTGGAAATGGGCGAAACCTGGAGAAAGGCGCAGAACGACGGCTCCACCTTGACGGTGTATGCCGACGGCAGCCAGGGCGGCGAAATCGACACGGCCAAGCGCATGCGTATCGGCCAGTTGAATGCCGGCCTGCTGTCCATCGTCGGCCTGCGCGAAATCGAGCCTTCGGTTTCCGCCTTGCAGAACATGCCGCTGATGTTCAGGAGCTGGGAGGAAGTGGATTATGTGCGCGAGAAAATGCGCCCCGCCATGGAGCAGAAATTCCTCGACAAGGGCTACGTGGTGCTGTTCTGGGGCGATGCGGGCTGGGTGCGCTTCTTCTCCCGCGAAGCGGCGAGCCGGCCGGAGGACTACAAGCGCATGAAGATGTTCACCTGGGCGGGCGAGCCGGAACAGATGGAAATCATGAAAGCCATGGGTTACCACCCGGTGTCGCTGGAGACCTCGGATGTATTGCCGGCCTTGCAGACCGGGCTCATCAACGTGGTGCCGGCCACGCCCTACTACGCGCTGGCCGCCCAGTTCAACGGACCCGCGCCGTACATGCTGGACATCAACTGGGCGCCCATCGTCGGCGCGCTGCTGGTCACCCGCAAGGCTTGGGACGCCATGAGCCCCGCAGGCCAGGAAGCGCTGCGAGCGGCAGCGGCGAAATCCGGCGCCGAGATGCGCGCCAGGGCGCGGGTGGAAGACGGCGAAGCGATCGCGGCCATGAAGAAGCGCGGGCTCCAGGTGGCCAAACCCACGCCCGCGCAGGAAGCCGAGTGGCGCAAATTCGCCGAAGGCATCTATCCCAAGATACGCGGCACCATGGTTCCGGCGGAAACCTTCGACGAGGTGAAGCGGCTGCTGGCCGAGTATCGCGCCGCACACGGCAAATAAGCGCCCATGAGCCAGAATCCAGATCTGCTGCTGCCCAGGATGCGCCCCGCCAGGCATGGCTGGCGCGGCATCCTCCACGGCGGCGAGGATCTCGCGCTGACCCTGGTGCTCGGCGCCATGGTGCTGCTGCCGCTGACGGAAATCCTACTGCGCGGCGTATTCCGCATCGGCATCGCCAATGCCGCCACCCTGGTTCAGCACCTGGTGCTGGTGGTGGGCATGCTGGGCGCCATGGTGGCAGTCCGGGAGGGCCGCCTCCTGTCGCTCTCCAGCCTGGACAACTGCCTGCCTTCGGAGGTGCGCGAGGCCGCGCGCATTTTCGCCGCCGCCGTGGCCATGGCGGTTGCCGGTTTCCTGTGCTATGCAGGCTACGACTTCGTGCTGGCCGAACGCGAGGGCGGAAACATGCTGGCCTACGGCATTCCGCAGTGGGCGGCTCAGGCCGCCATGCCGCTGGGATTCGCCTTCATCACCTTGCGGCTCTTGACGGGTGTGTCGCAGCGCCTGGCCCTGCGCGCGGCCACAGCGCTGCTGGCCGTGGCCCTGGCCTACATCGCGGTGCGCGCCGGGGCCGACCCGGGAACACTGGTGATGCCGGGGCTTGCCGTGGTGTTCCTCGCCGCGGCCCTGGGCGCGCCGGTGTTCATCGTGCTGGGCGGGGCGGCGCTGGTGCTGTTCGCCGGAGCCGACCTGCCCATCTCCGCTATCCCGCTGAACCACTACCAGCTTACGGTCAACCCCTCCCTTCCCGCCATTCCGCTCTTTACCCTGGCGGGCTATTTCCTTGCCGAGGGCGGGGCGGCAGAGCGCCTGATCCGTGTCTTCAAGGCACTGTTTGGCATTTTTCGCGGCGGTGCGGCGCTGGCCACGGTGCTGCTTACCGGCTTCTTCACCTCCTTCACCGGCGCCTCGGGCGTGACCATCCTGGCCCTGGGCGGGCTGCTGCTGCCGCTCCTGCTGGGCGTGAAATACCCCGAACGCGCGGGCATCGGGCTTATCACCAGCGGCTGTTCGCTGGGGGTGCTGCTGCCGCCGGCGCTGCCGCTGATCCTCTACGCCATCATCGCTCGCCAGCCGATAGAAACCATGTTCCTCGCCGCGCTGCTGCCGGCGGCGGTGATGACGGCCATGCTCGCCTGGCAGGGAATGCGCCGTCAGCCCACGGACGTGGCGCCGATCCCGTTCGACCGCCGCGAGGCGGGCGCCGCCCTGTGGGCAGCCAAATGGGAGCTGGCCATACCCCTGGTGACTTTCGGCGGCCTCGCCAGCGGCTATGTCACCCCCACCGAAACCGCCGCCTTGACGGCGCTCTATGCCTTCTTCATCGAAGTGGCGGTCTACCGCGACCTGTCACTCACCCGCGACGTGCCGCGGGTGATGACTGAATGCGGGCTTCTGGTGGGCGGCATCATCCTGATCCTGGGCATGGCGCTGGGCTTCACCAACTACCTCATCGACGCGCAGATCCCCGACCAGGCCACGGAATGGGTGCGCGCCACCATCAGCTCGCCTGTGACATTCCTGCTGGCGCTGAACCTGCTGCTGCTCCTGGTCGGCGCATTCATGGACATCTACTCCGCGATCATCGTCGTCACCCCGCTGATCGTGCCCATCGGCCTGGCCTTCGGCATCGACCCGGTGCACCTGGGCATCATCTTCCTCGCCAACATGGAGCTGGGTTTCCTGACGCCCCCGGTCGGCATGAACCTGTTCTTCGCTTCCTACCGGTTCGGCAAGCCCATGGGCGAAGTCGCCCGCGCCGTGTTGCCGTCGCTGGGGGTGCTGGCCCTGGGCGTGCTGGTCATCACCTACGTCCCGGCGCTGTCCACATGGCTGCCGGGATTGGTGAGGTAGGAAACAACTTCACGCCCCGCTTCCAAAAGGCCGTCCGGCAAGGATAGACTGTAAAATTAAACGGGCTGACAGGGCCTAAGGTCGCCGGATGTACTTCCGGAAATACGCAAGCGAGGGATAAATTCATGACAGGCAAAGTGATCCTGATTTCAGGCGTGACCCGCGGACTGGGGCGGGCCATGACCGGGGAGTTCATCCGGCTCGGGCACCGGGTTCTCGGCTGCGGCCGCGCCGGCGCAGCCATCCAGGAACTCAACCAGAAATCCGGCCCCGGCAACCGCTTCGAGGTGGTGGACGTCACCCGCGATGAAGCGGTCCGCGACTGGGCCGGGCGCTGCCTGCAACTGGCCGGACCACCCGACCTGCTGCTCAACTGCGCCGCGCTGATCAACCGCAATGCGCCGCTATGGGAAGTGCCCGCCGACGAGTTTTCCGCCGTCATCGACGTGAACATCAAGGGCGTGGCCAGCCTCATCCGGCATTTCGCGCCCGCCATGGTCAAGAGAAACAGCGGGGTGATCGTCAATTTCAGTTCCGGCTGGGGACGCTCCACCGATCCGCTGGTCGCCCCCTACTGCGCAAGCAAGTGGGCCATCGAGGGCCTCACCCAGGCGCTGGCGCAGGAGCTTCCCCAGGGCATGGCGGCCATCCCGCTGAATCCGGGCATCATCGATACGGACATGCTCCGGAGTTGCTTTGGCGCGGATGCAGGGGCTTATCCCACAGCGGACGAATGGGCGCGGACGGCCGTGCCCTGGCTGCTGGACCTCGGCCCGCGCGACAATGGCCGCTCCCTGACGGTGGGCGAGCCGCATTGATCTTGCGCTGAACTTTGAACCCGCAATTGCAGCTATTGATCCGGCACATTTTATTCCGGACTGTAGGTCGGCCTTTAGGCCGACATGTCGGGCTTCAGCCCGACCTACATTCACGGATAATTCGTGCCATATCAATAGTGGCCACTCACTCTGAAACAAGGCGATGGATTCCCCCGGCAAGGGGCACCCATCGCCGCATCGCCCCCTAACTTCTTCTTTTCAGGGGAAGGCTGCCTCAAACGAACAGGCACACGTCGGCATCCTTCGCCATGCCCAGGTAGCTCGTCGCGCCGATCCACTCCGCGATTTCCGGGATGAATTCGTCCTTGTCGTAGTTGAACAGGTCCACGGTCATCTGGCAGGCCACCAGCCTGACCCCGGATTCGACGCAGATGTCGCGCAACTCCCCAATGCTGGGCACGCCCTTGGCCTTGACGGTCTGCTCCATCAGGGTGGTGGCGAGGCTCTCGAAGCCGGGCAGGTTGCCGGCGATGAGGTTGGGGATGGGCATGTTGATGCGCTGCAGCCATTCCGGCCCGAAGGGCATCTTCATCGGCATGGCCGGGTTGCCCAGGGGCGAGACCTTGATATCCAGGTTCTTCTTCAGCAGTTCCAGGCCATAGAAGGTGAAGAAGATGGAAGCATCCCAGCCCAGGGCGGCCGCGGTGGAGGCCAGGATGAAGGGCGGGTAGGCCATGTCCATGGTGCCCTTGGTGGCGATGATGGCGAGCGAAGGGGTCCTGGCGGCCTCGCGCTCGGCCAGTTTTTCGTCCAGCCGCTGGTCGAGCCAGGCATCCAGGCTGGCCAGGTCGGACGGCATGGCCTCGGCCCGGTTTTCCACGGTTTGCAGTTTGGCGATGTGCATGGCGGCCTCCTTCAGGCTTTGCGGATCAGGAATTCGAAATCGCCACCCGTCTGCTGCGACGAGAGCAGCGCATTGCCGGTCTGGGCGCAGAAGGCGACCATGTCCTTGAGCGAGCCGGGATCGGTGGAGACCACCTTCAGGGTCTCGCCCGATTGCAGGGCATTGAGGGACTTCTTGGTGCGCAGGATGGGCAGGGGGCAGTTGAGGCCGCGTGCGTCGAGGGTTTGATTTGCTTCCATGGCATTTCTCCTTTCGAGTTGTGCGGCAGCGCCGCGTTAGATGACCGGTCGGTCAAGTGATGGATCAAAAAAAACCCCGTGCGGGGCGGTAAGCAAAAAGCGTTTTTCAGTGGCTCAGTTCTATCCTCAAGGTCTTGATGGCCGGGCCCAGGGTCAGGATCACGTCCGGGTCGTTGCGCGTCTTGGCCAGCAGGATGATGCCCTCCAGGTAGGCCAGCATGGCGGTCGCCGTGGCGTTGGTGTCCATGGCCGCCAGCGCGCCGCTTTGCACCGCCTCGTCGAGCGTGGCGCGGAACTTGTCCTTGGCCTTTTCGAACACGGCGTTCAGCTTGGCGCGCATGACGTCGTCGCGGGTGCTCATCTCCAGCGCCAGGTTGCCGAACAGGCAGCCGGGCATGCGCCCCTCCATGTCGGTGGCCGCCTTCTGCCAGTAGTAGGCGGCGTCGATCATGTAATCCAGGCGCTCGACCGGCGGCAGGTTCTGGTCGAAGGACTCGGCCACGAAGCCGTGCGCCCACTCGTCGGCCATGTTGTCGATGACGGCCATGGCCAGCTCCCGCTTGGACGGGAAGAAGTGGTAGAAGCTGCCCTTCTGCACCCTGGCGCCGGCGCAGATCTCCTGAATGCCCACGTCGGCATAGCTGCGCCCGTGAAACATTTCGCGGGCGGTGTCGAGGATGCGGCTGCGGGTGTCGGTATCGGGAATCATGAAACACATCATACTAGACCGGTCGGTCAAGTCAAGCGCCGGATGAAAATGAGTTGTGATGGACCCGTGTAGCGGAAAAATGCCGCCGATCGGCAGAAGCCCTCAACGCGCGTGACGGAATGCCGTTGCCGATGCAGTGCGAGCGGCTCAAGACCATGGAGCGCAGGTATCCGGCGGGAAGGCGGGTGAAGAGGTTGTGTGAAAATCGCTGCATCGAGCTTATCCTGAAAACCGCATTTCACCGCAAAGGACGCAAAGGTTCGCAAAGTAAAACAAGGCGTTAATGAATTTGAACGGATCACCCATCGGGTATGCCGCACACGCCGTCCAAGCGACTGAATTCCTTCGCGTTCCTTTGCGTCCTTTGCGGTTAACTGTTTTTTTGGGTTTATTTACTGGTGATCAGGCAGCAATATACGATCCCGCTGACACGGCTGCATCGTCCGGCCCGCATATTGACGCGCCCAGGCAAGATAGGGCAGGCTTGAGCCTCTTCCGCTACCCGCTCATTTCCATGCCCATTCGTTCGCATTGCACGCGCTGGCTCGTCCTGTGTCTTCTTTCATTTCCGGCTCTGGCCGCCTCGCCCGACGCCGTGGTGGCGGTCTCCCACCCGGCTGCGGCCGCTGCCGGTGCCCGCATGCTGGCACAGGGGGGCAATGCCATCGATGCCGCGGCTGCGGTGCAGTTCGCACTCAACGTGGTCGAGCCGCAATCATCCGGCATCGGCGGCGGCGGATTCATGATGATCTATCTTGCCAAAACCGGCGAAACCGTCATCGTCGATTCGCGCGAGCGCGCACCCGCCGCTGCCCGTGCCGGCATGTTTGCGCCCGATGGCAAGCCGATGCCTTTCCCGCAGGCCTCGACCAGCGGCATATCGGTCGGCGTGCCCGGCACTCTGCGCGGCGTCGACACCGCATTGCGCCGCTGGGGCACACGCAAGCTTGCCGACACGCTGGCACCCGCCATTGAACTGGCCGAGCGCGGCTTTCGCGTGAACCGATTCATGGCCGAAGATATCGCCAACGATCACGGCCGCACGCAATTGCAGCCGGAGACCGCCGCGATCTTTCGTCCCGGGGGCGAACCCCTGGCCGAGGGCGACTGGCTGGTGCAACCCGATCTGGCCAGAACCCTGAAACTGATCGCCGCCAAAGGGCCCGATGCCTTCTACCGTGGCCCCTTGGCGCGCGCAATGATCAAAGCCCAGCAGCGCACGCGGGACGAGCTCGGCGCGGCCGGCAAAGGCCGCATGACGCCGGCGGACCTGGCGGATTATCGGGCCGCCATCCGCAAACCGCTGGTCGAGCAGTATCGCGGCTGGACGCTGGCGGGGATGCCGCCCCCTTCCTCCGGCGGCCTCACCACATTCGAAACGCTGAAGCTGCTCGAACGCTTTCCGCTGGGCGACGCCACACAGGGCTATGGCTTCGGCAGCCCCAAAACCCTGCACGTGATGATCGAGGCCATGCGCCTGGCCTTTGCCGACCGCGCCGTGTGGATCGGCGACGACGATGCTGCAGCGGTGCCGCGTGCGGGCCTGCTGCACCCCGGCTTCATCGCATCCCGCTCTGCCTTGATCAAAACGGATAGCCGGATGGACACGCCACAGGCCGGAGATCCGCTCCCCTGGGATGACGCCAGGCCGATCCGGCCCAGGCCCGTGCCCGCCGGGCAGGAAAGCCCGCATACCACCCACTTTTCCATCGTCGACCGCTGGGGCAACGTGGTGAGCTACACCAGCTCCATTGAATACACCTGGGGCTCGGGCATCACCGTGCCGGGCTATGGGTTTCTGCTCAACAACGAGCTCACCGACCTCAATTTCGCCCCCAGCGCCAGCAGCGCCAACCCCGGCGCCAACGACGCCGCCCCCCGCAAACGCCCCCGCTCCAGCATGGCGCCCACGATGCTGTTCAAGGATGGCAAACCGGTGGCCGCATTCGGCTCGCCGGGCGGGTCGTCCATCATCAACTCGGTGCTCAACGTCACCCTCAACCTGATCGACTACGGGATGACCCTGCAGCAGGCCATCGCCGCCCCCCGCCTGTCGGTGACACACGCGGCGGGCCAGGTGAGCTGCGAAGGCGGGCAGGACTTCATGCAGCCGCGTATCGGCATTGCCGCGCAGGATGCCTTGCGCATGCTGGGCCATGTGGGGCTGGAAGAATCAGGCAGTGACCGCTGCAAGCAAACCATCGGCTCGGTGCAGGGCGTTGCCATCGACCTCGCGACGGGCGCGCATCACGGTGCCGCCGACATGCGGCGTGAGGGAACGGTGATAAGGATTGGGCGTTGATTCGCCGGGTTCGAGCAGGAACTGCTGGTAAAAGGGACTACGGCGAAAGGCTTTTAAAGGGTATAGTTACTCGATCAAAAAGGAAAAGCCATGAATCTCGAACAAACCATCCAGCAGCATGTGGAAAAGCTGCCGCTGCCGCTCCAGGGTGAGGTTCTCGACTACGTGCTGTACTTGGAGCAAAAAGCCCGCCAACCTTCCACTAACGACCAGCAGCGCCGCATGAAGCTCTCCAGCACGCTGGAACAACTCGTCGCGCTCAATCCTTTTGCCAAGACCAATCCCGCTCTATGGGAGCGCGAACAGCGCGAAGATCGCACCCTGCCTGACCGCGATTAAGCATGATACTGGCCGACAGCAACATCCTCATTTACGCCACCCAGCCGGAACACGCCAAAACTACGCCAGTAGCTGCTCGACACCCTGCCCAAGGTTTCAATCATCAGTCGGGTGGAAATTCTCGGTTATCACAAACTGCAAGCAGCCGGACAAGCCGCGCTCACTGAATTACTGGACAACCTGGAACTGGTTTACCTCACCCCAGCCAGCTATGAAATTGCCATCCAGTTGCACGAAGCGTCATGCAGGTATATATTTTTGCTATATCCCATCAGGAGGCAATCATGGACACCGCTAAGATATTCTGGTCGGGCCGCTCGCAGGCAGTGCGCCTGCCCAAGGACTTCCGCTTCGAGGGGGAGGAAGTTCGAATCCGGCGGCATGGCAACGCCGTCATTCTGGAACCCGTCGCCAGCGACTGGTCTTGGCTGGATGCGATTGCGGGCAAGCTGGACGATGACTTCGTTCAGGCTGTCAATGAACAGCCAGGGCAGCAGGAGCGCCCGGAACTCGACAAGCTGTTCCGCTAATGCGTTACCTGCTAGACGCCAATGCCGTCATCGCCTTGCTCAACGACAAGGACTCACGCCCCGCGCAACGGGCGCGGCAAAACAAGCCCGGCGACCTGTGCATTTCGGTGATTGTCTCTCATGAGCTTTTCTACGGCGCTTTCAAGAGCCAGCGCAGCGCGCGCAATGTCGCGCTGGTGGAGAGCCTGCAATTCGAGGTGCTGGATTTCGACAAGGAAGACGCCCGCCAGGCCGGCGAAATCCGCGCCGCCCTGGCCCTCAAGGGCACGCCCATCGGCCCCTACGACGTGTTGATCGCCGGCCAAGCCATGGCGCGGAACCTGATCCTGGTCACGCACAATACCGATGAATTCGGGCGGGTACCGGGGTTGCAGGTTGAGGACTGGGAAGACTGAAAATTTCGCGGCACGGGCAGGTGAAATAATCCCCCCTTTTCCTCTGCGCTCTCCCTCTTCCCGGCGCCCAGCGTAGCTTGATTGTCGCGGCACCCAAGAATAGACTCACGCGAATTACATTTCTAATTATCGGCACACGCTGCCAGTCAGAAGTTGCCAGCCGTCATCCTATGGCGATATCGTGACAAGGCTAAAAGCAGATGGCTTCTTAATAATGATTAAAACAACTCATGGCCCTAAAATGGGAACATTTTTATGACGACAGTAAGTAAAATTGAGTGGACCGAACGAACCTGGAATCCGACTGTTGGATGCACCAAAGTTTCTCCAGGATGCAAGCACTGCTACGCCGAAGGTATGGCAGCACGCTTGCAGGCCATGAAAACACCTGGTTATGAGCGAGGTTTTGAATTGACCATTCTCCCTCAGCGGCTTCAAGACCCGTTGAAGCGCAAGACACCTACGACATACTTTGTAAATTCGATGTCTGACTTGTTTCATGAGGATGTGCCATTCGCCTATATCGACCAAGTATTTGAGGTAATTGCTCAGGCCAAGCAACATACCTTCCAGATATTGACTAAGCGTAGCGCACGCATGGCCAAATATTTTCAAGGGAAGACAGCTCCCTCCAATGCCTGGATGGGGGTATCCGTTGAAGATCAGCAACACGGCGTCCCCAGAATTGACCACCTCCGACAAGTGAATGCCTCTATCCGTTTTCTATCTGTCGAGCCTTTGCTGGAGGATCTCGGTATGCTAGACATTACTGATATACATTGGGTAATCGTGGGTGGTGAGTCCGGTCCAAAAGCACGCCCTATGATGTTGGAATGGGTAGACACTATCCGCGAGCAATGCGAAACTGCTGGTGTAGCTTTCTTCTTCAAGCAATGGGGCGGCTGGGGCGCTGACGGTGAAAAGCGCGCAAAAAAATATAACGGTCGAGAATTGCATGGACGCACTTGGGATGCGATGCCTGCAATACAACGGTTGATATAAATGTCATCCGACGATAAATATCTTTGGGAAATTGGTTCTCCCCCTCCTATTCTGGATCGGCATAGCCAGACAAAACACAATATCGTTGAGGAGTATGTCAGACGGTATGTTTTGACACTAATGGCTCCGGCACACATCCCAGAGCTTCGTCTATCCGTTATTGATGGCTTTTGTGGCGGGGGCTGTTACCAGACAGAAGAAGGCGGGGTTGTAGACGGCTCCCCCCTCTTGATGATGCGAGCGGTCCGTGAAGCCCGGAAGCACCTTAACCAAGAACGACGGATTCCGCGTAACGTCAATGTCGAATATTCTTTCGTCGATATTCTGCCGGACACAACCAAGCATCTCCGATATTGGTTGAATGCAAAGCGTGAAGAAAATGCCATCGATCTGGTTGATTACAGGCAAACCGAAGTCATCACCAGTGATTTTCTTCAATCACTTCCATATCTTGTCCAAAAAGTTCAGAAGCGCAGGATGGGCGAACATGCCCTGTTTGTGCTCGATCAATACAGCTACAAAAATATCCCACTACCTGAGATAGCGAGCATTCTAAGCACCCTCAAGGGCGCTGAAATTGTTATGACCTTCAACGTGGACAATCTAACCACGTATTTATCAGACCGTGCTGCCAATCGCAAACTGCTCGAAAACATAGGGTTGGATGCGTATATCCCTTGGGCCGACCTAAAACTGCTTAAGGCCACACAGAAACAAGAATGGAGAAAAACCCTACAGCGTCACCTTGCCCACGGCATCAAATGCGAGACCGGAGCAAAATACATGACTCTGTTCTTTGTGAAACCTCATGGGCTAAATTCCTGGGGCTATTGGTTAATCCACCTATCAAATCAATACCGTGCTCATGCAGTCATGAAATCGCTCCATTGGGAACATGCAACGGAATTCGGACATGAACTAGAGCCTGGCATATTTGTACTTGGCTACAACGCAAACAAGGATGCCGAATACACTAGTCAACAGACTTTTGAATTCGCAGGGCCTGCCTCGAAAGAAGCCTGCATCGATGGGGTACGAGAACACTTTGGGCGAACCATATTTCAACTCAACAAACCCACTCGGCTAGCTGATCTGTTTCAGAATTGCGTAACCAACTCCACAGCCGCCGAAAATCACCTGATGGAGGCTACTCGCCAGTTACATGCATGCAAAAATATCATCATCGTTTCTAAAGATGGCACTGTCAGACGAAACAATAAAACCTACAATCTTAACGACGTCATCGAGCCTTCGAAACAAATTACATTGATTTATAATTGAATATTGCATCGACTAACGCCGATGGCTGGAGAATGTCGCGAAAATCAGGAACCGGCCCATATTTCCCGCCAAGCCGCGATTCTGACGCACCAGTCACCGGGTCATTCCGTCCAGGGATTGATCAACTGAAGCGGAAGGCCGCTGAAATCCCGGCTGTTTCGTGTCACCAGAACCAGGTCGTGCGCCAGCGCGGTGGCGGCCAGCAGGCTGTCGATCGCGGGCAAGGGGCGTCCGGCTGCGGCGACCAGCCGCCCCCAGCGGTCCGCGACCTGGGCATCGACGGGAAGGATGCGCCCAGCAAAGAAGGCGGGCAGGTCGGTTTCGAGCCAGTCCAGCAGCGCCATGCGCCGTTCGTCGTCGCCCAAGCCCTCGATGCCCTTGCGTATCTCGCCCAGCGTGAGAACGCTCATGTACAGGGTTGCGGCGGGCCGTTGCGTGAACCAGCTTGCGACACCGGGATTGGGGTTCTTGCGGCGCAGTTCCGATAGCACGTTGGTGTCGATGAGGTAACTCAAAAGGGCTCCTCGCGGGTGAGGCTCTTGTCGCGCTCGAATTCGATTTCTTCAAGCCCGTACAAGGGCGAGCGGCGCATGAATTCGAGCAGGGAATCGCCCCCGTGAGCCAGGCGGTCGTAGGTTTCACGGGAGAGCAGGACCGCAACGGGCTTGCCATGCAGCGTGATTTCCTGCGGACCCTGGTTCTGAGCGCACTTGACGACTTCCGAGATGCGCGCCTTGGCTTCCTGTATTTGCCATGAGTGCATGATGACATCACCTTTTGCGATTCTGACTATATAAGTCAGATCTTAGCGCGCATCGCTTGTTTTGCCAAGCAAGAAAGGGCTGGCAGGCTGCTAGCGCACGCTCACATTCACCCTGTCGAAATGCCCGAAATCGTCCATAGCGGTGATGGACAGGCGGCCGGGATTTTCCGGCCGGTGGTAGAAGGGTTTCTTACCGCTCTGGCGGGCCATCATGCGGCCGTTGATCAGCCAGTAGACCTCGCCCTCCGCGCCTCGGGTCTCCAGTTTGAGCACGGGCGGCATGTCCGGGCGCGGGCGCTGGAGGGTTTCGCCGGCGCTGACGCCGTGGATTTTCAGGCCGCCTTGCTGGCCGGCATGGGCCAGGCAGGCCGGGTGCCAGGCGGGGAGCCGGGCTTTCTCCCGGATTTCGCCTTCCAGCCAGGGTTCCAGCACGGCGGGCCAGCGCGCGCTCTCGACGCTGCGCCGCGCGCCGCTGAAGCAGTCCGGGGCGATGCGCAAGCCGCTGGCCGCGTCCAGCTCGTAGGAGAGGCGCACCGCGCCCCGCCGGATGCGGTCGGGGAAGGTGGGCGGGGCGGTGTCGTTCAGGAGCCAGGCGGTGCGCTGCTGGTGGCACAGGGCGTCGTCGCCGGGCTGGTGCAGCCCCCCCAGCGGCCAGCATATCCTTGCCTGGCTGGCCGAGGGCGGCGGGACACGCCCGGTGCGCGGCTGCGGGCCCAGGGCGTCGAAGATGTCGACCAGCAGGGGCGCGGCGATGTTGGCGCCGAAGAAGCCGGGGTTGGGCGTGCCGTCGGGGCGCCCAACCCAGATGCCGACCGTGTACCGGTCCGAAACCCCGACCGACCAGGCATCGCGGAAGCCGAAGCTGGTGCCGGTCTTCCAGGCGATGCCGCGCCTCTGCCCGGCGCCGCTTTCCACCGCCCGGCCTGACGGGCCGCCGGATTCGAGCACGTCGCGCACGATATGGGCCGCGCCGGCGGACAACATGCGCTGCTCCTCGAACGGGGTATCCGCGGTGTAGCGCGGCTTGCCGGAGAGCCCCTGGCGGGCCAGCGCGCTATAGGCGCCGACCAGTTGCTCCAGCGAGGTGCCGGCGCCGCCCAGGATCACGGACAGGTTGGGCGCCGCCCCCTGGGGTAAATCGAGCTTCAGCCCGCCGCGCCGCAACAGGGCGACGAAGCGCACCGGGTCGAGGCGCTCCAGCACTTCCACCGCAGGCACGTTGAGCGACAGGGTGAGCGCCTCGGACACGCTGACCGGGCCGTGGAAGGACTGCTGGAAATTGCCCGGCTGGTAGCCGGAGAAGGATTGCGGCACGTCGGCCAGCAGGGATTCGGAATGGATCAGCCCCTCGTCCAGCGCCAGCCCGTAGAGGAAGGGCTTGAGCGTGGAGCCGGGCGAGCGCGAGGCGCGCACCATGTCGACATGGGCAAAGCGCTGCTGGTCGCTGAAATCGACCGAGCCCGCGTAGGCGCGCACCTCCAGCGTGGCGTTGTCGACCACCAGCGCGGCCATGGAAACGCGCGGCGGCAGGGCATGGAGGCGGCTGGCGAGGAGGAGTTCGACGTTCTGCTGGACTTGCGCGTCCAGCGTGGTGTCGATGCGCTGCCGCCCCCGCGCCTCCTTGCGCAGGCGCTCCGCCAGCAGGGGGGCAAGCAGCGGGTCGCGCAAGGTGCGCGCGACCACCGGCTCCTGCCGCGCATCGCGCAGCGCCGCCTCGCTCCACACGCCGCCCATGCGCTGCAAGACCTTGTCGCGCGCCGCGCGGGCTCGCTCGGGATGGCGGTCGGGGCGGTAGCGGGAGGGCGCCTGCGGCAATACCGTGAGCAAGGCCGCGTCGGCCTCGGAGAGGCGCCGCGCGGGCTTGCCCAGGTAGGCCCGGCTGGCCGCCTCGACCCCTTCCAGCACGCCGCCCATGGGTGCGTAGTTGAGGTACAGGGTGAGGATCTCATCCTTGGAGTAGCGCCATTCCAGTTGCAGCGCGCGCGCGATCTGCCTGGCCTTGCCCGCCAGGGTGCGCGGCGAGGGTTCGAGTATGCGCGCCACCTGCATGGTCAGCGTGGAGCCGCCCGACACCACCCGGCCATGGCGCAGCCACTGCCAGCCGGCGCGCAGCAGCGCCACGGGGTTCACCCCCGGATGCCAGCGGAAGGCGCGGTCTTCATAGCGGATCAGGGCCTCGATGTAGCGCGGAGAGACATCCACCAGCGCGACCGGGTGGCGCCACACCTGGTCCCGGTCCGGAAAGGCGCGCAAGGGCGTGCCGTCGCGCGCGACGATCAGCAAGGCATGCGGCGCGTTGCGCCCCGGCACCGGCGGCGGAAACAGGCGGTCGAGCACGATCAGCGCCAGCAAGCCGGCCAGCAGCAAAGCCGCCCAGCGCCTGCGGATCATTTGGCTGGAACGCGGGCGTCCCGCCCGCTGATTTCATTTTGTGGCGAGCAGGATGCTCGCGCTCCCCTACCCTCCATGCTCGCGCTGGAATGCGGCCAGTCCTGGTCGTTTTGCACCAGTCCGGCCTTTACCGGATTGCCATGTATATAGGCGATGACGGCAGCCAGGTGAGGGTCGTCACGAATATAGCGGTCAAAATAATCCGGCATCCATACAGCCCCTGTACGGCCAAGGTGCCGGTTGATCGCTTTCGCGGTGAAAGATTTCCAGCTATGCAAGATGTCCGGCAACGGCGAACCCGCGCGAGTTTCAATCAGCACATGCACATGATTGGGCATGACGCACCAGGCCAACAGGCGATAGCGCTGTCCATCCCAATGCAACAGCGCATTCCTGACGATATCCGCAATGGCTGGCTGTTTCAGCCAGCATGCCCCATGACCGGCATCGAGCAGGTTTTCGATGCTTGTTCTCCTCTCCTCATCATCGTCAACGTCCTGTTGCAAACGCTCCAGCACGTCGGCTGGAAGGGAGTCCGCCAGGCGAAAAGTGATGGCCTGGAGCAGGCCGGGGGTATCGCAGTGAGGCAGATAACCACGGCTATGCCAGAATTTATGATCAGGAACGCGGGCGTCCCGCTCGCCTTGTTGCATGGCCATTGCGGGCGGGACGCCCGCGCTCCTACTCATGCATCATTCCTTCCCGTCGCTCACCTTCAGGCTGCCTTCACCGTGCGCCAGGCCGTAGACATCGGGGCGGTACATGTCCTCGGCGTATAGCGGCGGGAACACGAAGCTGCCCGGCGTGACGACCCTTGCCCGGTAAAACAGGGTCAGGCGGCCATCCAGGCGCGCGGCCACCACGAAGCGGTCGTCGCGGAATTCGACATGCTGGATGCGGGAGTCGAGCATGGCCTGGGCCGGGTTGACGTTATCGATGTTCACCCCGCCCATTCCCTCTCCCTGCACGATGTTGAGGTTCTCGATCTCCAGCCCGGCCGGAATCCGGTCCACCACCATGCCGTTGGGGATGTGGCGGCGCGGATTCACGCTCAGCCGCACCAGCACGGTTTCGCCCACGCGCAGGCCGCGGCTGCCGATGGGCTTGCCTTCCGCATCGAACAGCTCGCGCTTGAGCTCTATCATGTCGTCCCGCGCGGCCGGCATTTTGACGGGATGGCCGGAGAGGCTGAGCTGCAGATAGAGCTTTTCCTTGTGGGTGTTCTTGACCCGCAGGCCCTTGACGAGATCGGACGCGCTCAGGGCCACGATGCGCGAGCCTTTCTCGCTCAGGGTTTCGGGCTTGTCGCGCCCGGACAATTCCGCGCTCCAGGCATTGCCTTCCTTGACATTGGCGAAATTGCGCCCGAGCAGGAACAGGGCGAGTTTTTCCTGCGTGCTGGTGTAGCGGTTCTTTTCCAGCTCGTCCGCCGCCAGGCCGACCAGGTTGTCCTGGCCGTCGAGCTTGATCTTGTGGCGTTCGAGCAGCACGTAGGACAAGGCGGCGTCGCGCATCGGGCTGCCATAGTCGCCCCACCAGTAGCTACTGTCTCGCGGCTTCCTGATGCCCTCGGCCAGCACTTCCATGGCGCGTTTTTCATCGCCCATGAGCTTCAGCGCCAGGCCGAGGTGCACCAGCGCCAGACCGGAATGTGCCTGGCCGCGCAGCTCGTGCATCTGGCGCAAGGTGGAGAGCGGCGCCCTGGATTCGCGCGCCAGCACGTAGGCGCCGTAGGCCAGCACGCTGAAGCGGCCGCCACCGGCGTAACGGTAGTCCTGCCAGCCGCTCTCGTTGTAGCTCACCTTGCCGCTCGGCAGCCCGGCCACGCCTTCCTGCAGGTATTTGAGCAGGAAGTCGGTGGCATTCTTGTGCATGCTTTCCGGAACCTTGAAGCCCTGTTCGCGCGCATCCAGCAGGAAGTTGCCGACATAGGCGGAGAGCCAGTACTGGTACTCGGCCACGTTGCCCCACAGGCTGAAGCCGCCGTTGGGCGCCTGCATCGCGCCCAGGCGGGCGATGGCTTTTTCCAGCATGTCCGCGCGCTGGGCCTGGGTGTAGGGCTTGAGACCGAACTGGCGCGCAGCTTCCTCATCCACGAACACGTGCGGGTAGGCGGTGCTGGTGGTCTGCTCGGCGCAGCCGTATGGGTAGGTGAGCAGGCCGCTGATGGCCGAGCGCACGTCGATAGGCGCCTTGTCGGAAATTTGCAGGTGCGCCTGCAAGGTGCTCTTCATCAGGCCGGACAGCTCGGCATCCTTGAGCTCCAGGATGGCTCCCGGATTCACGGCATAGCGCCGCACGATTTGCTGATTTGGCGTGGCCGCCTGCACCTGCAGGCCGAAGCTGCGTTCCAGCTTGAATCCTTCCAGCCCGGTCACGGCCAGCCGGACTTCGCTCAGGCCGAAGGCGCTGCCGGATTCGAGATTGAAGCGCAGGGTCTGCTTTTGCTGGTCTTTGAGGGCGACTTCGCGCTCGGCGTTGTGGATCTTGAGCCCGTCCTGGTTGGTCAGCGCCACTTTCAGTTTCTGCGCCGCGCCGGACAGGTTGTGCAGGTCGAGCGCGACCACGGCCTGGTCGCCTATGGTGAGGAAGCGCGGCGTCAGCAGCTCGGCCACCAGCGGCGCCGCGACCACGACCTCGCTCTCGGCGCTGGCGAAGCGGTCGGGGGTGGCCACCACCGCCATGAGCCGCAGCGTGCCGTTGAAATCGGGCACGTCCAGCGCGATCTCGGCCTCGCCCTGCGCGTTGAGCGCCACCGGGCCGGAGAACAGGTCCACCAGGCGCACTTTCTTGGGCAGGCTGCGGGTGGCCTTGGGCGCGCTGTCGCCGCCGAACTTGAGCTTGCCTTTCTGGCCGCCGAGCTTTTCGATCAGCCTGCCGTAGACGTCATACATGTCGGCGCCGTAGCGCAGCTTGCCGAAGAAATGCCCGAACGGGTCCGGCGTGGCGAAGCGGGTGATGTTGAGTATGCCGACGTCCACCGCCGAGAGCGTCACCACGGCCTGCTGCCCCTTGGCCTCCGGCACTTTCACGCGCACCTTGAGGCGGGTGGAGGGCAGCATCTTCTTGGGCGCTTCCAGTGTCGCGGCCAGTTTGCGCTCATTGCGCTCCAGCGGCAGGTGCAGCAGGCCCAGCGCGCGCGCCGGCGTGACCTTCTCGCCCTCGCTGCCGGGGCGCAGCACCACGGCGGAAACGTACAGGTCGTGGCGTTTCCATTCCTTGCTGATCGGAATCTCCAGCGTGGCGCCGTCGAGCGGGACAGAAATGCGTTTCACCCACAGGGTCTTGTCGGCTTCCACGGTCACCAGCGCCTCGCCGGCGTGCGGCGGCGTCAGGGTCAGGCGCGCGCTCTCGCCTTCCTTGTAGGCGGGCTTGTCGAGCTTCAGCGCGACGCGGTCGGGGCGTATGCCCTGGGTTTCGTCCGCGCGCGCGCTCCAGCCGGCGTAGAAGCGGAATTTCAGGGTCTGCTGGGTTTCCGGATCGGTGATTTCCACGCGGTAGCGGCCATACTTGACCGGCACGCCCAGCTTGCCGCGCGCGCCCTTGGCAATGTCGACCTTGTAGGTGCCCACCAGCTCGTCGCTTTCGGCGAAGCCGGAATGCCAGCCGCGCTGGTCGTCGAAGCGCCAGTAATAGTCGCGGTTTTCGCGGAACAGGCGCACCGGCAGCGCATTCGCGCCAAACAGCCGGGCCTCGGCGTCGCTGCGCACCACCTCGAACTGCGCCATGCTGCCCTCGCGCGCGTAATCCCCGATGAACAGGGGGCGGATGCCCACCAGCACCGGGGCGGGCCACAGGGTGCGCTCGATGCTGCGGATCACCGGCCGCCCGCCGCTTTCCAGCAGGCTCAGGGTGGCGCGCACGGTATAGGGCGAGCGCTTGCCGCCGGCCGGTCCGAGGTCGATGTCGATGTCGGCATGGCCGGCGTCGTCCAGGGTTCTTTCGTCCAGCTCGACGCGCTTCTTCTGGCTGTCCTCGTTGCTGTCGCCGAACTCGAAGCCGGGCAGCTTCTGCGCCAGGGGATTCTTGTTGCGCTCGAACTGCGCCACGCCCAGCAGGCGGTTGCCCGCCGCCGGCGCGCCGTAGAGGTAATCGCCCTGCACCGCCAGCTTGAAGGGCTGCTCGACAAGCAGGGTTTTCTGGGGAGAGGAAAGGTCCAGCTTCATGCGTTCCGGCATGAACTCTTCCACGCCGAAGCGGAAGCTGGTCGTCGCCCGCTTGTCCGCCGGGTCCACGCGCAATTCCAGGGTCCAGAAGCCGGTCGGCGCATCGCCGGGGATTTCGATGATGTGGCGGTAATAGCCGCCGAACTTCTGCTCCGGCTGCCAGGTCGCGGTGAACTGGCTCTTGCCGTCCGGCCGCTTCAAGATGGCCTGCACCGGCTGCGCGGGGATGGGCCGCCCATCGGAATCGCGCGCCAGGATGGAGAGGTCGAAGCTTTCGCCGGGGCGGTAGATGTTGCGCCCGGAATAGGCGAACAGGCTGACGGGCTTGCCCGGCGGGCCGCTGACCTCGTATTCGGAAAGGTCGAGCGCCGGCTCCTTGAGCGCGATGAGCGACAGCTCCGCGCCCTTCTTCGCCACGATCACGCGCGCCTGGGCGGGCCGTTCGGCAAATGGCGCGCGGCCTTCGCCGTCGGTCTCGGCGCGCGCCAGCACCTTGGCGTTCTCGTCCAGCCAGCTCACTTCCACGCCGGAAACGGCCTTGCCGCTGGTCAGCGAGCTGACGTAGGCGTCCGCGCCCTTGGTGAAGACGCGTGTAGTCAGGCCCAGGTCGCTGACGTAGAAATAGGTGACCTGGTAATCGTGGCGGAAGCGGTTGGGCTGGCTCATCACCGCGATGTAGATGCCCGGCTCGCGCAATTCCTTGATGTCCTCGACCGGCAGGAAGGTGACGTTGCGCCTGTTGGCCTTCTGCTCGGTGAGGAAGCGCCCGACATAGACGCTCTCGGTCATCTTGTGCAGGGTATCCAGCGACCAGTTGTTGACCGCCCCCTTGAGGTCGGTGGCGCGCCAGTCGTATTCCTCGTAATCGCCTTCCCCGTCGGCGTCGTGCTGGCGCGGGGCGGGGCGCGGGCCGCTGATGACGCGGTCGAGAAAGCGCGGCAACTGGTCCGGCTTGACGCGCAGGAACTGCACGTCGATCTCGGGCACGTTCACCGTCACCACCGGCAGGCCGCCGTTCTGTCTGGCGGGCAGCACCATGCCGCGGCGGGCGAAATAATAGGCGGGCGAAACCGCGGCGGTGCGCACCGAATAACGGGTCTCGGCTTCGAGTTTCTTGCCGCCCAGCGCCGGCAGGCCGGCGCCGATTTTCACCACGTAACGGGTTTGCGGCTTGATGTGCGGAAAGAACAGCAGGCGCGGGTTCTCCCCCACCACCCAGGAGCCCTTGACCAGCTTGCCGTCCTTGACCGCCACGTCTTCCTCGCTGGTGCTCACCGCGGTGCCGGCCCCGTCGGGCGCTTCCTCCTGTTCCATGCCCTCATCCACGCTTTCCTGGTTGCGCGGCTGGGCTTCCCCCGCGCGCGCGGGCATTTCGAAAACCTGCGCGAATTCATCGTAGGATTGCTTCGGGTCGAGCGGCAAGGTGAAGGTGGCGGCCAGCGCGGGCGAGCCATCGAGATCCCGGTTGGCCACCTCCACCAGCGCGAAATTGCCCTCCGCATCGGCCAGCGCCTCGCCCTTCCACGGCTGCTTCACCACCAGCACCGTTGCTGCTGCAGCCATGCCGATCAACACCAGCAGAGGGATCAGGCCAAAACCACGTCTGGCAAAGTGCGGCAGCTTCATGGGGGTCTCCGGGATTTTTGTTGATGATAAACGGGTAAATGATTATGGCATGCGTCAACGGGTTTTTTACACAGGCAATGCATGGGCCTGGCAGAAAAAGGCTTGAGGATGCGGCAAAAGGAACGCCGCAATCGATTCTCTCCCATATTTTCAGCGCCGCTGTCGCGGCAGTCGACCCCTGCCGGGCGGTGCGTCGGCGCTGCTGGTCGCCCCCCCCCGCGCGCCCAGCCTTCCTGGGGGCGAGATGCTGAAACGGGCCATGGACGAGGAAAACAAATGATGGGGAGGCGCACTTGATGGCGAAGGGCTTCTTTTTTGCCTGCCAGGCGCGCCCCCAGATTTTTGACGAATTCAGTGCGGTAGACCTATGATGAGTTCCCGGTTTCCAGTGAGGATTTTATGAGCCATCCAAGCGCAGCCCCCAATGCCCCGGTCCAGGCCACGCTTGACCACCTGATCCGCTTCGCGCCGTTTGACCGGATGGATCGTACTGACCTGGAATGGCTGTCTGGCCGCCTTCAGATCGGCTACTACGCCAAGGGTGAAATTGTGCTTTCGCCCGAGCAGGGCGAAGCGCGCACCTTCTACATCATCAAGCAGGGCGTGGTGCAAGGCGAGCAGGGCGTGGTGCAGGCGCAGGACGACAGCGCCTGGCTCGAACTGCACGAAGGCGAATGCTTCCCCCTGGGGGCCCTGCTCTCCAAGCGCCCGGTCACCAGCACCTACCGCGCGCGCGACGACCTCTTCTGCTACGAACTGGGCGCGGCGGACTTCCACCAGCTCACGCGGCAAAGCGCGGCCTTCCACGACTTCTGCACGCGGCGCATCGCCAACCTGCTGGAGCAATCCAAGCACATCATCCAGGCGCAATACGCCCAGACCAGCAGCGCGCAGCAATCCATGAACAGCCCGCTCAGTGCCATCCTCCGGCGCGAGCCCGTCACCTGCGCGCCGTCCACCCCCATCCGGGCGGTCCTGCAAACCCTGCACGACCTCGGCATCGGCGCCATGATCGCCGTGGAAGACGAGCGCCCGGTGGGCATCTTCACCCTGCACGACGTGCTCAACCGGGTCGCCCTGCCCGGCGCCGACCTTGAGCAGCCCATCATCGGCATCATGAGCACCGGGCTTTGTACCCTGCCGCCCCAGGCGCTGGCGTACGAAGCGGCGCTGGCCATGGCGCGGCAAGGCATCCGGCACGTCCTGGTGACCGAACAGGACAAACTGATCGGCATCATCTCGGAAAAAGACCTCTTCACCCTGCAGCGAGTGGGCTTGCGGCAAATCAGCAGCGCCATCCGCAGCAGCCAGAGCGTGGACCAGCTCAAGCAAAGCGCGCAGGACATCCGCCAGCTCGCGCACAACATGCTCGCCCAGGGGGTAGCGGCGGAACAGTTGACGCAATTCATCTCCACGCTCAACGACCTGCTCACGCAGCGGCTGATCGAACTGGAATGCCAGGCGCAGGGTCTTGACGGGCAGGGCATGGAAATCTGCTGGCTCGCCCTGGGCAGCGAAGGGCGCTTCGAGCAGACGCTCAACACCGACCAGGACAACGGGATCATCTTCCGGGTCCCAGAGGGCAAGAGCGCGGACGAGATGCGGAGCGTGCTGCTGCCGCTGGCGGAGCGCATCAACGCGGCGCTGGACGCCTGCGGCTTCCCCTTGTGCAAGGGAAACGTCATGGCCTCCAACCCGAAGTGGTGCCTCTCCCTGGAGGAGTGGAAGGGGACTTTCTCAGAATGGATGCACCGCGGCGATGCGCCGGTGCTGCTGAATGCCACCATTTTTTTCGATTTCCGCCCCTTGTGGGGCTGCCATGAGCTGGCGCACGAGTTGCGCGCGTGGCTCAACGCCAGGATCAAGGATAACCGCCTGTTCCTCAGGCACATGGTGCAGAACGCCCTGGGCAACCGTCCGCCGCTGGGGATGGTGCGCGATTTCGTGGTGGACGGCGGCACGCTGGACCTGAAGTTCAACGGCGTCTCGCCCTTCGTCGATGCCGCGCGCATCTTCAGCCTGGCCGCCGGCAGCGGTGAAACCTCCACCATCCGCCGCCTGCGCGCCGCCGGGGAAGCCTGGGATATGAAAGGGCACGATGTGGAGGGCTGGATCGACGCCTTTCTTTACCTCCAGTTGTTGCGCCTGCGCCTGCAGCACGAGCAGTGCGAGGCGGGCGCCACGCTGTCCAACCGGGTCAATCCGGACAGCCTGAACAACCTGGACCGGCGCATCCTCAAGGAAGCCTTCCGCCAGGCGCGCAAGCTGCAAGCCGTCATGGAGAAGTATTTCAGTTTTTAGCTTATGTGGTGGGGGAAACGAATGCTCACCCGCGTTCCCGTTCCATCCTGCCCCTCATCCAGGCTGATCGTGGCGCCGTGGCGCTTCGCCACTTCCGCCACGATGGCCAGCCCCAGCCCGCTGCCGCTCTGGCCGCTGCCGAGCACGCGGTAGAACCGTTCGAACACGCGCTCGCGGTGCTCCGGCGGGATGCCGGGGCCGTTGTCTTCCACGCGCAGCACCGCCCCGCCATGCTCGTAATCCACCGCGACGGTGATATGCCCGCCGGCCTGGGTATAGCGAATGGCGTTGTCGAGCAGGTTGTTGAGCATTTCGGTGAGGCTGGCCGCATCGCCGCGCAAAGGCGCGAGGCGAGGAATATCCTCGAAGCCCAGGTCGATGTTTTTTTCCAGCGCCCGTGGCACCCAGCGCATGGCGCATTCCTGCGCGAGCCGGTTGAGGTCGAGCGGGGAGAAGGTTTCCACCCCCTGTCCGCCCGGCTCGTTGCGCGCCAAGGCCAGCAATTGGTTCACCAGATGGCTGCCGCGTTCGGCGCTGGAGAGGATCTGCGTCAGGGCATGCTGCTTGCGCTCCATTTCGGGCTCGCGCAGCGCCAGTTCGGCCTGGGTGGTCAGGCCGGCAAAGGGGGTGCGCAACTGGTGGGCGGCGTCGGCAACGAAGCGCTGCTGGGCCAGCATCACCTGCTTGAGGCGCGCCAGCAGATCGTTCACGGCACGGATCAGCGGCCGGACTTCCTCGGGCGCCCTGGCTTCATCCAGTTCGCTCAGATCGTCGCGCCGGCGGTGCGCCACCTCCCGGCGCAGGCGCTCGAGCGGCAATAATCCCTGTTTCAGGGCATACCACACTGCTGCCACGGCTATCACGATGAGCAGCAGCTGGGGGATCACGATGTTGGCGAAAATGCCGCGGATCAGCGCCTGGCGCTGGTGTATGGTTTCCGACATGTGGAGCTGCAAGGGCCGGGCGGGGGAGGCGCCCGGATAAACCAGGCTCACCATGCGGTTTTTCCCCCCTTCGCGCTCGGTGTTGCTGAACAGCGGCCCGCTTTTCCCGCTGCGGTGGGAGAGGGGGCGCCCGAGGTCGGCGTTGCCGGCCAGCATTTTTCCGTCCGCATCGCTGACGGCGAAATATACCCGGTCCGGCATGCCGGGGTCGCTGCCATCCGGCAGGGCAGGCGTGATGTCGAAGCGTTCCTGGCCGCTTCCCAGCCGCATCTGCGCCGCCACCGATTGCGCCCGCTCCAGCAGTGCCAGGTCGTAGGGCTGGTTGGCGTAGTTGAGCGTGGCGACGTATCCGGCCACGGTGCTGAACAGCCACAGCACGAACAGCGGCGTCAGCAGCCAGTTCATGAGGTGGTCGCGGAGGGAGAGAACGTCTTCTTCCATGATGGGTCCGTATCTGTCCTTAACGTGAAACAGTTTTGTGAAGCGTGAATTCACTCGCTACGCTTTGTTTGTGAAGCGTGAAAAGTAAAAAACATCTGCTGAGACACCTTTTACATTTCACGCTTCACAGCAAGGGCGAAGCCCAAGCGGTTTCACCTTTCACTTGATCCATGATTCTGGGGGGTAATTTGCCATGCACGTTAAGCTAGTGCCTTGTCGATGATGTAGCCCAGGCCGCGTATGGTGCGGATGGTGACGCCGGCGGGCTCGATTTTCTTGCGCAGGCGGTGGATGTAGACCTCGATGGCGTTGCCGCTGGCTTCCTCGGAGTAGCTGTAGAGGCGCTCCAGCAGCTGCTCCTTGCTGACCACCCAGCCGATGCGTGACATCAGCGCCTCCAGCACCCCCAGTTCGCGCGGCGTGAGCTCCAGCGCTTCGCCGTTGATGGTAACGCGCCGCCCGACGCTGTCGAACACCAGCGCGCCGTAGGAAAACACCGGATTCACGCCGCACTGGCCGCGCCGCAGCAGCGCCCGCACCCGTGCTTCCAGCTCCGGCAGGCTGAAGGGTTTGACCAGGTAATCGTCCGCCCCCAGGTCCAAGCCCTTGACCCGGTCTTCCACGCCATCGCGGGCGGTCAGGATGATCACCGGCACCTGGCGGTTGCGCTCGCGCAGGCTGCGCAGCACCTGGAGGCCATCCAGGCGCGGCAGGCCGAGATCGAGGATGGCCAGGTCAAAAGGCTGCTCGCCCTTGAGCATCAGGTCGGCATCCAGGCCGTCGGCGACATGGTCCACCGCGTAGCCCGCCTGGCGCATGGAGCGGCACAGGCCATCGGCCAGCACTTCATCGTCTTCAGCAATCAGGATGCGCATTGTAAGGTTTGTGTAAGGCCGCGGCGGTAAGGTTCAGGGTAAGGCGGGAGAGGACCAGTTATAGCCGATTGCCTGCTGGAAAACAATTTTAATTGGGGAACAAGAAATGTCCAAACGCGAGATGAACTGGGCCGCGATCGATGCCGATCCGCGCTTCCAGGCTTTGCACCGCAAGAAAACCACATTCCTGTGGGGTCTGATGATCATTTCGGTGATTTATTACTTCATGCTGCCGATCGGCGCGGCCTATTTCCAGGATCTGTTCAAGATCAAGGTATGGGGCGTGGTCAACGTCGGCATCCTGTTCGCGCTGTCGGAGTTCGTGGTGGCCTGGACCATTGCCTGGGTCTACTCGAAGAAGGCCAATGCCGAATTCGACACCATGGCTCAGGAAATCATCAACGACGCGCACAAGATGGGAGCCTGACATGAACCCTAGCTATAACAAATTCGCCCTTTCCGCCGCTGCGCTGCTGGCCAGCGGCTCCGCCTTCGCGGCGGGCGGCGGCGCGGTGGCCGACGAGTTCAAGTGGATGACCTTCGCGGTGTTCGGCGTGATCATCGCCATCACCATGGCGGTGACCTTCTGGGCGGCGCGCACCACGCACACCACCTCCGAATTTTACGCCGCAGGCCGCTCGGTGACCGGCATCCAGAACGGCTGGGCGATCGCCGGCGACTACCTGTCGGCCGCTTCCTTCCTAGGGATTGCCGGCCTGATCTCGCTCTATGGCTACGACGGCTTCATGTACTCGGTGGGCTGGCTGGTGGCTTACATCACCGTGCTGCTGGTGATCGCCGAGCCTTGCCGCAACATCGGCAAGTACACCATGGGCGACATCCTGGCGTTCCGCAACGATCCGAAGAAGACCAAGACCGTCGCGGCGCTGTCCACCATCACTGTTTCCACCTTCTACCTGACCGCGCAGATGGTCGGCGGCGGCGTGCTGATCAAGACCCTGATCGGCATCGACTATGAAATCTCGGTGATCGGCGTCGGCGTGCTGATGCTGGCCTACGTGGTGTTCGGCGGCATGAAGGCCACCACCTGGGTGCAGATCATCAAGGCCGTGCTGCTGGTGACCGCCTCCATCCTGCTGGTGATGTTCGTGTGGGCGCCATATGGCTTCAGCCTGCCGGATTACCTGCAAGCCGTGGTGGGCGACTCCAAGGTGCAGGGCCAGGTTGCCAAGCTGCTGGGCGACAAGGCCGCCACCATGACGCCGGAGGAACTGGGCCAGCGCTTCCTTGAGCCCGGCCTCTTCTTGAAGAACCCGATCGACCAGATCTCCTTGGGCATGGCCCTAGTGCTCGGCACGGCCGGCATGCCGCACATCCTGATGCGCTTCTTCACCGTGCCGACGGCTCAGGCCGCGCGCGTTTCGGTGATCTGGGCCATGGGCATCATCGGCGGCTTCTACGTGCTGACCCTGTTCCTCGGCACCGGTGCCGCGATGCTGGTCGGCCCGGCCAACATCGTCGCGGTCGACGCCGGCGGCAACATGGCCGGCCCGCTGCTGGCGCAATACCTGGGCGGCGGCGCAGATTCCATGCTCGGCAACTTCTTCCTCGCCTTCGTCGCCGCCGTGGCCTTCGCCACCATCGTCGCCGTGGTCGCGGGCCTGGTGCTGGCAGCCGCTTCCGCGATGGCGCACGACATCTACGTCGGCGTGATCCGTGGCGAACATGCCACGCCGCAGGAGCAGGTGATGGCCGCGCGCGTGTCCTCCGTGATCGTCGGCATCATGGCGATCACCGTCGGCATCCTCGCCAAGGGCCAGAACGTCGCCCACCTGGTAGCCCTGGCCTTCGCCGTGGCGGCTTCCTCCAACCTGCCGGCGGTGTTCCTCACCCTGTACTGGAAGAAGTGCAACACCACCGGCATCATCATGGGCATGCTGGTCGGCGCCATCACCGCCATCGCGCTGGTGATGATCTCCCCCAACATGACCTATCCCAAGGCCGTGATCAGCGGTGCCAAGAAGGTGCTGGAGGGTGAAGCCGCGCAGCCGGCCAAGCCGGCCCAGGCAGCCGAGGGCGGCTTCATCTGCGAACTGTTCGCCGTGTCCGGCTGCAAGAAAGCCGAGCCGGCCAAGCCCGAACAGGCCGCCAAACCAAGTGCGCCCGAGAAGCTGGCCAAGTTGCAGGAAAAACTGCCAACCCTGACCGATGCGAAGGACCTGGAGAAGGCGAAGAAGGACATCGCCGGACTGGAGAAATCCATCAAGAAGGCCGAGGAAGACCTGAAGAAAGTGGAAGGACAGACCACCAGCATGGTGGGCCTGGAGAAGCCATTCTTCCAGCTCAAGAACCCAGGCCTGATTTCCATCCCGCTCGGCTTCCTGATGGTCATTCTGGGTTCTCTGCTGACGCGTGACAAACGTGCCGAAGACATGTGGGACGAACTCTACGTGCGCCAGAATACCGGCATCAACGCGGAAGCTGCGACCGCACACTAAACAGGCTGCAGAATCGCCCTCCAAGCCCCGGCTTCGGCCGGGGCTTTTTTGTTGCGTCCGGAGAAATGGCTGCGTGGATCGCCCCCGATTTGATAAACAGCTTGATTCCGCTTTCGGGTGCCGGCAATTTCAGCAGCGGGTGCATCCAGGCGAACATGGACTGGTCTTGGGATTCAGCCAGCCGCTCGTCTCGAATTCTTCACTGGCAGCCAGTTTTCCCCACCCTCTCAAGGGCGTCCTCTTTCAGGCTGGCAAGTTTCTCCATCACCGCATCCGGAGTCCGGATAACGATAGGGCCGTCTTCGCCGGCGGTGTAGGCCGGCTCATAGGCATAAATGGCGTCCTCCAGCCCTTCGCCGGTCAGGAGGCAGTGCAGCGTCACGATTTTGGCCGTATCGAGGTCTCTTGCCTCGATGCCGCTCCACTCGGTGACCGGATGCTGCGACTCCCCGATGGCCTCGACATCTTCCTCGCCCTCGCTGAAAGTGTTTTTCCCGCGCCCTTGCTCAGTGCGCCTTGATCTCCATTAGCCGGTTGGTGTAGGCCATGGCCATCGCCGACAGCACGAAGGTCATATGGATGATGACCTGCCACATCATGGTCTGCTGGCTCAGGTTGGGTGCCTCGATAAAGGTTTTCAGCAGGTGGATGGAGGAAATGCCGATCAGCGCCATGGACAGCTTGACCTTCATGGTTCCGGCGTTGACGTGCTCCAGCCATTCCGGCTGGTCAGGGTCGCCTTCCAGGTAGAGGCGCGAGACGAAGGTTTCGTAGCCGCCGACGATGACCATCAGCAGCAGGTTGGCGATCATGACCACGTCAATCAGGCCGAGCACGACCAGCATGATTTCGGTTTCGGTAATGGTCTGGGTGTGCTGAACCAGGTGCACCAGTTCGACGCTGAAATGGTAGACATACACCGTTTGCGCGACGATGAGCCCGAGATAGAGGGGCGCCTGCAGCCAGCGGCTGGCGAATACCACCCGCGCCATCATTTTGAGGATGTAGTTTTGATGCTTCGTTATCATGAATTTCCTTTGCTCTCTTTTGGCTTGAATCAGGGCGGCGGCCTTGCGTGTTAATGCAAGCGGCCGGCCTGTTATCCTAGCACGGCGATCCGTTCCACATCTGTCGCGCGGTAACAAAAAAAGCGCAACAACGCCGTGCCGCTGCGGGGGGGCAAACGGTAGAATTTGGCCTTCAGCCAACGCCAGACATGTTGCCATGCGCCCGAAACCACCGCCGGATTACCTTGCCGGCTACCCCGAGGAATATTGAGCGAACAAGTGCTGCGGCTGATCGAACAAGACCTGCCGGCCGGCATGCTGCGGCGGAAATATCCGCTGGCGCATGAAGTGCTGTCCTGCAGCGAGCCAAGGTCATGCCACTCCGGTTCGCCGCCCATCGGCCAGGCTACGCGGGGTCATGTCGGTCATTCGCAATTATCCCCGCCTGGGGGCGGCGTGCAGGAAAACTTTGAGCTGCCGCGGAGGCTTTTTCTTGTACGAACCGGATGCGGGTTGCAGGGAACACTTGCCTGTTTGTTTTCAATCATGTAATTCTTGCCAATCATGTCTCTTTTAGAGATCACGCATTTAAATCGCGCCGGATCAATTAGGAAATGTTTTGTTGGCCTGGGGCTGCTGCTGGAGCAGTATGCCGCCGCCAAATAATGCGCAAGTAGATTTAACCTAAAAACCTCAGTTGACCGCTTCATTGAGTGCATAACGCAATGAATTTAATAAATTTCTTCTTGAATCGTGGATTCACCCGCTTGGTGACGCCGCTACGTGGTGGATTGCACTGTTTTTGGGGCGCATGGCTGCGTTGTCTCGCCGGAGCGAGCAGCTCTGCTGCCGCTCCCGGCGGGGACGCCCTTTACGGGTGCAACTCCTTGGAATGGAACGACCATTCCGCGTCGTTGCGCCTTGCCCTGCACCCCAAAAACCGCACACTCCACCACGTCCAACTGAGGTTTCTAGGTTTAAAGGAGCTGGCATCATGGTTGCCCCCAATTCCCTGACCCAAGCGACGGCCTCGCACCTTCGCCGCTTCGCGCCGTTTGACCGGATGGATCGTACTGACCTGGAATGGCTGTCTGGCCGCCTTCAGATCGGCTACTACGCCAAGGGTGAAATTGTGCTTTCGCCCGAGCAGGGCGAAGCGCGCACCTTCTACATCATCAAGCAGGGCGTGGTGCAAGGCGAGCAGGGCGTGGTGCAGGCGCAGGACGACAGCGCCTGGCTCGAACTGCACGAAGGCGAATGCTTCCCCCTGGGGGCCCTGCTCTCCAAGCGCCCGGTCACCAGCACCTACCGCGCGCGCGACGACCTCTTCTGCTACGAACTGGGCGCGGCGGACTTCCACCAGCTCACGCGGCAAAGCGCGGCCTTCCACGACTTCTGCACGCGGCGCATCGCCAACCTGCTGGAGCAATCCAAGCACATCATCCAGGCGCAATACGCCCAGACCAGCAGCGCGCAGCAATCCATGAACAGCCCGCTCAGTGCCATCCTCCGGCGCGAGCCCGTCACCTGCGCGCCGTCCACCCCCATCCGGGCGGTCCTGCAAACCCTGCACGACCTCGGCATCGGCGCCATGATCGCCGTGGAAGACGAGCGCCCGGTGGGCATCTTCACCCTGCACGACGTGCTCAACCGGGTCGCCCTGCCCGGCGCCGACCTTGAGCAGCCCATCATCGGCATCATGAGCACCGGGCTTTGTACCCTGCCGCCCCAGGCGCTGGCGTACGAAGCGGCGCTGGCCATGGCGCGGCAAGGCATCCGGCACGTCCTGGTGACCGAACAGGACAAACTGATCGGCATCATCTCGGAAAAAGACCTCTTCACCCTGCAGCGAGTGGGCTTGCGGCAAATCAGCAGCGCCATCCGCAGCAGCCAGAGCGTGGACCAGCTCAAGCAAAGCGCGCAGGACATCCGCCAGCTCGCGCACAACATGCTCGCCCAGGGGGTAGCGGCGGAACAGTTGACGCAATTCATCTCCACGCTCAACGACCTGCTCACGCAGCGGCTGATCGAACTGGAATGCCAGGCGCAGGGTCTTGACGGGCAGGGCATGGAAATCTGCTGGCTCGCCCTGGGCAGCGAAGGGCGCTTCGAGCAGACGCTCAACACCGACCAGGACAACGGGATCATCTTCCGGGTCCCAGAGGGCAAGAGCGCGGACGAGATGCGGAGCGTGCTGCTGCCGCTGGCGGAGCGCATCAACGCGGCGCTGGACGCCTGCGGCTTCCCCTTGTGCAAGGGAAACATCATGGCTTCCAACCCGAAGTGGTGCCTCTCCCTGGAGGAATGGAAGGGGACTTTCTCAGAATGGATCGAGCATGGCGATCCGGACGCCCTGCTGAACAGCACCATCTTCTTCGACTTCCGCCCCTTGTGGGGGCAGGCGTCGCTGGCCGAGGCCTTGCGCGCCTGGCTGATGCCGCATGCCGCCGCCAACCCCCGCTTCCTGCACCAGATGGCGGCCAATGCCCTGCGCAACCGTCCGCCGCTGGGGATGGTGCGCGATTTCGTGGTGGACGGCGGCACGCTGGACCTGAAGTTCAACGGCGTCTCGCCCTTCGTCGATGCCGCGCGCATCTTCAGCCTGGCCGCCGGCGTGGCCGCGACCAATAGCGCGCAGCGCCTGCGCCTGGCCGCGCCCGCGTTGAAGATCCCAGCCACCGAGGTGGAGGGCTGGATCGTGGCCCTGCATTTCATCCAGCTCTTGCGCTTGCGGCGTCAGCACGAGTTTTCCGGCACGGACGAGGCGGGGACCGGCAACCGCATCAATCCCGACCAGTTGAACGACCTGGACCGGCGCATCCTCAAGGAAGCCTTCCGCCAGGCGCGCAAGCTGCAGGCGCGGCTGGCGATGGACTATCATCTATGAAACGGGGAAGCATTTTTAACCACGGAGAACACGGAGGGCTCGGAGAAAGGCGGTATGCCAAAAATTACGCAAGCGATGTTTTTTGCTCCGTGTTCTCCGTGCCCTCCGTGGTTATGGAACCAGGGTTTTTAAGATGAACTGGCTGAGCGGGTTCTTTGGCAGCAAGCCCCAACTGACGCCCGGGCAGGCATCCCGCCTGGCAGCCTGGCAGGCTTTGCCGGAGGCGCTCGCGGCGGCTGAACTGGCATCGGCCCGTTTCGTGGTGGTGGATGTGGAAACCAGCGGGCTGGTCCTCAGCCGGGATTGGCTGATCGCCATTGGCGCGGTGGCGGTGCAGGGCGGCAGGATCGCGCTCGGCGACAGCTTCGAAGTGGTGTTGCAGCAGGAAGCGGCCAGTCACAAGGAAAATATCCTCATCCACGGCATCGGCGGCAGCGCCCAGACCGGGGGCATACCGCCGCAGGAGGCCTTGCTGGCCTTTCTGGAATTTCTCGGCAAGGACCCGCTGGTGGCCTTCCACGTCACTTTCGACGAAACCATGATCAGGCGCGCCATGAAGCAGTTTCTCGGCCTCGACTTCAAGCATCCCTGGCTGGACCTCGCCTACGCGATGCCGGGGCTCAATCCGCCCCTGGCGAAAAAATACCGTGCCCTAGACCACTGGCTGAACCATTTCCTCATCCACAACTATGCGCGCCACAATGCCATGGCCGATGCGCTGTGCACCGCACAATTGCTGCTGATCGCCATGGAACAGGCGCAACGCCAGCGCATCAGCCATTTCCGCGGGATGATGGACCTGGAAAAGGCCCAGCGCTGGGTGAGCTGGGAAGGCTGATTTACCATGAAATCGGGTTTGCATGATTACAAAACCTTTACCAGCGCGGCCATTCAGTCCTATACTCATTTTCGCAAGTCCTAAAGTAAATAAGCAGCAGTAAGGCAGTCCGGGGGAATCAATAAAACCAATAGTGCCCCATCCATAAACACTAAAACAAATGGAGGCTTAAATCATGGAGTTGACCGAAAAACACAAGGAATACTGGCAAAGAAACCTGCGCGTGACGGCGGTATTGCTGGCGATCTGGTTCGTCGTGACCTTCGTTTTCAGCTATTTCGCCAGGGAGCTGAACGAAATCTCCTTTCTCGGCTTTCCGCTGGGATTCTACTTCGGGGCACAGGGGGCGCTGATCGTTTACGTCCTGATCATCTGGTTCTACGCCCGCTACATGAACAAGCTCGACACCGAATACGGCGTCCATGAAGGGGAGGAGTGATCATGGCGACCCAAAGCCAATCCGCTTTTAACGCGCAACTGAAGAAGTTCTACGGTTTCTATACCGGCGGCTTCATCGGTTTTGTCATCATCCTGGCCATCCTCGAACAGATGGGGGTGCCCAACAAGGTTCTCGGCTACATCTTCCTGCTGGCCACCATCGGCCTCTACGCCGGCATCGGCATCATGTCGCGCACCGCGGACGTGTCCGAGTATTACGTCGCGGGCCGCCGCGTACCGGCCTTCTTCAACGGCATGGCGACCGGCGCGGACTGGATGTCGGCGGCGAGCTTCATCGGCATGGCCGGCACGCTGTATGCCTCCGGCTACGACGGTCTGGCCTTCGTCATGGGCTGGACCGGCGGCTACTGCCTAGTGGCCCTGTTCCTCGCGCCCTATCTGAGGAAGTTCGGCCAGTTCACCATTCCGGACTTTCTCGGCGCGCGCTACGGCGGCAACATCCCGCGCACCATCGGCGTGGTTGCGGCCATCATCTGCTCCTTCACCTACGTGATCGCGCAGATCTACGGCGTGGGCCTGATCACCAGCCGCTTCACCGGGCTGGAATTCCAGGTCGGGGTGTTCGTCGGCCTGGCCGGCATCCTGGTGTGCTCCTTCCTCGGCGGCATGCGCGCGGTGACCTGGACCCAGGTGGCGCAGTACATCATCCTCATCGTCGCCTACTTGATCCCGGTGGTGTGGCTGTCGGTGCAGCATACCGGCAACCCGATCCCGCAGATCGCCTATGGCCAGGCGCTGCAGAAGGTGACGGAGAAGGAAAAGGAACTGAACAACCCCAATACCACGCTGGGCAAGGCCGAGGCCGAGGTCCGCGTGATCCACAAGAAAAAGCAGGAGGACATGGAGGCCAAGCTGAAGGCGCTGGAAGCCGGCGGCGCAGCCTACCTGGCGGAAGAGAAAGCCAAGGCCGAGATGAAACTGGCTGACCTCAAGGCCGCCCCCGCGCCCGATGCCAAGGCGATCGAGGCGGCGGAAAAAGCCGTCAAGGATTTCCCCGCCGACGTAGTCAAGGCCAAGGAAGCGTGGAAGAAAGCGGCTGACGGCGCCAAGGCCAAGGCCGGTCCGGTCAAGGCCCACGCCGAGCCGTTCGCGGGCAAGGGTGCCGAGGCGAAGCTGCGCAAGAGCAATCCGGAAGCGACACCGGAAGAGATCGCCAAGGCCCGTGCCGAGGATGACAAGGAATCCAACAAGAAGCGCAAGAACTTCCTCGCCCTGGTGCTGTGCCTGATGGTGGGGACCGCCGCGCTGCCGCACATCCTGATGCGCTACTACACCACGCCGTCGGTCAGGGAAGCGCGCCAGTCGGTGTTCTGGTCGCTGTTCTTCATCTTCCTGCTGTACTTTACCGCGCCCGCCCTGGCGGTGCTGGCCAAGTTCGACATTTACCACCTGCTGGTCGGCTCGAAGTTCTCCGAGCTGCCGGGCTGGGTCAATGCCTGGGCCGCGGTGGACAAGACCCTGATGAGCGTGACCGACCTCAACAAGGACGGCCTGGTGCAATTGGCGGAAATCACCATCGGCACCGACCTGATCGTGCTGGCGACGCCGGAAATCGCCGGCCTGCCTTACGTGATCTCGGGCCTGGTGGCGGCGGGCGGCCTGGCGGCGGCGCTTTCCACCGCTGATGGCCTGCTGCTGACCATCGCCAACGCCCTGTCGCACGACGTCTACTACAAGATGATCGACCCGCATGCCCCGACCACCCGCCGCCTGGCGGTGTCCAAGGGCTTGCTGCTGCTGGTGGCGATCACTGCGGCTTACGTCACCTCGCTCAAGCCGGGCGACATCCTGTTCCTGGTCGGCGCGGCGTTCTCGCTGGCGGCATCCGGCTTCTTCCCGGCGCTGGTGCTGGGCGTGTTCTGGAAGCGCGCCAACCAGCTCGGGGCGATCATCGGCATGCTGGGCGGGCTGGCTGTGTGCATGTACTATATGTACTTGACTTATCCGTTCTTCGGTGTGAACGCGCCCAAGTGGTGGGACATCGAGCCGATCGCCGCAGGCATCTTCGGCATTCCCATCGGCATCATCGGCGTGATCGTGGGCAGCCTGATCAGCCCGGCTCCAAGCAAGGAAGTGCAGGAGCTGGTGGACCACGTGCGCTACCCCAACCTGGAAGGAAATGCTGCTAAAGCGGCGTAAATTCTCTTCCCGGAAATGAACAAGGCCCGCTTCTGCGGGCCTTGTTCATTTGTGCGGGAGAAAAAATAAAATCTTAAAACCTTAAAACCTGTTAACCGCAAAGGGCGCAATGGAACGCCAAGGAAAAACAATATGTGATCTGAATCTGCACAGACACCAGGGAGGTGAATGGCAAATGGATTTTATGCCCTTGTTTTCTTTGCGTCTTCGCGTCTTTGCGGTTATGAATGGCGGTGGCCAGGTTAAATGGCCAGGTCCTGCACCAGGTGCGCAAGGTCGGCCCGTTCCGCTTCCTGGATCAGGCGCCGCGTCATGACCGGGTCGAAGCGCAGCAGGTGCTGCACCACTTCCTTCACCTTTTCTGGCTGGTGGCAGTGGTGGTAGGCCATGCCGAGCGCGTACCAGGCATGGCCGTTCATGGGCTGCAGCTCCGCCGCGCGGGCAAGCGAGGTGGCGGCTTCCGCGTGCTGTCCCAGGGCGGCATGCGCCATGCCCATGCCATACCAGGCCCGGTCGAGCGTGGGCTTGAGGCGCGCGGCTTGCTGGAAGGCCTCGATGGCGCCGGGCTTGTCATGGGCCTGATCGCGGATGAAGCCGAGGTTGAACCAGCTCTCGGCATCGCCGGGCCTGAGGCTCAGCGCGCGCTGGTAATAGTCTGCGGCCAGCTCATGCTCGCGCCGCGCCGCGTGGAGGTAGGCCAGGCATCTTGCGGCCTGGGCGAAGTCCGGAGCGGCACGCAAGGCTTCGCGGTAGGCCTCGATGGCCTGCTGCGGACGCTTCATTGTTTCAAACAGCAGGCCGCGCAGATAATGGCGCCAAGGGTCAAATTTCATGCAGGGTGACTCCTCTATCCGATACAATCCGGAACAGTTTTGAAGGGAAATGAGGCATGGTTCAATTGGATCTTTTTGTGGTGAGCGCGCTGCGCGCCGTGGTCGAGGTCGCCGGCTTCGCGCTGCTGGGCCAGGGGCTGCTGGCCGTGCTGGCGGGCAAGGCGCGCCAGCAGAATTTCGTCTACCAGCTGTTTCAGGTGGTGACGCGCCCGGTCATCCGGGCGGTGCGCTTCATCACGCCGCGCTTCATTCTCGACCAGCATATGCCGCTGGTGAGTTTTTTCGTGCTGGTCTGGCTGTGGATAGCGCTGGCTTTCGCCAAGCGCTATTTGTGCGCCCTGCACGGCTTGAGTTGCTAGGCGGAGGGATAAACGCTGGCCAGTTCCGTGCCCTGGATGCGGTCGTAGTAGCGGGCGCGGTACAGCAGGCGGCGGCAGTTCTCGTCGTCGCTGAACGCGGCGCGGTCATGCAGCACATTGTTGCAGATCAGCCCCATGCCGGGTTCCAGGCGGCCGTGGAAGATGTAGGGCGAATCGCTGTTCAATAACTGCTCGAGGAAGGCGGCGGCGGCTTCCACCTGGGGCGTTTTTTTCCAGCGGATGCTGCGCGTGCGGGCGGTGTACCGCATGTGCAGGTCGCCGCTCGCCGGGTGCAGGGAAAACACCGGGCCGGTTTCGTCCGGCCGCGCAATGCCGTCCTCGTCCATGCGCGCGGGGATGGTCATGGCGTCCGGCTCCATCAGGGCGCGGATATGCTCGGGGTTGGCGTCGCGCAGCAGGATGTAGGCGATTTCATGATCCAGCAAGCCATTGTCGCCCCCCGCGGCCGCGCTGCACACGCAGTGCAGCAGCACCGCCCAGATCTGGCGCCCGGGCGGATTATAATAGCCGTCGGTGTGCCATTTGATCGGCCGGTCGGTGTATGGGATGTAATGCTGGTGCTCGCCGCTGGCATGCACGGCGAGAGAGGTGATGCCGTCGTCGTCGGCAAGCATGTTGTGGTCGAGCCGCATGAGACCGAATTGCAGGCCCAACTGGCGCGCGATTTCCTTGTCCGCTTCCTGCCCCGTCTTGCTGGCGTAGATTGCCATGTTGGCCTTCTGGCACAGGGCCAGAATGGCGTCATGTTCGGACTGGGTCAGCTTGCGCGGGTCATTGATTTGCACGGTCAGATCAGCGAGGCTGGCGGGGTAGTTGTCCAGCTTGCGGTTGCGCCAGTTCTGGTAATCGGCATCGTTGTCGAGCGCGAAGGGATTGAAGTTGGGTTGACTCATGGGGACCTCGAATGGCGTGAATCTTGTCAGGCGGAGAGTATACCCGCCTTTGCCGGGGCGATAAAGAAACGCCAGGCGGGCCGAAAAGTAAGGAATTCCAGGTCATGTACAATAATGTCTTGGACTGGCATGATAATTGCAGTTTAATGTTTACGTATTAGCGTGTTAACGGAATCAGAATGCTCGACTTTCTGCCTTTTGGCCGGAAAAAACAGACGCCCACCGATCCCTTGAGCAACCTCAAGGGGGCTACAGCATGGATGCAAGAACTGCCCATGGGGGACACCTTTGCCGCGCATGATACAGTGGTGCAGGCGCTGCGTGAGTTAAACGAAAAAACGGATCTGCCCAGCCTCGACCGCCTTCGGGTGCTGATGCATATCGACGAGGGCGCCCAGGAATTGCAGCATTGCCTGGTCCAGCAATATCTTCTCAATCCCCGCATGTCGCGGCAGATGGAGAGCCGTCTGTGGAATGCGATATTTGCCTTCAGTTGGGAAATGGCCCGCGCATACCACATTTTTATCATGGCCTATGTGGGAGACCCCAATAACAGCGGGCTCCGGCGCGAGATTCCGCTGATCACGGCACGCGCCATCCGGCACTTCGCGATGCAGGCCAAGTGGCGCTATTTCCGGTATGAGGCCATCGGCGCCAAGCTGTGGAAGCATGTTCACAACCTCTATCGGCTGGCCGAGTATGAAGAGTTCGAAAGCAAGCCCCTCGCTATTTATCCTAAGTCCCAGCGCCACACCACCTGTGCCGAGGAGTATCTGCAATTACTGAGCCTCGATGTGCTCAATACCAACAGCCTGTTTCCGAAACAGATCGAGATGGTGGATTTATGGCTTGATAGCTGGGCTTCCACGCTGAAGCTGGAGCGCAACTATGATCCTGAGCGGCACGTGTTCTGCGTCAATATGGGCGAGGACAAAGGCCCGCGCAGGGCGCGCAGGCCTGCGGCGGACGGCATGTTGCGCTGCTGGGGGAGCGATAAATTGATGGCCCTGGTCGAGCAGACCAAGGATGCGCTAAGGAATGGTGAAACACCCGCCAAGCTCGGCTTGGGCGAGGATTGCCGCTTGCCTGCGTGCCTTGAGTTTCTCGACCGGATCGCCCAGCAGTGGTCGCCATCCGGCGAGGGCCGCGTAAGGCGGAAGCAGGAGCGGGTTGCCAAGGTCAAGCTGATCGACGTGATCAAGGATTTTCTCGAAATCTGTGCCGTGGTCAAGCAGGACAATGAAGCGCTGTCACCCGCGCTGCAGGAAGACGAGCAGAAGGCCGTAATCAGTTACGAGGAAATGCTCGACGTACGCCTGTATGGTTTTGTTACCCAGCGCACCCAGGACAAGCTGGAACAGGCGCGGCGGCAGGCTGCCCCGCCGACACGTACAACGGCGCATCATGAGCGCTGGTTGATGGAGAATGAAAGCGCGATCGGCTTTGGGGCGACAGTGGAAGCCATGGAGAAGGACTGGGTCCGCCTCGGCAAGCTGGTTGGCCTGAAGCCGGAGCGCAGCCAGAGCTGGGTGGTCGGCGTGGTGCGACGCCTCGCATTGCTCGAATCCGGACAGCGCAATGTCGGTATCGAGGTGCTGTCCAGCAAGCCGGTCACGGTCACGCTCAGGGCGTCGAAACCTCGTCATAGTGGTTATACAGTCGACGGTGTGGATGCGGTGGATGTCGTGCTGCCGATCAGTGCGCTGTACCTGGCGGCCAGTGGCGAGGATAAGAGCGGCGTGAGCCTGATTCTCGACAGCGTGGAATATGCACTTGGGCGCCGTTTTGAATTGAGCGCGCGCAGTCGCAGCTATTCCATCGCTTTGGGCAGGGTGATCGAGAAAGGGGACGACTGGATGAGAGCGAGTTTCGAGGTGCTGAAAAAGAATTAGCGCCTTGCGGATGACGGGAAAAAGAAAGGCCCCGCGAACGGGGCCAAAATATATTGAACAGAAACAAGCATCACACTTGCGAATTCAGTATAGCACAACATTCCGACAATAATAGTCCTTTATAACCAGACAGGATGGTCCTTTTCTACCTGGGTTCCCTGGCGTGCAACACCACACTAGTTCCCGTCCGTGCGCTTCGCCAGTCCGTGCGCCAGGGCAAAAGTCGCGACCTGCACCCGATTGTCAAATTCCAGTTTTTCCAGGATGCTGCGCAGATGGTTGCGAACTGTGTTTTCGGAGAGCCCCAGTGAATCGCCGATGGCGCGATTGCTCAAGCCTCGCGCAACATAGCTGACAATTTCCAGTTCGCGCTGGGAAAGCCTGCTGGCGATGCTTGGGCCCAGCTCGCCGCGGGCAATTTTCTGCAGGATCTGGGCCGGGAAAATACTGTTTCCCTGCGAAACGGCAATAATGGACTGGATGATCTGGTCCGGTTCGCTCGATTTGAGCAGGTAGCCGTCCACGCCTTTTTCCATCGCGTCGCGGATCTCGTGATCCTCCTCCGCCATGGTCAGCATGATGATTTTGATGCCGCGCTGGCGCAGCTCTGGCACCAGCTCTAGGCCGTCCACTTCGCCCAGCGTACGGTCGAGCAGGGCGACAGCGGCGTGGCCCCCTTGTCGCAGCCATTCGCGTAATTCGGCGGCATTGGCGAATTGAGCGGAGACGGTAATCTCCGGGCGGTTCTCCAGCAGATGCAGCAGCCCCTTGCGAAAAAGGGGGTGGTCGTCCACCAGGATTACCGAAAGGGGCATGGCACGCGCTCCGCTCATTAGCCGGGCTAGCTTTTTCCACCCCGCTCCTGGCGGGCCTTTTTGATCAGTTCATCGAGCACGGGCAGCAGTTTTTCGTTGCTTCCGGCCTGAGAGGCGGAGGTCATGTATTTGCCATCCACCACCAGTGCCGGCACGCCTGTAACGGCAAATGCGCGGGTAAGCTGCTTGGCGCGCTGGGCTTTGCCCTGAACGGAGAAGGAATTATAGGCATCCATGAATTTCTTGACCTCAACGCCGTTTTTTCCAACCCAATCCTGAAGGGTTTTTTCGTTCGTCAGGTCAAGGCGGTCGACATGCATGGCATTGAAAATGGCAGGATGCAGCCTGTCCAGCTGGCCCAGCGCTTCGGCGGCATAAAAGATGCGTGCAAGAACCGCCCATTTATCACTGAATATGGCGGGCATGCGGCGGAATGTCACGTCGCCAGGCAGTTTCTTGACCCATGGGTTTAATACTGGCTCCAGTTCGTGGCAATGTGGGCAGGCGTAGGAGAAGAATTCCAGCACTTCAACATTCTTGCCGCTTTCAGTCGGCTGCGCCGGTGAAACCAGAACATACTGTTTGCCCAATTCGAGCTCTGCCCGCGCCGATGTGCTCCACAACAGGCTGAAGCAAAGCGTGGCAAACAACATACGCAGAAATGCAAGATTCATTTTCTTCACCGAAAGTCTCCTAAAATTTTAATATACGAGTGATTATCGCGCTGCTGCCTGGTCATGCACCTTGACCAGGCTGGATGTGATGCCGTTCTGCGTCAGGGTGCTGCGAACCCGGTTCAAGTCATCCACGTTGTCATAGGGGCCGACCCGCACCCGGTGCCACACCCCCTTGTCTGGAACGGCCGCAGTCTGGATGCTGGCCTCGATTCCCATCAAAGCCATCTTGGCTTTGAGATTGTCGGCATCGGCCTCGTTCTGGAACGCCCCGGCTTGCAGGTAGTACTGGCTTTTGGCCGCGCTTGCCGGATCCTGCTGTTTGATGTCCTTTTCGGTCGCGGGTTCCTCGGTGCCGGGCAGGATGGTATAAAAATCAAAGCGCGGCTTCTCTGCGTTCTTCGGTTTTTCGGCGGCGGCATCCGCTGTTGCGGCCGGCGCCGGCGCAGTCTGCTCGCTGCCGTTCAGTGTTGGGGGTTTGCCGCGTTCCACGAAAGGGCTCGGGCTGCCCTTGATGAAGATGGCTACCGCCAGCGCGATGGCAAGGCCGATGAAGGTGCCGATGACGATGCCGGTCAGCATCGGGCTGCCTGATTTTTTTGCATTTCCCCTGGGGGTGGGTTTGTAGTCGCGGCTCACTACATTTTCTCCGGGCTGCTCACGCCAAGCAGGGTCAGGCCATTGCGGATTACCTCACGTGTCGCGGTGACGAGGGCCAGGCGCGCCAGCCTGAGGGTCTCGTCCTCGACCAGGAACTGCTGGGCATTATAGTAGCTGTGCAGTTCTCCGGCCAAATCCTTGAGGTAGTAGGCGATATAGTGCGGCGCGAATTCCCGTGCAGCATTTTCCAACGTTTCCGGATAGGCTTCCAGGCGTTGCAACAGCGCCAGTTCGTGCGGCAGATCAAGGCAGGCCAATTCGGCCTGGGCGAGATCGTTGAGGTCGCCGCCCCATTGCGCGAGCACGCTGCAGATGCGGGCATGGGCATACTGGATGTAGTAGACCGGGTTGTCGTTGCTCTGCGATTTGGCCAGTTCGAGGTCGAAATCCAGGTGCTGGTCGCTCTTGCGCAACACGTAGAAGAAACGGCAGGCATCGTTGCCTACTTCGTGGCGCAACTCGCGCAGGGTGACGAAATCGCCGCTGCGGGTGGACATGGAAACCTTTTCCTCGCCGCGGTAGAGCACGGCAAATTGCACCAGCGCGATTTCCAGGCGCGATTCATCCAGCCCCAGCGCCTTGAGCGCGCCCTTGACGCGGGGAATGTAGCCGTGATGGTCGGCGCCCCAGACGTTGATGATATGGTCGAAGCCGCGCTCGTATTTGTTGAGATGGTAGGCGATGTCGGAGGCGAAATAGGTGTACTGGCCATTCTCGCGCTGCACCACGCGGTCCTTTTCGTCGCCAAAGGCGGTGGAGCGGAACCACAGCGCCCCGTCCTGCTGGTAGAGGTGGCCGTTCTTCTGCAGGGTTTCCACTGCGCGCTGCACCAGGCCGCTGTCGAACAACGATTTTTCAGAGAACCAGATATCGAAACTGACGCCGAATTCCATCAGGTCGTTGCGGCCATCGCCCAACTGCTCGGTGAGGGCGAAATCATGAATATAGGCGTAGTCGTCGCCAAGCAGCTTCTTGGCATTGGCGATCAGGCCGTCGAGATGCAGTTCGTTCTGCTGCTTGGCCCACTTTTCATCTTCTTCAAGCTCTTCATCCGTGGAGCGCGGCGTAACCCCTTCCAGCAGGGTCCAGGGCTGATGCACATAGCGGTCGCCATGCAGCCTCCTGATTTCTCCTGCCATGTCGCGCACGTATTGGCCCTGGTAGGCGTTGACGGGGAAGGGCACGCTGATGCCGTTGAGTTCCAGGTAACGCAGCCAGGTGGAAAGCGCCAGGATATCCATCTGCCGTCCGGCATCGTTGATGTAGTACTCGCGCTTGACCTCGAACCCGGCGGCCGCCAGCACATTGGACAAGCTCATGCCGAAGGCGGCGCCGCGGCCATGGCCGACATGGAGCGGGCCGGTCGGGTTGGCGGAGACGAATTCGACCTGGGCTTTTTTCCCTTTTCCCATCTGCCCGCAGCCAAATTCCGGGCCCTGTTGCAGGATCGCGCCGACGACGCGCTGCTTGGATGCCGCGCTGAGAAAAATATTGATGAACCCGGCGCCGGCAATTTCGGCTTTCTCCACCCAGGGCGAGGCGGGCAGCGCGTCCAGCAGGGCGCCGGCGATTTCGCGCGGATTGCGCTTGAGCGTGCGCGCCAGTTGCATTGCCAGGTTGCAGGCGTAGTCGCCGTGCTGCACCTGCTTGGGACGTTCAAGAATGATGCTGGCGTCGGTTGTCTCGGGGGCGACTGTGCGCAGCGCCTGGGCAAACAATTCAGTCAGATGTTGTTTCAACTTGGGATCTCAGGACAAGCGGTAAAGCGGCATATTCTAAAGCTTTCTAACGGGCATGGCGAATAAGCCGCCCCAGATTTTAATCTAGCCATGCCCGTTTCCCTCTCTCCTTACTCTCTCCCTGCACCCGCAAGGAGTGTCCCCGCCGGGATTGGCGGCCAAACCGCTCAATCCGGCGAGACGTGCGAGAGAGACGCAGGCTCGCTACGCGAGTTTCAGGTTAAGGGCAGCGGCTAGAAATCCAGCGGAACCAAGTATCTACCATTTTGAAACGACAAGCTCGTCCTAAACGATGTCGCATCCGCCATGCCAGGAATTAAGGCAAGTAATATCTGGATAAACAGGCTGGTTTTTGGCATTTCAAAAGAAATTCATTCTATTTGACAGGCTGGAAGCTCCACGGAATATGGGCATGTCGTGATCGGTTTATCCCTGTTATTTGTTGCGCAACCTGCTCATCATGATGTTGATGCTGGCGCTGATACGCTTGATTGACAGGGCGAGCTGGTGGATTTCATTCCGGGATTTTTCGTCGATCACGAAATCACTCAAATCCCTTATCTGCCCGGTCGATACCTGTTCGGCCACCTCGGTTAGCACCCTGACCGGCTTCACTACCGCCGACCTTACAAAAAGGATCGGCAGCACAATCACGAGTACCAGCAGCGATAATGCAATCCAGGTTTTATCACTGATGCCTTTTGCCAGGGTCAGGATGGAAAACTCGACCGGTACTCTGACGCTGATGATGCCCGCCACTTCCCCGGCCTTGAAGCCGAATCCATTGACGCTGCCATAGCGGTCAATCACATCCTTGGGGGCATTAGCCGATTCTCCATGGCATTTCAGGCAGGATTCCGCGACGATAAGGGTTCGCGCATAGCGGTATTCGGTCTCTCTGAATTCACCGTATTCCTTGAGATTGCCGGCTTTGATGGCGCGTATCGCTTCCTTCTCGAAGTTGTCTGGCTGATTGGCGGGGTTCATGTAGTTGTCTGAAGTCATGCGAAACTTGGCCTTGGACTCCGATTTTGCAACCACCTCAGAAAATTCCCGCTGCGCGAGCGCCGGGTTTTTTGAGAAAAAGGTAGTGACCTTACCCAGATCTTCTTCACTCAATTTCTCTCCGTCTGGCTTGATATTCTTGAGTTCAACGAATTTCTGCTCGCTCAGATGACTTCCGCTGCCGGCACCTTTGACCCAGACTCGACCATATTGCGAAACCCAGGCGCCAAAATCGTTGACGTTGTCAGCCACTGTTCTGGCCCGGTTCTGTACTTCCGACTTGTAAACGTCGAGCGACAGCATATACAGCGCACCTACAGCCAGGGTTATCGAGAGCAGTACGATCAGCGCAAAACGAAACGAAAGCGAGCTTTTGTCAAACATTACCTATCCCTCACAATTTTTTCTTGATCCAGAAACTGGTCCAGGAACCGCTGCCGCCCTGCTGAGTTCTGGATATTCCGCGCCAGATGTGTGGCATAAGTACCAGGCGTCAAGGTGTTTTTTGTTGCCAGCAGCGTCCTTGCCTCTTCTGACAATATGAAAGCAACAGGGCCGAGCTCTTTGCACAACGCCTCGTCAATCTCATTGAGTCTGGCTATATCGACACTTTCCACTTCATCCCGTGTGGTGCTGAACGGCCCCGTTTGATGGCGGGTAATTACGATTTTGTTTACCACGGCAGAATTGCATTCGATGACGCCACTCGCGCCCTGTTTTTTCGCCCAGAGCACATCGGCTTCATTGACATTGCGCGACATCAGGTAGACATCGGCTGCATGGCAGCCTTTTTCATTGGCGATGGTTTTTGCAATTCGAAAGCCGCTGATGTCCGGCATGGTCGTATCACAAAAAATGAGCTCTGATTTCTCTGCCCGCCAGTATGCCAGCCCTTGTTCACTGGAATCGAAAATCTTGAAGATTGCGCCTGTGTCCAAGCTGGAAAACGCCTTCCTGAACTCACCGGGTGATTTGGTAATAACTATAACGTTCATCGAATCTCTGCCAATTTGATTATCCTAACTCAGCAAAAGAGGGAAATATCCGCACATTTTTCCTTGATTGCCGCTGTCCATGATTTAGCACCAACTCAAGGCCTATAATTTCGCCACCACAACCGGCCCGTCGCGGCAGCAGGGGATTGTTCCAGCCTTAGGCTTTCACAAGGTTTTCCTCGACGAAGCGCCAGTTCATGAGCTTGTCCAGAACAGCTGTTGCGTAATCGAGGCGGCGGTTCTGGTAGTCTAGGTAATAGGCGTGCTCCCACACGTCGAGCACGGCCAGTGGAATGAGTGTATCGCCCGTGATCGGCGTATCCGCGTTGCCTGTCTTGAACAGGGACAGTTTCTTGCTACCCTTATCCAGGACCAGCCAGACCCAACCGGAGCCAAACTGGCCGGTTGATGCCGTCAGGAACGCCTTGCGGAACTCATCGAATGAGCCAAAATTCGCCTCGATTCTGGCAACCAAGTCCCCCCCCGGCTTGCCGCCACCCTTGGGGGACAGACTGTTCCAGTAAAAAGTGTGATTCCACGTCTGGGCTGCATTGTTAAAAATGGCAACCTTGTCAGCCTTGCCAGCTGCTTCGCGCACGATCTCATCGAGCGCCCGGCCTTCGAGGGGCGTGCCCACAATGAGTTTGTTCAGCGCATCCACGTAACCCTTGTGATGCTTCCCGTAGTGGACGCCTACGGTGCTGCTCGAAATCACCGGGTCGAGCGCACCCTGTCCCCACGGCAGTTCCGGCAACTCGATTAATCGCTTGTCACCCGCAGCATTGGATGCCAGCGCGGCACCACTCAGTGAAGCCACTCCGAGCGCGGCAGCAGCCACCAGAAACCCTCTACGATCAATGTTCATTCTTTTGTTCTCCTGTTAAAACTGCCGCTATTTGAGATGGATAATATGAACTTGCATAAACAGGCAGGAAACGGGTGCTCACTCACCAAACAAAAAGCATCATCTTTCCCCCTTCCTTTGCTGCGCTGAATTTCCCAGCCGCTATCTGACAATCTTCTTTTCGCATTCCGGCCAATTTCTGAGCATGGCTATCGCGCATCCACACAAACGAAGGGCGGACAATATCCCATCTATGACGCAATATTCATGAATCTCTTCGGGCAGGGGGGATTTGCTGATTTATCAGTCATTGCGAGGCGCTAAACATCGAAGCAATCTTGTAGCGCTATTGAAAACAGGATTTCTTCGCCATGCTTGCAAAGACCGTGCACACTTGTTCAGGACTCCCTTAGGCTAGTTGCAAAGATGTGCTGGTGGGTTTTTCAAATCGCCAGACTCATTATTTTATGGAATATAGTTAGTATATAGAATCAATCTATGTATCGATACAGAAAACTGATCGGATTGGTGTCGCGCTGCCAATTATCGCTGGTTTAGTGGCAAGATCTACGGCGATTACATTGTGGGTGGTTCCTGGGTGTTTGGTATTTGCAAGCAATGAGAGAAGGGCACACCCTGGCCGTGCCATAGAGCGAGGAAAATGCGGGCCTTAGAGCCGAGGCTCAGAAGTCAAGCGGGTCCACGTCGATCGACCAGCGCACCTGGCGTGCCTTGAGTTCCGTCAGTGCCGCATTCCAGTGCTGCAGGAAGTGCTGCAAATCGCGGCGTGAATCCGCCTGCGCCAAGAGCTGTGCCCGTTCGCGCCCGGCAAGACGGGCCATGGGAGCGGGCACGGGGTCGTAAAGCGTGATCTCGGCAGCGTTCGGCGCAGCCAGTTTTTTTGCCTGGCGCAGAAATGCCAGCGCCGTTTCTAGCTGGCTTGCCTCGGCGCGCAACAAGGCCTGGTGGCAGAACGGCGGGAAGCCGGCCTGCTTGCGCTCGGTTAGCTGGTCTTTGGCGAACGCCTCATAGTCCTGATGGCGCAGAGCCTCGAACAGGGGGTGGTCGGGGAACTGGGTCTGGATCAGCACCGTGCCGGGCTCGGAGGCGCGCCCTGCGCGTCCCGCGACCTGCATCAACTGGGCGAAGAGGCGCTCTGCCGCGCGGAAATCGGCGCTGTACAGCGCGCCATCCACGTTGAGCGCGCCCACCAGGGTGAGGCGCTTGAAATCATGGCCCTTGGCGAGGATCTGGGTGCCGACCAGGATGTCCACGCGCTCCTCGTGCACTTCCTGCAGCATTTCCTTGAGGGCGTGCTTGCGCCGCGTGCTGTCGCGGTCGATGCGCAGGATGCGGGCGGAGGGGAAATGCTGTGCCAGGGCGTCTTCCAGGCGCTGCGTGCCTTGCCCCAGGGGGGCCAGGTCGGGATTGCCGCAACCCGGGCAGGCGCGCGGAATGCGTTCTTCGTGGCCGCAATGGTGGCAGCGCAGGTGCCGCTCGCGCAGATGTACCACCAGCCGGCTGGAGCAGCGCAGGCAGGGGGCCAGCCAGCCGCATTGGTTGCACATCAGCACCGGGGCATAGCCGCGCCGGTTGATGAACACCAGGCTCTGCCGGCCGTGTTCGAGGTTCTCCGAAAGTGCCCGAAGCAGCGTGGCTGACAGGCCATCCTGCGGTTTCTCGCTGCGCATATCCACGCAACGGATGGCGGGCAGTTGCGCTTCTTCAACCGCGCGGCAGGTCAGGCGCAGCAGGCGGTAACGTCCGGCCAGGGCGTTGTGGTAGCTCTCCAGCGCCGGCGTGGCGGAGCCCAGCAGGATGGGAATGCCGGCTTGACTGGCGCGTGCCACCGCCATGTCGCGCGCGTTGTAGCGCAGCCCGTCCTGCTGTTTGAACGAGCTGTCGTGCTCTTCGTCAACGATGATGAGGCCCAGCTCCGGCAGGGGGGTGAATACGGACAAGCGCGTGCCGAGGACGATGCGGGCCTGTCCGGACTGGGCCAGCAGCCAGTGGTGCAGACGCTCGCTGTTGCCGAGGCTGCTGTGCAGGCTGACCACGGGCGCATCTGGGAAGCGGGTCTGGAAGCGCGCTTCCAGTTGCGGCGTGAGATTGATTTCCGGCACCAGCACCAGCACCTGTTTGCCCTGCTCCAGCTGGGTTGCGGTCAGGCGCAGGTAGACCTCGGTTTTCCCGCTCCCGGTGATGCCTAATAGCAGCGAGGCCGAGAAACCTGCGGGGGCAGACGCGAAGCTGCTAATTACGGCGGCCTGTTCCGGGTTGAGCGTGGGCAGTTCGGGAGGTGCGCCAGATGCGGCAGGAATAAGAGCTCTGGGGCGGGCATCCTGCTGCTGCGTGATCCAGCCCGCTGCGAGCATTTCCTTGAGATGCTTGCCCGCGCCGGGCGAGAGGGCAAGGAGGGTTTCGCGGGCGGTGGCCGGTCCCTGGGCCATCTTGGCCAGCAACTTGCGCTTCACAAGGGCGCGCGCGGGCACGTCATCCAGTTGTGGCGCAGCTGCGTTGAGAACGTAGCTGATCTGGCAGAAAAGCGAGCTTGGCTGGTCGGAGCGTAGCCGCTGCGGCAGGGCGGTGAAAATCACCTCACCCAGCGGATGATGATAATAATCAGCGCAAAATTTCAACAGCCTGAGGATGTCCGGCGTGAGTGCCGGCGTATCACGGAATACTGTCAATACCGGCTTGATGTTTGCGGCAGGAAGATCCGAGTGGCTTGCCAGTGCCGTAATCAGGCCAATCATTTTCCTGCGCCCGAAGGTAACCAATACCCGCCGGCCGACATCCTCCGCATCGACGCCTTCAGCCCTGTAGTCAAAAAGGGTGTCGAGAGGAACATCGAGCGCAATCTTTAGAATCCGGTCCATGAGCGCGCCAGTTTAAACCTTGCTAAGTGTTCAGGCTGCCGAGGCCCAAAGACGAGAAGCAGGCCAGGAAGAAAGGATATTGCCCATTTGCGGTCGAGGCATAAACGAATGGCTTGCATTTATGCTCTAGCAATAGAGTTAAGGATGTCTTTATCTTTTCAGCGTAACTATCTGTCATGCTTGGGGAATCCAAGTTACTCACAGAATCTGTGGATAACTCTGTGAGTAAAGCGCTGCCAAGTGGAATAATTGCTTGGCAGGAAAGAACTTTTTGCTTAAGGGCAGTCCTTGGGCATTAGTTCTAATGTTAATAGAAACAATTGCTTATGAAAAACCCAGGTTATTTTGGGATTGTTTCTATTGACGCCTGGAACTTTATCGGAACTGTGCATAAATCATCGCAAATTCAGCCCCGTGCGCGCTTAATTATGGTATGGGCGGCTTAGTTCATGCACCGCTTCGACCAGGGCGGCTGCATTCTCTGGCGGGGTGAACTGGGAAATGCCGTGGCCGAGGTTGAAGACGTGGCCGGAGCCCTTGCCGTAGGAAGCCAGAATCTTGCCTGTTTCAGCGCGAATTACTTCCGGGTTGGAGAACAGCACGGTCGGGTCGATATTGCCCTGTAACGCCACTTTGCCGCCCACGCGGCGGCGCGCTTCGCCGATATCGATCGGCCAGTCCAGGCCAACCGCATCGCAGCCGATGTTGGCGATGCTTTCCAGCCAGAGGCCGCCACCCTTGGTGAATACGATGGCGGGAATCTTGACGCCATCTTTTTCGCGCGTCAGGCCGCTGACGATTTTTTCCATGTAAGCCAGCGAAAACTCATGGTAGGCCGCGTGGCTGAGCGCGCCGCCCCAGGAGTCGAATATCATCACCGCTTGGGCGCCGGCCTCGATCTGGGCGTTGAGGTAGGCGGTGACCGCCTGTGCGTTGATGTCAAGAATGCGGTGCAGCAGGTCGGGACGGCTGTAGAGCATGGTTTTGATCAGGGTGAAGTCGCTGCTGCTGCCGCCTTCCACCATGTAGCAAGCCAGCGTCCAGGGGCTGCCGGAGAAGCCGATCAGGGGAACGGAGCCATCCAGTGCCGAGCGGATCTGGCTGACGGCGTCCATGACATAACGCAGGTGGACATTGGGATCGGGTACGGTCAGGTCGCGGATCTCCCACTCGTCGCGCAACGGGCGCTCGAATTTCGGGCCTTCGCCCTGGGAAAAATACAGTCCCAGGCCCATGGCGTCGGGGATGGTGAGAATGTCGGAAAAAAGGATCGCGGCATCGAGGGGGAAGCGCGCCAGCGGTTGCAGCGTCACTTCGGTGGCCAGGTCGGGGCTCTTGCACAGCGACATGAAGTCGCCGGCGCGTTCGCGCGTCTTGTTGTACTCCGGCAGGTAGCGGCCGGCCTGGCGCATCATCCAGATCGGGGTATATTCGGTGGGCTGGCGCAGCAGGGCGCGCAGGAAGGTATCGTTTTTCAGTTTGCTGTGCATCTTATAACCCTTTTTAGTCCCCAAGCCGTCGCCCGCAAGCGGGGCGAGGAGGTGAATTACCTGGGTAAATCGGAAAACCCCATCAGATATTCATCGACGGCACGCGCAGCCTGCCGCCCTTCGCGTATGGCCCACACCACCAGCGACTGGCCGCGGCGCATATCGCCGGCGGCGAATACCTTGTCCAGCGAGGTTTTGTAGCAGCCTGCTCCGTCCGTTGCTGCCTTGGCGTTGCCGCGAGCGTCTTTTTCCACGCCGAATGCATCCAACACCTTTTGCACCGGGCTGACAAAGCCCATCGCCAGCAGCACCAGGTCGGCGCGCAGCTCGAATTCGCTGCCAGGGATCTCGATCATCTTGCCGGCGTTCCATTCCACGCGCACACAACTCAGTTTTTCGACCTTGCCATTGGCGCCGAGGAATGCCTTGGTGGTGACGGACCAGTCGCGCGTGCAGCCTTCTTCCTGCGAACTGGAAGTGCGCATCTTGAGCGGCCAGTTGGGCCAGGTCAGCGCCTTGTCTTCCTGCTCGGCGGGGCGCGGCATCACTTCGATCTGGGTCACCGAGAGCGCGCCCTGGCGGATGGATGTCCCCACGCAGTCGGAACCGGTATCGCCGCCGCCGATCACCACCACATGCTTGCCGCTGGCCAGAAGTTGCTGCGGCAGCGTGTCGCCGGCAACCACCTTGTTCTGCTGGCGCAGGAAGTCCATGGCGAAATGCACGCCCGACAGCTCGCGTCCCGGCACCGGCAGATCGCGCGGCTGCTCGGCGCCGCCGCTCAGCACCACGGCATCGTACCCGTCCTTGAGCTGCTGCGCGGGCACCTGTTCGCCGACCTGCTGGCTGACGCGGAATTCAACGCCCTCGGCGCGCATCTGCTCGATGCGGCGGTCGATGTGCGCTTTCTCGAATTTGAAATCGGGGATGCCGTAGCGCAGCAGTCCGCCGATGCGGTCGTTCTTTTCGAACACCACCACGCCATGCCCGGCACGTGCCAGTTGCTGCGCGCAGGCCAGTCCGGCGGGGCCGGAGCCGACGATGGCGACTTTCTTGCCGGTTTTTTTCGCTGCCGGCTGCGGCACGACCCAGCCCTGCTCCCAGCCCTTGTCGATGATTGCGTGCTCGATCGACTTGATGCCCACCGCATCATTGTTGATGTTCAGCGTGCACGCGGCCTCGCACGGTGCGGGGCAGACGCGGCCTGTGAACTCGGGGAAATTGTTGGTGGAGTGCAGCACGTCCAGCGCCTGCTTCCAGTTTCCTCGGTACACCAGGTCATTCCAGTCCGGAATGATGTTGTTGACCGGGCAGCCGCTGGTGCAGAAGGGGACGCCGCAGTCCATGCAGCGGGCGCCCTGGATGGCGGCCTGTTCGTCAGTCAGGTGCTGCACGAATTCGCGGTAGTTTTGTACCCGTTCCGCGACTGGAAGGCTCGCCTCATCCTGGCGGCGCAATTCCATGAATCCGGTAGGCTTGCCCATTTATGCAACCTCCTTTGCCTTGGCTTGCTGCGCCGCGATTTCCTGCAGGGCGCGGCGATATTCGGTGGGCATGACCTTGACGAACTTTGGCAGATAGCTGGCCCAGTTGTCCAAGATTTCCTGTGCGCGCGCGCTGCCGGTGTAGCGCAGATGTTTCTCGATTTTCCCGCGCAGCGCCGCTGCGTCGGCCTTGCCCAGGTGATTGAAGTGCACCCGGCCATGCGCCCCCACGTCACCGGTTTCGCTGGCGGCGGCTTCTTCCGGGATCGGCTCCAGTTGCACCATGGACATGTTGCAGCGGCGCTCGAAGCTGCCGTCCTCGTCGAGCACGTAAGCCACGCCGCCCGACATGCCCGCAGCGAAGTTGCGGCCGGTCTGGCCCAGCACGATCACCATGCCGCCGGTCATGTATTCGCAGCCGTGGTCGCCCAGGCCTTCCACCACCGCGATTGCGCCGGAATTGCGCACCGCGAAGCGTTCGCCCGCCACGCCGCGGAAATAGCATTCGCCGCTGGTGGCGCCGTACAGCACGGTGTTGCCGACGATGATGTTGTCTTCAGCTACGATCGGGCAATCCGCGGGCGGCATCACCACGATGCGGCCGCCGCACAGGCCCTTGCCGACATAGTCGTTGCCCTCGCCGGTCAGCTCGAAGGTGACGCCGTGGGCGAGGAAGGCGCCGAAGCTCTGCCCCGCCGTGCCGCTCAGTTTCACCGTGATGGTGTCGTCCGGCAGGCCGGCCTGGCCGTAGCGCTTGGCCACTTCGTGCGACAGCATGGTGCCGGCGGTGCGGTTGACGTTGCCGATGGTGCTGTTGATTACCACCGCCTGCTGGTTTTCCAGGGCGGCCTTGGCCTGGGCGATAAGCTGGTGGTCCAGCGCCTTGTCCAGGCCGTGGTCCTGTGCCTCGGCGTGAAGGCGCGCCACGCTGGCCGGCATGGCGGGCTGATGGAATATTTTGGAGAAATCCAGCCCGCGTGCTTTCCAGTGTGCGATGCCATGTTTCATGTCGAGCAGGTCGCTGCGGCCGATCAGCTCATCGAACTTGCGGATGCCCATCTGCGCCATGAGCTCGCGCGCTTCTTCGGCGACGAAAAAGAAGTAGTTCACCACATGCTCGGGCTGGCCGGTGAATTTCCTGCGCAGCACGGGATCCTGGGTCGCCACGCCCACCGGGCAGGTGTTGAGGTGGCATTTGCGCATCATGATGCAGCCTTCCACCACCAGCGGCGCGGTGGCGAAGCCGAATT
>CAYLMA010000006.1:0-132218 GCA_964384915.1 uncultured Sulfuricella sp. | reverse complement strand
CATGTCGGGCTGAAGCCCGACCTACATTCACGGATAATTCGTTCCATATCAATAAGAACAGGAAAACCCAGGTTGACCAGCTCTCAACGTTCAACGCTTGATCGGCCGCCAGCCGGCATGATCGAAATAGGCATTATAGTTCTCAAGTGCGTCCAATACCTTTTCCACGCCATCCTGACGGCTCGCCTTTGCGGATTTTCCCTCTATCGACTCAGTGCCTTCATGAATTTCTGCAAGAATCAGATGCAGCTGCGCCTTCGCCTTGGGACCGAGCTTGCAGTCGTCGGAGATATGGTTCATTTCGTCATGGATTTTGTGAGACAGCTTTCCATAGCTGCCATCTGAAAACTTGTTCTCACGAATTTCTTGCAAGGACAGAACCAACGCGACGCGGATATTTTCCATGCCTTCGCGCAACGGCTTATCCGTCAGCCATTTTTTTCCATTGTCGAGTGAAAGCGTGGCCTGCGCTCCAGCTTGATGGTGCTGATTTTTTTGATCCGGTGTGTCGACGGCGCAAGCGCTCATCGAAGAAATGATGACGAGCAGTCCGAGGGTAGCCAGTAATTTCGACGTATGCTTTTCAAACATATAACCTCCTCCAAAGTTTAATTCCCATCGTTAAACATGTGGCATTACCGGCAAATGGATCAAAAAAGCCGATATAGCCGTGCCCGCCGCCATCTTGCCGGCAGCCAGCGCGACCTTCCGCGTATTGGCGGCCAATCATCCCCATCCATCTGGCATTCATCATGCCAGTAGATCCTTAAGGCAATCTTAAGGTGGGGACAGCAAGGAACTCAGGGTGACATGACCGGAGTGAATGAACGATCCATGTCCGCCACAGGGTTTTGGCAGGTTGAAGGTTGAATTTCTAATACCGAATTTTTCCCGTGGATACTGTAAAGAGATTAATAGGGTGGAATACTGCTTTAATACTTGAACGATTTACTGTACTATCACTCTCATGGATCGAGTGCTAAGATATTCCTGCAAGGAGGATTCAATTTATGACTAATGCTCTTACTTTTCCCATTCCAAGCGCAGTGGGCAGCCTGGAAAGCTATATCCAGTCCATCAAGGCGCTGCCTCTGCTGACGCCTGAAGAGGAGCACGACTACGCCATGCGCCTGAAGCACGACAACGATGTCGAGGCGGCTCGCATGCTGGTGATGTCGCATCTTCGCGTGGTCGTCAGCATCGCCCGCGGCTATCTCGGCTATGGCCTGCCGCAGGCGGACCTGATCCAGGAAGGCAATATCGGCCTGATGAAGGCCGTCAAGCGCTTTGACCCGGATCGCGGCGTGCGCCTGGTTTCCTTTGCCGTACACTGGATCAAGGCCGAAATCCACGAGTTCATCCTACGCAACTGGCGCCTGGTCAAGATTGCCACCACCAAGGCACAGCGCAAACTGTTCTTCAATCTGCGCAGCCTGAAGCAGAGCCTGGGTACGCTGAATCACGACGAAGTACAGACCATGGCGCGGCAGTTGGGCGTTAAGCCGGAAGAAGTGGTCGAGATGGAAACCCGTCTCACCGGCAAGGATATCAACCTGGAAGGCAACAATTCGGACGAAGAAGACAGTTTCAGCCCGATTTCCTACCTGGTCGATCCCAACGCAGAACCCGCAGCCAAGCTGGAGCATGAAGACACTGCGCGGCGCCATAGCGAAGGCCTGAGTGCCGCGCTATCGAGCCTTGACGACCGTAGCCGCCGGATTATCGAGGCGCGCTGGCTGCAGGAGGATGGCGGCGCAACCCTGCATGAACTGGCGGCGGAATATGGTGTATCCGCCGAGCGTATCCGTCAGATCGAACAGAAAGCGATGCAGAAGATGAAAGTGCTGATCGGGGAAAGTTGATTCAGATCTCGGGCGGCATTTGCCGCCGAATAAAAAAGGCGCTGTGTAGTAACAGCGCCTTTTTTGTTGTCCTATTGTTCCGAATCAGGCCAGAACGACAGACAGAAAGCTGATCCAGGACCATGTGATCAGGGCGATCACTACGGTCATAGGGAGGTTTTCTTTAGTAAAAAGGTTTGCCATTGCAATTGCTCCGAATTATCTGTTGCGTATTCTAATTTATTTTTCGTCTTCTCTCAATCTTCTGCGCGGAATCCTTGGATCATCATCGTCCATAAGGATGCGCTGAGCTGGGCCTTCCATGTCTTCGAACTGTCCGCTCCGGATGGCCCAGAAAACGCCAATTCCGGCCACGATGACCATGAACGCAGCCAGGATAAGCAAAAATATCAGGATGGAATTCATGCGATTTCATTCCTCAAACTTGCCGCAAACGCAGCGCATTCAACACTACAATCAACGAACTGACCGACATGCCTAGGGCAGCGAGCCAGGGAGGAATATAACCCATTGCGGCAAATGGCAGGGCAAGAAAATTATAACCCGCCGCCCAGGCGAAATTCTGGCGCATCACGATCAGCGTTGCCTGCCCTGCTCGCAGGGCGCGCGAGATATCAAGCATCTTTTCCGACAGCAGTACGATGTCGCTGCTGGCGCGGGCAACCTGAGTACCGCCGCCCATGGCCAGCGAGACATCTGCTCCCGCCAGCACCGGCGCGTCGTTGACGCCATCGCCGACCATCGCCACTACAGCGCCTTCGGCTTGCAGTGCTTTCAGCGCCGACAGTTTGTCTTCCGGGTGGAGTGCGCCGCGGCAATCCGTGATTCCAAGCCGGTCGGCAAAATAGTGCACCGCAGCGTTCGAATCGCCGCTTAGGATGGTTATGCCCAAGCCCTGTTCCCTGAGTTTTTCCATCAATGCTATTGCGTCAGGGCGCAATTCATCCGAGAGCTCAAACGCTGCAAGTACCTGGTTGTCATCGCATAGCCAGACCACGGTAGCTCCAGGCGCAACATCCAGTGAAGGCTCCGCCTGTGCCTGCGTCAGGGGGGAAAGCATGCGGTTGCCCAGGGTGTAGCGGCGCCCGCCTATCAGGCCCCTTACTCCTTTGCCCGGAAAATTCTGCGCTTCTGCTACCGGGTGCAAGTCATTTTTGGATATCCGATCCAGAAAACTTTGCGCCAAAGGATGTTCGGAGGCTTGTTCCAGGCTGGCGGCCAGGCGCAAGCAGGAGTGCGGGTCCAATTCGCCGAATGGCAGAACCTGGTGCAGTTTTGGTTTGCCGAAGGTCAGGGTGCCGGTTTTGTCGAAGACGACATGAGTGACCTTGGCCAGGGTTTCCAGCGCGTGCCCGCGGGTCAGAAGAATGCCCTGCTTGAGCAGATGCGAGCCGGCCGCTGCGAAGGCTGCCGGCGCCGCGATGGAAAGCGCGCATGGGCAGGTGACGACCAGTACTGCCAATACGATCTCCAGCACCATGCCGGGTTCGTGCCACCACCAAGCAAGCGCGACAATCAGGGTCAGTGCCAGCAGCACATAGGTAAAGCGGACCGCTACCTGGTCCGCAAGTTTTGCCAGGCGCGGTTTTTCCGCCACTGCCCGGTCTAGTAGGCGCACGATCCCGGCCAGAACCGTGTTTTCGCCGGTCCCTGTAACGCGCACTTCAAGCGGCCCTTCGAGATTGATGCTGCCGGCGATGACAGGATCGCCGATTTCCTTTGGAACGGCGTGACTTTCTCCGGTAAGCAAAGCCTCGTCCACGCTGCTGATGCCTGCGACGACTTCGCCATCGGCGGCGATGGCCTCCCCTGGTTTGACCAGAATAATGTCGCCCGTCACCAGATCCAGCACGGCTACCGCCTCCTGCATGCCATTTCTTAGGCGCAACGACATGGCGGGAACCAGTTTCAGGAGATTCTCGGTGGCTTCAACGGATTTTTCACGCGCATTGCGTTCCAGGAAGCGGGTGGAAAGCAGGAACAGGGTGAACATGGTAATGGCGTCGTAGTAGACGACGCCTTCGCCGAGCAGAGTGACCCACAAGCTGCCGACAAAGGCGGTGACGATCGCCAGGCTTACCGGGACATCCATGTTGAGGTGCCGGGCTTTCATTGCCCGCCAGGCGCTGACATAAAAAGGCACGGCGGTATAAAGGAAAACCGGTAGCGTGAGGGCCAGACTGACATATCGCAGAAGTTGCGCAGTGCTCTGATCCATGCCCAAAGCGGCTCCTGCGTACAGCGCCACGGCCAGCATCATGACCTGGGCGGCAGAAAGTCCGGTGACCGCGATGCGCCTAATATCACGGCTGCGGCCCTTGCGCCGCAGTTCTTCCTGCTGCAGTGCGTTATAGGGATGGGCATTGTAGCCTAGCAGCTGGATTTCCTTGAGTATCCTGGATAGCTGAATTTCCCGCTCATCCCAGCTGATGCGGGCGCGGTGGTTGCCGTAATTCACTTGAACTGCCTTGACGCCCGGCAATTGCTGTAGATGCCGCTCATTGAGCCAGACGCAGGCTGCGCAGGTAATGCCCTCGAGTATCAGCGATGCCTGCTTGATGTGCGGGTCATTCTCGATAACAAAGCTTTTCTGAATCTCGGGATGGTCGTAGAGGGCGAGTTTGGACAGCTCGGAAGGGATGAGCTCCTGCCCGGTCGTTGGCATCGCAGTGCGGTGGCGGTAATATTCCTGCAAGCCGTTTTCGACAATCGCCTGAGCTACCGCCTGGCAGCCTCGGCAGCACATGGCCCGCTCGGCCCCTTCGATTTCCAGAGGAAACACGGCTCCTTCCGGCACGGGCAGGCCGCAGTGGAAGCATGCTGCATCACCGCTCATTTTGCTGTTGACACTTCAATGTTTTGCTGCATTTCGAAGAGGTCGTCTCCGCGTTGCAACTGAACTGCCGCTACCCACATGCCGGGCAGAGCCATGGTTACCTGTCCGCGGTAAACGCCGGGATCCGTTTCCACTAAAGTGGTCTGCACCTCAGGCTGCGCCAGTCCCGGACGGGTGACGATAAGCTTGACTATGGCGCCCTGTAGTGGCTCTGCATGTGCTTCATGCGCAGTCACTGAGACGGTGGTGGGGTGAGTTTGTAGCCTGAGGCCGTCCAATCCCAGAATATGGACCTCCCAGCCCAGCCTGCGCTGCTTCTCAGCGTTTTTCATGAACTGGTTGATTGTCTTGGCAGATTCCTCGCCGTGCGGAACCACGCCTGAAAAAGCCGTATGAGGCGGTTTGATGGAGTTCTTTGCGGGCGGCAACAGCCATTTTGCCACAGACGGAGGCACGCCCTGGCCGGAGATCATCAGCAATCCACCGTCAATGACAAACAGCAGCAGAAAGAAACCGATAATCAATTTTGGTCCCCAGTGCAGGCGTTTTGCCACCCCGGGTTGGCGTGCGCCGATCAGCGCGAGCACCGTAGCGGTGGAAAGAAATACCGCCATATGCATGGAAACGACATCGCCACCGGGCCATTTCATCACGCTAATCGCAAGATAGGCCGTCACGGAAAAAGTACCGCTGATCACGCTACGCCAGTAGTTACTGACGCCAAACGCGCGCAGCAGGTAATACAGGGCAATAATCAGTAATGCGCCGCCAAAAAGGGTCTGAAACATACTTCTCTCATTCGTGTTTATAATCGAATCGTGTTTCCAGCTGCAATGCCTGGTCTGGTTTGGTTTTGGGGGTCACCACAAATTGAAAATTATGGGTGCTTTCCGCCAGTTGCGGCGGCAGCGATACCCCCGCCTGGATGATCAGGCTCTTGCCGGCATGCACATTCACTTCGCTGAAATTCCCCATCTCCAACGCCTGCTCGGGCAAACCGCGAGAACTAATCACATAAGTTTCATCTTCAACTGATTTGTTGGTAATGCGAACCTGGTAACGGTTGCGTATCTTTCCATCAGAAAGCGTTATGAACAGTGGTTGACGTATTTGTTGCACTGCAGCGTCAAGATTACTGCGATGGCCAATGCTGTTGATCAGCCACGCAGTCATGACAAGCAGTGCAATTCCCCAGCCGATAATCTTGGGGCTTTTCCAGTGGAGTCTGGGCTTGGCGGGCACGGGCAAGGCTAGATTTGCCTCTGAATCGTAGCGAATGAGTCCGCGGGGATAGCCCATGGAGTCCATCATGTTGTTGCAGGCGTCGATGCACAATCCGCATGCGATGCACTGGTATTGCAAGCCTTTGCGAATATCAATTCCGGTAGGGCAAACCTGGATGCACAGTTTGCAGTCGATGCAGTCGCCATGGCCCTTTGCCTTGCGTTCTTCCTGCGTTCTCATGCCTGCTCGTGGTATTGCACGGCCGGCTTCGCCCTCTCCTCGGCGGCTGTCGTAGGCAACTGCCAGGGTTTCCGGGTCGTACATGACACCTTGAAAGCGCGCGTATGGGCACATGTAGAGGCATACCTGCTCGCGTGCCCAGCCAGCGGCCACATAGGTGGTGGCGGTGAGAATCAGAACCGAAAAGTAGGCAACGCTCGGCGCTTTCCCGCTCATGAACCGTCCGACTAGTTCCGGCGCATACGAAAAATACAAAATAAAAGTGAAGGCGGTCCAGAAAGCAAGTAGCAGCCATAATGCGTGCGTGAGGGATATCTTGAGGATTTTTTCGCCGTTCCAGGGTTGCTTGTAAAGGCGCTGGCGGGCGGGTCTCTCACCCTGAACCAGTTTTTCGATGGCGATGAACGCGTCGGTCCACAGGGTCTGGAAGCAATAATACCCGCAGAAGGCACGCCCTATCAGTCCGGTAGCGAAGAACAGCAGCGCGCCGGCGATGAAGAGCAACAGCGAAAGCCAGAAAATATCCTGCGGATAAACGACCAGATCAAAAAGATAGAACTTTCGTCCCGGCAAATCGAACAACACGCTTTGCGATGGGGCTTCGTGACCACGCTGCCACGGGAGCCACGGGAGCAGGAAGTAAACGCCGTAAGCCAGCGCCATCGTGGCCCATTTGAAAGTGCGGAACTTGCCCTTTACCGAACGGGTAAATATGGGGATGCGTTTCTGGTAAAGCTGAGATGTTTCCTGGTTTGCCACGTCCACTTTCCTGAAAAGACAAGGGCCCGCACTTGGCGGGCCCATATTGTATCAGGGTATCCTGGTACTTGATTTACTTGGTGCCGCCACCCAGGCCGTGCACATAAACCGATAAGAGTTTGATCTGCTCAGGCTTGAGGCGAGTCTCCCAGGCAGGCATTACGCCACGGTTCAGGCCGTTGGCGATTACCAGCCTGATGGCCTCGATTTTTTTCTCGGTACTGTCCTGGGCGGGTACGTCGGCCCATAGCCAGATCTTGTCGGTCAGGTTGGCGGAGCCGATGACTTGACGTCCCTTGCCGCTGTTGTCATGGCAGTAGTAGCAGGCCGCGGCGTCGCCATGGAACAGTGCGTCACCGGCCTTAATCTTGGCGGCATCCGCCTTTTCACCGGAAAGTGAAGCGACATAATTAGCCAGATTATCCAGTTGCTCGTTGTTCAGCACTTCCTTGAAGGCCGGCATGTAGCCATGTCTACCCTTGGCAATGGATTCCTGGATCTGCTGGTGCGTGCCGCCGTAGAGCCAGTCATCATCGGTCAGGTTGGCAAAATAGCCTACCTTGCCTTGACCACCGGACTGGTGACAGGGCGCACAGTTGTCAGAAAATATGGCTTTCCCCGCAGAATTGATGAAGCTGGTCAATTCGGGATCCTTGGCGATCTGTTCGAAGGGTGTGGCCGTAACCTTGTCGAAGTAGGGTTTTTGCGCCTTCTCCGCTTCGTTCATGTCCTTCATCAGTTGAGCGCGGGTATTCCAGTGCCATGATTTCTCCGCGCCCTTGTCGTTGATGTAAGTCACCGTGCTGAAGCCGGTGGTGAAATGCTTGCCCACTGGCCAAGCTGGGTAAATCATCCAGTAGATGAGGGACATTACCACTGTGACATAGAAGCCTATTAGCCACCAGGACGGCAATGGGTTGTTATATTCCTGCAAATCCTCATCCCAGACGTGGCCGGTCGTTTGTACGGTTTGCGGTTTTTGCTGACTCATTATTTAACTTCCTTTGTATCCGAATCCTCATCGAGGAATGGTATGTCCTTGTGGGATTCCAAGCGTTCGCCGCGTTTCTTGCTGCCAAATACATAAACCAAGATCAGGCAGAAGGTAATGAAAAATATCAGCAGCGCAAGCGGCTTGGTATTTTCATCCTTGGAGAACCAGTGTAACCATTCCATCTAGCCATCCTAATTAGCGGAATTTGACGAATTCGTCATTATCGTACTTGCTGAAGTCCACCATGGTGCCCAGCACCTGCAAGTAAGCTACCAACGCATCCATCTCGCTAACATTGCTTCGATCGCCGTCAAAATTACCAGACTGAGCCTGGGCTATCAGGTTCTTTTGTGCGTCCGGAATATGCAGCGTTTTGGCGACATCGGCGCCAAAGTCTTTTACGTTTCTGTCGTACTCGCCCTGAGTCAGGGAGTAGGGAACGCCTACTTGGCGTAGTGCCTTAAGCCGCTCGGCCACATCGGAGTAATCCAGCGCCGTAGTCAGCAACCAAGGGTAGCGCGGCATCACGGAAGGCGGGACCATGGATTTTGGGTCGACCAGGTGCTGCACGTGCCAGTCGTTTGAATATTTATTGCCGACACGGGCCAAGTCCGGCCCGGTGCGCTTGGAACCCCATTGGAACGGATGGTCATACTTGGATTCGGCTGCCAGAGAGTAGTGGCCGTAGCGCAGCGCCTCGTCACGGAACGGGCGGATCATCTGGGAGTGGCACAAATAGCAGCCCTCTCGCACGTAAATATCGCGCCCACGCGATTCCAGGGGGGTGTAGGGGCGCACGCCGTCGACCTTTTCCACGGTTTCCTTGATGAAAAACAGCGGTGCGATCTCGACCAGGCCGCCGATACTGATGGCGATCATGGTTGCGATCAGCATCAGGCCGATGTTTTTTTCAATCCATTCATGTTTGAAATTGAACATTTTATTTCTCACTATAAACAATCACGCAAAGCGTCCCCTCGTCACCCTCTGCCGCTGGCGGGAGAGGGCGGGAGTGAGGGCTTCCGACATTATTACTATGCAGCCGCCTTGGCTGGGTTCACTTCCAGCCTGGAGCCCTGGCTGTTGCTCTGACGAATGGTCATGTAAGTATTGAACACCATCAGCAACATGCCGGTCAGGAAGAACATGCCGCCAATCGCACGCATCGCGTAGAAGGGGTGCATCGCTGCAACGGACTCGGCAAAGGAATACTGCAGGTTGCCGAAGTCATCGAATGCACGCCACATCAGACCCTGCATGATGCCCGAGATCCACATCGCAGTGATGTACAGCAGGGTACCGATGGTCGCCAGCCAGAAATGGATATTGATGAGCTTTTCGCTGTACATCTTGGTGTCCCACAGCTTGGGGATAAGATGATAGAGCGAGCCAAAGGAAATCATCGCCACCCAGCCCAGAGCGCCGGAATGCACGTGGCCCACGGTCCAGTCGGTATAGTGGGACAGGGCATTAACGTCCTTCAGCGACATCATCGGGCCTTCGAAGGTGGACATGCCGTAGAACGACAGCGCCACGATCATGAAGCGCATGATGGGGTCGGTCCGCAGCTTGTCCCATGCGCCGGACAAAGTCATGATGCCGTTGATCATGCCGCCCCAGGAAGGCAGCAGCAGCATGATGGAGAAGGTCGCGGCCAGGGTGGAGGTCCAGTCCGGCAGCGCGGTCCAGTGCAGGTGGTGCGCGCCCACCCACATATAGAGGAAGGACAGCGCCCAGAAGTGCACGATGGACAGGCGGTAGGAATAGATCGGACGGCCGGCCTGCTTGGGCACGAAGTAGTACATCATGCCGAGGAAGGCGGCGGTCAGGAAGAAGCCAACCGCGTTATGGCCGTACCACCACTGGGTCATCGCATCCTGTGTGCCAGCGAACAGGCTGTAGGACTTGAGGGTGAACAGGCTTACCGGCACCGACAGGTTGTTGAAGGTATGCAGCAGGGCCGTTGCCAGAATGAAGGACAGGTAGAACCAGTTGGCCACGTAGATGTGCGGCTGCTTGCGTCTCATGATGGTACCCACGAAGACGATCAGGTAGGTTACCCATACCACTTCGATCAGCAGATCGATGGGCCATTCCATTTCCGCATACTCGCGGCCCTGGCTGTAACCCAGCACATAGCTGATCGCGGCCAGCACGATAATGGCTTGCCAACCCCAGAAAGTGAAACTTGCCATGCCGTCGCCGAAGAGGCGTGTCTGGCAGGTGCGCTGCACGACATAATATGAAGTGGCAAACAGAGCGCTGCCGCCAAAGCCGAAAATCACGGCGCCGGTATGTACCGGGCGCAGGCGGCCAAACGTGATATAGGGCGAATCAAAGTTGAGGAAAGGCCACGCCAGTTCGGAGGCGATATACACGCCCACAAGCATGCCGACCGCGCCCCATACCAAGGCCATAATCGTAAATTTCCGAACAATATCAAAGTTATATTGTTCGGTACCCGCGACGCCAACTGCCGCCATAACCTTCTCCTTTTGTTTTGAAGCGAGCCACACCATCACCAGTGTGGCGCGTCGACCTTACAGCCTGGCAAATCACCCGGCTGGTAAGACAAAGGCCAAGCGTTAAGTCTCGCCTGGCCTCGACATCTTTCAGTGATTGTAATTGTTGAAACTGACGCGCCAATCACATTGCATACTGGACGTAAACCGGCCGCCAATATAGCCGGAAACGCCCAAGAAAACACTGACCAATGTCAACTTTACTGGGATATTTTTAGCTTGTCGCGCAAAAGGGTATCCTGAAGGCGCGGTTTGAGCCTTTACTTCGTGGCGGCGGGGCCGCCTCTTGAAATCTCCAGCAGCCGGTCCGGCTGGATTAGACGTACGATGCGTCGCTGGGTGGCGATCAAGGATTCCTCCTCAAAACGTGTAATTACACGGCACACGGTCTCTTCTGCCAAGCCCAGGTAATTCCCGATATCGCTGCGCGACATGCTGAGCTTGAGTTCTTCCGCTGGTTGGCTATGGTGTTTAAGGCGCAGGGATAGATTGACAAGAAAGCTGGCAAGCCGCTCTTCAGCTCTTTTTTTGCCCAGGAGCAACATCATTTCCTGGTGATGGTTAATTTCCTGGCTCATGATTTTGAGCATCTGTTGCTGAAGTCCCGGCACCTGTGCCACCAGTTCTTCATAGCGCTCGAACGGAACTTCGCATACGCTTGTGGTTTCCAGAGCGCGTGCCTCACTGTTATAGCGATTGGCGACAAGAGAGTTAAGGCCCATCAGCTCTCCGGAAATATGAAAGCCTGTTACCTGGACTCGCCCATCATCAGTCAATACTGAGGTTTTCACAGACCCGCTACGAATTGCGAATACTGCCCGAAAGGGCTCGCCTACAGAAAAAATGGGTTCGCCGCGCTTGTAGGTGCGGCGGTTTTTCACCAGGGTATTAAGGACGCTGAGGTCTGTGTCTCCGCCTACGGCAAAACACAGGTTGTATATCCCGCAGTCCGCGCAGGCAATAGGGGCGCATGACTGTGGCGCAGCCTTGCCAATCTTGACTCTCTTGAGGGGGAAACTGACGGCGAGCATGGCAAACTAGGCGCCAAGCACTGCGTGGGGGAGATCGGTGATCCGATATTTGCCGCTCTGCACGGCAATGGCCAATTTTTCCAGGGTCTGCTCATGCAGCATGTGAACGACCTTTTCCTTGATCGGCTTCCAGCGTGCGTGCATGGGGCATGCTGTCTCGTCGCTGCATACCTTCAGGCCAAGAACGCAATCATCGGTAAAGCCATTGCCTTCAGTCAGCACCAGCACCTGCATCAGATCGGTCTTTTCTGCGTTTTCGCGCAGGCAAAAGCCGCCCAGACGGCCGCGAAAGGAATAGAGCAGATTGCCTTTGCACAGGTTTTGCATGATTTTTGCCAGATAGGCCGATGGCACACCCAGATGCGCGGCAATTTCACGGTTGAGCACAGGTTCGCCACGTGGTTGCGTAGCGATATAGATTAGCGCCTGAATGGCGTATTGACTGGTGCGAGAAAGTATCATGGCTGCATCATTATGACGCAATCCAGAAATTTGTAAAGGATGACACTATCCTGAATTGAAACAAGGGCGCACCTATCCAATATTGGGCAAATTCAGGCGTTGTGCGACTCTGACCGGATCCGGCCTGGCTTCGTGCTCAACTACCCCCAAAAGCGGAGCTCCAAGACGCAGCTGAAGCGCATCCATATTCGATTCGAAATACGCCATTGCCGGATCGATGCGATTCGCTACCCAGCCGGCGAGCGTCAAGCCTTGTGTGCGTATGGCTTCCGCTGTGAGCAGGGCATGATTCAGGCAGCCTAGCCGCATGCCCACCACCAGCACTACGGGCAAGCCCAGTTGCCGAGCCAGGTCAGCGCTATCCTGGCTGGAATTCAGCGGCACTTTGAAGCCGCCGGCGCCCTCGACAACCACGATTTCAGCGCTTCCGGCCAGCGCCAGAAAAGCGTCCCTGATACGCTCCAGATCAATAGCGACACCAGCCTCTTCAGCTGCGATATGGGGCGCAATGGGCGGCGCAAATGCATAGGGATTGACCCACTCTATGGGCGCCTGCGTACTCGAAGCACGTCGCAGTGCGACCACGTCGCCGCACATCAGGCCCATAGCCCGCTGTTCGCATCCGGCGGCCACCGGCTTCATGCCTAGCGCAGTCTTTCCGGCGTTGCGCCAAGCGTGCAATAGCGCGCAGGAAATCAGGGTCTTGCCAACATCGGTATCCGTGCCGGTCACGAAAACACCCTGGGGCGAAGAGATGAACGTCATGGCCTTCCTCGCTGACGGGGGGGCGGCATCTGCACCACCTGCCGCCCATCCGGCAATTGGTTGGGCGCCCAGGCATGGCCGTAGATCACCTCGTAGGTGGCGGGGAGCTTGCCATCCTTGCGGAGCTTTTCGTATTCTGCCTCCATGCGCTGCCACGCGTTTTTCCCCGCCAGCCCCTGGCGCCGTCCCTGGGTTGCGTTATGCGCTCCCAGCGCCTTGAGATCGCGCATCAGGGCGGATGCCGTATCGTAGGTCAGGGTGAAATGCTCCATGTCCATGACCGGCTCGGCAAATCCCGCCCGCATCAATGCATCCCCGATATCGTGCATATCCTGAAAGCGGCTGACGTGGCTGTAGCCGTCGACTTGGCTGAAGGCCTGGCGCAGTTCCTGCAGCGTATCCGGGCCGAAAGTGCTGAACATCAGCAGGCCGTTGGGCGCCAGCACGCGGCGCATGCCGCTGAAAGTCGCATCCAGGTCGTTGCACCACTGCAGCGCCAGGCTTGACCACAGCAGATCCACGCTGCCCGCTTGCAGCGGCAGGGCTTCGAGGTCGCCGCAGATGTAAGCGTCAGCGGTGGATTTTGCTGGCAGTACTTTTTGCCACCACGGGCGTACGCCACGCGCAATCTTGAGCATGCCGATGGCGAGGTCGAGAGATATCTGCCGCGCACCGGCATAATGCCCCTGCAGCAAGGGCCGGGCGTAGCCGGTCCCGCAACCCGCATCCAGAATGGTGGCCGGCTGATGCTTGATGTATTGCAGCCGCTCCGCCATGCGGTCAGCCACTGTGCGCTGCAGCACCGCCACCCGGTCGTAGCTTGCCGCCGCCCGTTCGAACGAACGCCGAACCCGGCTCTTGTCTATCTGGAAAGCATCCGTCACTGAAAAAACTCCCTTGCCACGCGCAAAAAGATCTCGGGGTGAGACAGGAAAGGGGCGTGTGCGCAACCCGGAATTACATCCAGCCGCGCCCCCGCGATCCGTGTTTTCATCCACTGGGCCGCCGCAACCGGGGCTAGCATGTCGCGTTCGCCGTGCATAATCGCAAGCGGCATCTTTAAATTTTCCGCCTCGCCGCGTAAATCCGTATCCAGCAGCACGTTCAGCCCGGCTTTCAGCACTTCGGCGCTGGGCCGCCCCTTGGCAAAAAGGGCGGCGCGCAGATATTTCATTATTGTGCGCAAGCCCTCGCCATTGCGTGCCTGCAAGGACAGGAAGCGCAGCAGCGTGCCGGCATAATCCTGGTCCAGATCGTGTGCGAAGGTTTGCAGAATGACTGGATCAATGCCGCTTTCCCAATCACTCCGTTGCACAAAGCAGGGCGAGGAGCCCACCAGCATCAGGCGGCGCACCTGCTGCGGATGATCAAGCGCCCAGCGTTGCGCCACAAGCCCCCCCAGCGACCAGCCGATGACATTGATTCCAGGCGGCAGGGCTTCGGCCACCACCTGAGCCAGTGTCGCCAGGTCGTAAGGCTGGCACGCGGCGCTTGTGCCGTAGCCGGGAAGATCCAGCGCATGTACCCGGAATTGGCGCGCCAGTTCACCCCGCACTCCGTCCCAAATTCCGCCGTGCATGCCCCATCCATGAATCAGGGCAAGATCCGGCCCGTTGCCCGTAACCTCAACGTGAAGACTCATTGCCGCTCCAGCAGTCGGAGCGCATCCGCCAGCAGCTCAACATCTTCACTGCGGTGCGCCGCGGACAGTGAAATGCGCAGCCGTGCTGTTCCTTGAGGTACGGTCGGGGGGCGTATCGCCGGCACCAGAATGCCTTTTTGCTGCAAAGCCTGGCTTACCGCCACAGCCTCCTTGCTGGAGCCGATCAGCAGCGGCTGGATCGGGGTTGCCGAGGGCATGAGCCGCCAGCGTTGCAGTTTCAGGCTGTCGCGCAACAGGGCGATCAGCCGTTCCAGCCGCTCGCGCCGCCAGCCTTCGCCCTCGATGAGGCGCAGGCTTTCCTGCAATGCCACCGACAGCATGGGCGGCGTGGCGGTAGTGTAAATATAGGCACGCGCGTTCTGCACCAGCCCGTCGATCAGTTCCTGCGATCCTGCGACAAAGGCGCCGGACACGCCGGCGGCTTTACCCAGCGTGGCCATGTAGATGACGCGTGAAGTGTGAAAAGTGAAATGTGAAGCGAAATGTTCGAGGATGCCGCGCCCGCTTTTTCCCAGTATGCCGAAGCCGTGGGCATCGTCGAGCAGCAGCCAGGCATCGTGCTTTTCGCACAGGGCCAGCAGTTCCGGCACTGGCGCCATGTCTCCATCCATGCTGAACACCGCATCGCTGGCTACCAGCTTGCGGCGTGCATTCGATGCTGCCAGCTGGCCCTCCAGCATGGCCAGGTCGAGATGCGCGTAACGCTTGAACTGGGCGCGGGATAGCAGGGCCGCATCGTTCAGCGATGCGTGGTTCAGCTTGTCGGCGAAGATCGCGTCATTGCGCCCAAGGAGTGCGGTAATAACGCCAAGATTGGCCATGTAGCCGGAGGAGAATAGCAGCGCCGCAGGCAAGCCGGTAAATGCCGCCAAGGCCTGTTCCAGTTGATGATGCGCAAGCGAATGGCCGGTGATCAGGTGGGATGCGCCTGCACCCGCGCCAAAAAGTTTTGCGCCTTCGCAGGCAGCCTGGATCAGCGCCGGGTGGCTGGCGAGGCCGAGGTAATCGTTGCTGCAAAAGGACAGAAGATCGGCCCCGTCCACCCGCACTCGGGCGCCTTGCGGGCTCTCCAGAATGCGGCGCTGGCGCAGCAGGCCTTGTTCGCGGCGCTGTGCAAGGTCTTCCGAGAAATGGGGAAATGACATCAAATGGCGCTCACGCCGCCATTGCGCGGATTCCCAGCTTGTTGAACAGCGCCTGGTCTGAATGGGTATCCGGATTGCCGGTGGTGAGCAGTTTTTCGCCATAGAAAATGGAATTCGCGCCCGCCAGGAAGCACAGCGCCTGCACGCTGTCCGCCATCTCCCCACGTCCGGCGGAGAGGCGCACCAGGCTCTCGGGCATGGTGATGCGCGCCACCGCGACGGTGCGTACGAACTCCAGCGGGTCCAGGCTCTCCGCATTTTTCAGCGGCGTGCCTTCGACCTGCACCAGCATGTTGATCGGCACCGATTCCGGCACCGGGTCCAGGTTTGCCAGCTGCGCGATCAGGGCGGCGCGCTGGGTGCGCGATTCGCCCATGCCGATGATGCCGCCGCTGCATACCTTGATCCCGGCCTTGCGCACCCGGCCCAGGGTGTCGAGGCGGTCCTGGTAGGTGTGGGTGGTGATGACCTGGCCGTAGAATTCCGGCGCGGTGTCGAGGTTGTGGTTGTAGTAGTCGAGCCCGGCATCCCTGAGCTGGGCTGCCTGTTCTTCCTTGAGCATGCCCAGGGTGACGCAGGTCTCGAGGCCCATCGCCTTGACCGCGCGCACCATTTCCAGCACCGGCAACAAGTCCTTCTGCTTCGGCCCGCGCCAAGCGGCGCCCATGCAGAAGCGCGTGGCGCCCGTTTCCTTGGCGGCGGCAGCGGCGGCAATCACCTCGTCCAGCGCCATCAGCGGCTCGCGCTCGACCGGGGTCTCGTGGTGCGCCGATTGCGAACAGTAGCCACAATCCTCGGAACAGCCGCCGGTCTTGATGGAAAGCAGGGTGCTCACCTGCACTTCGTTGGGATCGAAGTGCGCGCGGTGCACCGTCTGCGCCTGGAAGACCAGGTCGTTGAACGGCAGCGCGAACAGGCGCTCGATTTCCGCCACCGTCCAGGGAGATTTGGCCACGTGTTTCAGGTCTGCTGCGTTATTCATGTGTGTTCACCTCAACTTCCATATCCTGCCAATTCTCCCGCTGCACCCGTAAAAGATCGCGAATGCCCCAGGGAATAACCACCACTGCAAAAATGGCCCAGATTGCCAGCAGGCCATACCAATTGCCGATCAAGCCGTAAATCGGCTGGCCCAGTACCACCATGGCGCCCGCCACACCGTAAAAACGATAACCGGCAAAACGGTTGTAGTTAACCACTTTGGGATTGGGGTGGTGGGCAACCGAAGCGTAGGCAAAAATCGAGGCCGCGATCCAGATCATCAGCAAGGGCGGTATCAGTACCGCGATCATGCTGGCGAGATTGAATATCCGGGCGGAAATACGTTGCTGATCAGCGCTGATGATTTTTTTCTGGTCCATACGACACCGCACGCGAATGATAAAATGGCCCGCATAATCAGAGATTACGGCTGACTTGTCAAATTATAGAGCATCCATTCTGAACGGATGCACAAATATTGTGCAATCCATTCTGCCTCATCGTTGCCTGCTGTGTGGTGCTGCAGGCAACGATGAAGCGCTTTGTCCGGCGTGCCGCGCCAGTCTGCCGTGGCACCATGGCCCACATTGCCCGCGCTGTGCGCTACCCACAATGGACGGCCTGACCTGCGGGCACTGCCTGCATGCCCCATCCGCTTTTGACCGGACGATTGCGGCCTTGCGCTATGAGTTTCCGCTGGATGTCCTGATTCAGGAGCTGAAATACCGCCACCAGTTTGCACTTGTCCCCCTGCTCGGTGCCGCACTGGCCGAGCGCGCCCGGCAATCCGCGTCGCGTCCCGATGTGCTGATCCCGATGCCGGTGCATCCAGCGCGCTTGAGGGAACGGGGGTTCAACCAGGCGCTGGAACTGGCAAAGGCCGTGGCCGGGCGGCTTGACCTTCCCATCCTCGCCCAGGGTGCCGAACGCATCCGCGCCACGCCGCCGCAGGTCGGCTTGCCATGGAAGGAGAGGGCGAAAAGCGTGCGTGGTGCTTTTTCCTGTTCCGCTGACCTGGGCGGAAAGCATGTGGCTGTTGTGGACGATGTCATGACCACGGGCACCAGCCTGCATGAGCTGAGTATCGCCCTGCGGAAACAGGGCGCAACGGAAATCAGCGCATGGGTCGTGGCGAGAACGGTTGGGAGGTAGCCATCAGCGGTCAGCTATCAGCTATCAGCAGTCAGCTTTCAGCCAAACCGACGCTGCTCTTGCTGACCGCTGACCGCTTCACTGCAAAGCCTTCAGCCTCTGCTCCGCGAAAGCCTGCAATTCCGGTGACAGCGATCCACTCTGACGGGCGTGTCTGAAGGCCTCGGCCGCCTTGGCGGCTTGCCCGTCCGCCTGCAGCGAAATGCCCAGACCCAGCAGCCATGGGCCGACACCAGGATTGGAACGCAGCGCGGCCAGGTAATGGTCGATGGCTTCCTTGTGGCGCTCGCTGCGCTGCAACAGAGCGGCCAGGAAGCCATGGTATTCCGCATTTTCATTGGCCGGAGGGTTGCGCTGCAAGGTTGCCAGGGCTGCTGCCACGTTGCCCCTTTCCACCTGAACCCGCGCCAGTGTCGTGGCGTACCCGGTATTCCCTTGCTGCAACTCCAGCCCTTGCTGCAGCACTTGTTCGGCGCGTTCCAGACGGCGCGACTCCACCAGCAGCGCAGCCAGTGCCTGCCGGGCGGCGGCATGGCGCGGCTCGAATTGCAGCGCTTGCCGCAAGTTTTCTTCCGCCTCGCCCATACGCCCCTGCTGAAGATTTGCATATGCTTGGCGATAGGCGTTCTCGGCACGCTGCTGGGGGGTGAGCTGGCGGATTTCCTTGTTGATGCCTGCGGGCTGGAGCGGTTCACTCGGCACTGCCGGCTTTTTGATTTCCTCCACGACAGGCTGAGGTTTTTCATTCACAAGAGGAGGAATATCCTCCGGTTTTTCCGGCCGGGTTACGGCGGGTGAAGATCTTTCCGTTTTGAGAGCCCCAGGCAGGGCGGGCGGCAAAAACCCCAGTTCGGGCGCCAGTTGCAAAACAGAAGGCGCATGGCCCGGCCGGGCCGGTGGCTTCGGCGCAGCCGCTTCCGGCAGCGGAACTGGCTGGCTGCTGTTGTTCGCGGACATGCCGTAGATCCAGTAGGCGCCGGCTGCGGTCAAGGCCAGGAGAATTGAAAGCAAGCCGCCCCAGCGCACTAACGATGGCCCATCCGGCTTCGGCACTGCACGCACCTGGGCTGCGGTAGCGTTGCCATCGGCCTTGCGCTGCTCGAGATCCTGCAGCATTTGATTGATCAGACTCATCCTGTTTTTCCTTATCTCCGGCCAACCCGCCCAGGCACGAGCCACCACCAGCCCAAGCGGCGGGCTGCGGGTGTGTCCGCCACGGCTGCATGGATATGCCGCGCTTCCACCTGGTTCATTCCCTGCCCATAGGCCAGCAGCAACGCCTTGTGAGCAAGGATGTTGACCAGCCTTGGCACCCCGCCGCTGGCACGGTAAAGCTTGCGCAGCGCACGCTGCGTGAAAAGCTGTTCGCCGATATATCCTGCAATGGCAAGCCGGTGCGCCACGTAGGCTTCGAGTTCCGCGCGGCCAAGCTCGCCCAGGCGGTAATGAAAGCTGATGCGTTGCTTGAGCTGGCGTATCGACGCTTGATCCAGCTTGCCGTCCAGTTCCGGCTGCCCGAAAAGCACGATCTGCAACAGCTTGCGCTTTTCGGTTTCGAGGTTGGTGAGCAGGCGCAAGGCTTCCAGCGTTTCCAGCGGCATCGCCTGGGCTTCATCCAGGCACAACACCACGCGCTTGCCTTCGCGCGCAAAATTCATAAGGCCCATCGTCAATGCCTTGAGCAGATGGTGCTGGTCGGCCATGGCGTCCACGGCGACGTGCAGATCGTCCGCCACCGCCATCAGCAGGGTGCGGGGTTCCAGGTACGGATTGGGGATATAGGCGGTGACGAAATCGCTGCCCAGACTGGCCAGGAATTTGCGGCACAACAGGGTCTTCCCCGTCCCCACTTCACCTGTGATCTTGATGAAACCCTCACCGGCGTGGACCGCCACCAGCAGGGTATTGAGCGCTTCCTGCTGGCTTGAGAAAGCAAAAAAGAAACTGGTGTCGGGTGTGATGCCAAACGGAGGCTCGCTAAAGCCGAAATGCGCCTGATACATGTCAGGCGTGGCGTGCCGTCATTTCCCGGCCCCGCTGGCGGAGGTTTCCGCCTGTTCACCGGCGGAAGTGCGGTTCATGCCCTGAATGCGGCGCTGGCTGTCGAGAATATCCTGCTGCCAGTTGGCGTCACTCTGGATGACCGTCGGCTTGAGCAGGATCACCAATTCACGCTTCACTGTGGCACGGCGGGTATTGCGGAACAGGTTGCCCAGCACCGGCACATCGCCTGCGCCCGGCACTTGGGAACGGTCGTCATTGGTTGACTGCTTCATCAGGCCGCCAATGGCGATAATCTGGCCATCCTGTGCGCGCACGATGCTGTCGGTCTCGGAAATGTTGCTGGATGCCAGCGGCAGGTTGATCGAGCCCGCCGATCCGAGGTCAACCAACTTGTTTACCGTCGTCACCTTGCTGACCGAAGGATGGATATGCAGGGTGATGTTGTTGTTTTCATCGATCTGTGGCGTCACGTCCAGCGCGATGCCCGAGAAAAAGGGCTGCAATGTCACGGAAGGCGTAGTCGTGGTCGAGGTGCCGGTAGTCGTGGTGGTGCTGACATTGGTCACGAAAAATTCATCCGTGCCCACTTTGAGCACCGCCTTCTGGTTGTTCAGCGTCGCGATGCGCGGGCTGGAAAGCACCTGCACATTGCCCTGAGTCTGCAAGAACTCCAGCAGGGAGGCAAAATTCTGGTTGGCAATGGCAAAGCCAAATACACCGCCGGCTACGGTCAAAAGTGGATTGACGTTGATGCCGTCCAGGGTTGAATTGGCTTCCGCGCCATTGGCGCCCAAAACCGAGGTGGTCAACTGCACCCCGGTGTTGTTTCCGGAGTTGGTGACAAAACCACCGGAGGAACGGCCCAACGCGACCGACGTTCGGCCGAGGTTGGCGATGCCAGCCCAGTTCACCCCCGCCTGGAAGCCATCACTCAATTCGACTTCAAGAATCTTGGCTTCCAGCATCACCTGGCGCTCAACGGACAGCTGGGATGCATTCAGGAATGTCGATACATCACGCTGTTCAGCCGGCATCGCCCGCACCAGCACGACCCCGGATTGCGGATTGACGACCACGCTTCGGCCACCTTGGCAGCCTTCAACGCCCTGGCCGGAAACGGTTTCCACATTCCGCTGCGCGGCCGCCATCCCCGGTTGAGAAACGCCCCCGCCAATCGAACGGGTCGGCATTTTGCAGCCAATCACGGTGCGCACCGAATCCTCCAGGTCGCCCCAGAAATCATTGCGCGTAGAGGTATATATATTGCTGCTGTCCCGCGAGGTGGTGGCGCTGCTGGTGGAAGGGGGCATGCCCGTTGCGGAGGTGCCCGAGACGGGCGATGTGTTGGTGATTGAGCCGGAATGTACCCGGGTATCGGACCCGCCGACTCTTCGCCCAACCAGGTAATTGACCTTGTAGATGCGGGTCTGCATGGCCAGCGGCTGGATGTAAATGCGCGTGCCGTCCACCTTGTATTCGTAACCATAGATCTCACGCACGGCGTCGAGCGCCTCGAAGACGGTAACATCCTTCAAGTTGACCGAGACCGAACCGGCCACGTCGGGGTGCACCAGCATGCTATAGCGCGTGCCGTTCACAATCCCCATGAACACCTGGCTGGCGGGCGCGTTATTGACTACCAGGTCAAACTTCTGCTCCAGCGGTTTGCCCCCCGCACGCGGCATCTCGAGCTTAAGCGGCGGCAGCAAGGCTGCCCCCAGAGCTTCATTCTGAGCTGCCTTGGCCCTGTCCTGGCTGGCCCTGGACAACTCCGCGTTGACTTGATTGAACGTTGCGTCGTGCCTTGCCTGCGACGCGCAGCCAGACAAGGCCAGGATTAAAAACCCGAAATATACTTTCCGCATTACGATGCCTTTTGTTCAGGGTTGCGTTTTGACTTGCTCTTGCCACGCTTCAGGGTTTCTTCCTGTGCGGGGCTGGCGAATATTTTCTCCACTCCCGGGAAAAGTTTGAGCGTCTGCCGGCCTTCAGGCCCGAGGAGAATCACCTCTCCCTCGCTTATCTTGATCAGCTTGCTGTCGCCAAAACGCTCACCCTCAGCCAGCAGCTGGCCGCTGATCACGGCGGCCCGGCGGCCCGGACGGATCATGACCGATTGCAGCACCGGCCCGCTCGCCACCGCCGCGGCATCTCCGCTCAGGCCCGCCTCGGCGGGCGGGCGCGTGGGGTCGGGCAGGATTTCGGCGGCCAGGGCCGATTTTAAAGGCAAGAGGCAAGAGGCAAAGAAAACAAATAGCGGTAGCGCATGAACACCCATTCGTTTTGCCTTTTGGGCTACCCCGGTCATATCGCCATCCATGTCTTGTCCATGCTCAAGGTATACAGCGTAATCGTCAGAGTGACGAGGGGATATTCTTCCACCCGCATTTCAGCCTTGCCCCAGATCATCTGCCACGGCAGTTTTTCCATGGTATCGAGGTACTGCGTCAGTTCGGCATAACTGCCGGATACGACAATCTCGAAACCGTGCTTGAAAATTGCCGGGGCCGCCGATTTCTTTTCTTCAGAACCGGGTTGAGCGGTTTTGGGGGCGGCACTCTCGGCCGCTGCCTCCAATACGCCGCTGACTGGCAAGGTCTTGAGTGATACAAGCTTCAAATGACGGTTCTGTGTCAGCACGCTCTCCAGCAGCCGCGCCATCTTCTCCGGCGGCACCAGGCTCTGCTGCACGCTTTGCAAGGCAACGCGGCTTTGCTCCAGTTTCTGGTTCAACGCGGCCAGCCTGATCCGGGTAGGCGCATCGGGATCGATCCGGGCGCCACCTTGAATATTAGCGATCTGGGCCTGCAATTGCTGTATTTGCGTCTGCTGTTGATTCGCATCCAGAGCCATCCGCTTCTTTTTCGCGGCTACCGGGTCCAGCAGCAGGGCACTGAGCAGACTCCATGCCACAGCCAGCGCCATGACAAAAATCAGGGCGCGTTCGCGTGGATTGCGGGCATTGAGCTGCGCGGCATAGCGTTCCCAGTATCGTTTCACTTCGCCCCCTCAGCGGTGCCGGAATGCAGCCTGAATTCAATATAATTCGGCACCCTCGCCGGTTTGTCCTGAGAGGCAGGCTGCGCTTTCGGCCGCTGCATTTCCAGGGCGGCAAAACCACGCCCCTTGGTTGCTTCTTCCCGGTTGAGGCGCTGGATGTACGCCGGCACCAGTTCGGGATGTAGCGCACGCCCCCCCAGGAGCATTTCCTTTCCCGCCCCCTTGATGCCGAATTCCGTGAGCCACAGCCCATTCACGGTTTGGCGCGCAAAAGCGCGCATATAGCCGGAATAGCCCTCGGTATTGCCCAGGCTGCCGCCCTGCAGCACTTCAAGCACCGCCTCCTCGCCCTGGAGTTGTTGCTCCATTTCTTCAACCCGTTTTTCCAGCGCTGCATCCTTCTGGCGCGGCGCATGTTCGGCAGCCACCTTGACCAGCCTGGCCTGCTCCCGGGCCAGGTTTGCGGCGCCGCTTTTAATTTGCTGGTCGAGAAGCATCGCCTGGCGGTACTGGTAGCCATACACGCCCGCCATGGTCAGCACCAGCACAGCCAGTGCCTGGACAAGCATGAGTGCGGTAAACCACTCGCGCCGCTTGCGGAAGGCCGGGTTGAAAAGATTGATCTGCTGGCTCACTGCGCCGTGTCCTCTGTGCGCAATGCAGCGCCCAATGCCAGGAAGCATTGCATCCGCTGCGCCGGCCCGGCACCGGAAACCGTGGAGAAATCGAAAACTTCATCCAGGTTCAGGGTGGAAACCGGCAGGTACAGATTGGTCTCCAGATACGCTTCAAGATTGACTTCCGGAGGCAAGGGCGCGAGCACCAGCTTGTTGATGGTGATAAAGCTGAACTGGCGCTCGAAGTGATCCATCGAGCGTTGGAGTTCCAGGGTGATGCGATCGAAATGGCGCTGGCGCTGCTCGCTATCTTGCTGGTTTAACTGTGAAATAGGTGTGTCAATATGGCGCGATGAATACAGTTCGCCATCGAAAGTGAAAGTCAGCAGGCCGCCATTCTCGTTGAAGGACAGCAAGGCCATGCCGCGCCCCTTGTCTTCCAGCAGGCTGGCAATATTGCGTTGCGCCAGTTCGGGAATGTCGATCACGGAAACCGGCAACCTGGCAGCATCGAAATCAGCCATGCGCTTCCTGATCACTTCATTACGCGCCGCCACTGCATAGAGCGAACGATTGCGCGACTGTGCGTTCTTGTCGGAGGGGATGTCGAGCACATCCACCGTGGCATCGTCCACGGCAAAGTCCACCATGTCCTTGATGCGCCAGCGCACAGCCGTTTTCAGTTCGGCTGCAGGGACATTGGGCGCCTCGACCACCAGCATCTGGTATTCACCGGGGTTCAGTACGAAGCTACAGTTATAGCGGTCGAGATGATGCGCCTTGGCCAGCTTTTCCAGAACAGGCGCCTCCACTGCCTTCGCCGGGGAAGTGGCGCAAAAGGTCACCAGCGGTTTGTTGTCCGTTACCCGGCGCACGTGGGCCATGCTTACCCCTTCAGGCGTGAGCTGCATGGCCATCCAGCCGGGTTCCGGTGTTTTTTTAGTGAAAAATGGCATTAAGTGGGCCGATCAGACAATCGGCTTGAAGTTAAATGAATAAGTCATTGTTGTCAATTGATTATATTCCTTGTGGAAATTAGTAGTTCTCACGCATGTAGATGACGGGCGTTTTGTAGATACCGAAGGTGGCTCGAGATGCCGGATTGGATCCGAACCATGGAATGCTTGCGCCCGTCGCGTTTGACTCAGATGCGCCAATACAGGTCTTCCCTGTTGGAGCGGCGCTAATGTTGACCGCAAGACTCACGCTACCTGCATTGCCCGATCCCGGCCTGGTCAGTGTTAAGCCGGGGGTGATTGGCTTGCCCCCTGAGAAAACCAGATTACCGATAGGGGAAAGTTGCGTCTCGCAAGCGCTCAGATTATTAACATAATTGTTCATGATGATGCTGGAAGCAGGAATGATGGTGCAGTTATCCGCTGCATTGCTTGCGTAATAATTTCCCACCCAATACTGGGCCTCCAGCGGCACCGGCAAATCCAGCAGTTCAGAGCCATAGACATTTTGCAGGCGAAGGCGGCCGCTGCGGACTTCAGTTGTCCCTTCGGTGACCGGCAACGGTGGCGCCCTGAGCGAGCTTATACCCTCAGCATCAGTGGCACGCAACCTGACGATAGTTGGAAGCGTCTTAATATTGGTAAAAGTATAGAGCGGCGAGGCCATGGTTGGAGGATTGGCCGTATTGGCGACACCCGAACGGAACAGCGAGGCCGCGATAGCATTGTTCGTCAGCGTGCCGGGCCCGGGGTTTGCGGTTGTTCCAGTCGCATCCCAGGCCGAGAGGGTAGCCGCCTTGGCGTAAACATTCACTCCTCCTGGGGCATCTGCATCATAGTTGAGCGTGGTTCCACCGGCGAGGTTCCTTGCCGTCGTGGTGACCCTGAATGGCTGGCCGGAATAGCTGAATCCCCCCGTGGCGCAACCCTGGGTAACAGCGGTGGCGAAATGATCCGGGACAAATCTCCCGAAATAATTGCTGGCCACGGTATTGCCGAATTTGCAGCCATACTTCCCGCCAACAGGGGACGAGGAAAAATCGTTGGTGCAATCACCATTGGCCCGGTCGCCGGAATCCACGGCAAAGATATCGTCATAGACCCCGCCGGCCTGGAACCTGAAATAGCCCGCCTCGTCGTAGGCAAAGGCACTGCCTGTCGCCACACTGTTGGTGGCGACCGCAGGAAGGGCAGGAGAGGGCTCGGCGACGGGAAAGGTCCCCGTCACCGTCCCGGCTCCAGGCGAAGCCCGTCCGCCCGACGGCACATTCAGCCATTCAAGCTTTGTGGGGTCAACCTTGGGCGCCGCATCGTAGCCCGCCACCCCGGCGGCAGCTGCCAGCGCGAAATTTGCCCCCGCTTTAATAATTGGCGTTGCGGAAGAGCTGCTTCCCGAAGCATCCGCATTGGCATTGGGCGAGATAACGGTGAAAGCCTGCGGCCTAACGGTAAAATCATCCGAAGAACATCCCCGTACCGCGGGACTGATGTTAATGTCGGTAACCCGGCAGCGGAGCTTGCGGTACGCCTTGTTCAAGCTGAAATTATTGGGCAGGGTTTTGCGTCCTGTATCACTGGCTGCGAAAGTAATCGCCTGGCTTGCGACCGGATTGACATAAGCGCTGCACGCTGGCTGCGGCGAGGCGCTGTCATCGAAAAGCTCGACCGTCACGTTCTGCGTCGCGGTATAGGTAGTCGCGACCGCGCCGTTGGATTGCAACGCCACGACATCAAACTTGAAATTGGTTGCTGTTGGCTTTGTGTACAAGGGATTGCGGGCGGTTGGCGTCAGGGCCAGATTATTGTAGGCCACCCCGGATTCAATGCACTCGAAACCGGAAACGCACGGCGCGTTCGCCACGACAAATGTGCAGCTGGCCGTACTGGTGGCCGTATTCCAGCACTTGACGCCATTGAGCGGATTGGAGCTGAAGCCCACCGCGCCTAATGTGATCGTGCCGCCCGGTGCTGAGGCCAGAAAGCTGGCTGATGCTTGCAGCTGGCCTGCCGCAATGTTGAAACTGGCCGGGGTCCAGATAACCGAGGGCGTGCCGCCGGACGGTGTGAAAGTGCCGCTCAACGCACCGGTAACTTCGCTCCCTGCTGGACAGGGCACGGTCGAGGACAGGCAGCCCAACACGGTCACGTTTTCCGCACACAGGGAGCCACTGCCGTCATGCCGTATCTCGACATGGTCGTACGGCGGAACCGTTGGAGAACCAATCACGAAATCATAACTGAAGGTATAAGTTCCGGCGGCGGTAAAGTCATATTCGATTCCCACGCCGGTATCACGGTAAGTGGTGGATACGCTGTCCGACAGCGCAACATTGCTCTTGAGCGCGCAGGCGCTCCAGGGCGAACTGTTATCGTAGAAATTGCTCCACGTGTCGGTGCAATAGTGAGAAAACGTTCCGTTGCGCTCACGGAACGATTCCACAATGCTGACCCCGGCTGGGATGCTGGTGCTGGATGGACAGGACGTACCTGTTGCAGGCGGATAGGTGCCGACGATCCGTTTGCCGCTGCTGTCGACAAACATCACCCCGCAACCATTATCGCTGCCGCCAAGGTAAGTATCGACGACATGGTAGTACTTGACCGGATTGGCTGCTGAAACCGCATACCCGGCAGGTATGGTCAATGTCACGCTCAGGGTAATGAAGTCGTAGGGGCGGGTATAGCGCCACTGAATATCGACCTGCGGCCCGGCAGTCAGGCCCAGTGACTGGGCCACTATTTGGGGGATGCCATCGATAGCCGGGTTCGCCGGGCTTACAGCAGATATGCTGTAAGTGTCATACATCGCGCCAGGGCTGAATCCACCAGTGCCAACACTATGGGAAGGCCCATACAGGGCGCCATTGGCGCGCAGGAAAATCCCATTGTCCAGACTGGTGCTGGGCGGGATTGCCGTTGGCAAATACACCTGGCCCGTATTGTTGAGGCGCCTGACCTGCAACTTGCTGGTGTCTTCCAGGTAGAAATGCAAGCCATTGGTCGCGCTGGTGCCGCCAGTTGAATTCATTTCGGTGACTGCAGCATGCAGGTTTCCCGATATGGACATCAGCACCACCGTCAATAGCTTAATCGCGTAATTCATTGTCACCCCCGGTTTCTCACCAGCATTCATACAACGGCGCAGCTCCATCCGCTGCCCGGCATTTGTTCACTGTCGCGGATACGCTACGCTCCACAAAACCCATCGAACCCACCGCGCCACTGCTGGCAGTGGCGGTCAGCTCGTACACCACGATGGAACGGCCCGCTCCCGCCTCATTGTAGACCGGCGGGCCGCCGGGGCCAGCCGCGCCGGAGGGGAAACGAACGCAACGCACGGACACACTGAAACCCTCGACAATCATGGTTGTATCCGCAGGGCAGTCCGGCATGTTGGGCCAACTGGGGCTTGCAGGCAGCACAACCGTGGTATTGAGTGGGTCCAGCACCTGATAAAGACCCCATTCCAGCCCGGCACGCGCTGCGTGGTAGGCGCGGGAACCCTGCAAATCCTGTGCCGAAGTGATGCTCTGGGTGGTGGAAATGTTCACGATGAAGGCCCCCAGCGAAGCCAGCACGACCAGCAGAAAAATGGCAGATACGATGGTGAAACCGTGCTGGCTTCCATGCGCCATGGCTTGTCGAAAGCGGCAATCAAGCGGGGTCGGCTTCATGGCGTGTTGTCCACGTTGACCTGATGTTGCAGCGTCACCGTTTCGCCGTCGCGGGAGATGGCGAGGCGGATGGACACCAGGCCCTGGCGTTGCAGGACTCCGGAGGTGTACTCCATGCTGCATGCCGTGACGTTGGAGGCGAGGATGGCCGGAGTCCCTCCGGGCGGTGCGGGCTGTACAGCCTGGATTGCATACCCGGAATAGCGGCGCAGAAAGCCATTGGCGGGCGTAACCGGGTCCGGGGCGCATTCGTAAGTTGCCGCCGTGCCGACCACCTGGAAGCGGCTGCCGGGAGAAGCAAGGGGGAAAGGGCCGCCGGTGAAGGAGATTTTTGCGCCGCTGGGCGTGGCGGCGCGGCGGCTGGTTGCCTCGTAGGCATCGGAGCCGGAAATGCCCAGATTGTAGATCACGACACTATCCCCGGTCGCCGCCAGCGGAACCGCCGGTCCAAGCACGTCGAAGGAATCCGCCGCAAGGTCAAAGTCGAGCGGATCGTCACCCGCCGCCGTGCCCGCCTCGGCCCGGTAGCGCCCCGCACCCTTGAGGGGAATGAATTCCAGGTAATTGCCGCTGACCCTCACGCTGTTCGGGAGGGCGCGATGAATGTCCCGCGCCATGCGCCGTAAAGTGGTATCGGCAATGTCGGTCAATTCGGCCCGGCGCTGGGTGTCGAAATACGCGTCCACCGGCGCCTTGATGAACACCGCTACCATGCCGGCAACAATACCGGTGATCACGATAACGATGACCGCCTCGACCAGGGTGAAACCATTGCATGCGTTGTTCGAGACGAAGTCTCGTTTGTAAGCATGGCGAAGGCTCTTACGGCTTCGCCGGAAATACGTCATCTGCGTCATTGTTTCATCACCCGGCAGCCCTGGGGGCATAGCGCAAGCGGTATCCAGTGAGGGTCACACTTTCGCCATTGCCGCTCACGGTCACATCAATTCTCAGCACCGCATCGGCGGGCAGCGCGGCAAAAGGGGCGATGCCGCCAGCCCGTGTGATAGCAACGCTGGCCGTGTAGCCGGTAATCACGTTGCCGCCGGTCACGTCATCGATATCGGCTTTGCTGAATCCGCCATAATCAGCCACATTGTCGAAGGGGGTGGCGGCGGAATAACGCGTCTCCGTACCTGGGGTTGGAGAGGTCAGCGCCGCGCCGCCCTTGTTCTGGTCATTGGCGGCCACGGCGCAGCCGGCAGCGCTGGTTGCCGTCAGCACATTGGCGTCCTGCGGGTCGCACCAGGTAAACGCCTGCGACTCGACCTCGGTCAGCAGCGATTCGGCGATGGCGATGGCCTGCTTGCGGATCATCGGGTCCGCGCTGCTCTTCACTGCGGTACTGAAAACCGACAGGACGCCGGCAACGGCCACGCTGACGATGACGATGAAAATCACCAGCTCGATCAGTGAGATGCCTGCCTGGCGCAATCTAGTAAACATAGCCGGTCGCCGCCACGACAACAATGGAACCACCCGTGTAGCCGGTGACGCCAAAATTCCGGTCTGCGCTGGCATTGCCGGAAGGAAGGAACTGGAAATCAGCCGGATAGGCCGGCGAGGAGGAAAAGGCGACGCCGCTTGGCGCAACGATCTGGTAAGGCGCCGCACCGGTGGGGCCGGCGAGGTCGGTATCGCATCCCGCCGCGCCAAAGGTAGACGCGACTCTCAGCGTCACGCTGGTGGGCACCGCGCCCGCTGGGCTGAAAGCCACGCACACCAGACGACGTTGAGCCACCGCGGTTTTTTGCGCATAACGCAATGCAGACGTGGTGGCATCGAAGAAACCCCGCGCATCGAAGTCCGTGCGATCAAAAAACCGGGGCAAGGCCGCCACGGCCAGCACGCCGATGATGATCAGGATGACCACCAGTTCAACCAGCGTGAAGCCCCCGGCCACAGCGGCCGAGGAGAAGCCGCCGGCGCCTCTCGGCAACATGCAAAAAAAAGGGGGGGGAAGAGTCCACTTTCCTTCACTCGTTGGCTGCCTATTCATGGGTCACCAGCGATTCACTTCCGAGTTCTATAAACCGGTGCATCTCAAAAGCATGCGTGATCATGGCCAGATTGGCGCTTACCAGTCTTTCCAGTTCGATGTTGCTGATATTTCCCGTGGCGACCAGGAGCAATTTTGGCGGCCTGCCGGCAAGCAGAACGGATTGGACGAAATCATCGTCCTTGGTGACGACAATCCGATCTTCCTGATCGGCAATATCGATAATTTCGCTGTCGGAAGTCCGGTTGCCTTTCGGCAGATCCAGTGTATGCACGGCATCATGCCCCGCAACGTTAAGCCACAAGCAGAACCGTCTTGGCAGCTGGGCATCGACAAGAAGCTTCATGCCGCCAGTTTTTCCAGCCTTTTTACATGAGCCAGCCGTGCAGCAAAGCCCAGGACCGCAAGAATATCTTCCCGCTCCAGATCTTCGTAATCGGACAGTATATCGTCGATGGTCATTCCGCTGGCCAGCCACTCCAATACACTCTCGACGGGATAACGCAAGCCACGTATGCACGGTTTGCCATGGCAGATTTCCGCGTCAACGGTAATGCGACCAGAAGGTGTGGTTTGTGCCATAGTCAATACCTCCTTTTTTGGAGAATGGGGGCCTGACCCCATTTCGGACAAGAAACAAAGGGGCACGAAAGTGCCCCTTTTCAAACAACAGGGGTCTGACCCCATTTCGCCCCCCTTTGTTTCAAACAAATGGAGCCTACTTTTTTGACTATTACTTTGCTCCAGTGAGGGTGAAAGTTGCTGTCGGAGCCCCTGTGCCACCGGCACGCAGGGTACAAGTCACGTTAGCTCCCATCGCAGTGGAAGCAGCAGCCGTAGTAACTTCGTAGGCCGGATTAGAAGTTGGCATTGCTGTTTGCAGCAATGCATTTGCCGTGGCAAGAGTGCATCCACCCGATGTATCAACCACACCTGTGGTTGCGACCGAGCCATCCAGAACGGTGCGACGCGCTAAATAGGTAGAATAGTTGATGGCATTTCCACCCGAAATCGCTCCAGCAAAACCCTGGGCAGCCGCCTTCGTGGCATCAGTTGTTAAATCCACAAACTTCGGCAGCGCCGTTGCGGCCAGAATGCCGAGGATCACGATCACCACCACCAGTTCAATCAGGGTAAAACCTTTTTGCTTGCTGTACATTTTCTTCCTCTCCTGTTCAATATAAAAAAATAAAACGCTTGCTTTAGTCGCAGTTCGCTATGGTCAGGCCGGTAATGTCATAGCTTGGCTGGAAACCCAATGCGGCCTCGGTGTAGATGACCTGGCAGGTGGCATGGTTGGCGTCTGCCTGGATGCCCTCGGTGTTCCCCGCCAGCGGGGCAATCACGTAATCGGGCGCAGCAATCCCAGCCAGCGCGGCGATGCTGGCATCGTCAGGGTAACCGTTCACATAGACCACATCTGTTCCCTCGATGTTGATATCCGGTCCGGCCGGCGGGGTTGAGCCTGGGTTGCCGTTGTAATCCGCCGGGTAGCCGTTCGCCAGCAGCAATCCATGCGACATCGCCGCCGCCGATTTCATCGCGCCCAGCGCGCCGTTCATCTTGGCGATGCGGGCCTGCGCCTGCATGTCGGCGAATTTCGGCAGGGCAATGGCAGCCAGGATACCCAGAATGATGATGACCACCACCAGTTCGATCAGGGTGAAGCCTGCTTGCTTTTTCATTTCTTCCCTCTCCGTTCTTGTCACTCACTGGACAAGTTTGCCTGAAAAAATCTCACTGTCCAAATTCATTGCGACAAAAAGCGCCGCAACTTGAATCTTGTGTGGGCGGCTCAGCTGAAAATTCAGCAATTATTGTGCCAGATGGCATCTAAAACCAGGTGTACGCCTCGACTTCCTTCAGCCGCGCCGTCATGATGCCCGCTGCATCCTTCCCCGCTAGCAATTCAACACGGTAGCGCACCCTGATCTGTCCTTCCCTATCCGGCACGAAGTGGCCGTCCAGTGCGGGTAAATATACCAGTTCGCGATTACGCGGGTCGAAATACCAGGCTCCACGGCTCAGCTTCTCCATATCGCGGCTGAATTCACCCAGGTAATTGGGCGGTTTCTGTTCCAGCCAGTTCATCGGGTTCTCGCGCGCCAGGCGCGGGTAATCGATGGCCTCTCCCGCCATCAGCGCCCGCGCCATCTCGTAGCGCAGCCCGCTTTGCAGTGCCTTGACGGTGGCCTCCATGTTGGTTTTCTCGGCCACTTCCTGGTAATAATGCAGGCGATTGAGCAGCAGGCCGGCAAAAACGGCAAGCATGCTTGCCGCCACCATCATTTCCAGCAAGCTGAAACCAGCCGGCCTGCGCCTCACTTGTGCAGCGCCACTTTGCCCAGGTCCCAGATCGGCAGGAAGATGCCCAGAGCCAGAATCAGCACCAGAACGCCCAGGCCGACGATGAGGATGGGCTCGATCTTGGCGGACAGATTGTCCACTTCATACGCCACTTCGCGTTCGTACATTTCGGCGATTTCCTGCATCAGGTCGTCCAGTTCGCCGGTTTCCTCGCCTACCGCGACCATTTGCAGCACCACCGGGGTGAATACACCGGTTGCCGTGGCGGTGCGCAGGATGCTGTCGCCGCGTTCGACCCCTTCGCGGATGTTGTCGATTTTTTTGGCAATGAAGTCGTTGTCGACCACCTGCGCCACCACGTTGAGTCCCTGCACAATAGGCACGCCGCTGCGGCTGGTGAGGGCGTAGCTGCGCGCAAAGCGGGCGAGGGTGGCTTTTTCGACGATGCTGCCCACCACCGGCAGGCGCAGCTTGATCCTGTCCCACTGGTAACGCCCGACGGGGGTGGCCACATACAGGCGGAAGCCGTAAAACGCCCCCGCCAGCAGCAGGAGCATGAGCGGCCAGTATTGCACGGTGAAATCCGAAGTGGCGACCAGAATCCGGGTCATCAATGGCAATTCTGCATTGAAGCCCTTGTACACCTTGGCAAAGGCCGGAATCACGAACAGGTTGATGATCGCAATCGCCACCACCATCGCGATGATGACGAAGGAGGGGTAGCGCATTGCCGCCTTGATCTTGTCCTTGGTGGACTTCTCGAATTCCAGGTAATAGAACAGGCGCAGGAAAATTTCCTCCAGCATGCCGGTTGCCTCGCCCACCCGCACCATGCTGACATAAAACGGGTTGAATACGTCGGGATGGCGCCGCATGGCGGCGGAAAGCTCACGCCCGCTATCCAGGCTCTCGCGCATATCCTGCAGCACTTTCTTCATGGAATGATTGTGGGAGGACTCCTGCAAGCCCGCCAGGGCGCGCATGATGGGCACGCCGGCCTTGAGCAGGGTGTACATCTGGCGCGAGAACAGCATGACGTCGATGGGCGTGATCTTCTGCCGCTGCATGCGCAGCAGCAGGCTTTCTCCCCGCGCGCCCGGCCCCTTGGCGGAAACATTGATTTCCACCGGCGTGACGCCGCTGCTGAACAACATGTCAGCCACCGCCGCGCTGTCGGGGCCTTCCTGTATGCCCTCGATCAGATCGCCGCGGGCGTTGCGGGCTTTGTAGGCGAAGAAGGGCATGTTTAGCTTTCGGCCATCAGCTGTCAGCTTTCAGCAAAAGCTCTGACGCGATGCCAGAGGACAGGGAGCTACCTGAGTTTCTGAATAAAAGTCGCAAGCATTTTCTTGATTTCGACGACATTGCCGGCCAAATCTTCATATACATTCTCCGCCAAAAAATTGAGATCCCTTGCAAGTAGCAGGTGATATTCCACCTCACTCGCTGAACCCATTGCAATCTGACAAAACCTGGCAAGCTCGGCATCGCCATTTCTGCCACACCCTTCCGCAATATTCGCCGGAATCGAAGAGCTTGCACGGCGTAATTGACTGGTCAATCCATAAACTTCCTGCTGAGGAAAACCCGTTGTCGCCCGGTAAATCGCCAGCGTTAAATCATGCCCCTTTTCCCAAACCTTCAATTCCCGGAAGTTCTTCATCTCCCACCCTCAAGCTGATTCATAGCGGTCAGCTTGTCAGTCAGCAGCAGTACCGGTTTGGCTGACCGCTGATCGCTGACAGCTATTCATCGAACTGATTGCTGATGCGCATCGCTTCCGCCACCGTCGTGCGCCCCTTGAGCACTTCATCCACTGCCTGGCTGCGCAGGGTTTTCCCGGCCAGTTGCTGGCGCGCCATTTTCATGAAGTGCTGCGGGTCGTGGTGGTTGGCGGCCTCGACCATCTCGAAACTCATTTCCAGCATTTCGTAGACGCCTATGCGCCCCTGGTAGCCGGTGCCGTTGCAGTTGGTGCAGCCGCGGCCATGTTTGTACTGGTGCTGGTCCACGGCATCCTTGAGTTCGAGGCGCATCCATTCGTGTTCGTGGGGCTTTAGCGCATAGGGTTCGGCGCAGCTTTCGCATACCAGGCGCACCAGGCGCTGGGCCATCACCACCTGCAGCGAGGTGGCCACCATGAAGCGCGGCACGCCCATGTCGATGAGGCGGATCGGGGTGCTGATGGCGTCGTTGGTGTGCAGGGTGGAAAGCACCATGTGGCCGGTCATGGCCGCGCGCAAGCCGATCTGCGCGGTTTCCTGGTCGCGGATCTCGCCCACCAGGATGATGTCCGGGTCCTGGCGCAGGGTGGAGCGCAGCACGCGGGCGAAGGTCAGGTCGATTTTTTCGTTTACCTGAACCTGGTTGATGCCGGGCAGACGGTACTCCACCGGGTCTTCCACGGTAAGAATCTTGGATTCGATCGAGTTCAGTTCCGCCAGGGCGGAATACAGGGTGGTGGTCTTGCCTGAGCCGGTCGGCCCGGTTACCAGCACCATGCCGTTGGGGCGATGCAGAATCTTGCGGAACCGCTCCAGCATTTCCGGCGGCATGCCCAGTTTGTCCAGGCTCAGAATGCCGCCGCTCTGGTTGAGCAGGCGCATCACCACCGATTCGCCGTGCTGGGTGGGCATGGAGGAAATACGCACGTCGATCGACTGCCCCCTGACCTTGATGTTGAAGCGGCCATCCTGCGGCAGGCGTTTCTCTGAAATATCGAGGCCGGACATCAGCTTTAGGCGCAGCACCAGCGATGCAGCAATCTTGTTGTCAGCCTCGGTTTGCAGATGCAGCACGCCGTCGATGCGGAAACGGATCTGCAGCTTGCTTTCCTGCGGCTCGATGTGGACATCCGAGGCGCGCACCTGGATGGCATCCTCAAACATGGTCTGCAACAGCTTGACGACCGGCGCTTCTTCCAGATTGGTGTTGGCGCCGAGACCGCCGAAATCCACCACGGTGTCGCCCAGTTCTTCTTCCAGCGCCTGGGCCAGGCCGCTGATCTGGTCGGTGCGCCGATACACGCGGTCGATGGTTTGCAGCAACTGGCTTTCCGCCACCGCGGCCAAGTCGATGTCGCGCTTGAGCAGGCGCGACAGTTCATCGTAGGCAAAGAGATCGGAAGGGTCGGCCATGCCGAGCAGCAACGTCGCGCCCCGGTCTTCCAGCACCAGGGCGCGGAAGCGGCGCGCCTGGGTTTCCGGCAACTTGTTGACCAGGTCGGCGTTGGTGTTGTAAAACTTGAGGTTGATGAAGGGGATCTGCAACTGGCGCGCGATCGCCTCGGCAATGCCTTCTTCGGTGACGAATCCATTCTCGATGAAAATACGGCCGAGCTTGCGGCCGCTGCTTTTCTGCTCGGCCAGCGCCTGCTTCAGTTGATCTTCCGTGAGCAGATTCTGCTGGATCAAGACCTCGCCAAGCCGGATTTTTTCAGGTTTGGCCATCGTCGCCCCGGCTTCTCATGTAGTTTGTCATATGTGAAACACTATCTCATTGATAGTGTTAAATTAACGTTTTTCCATCCAGGACACAAGACATTGTTTGAAATCGTGCTTTTCGAACCCGAGATTCCGCCCAATACGGGCAATATCATCCGCCTTTGCGCCAACACCGGAACTGCCCTGCATCTGGTGGAACCGCTAGGCTTTACGCTGGAGGACAAGCAGATGCAGCGCGCCGGCCTGGATTACCACGAATACGCCTCCCTCAAGGTTCATCCCAACTGGGAGGCGTGCCTGGCGCATTTTGCCGGGCGGCGCCTGTTCGCGGCCACGACCAAGGGCGCCACGCGCTACACCGATGTGCATTTCCAGGCGGGGGATGTTTTTGTTTTCGGGCCGGAGAGCAGGGGTTTGCCGGCGGAAATCAGGGAGGCTTTCTCGCCTGAGCGGCGCATCCGCTTGCCGATGCAGCCAGCAAGCCGCAGCCTGAATCTCTCCAATTCGGCGGCAGTGGTGATTTACGAAGCGTGGCGGCAAGCGGGATTTGCCGGGGGTGTTTAGTGCCTGAACTCCGCGCTGGGCACCCGGTTGAGCAGGCTTTCCACCGCGGTGCGCGGCGACAGGTTTTGATATAGCACCTGATACACCGCCTCGGTAATCGGCATTTCGACCTTGTGCTGCTGCGCCAGATTCAGCACTTCCCGCGCGGTGTTGACGCCTTCAGCGACGTGGCCGAGGCCGCCGAGAATCTCCGCCAGCGTTTTTCCTCCGGCCAGTTGCAGGCCGACCTGGCGGTTGCGCGACAGGTCTCCGGTGCAGGTCAGAATCAGATCGCCCATGCCGGCCAGCCCCATGAAAGTTTCCTGACGCCCGCCGAGGACCAGGCCGAGCCGGGTGATTTCGGCCAAGCCCCGGGTGATCAGGGCGGCGCGGGCATTGTGGCCAAAACCCATGCCGTCGGAAATGCCGGCGGCGATCGCCAGCACGTTCTTGACCGCCCCGCCAAGCTCCACGCCCATGATGTCCTTGCTGGCATAAACACGCAGGTGGTGGCTATGCAAAGCTAAGGCTGCCTGGCCGGCAAATGTTTCGTCCAGCGAAGCCAGCGTCAGGGCAGTGGGCAAGCCCAGCGCTACTTCACGCGCAAAACTCGGCCCTGAAAGCACACCGCGCGGCGTGTCGGCATTAAGCTCATCCTCTGCCACCTGGTGTGGTAGCTGGCGGCTGCCCTGCTCGAACCCCTTGCAGGCCCAGACCACGGGGACGCCCGGCGCCAGCGCATTGATGTCGCGCAGCAAGTTCCGCAATCCGCTGCTGGGCACGACAGCAAGCGCCAGCTCGGCCGGTGCGAGCAGCGCGGCAAGATTGGATTCGAAGCAGAGCGAAGCGGGTAGCGGGATTTCTGGCAGATAGCGCGAGTTGCGGCGGGATGTGCCCATCTCCTCCACCTGGGCGGCACTGCGCGCCCACAAGCTCACCTCGTGCCGCCCCGCCAGGCTGACAGCCAGCGCGGTGCCCCAGGCGCCGGCGCCAAGCACGGCGATCTTCATGCGCCCCACACCTGGGAAGTCCGCACAAATCCGGCCGCGCCGTCGGGATGCCTCACCTTGAGCCAACCGGCGCCGGTATATTCAAGCAACTCCAGGACGACATTGCGTTCCGCCTGAAATGCCAGCGGGGATTTCTCATCCGCCGCCTGGCGCACATCAGCCAGCGGCACATTCACCAGCACCATGCGTTTTTCGCTGAGTTGTTTTTTTTCAATCCACGCCAGATCGCCGGCAGCATCGCGCACCTTGGCAAAATGCTCCAGGCTGACGATCACTTCAACCGGGTAGTAGCGGCTGGCAAGATAGAGTTTCTTGCCGCGCAGGGAAGGCGTGTCGTACATCACCGTGCGGTCGCTCTGGACGGAGCGGTACTCCAGCGCCCAGGCGGTGGAAGAAAAGACGCCCGCCAGCAGCAGCAAACCGATCCGGGGCCCGCAATATATTGACCGCAAGGACGCAAGGGCGCGAAGAGCTTCGCGCTTTGCGAGGCAGGATGTGACCAAGCCATCGCGCCACTTCTTGCGGTACCAGATTGCTTCGCCTTGCTCGCAATGACCTTGCATACGGGTTCAGGCCTTCCTTTGCGCCTTTGCGGTTCAAATGGTTTCTAGGTTTTAATGCGTGGTCGCGGCTTGATTCTGCTGTTCCTGCATCTGCTTTTGATGATGGTAAATCGACTCGAAATTCATCGGCTGCAGCACCACTGGCGGGAAGCCTGCGCGCGTCACCATGTCGGACACCGCTTCGCGGACATAGGGGTAAAGGATATTGGGGCAGGCAATGCCGAGCAAGGGCTCGATATCCTCCTGTGGCACATTCCTGATGCGGAAAATTCCCGCCTGCGCGGCTTCCACCAGGAACACGGTCTTGTCGCCTTCAGGCAGTTTGGAAGTTACGGTCACCGTGAGCACGGCTTCGTAGACATCTTCACCCAATTGCTCGGCCTTGGTGTGAAATTCCACATTGATTGCCGGTGTTCCCTGTTCCAGGAAAATCTGCGGTGCATTGGGGATTTCCAGGGAAAGGTCCTTGACGTAGACTTTTTCAATGCCAAAAACCATTTGTTCTTGCTGTTCTTGTGCTTCGCTCATGGGTAAAACCTCTGAAAAAGGGAAATTGTAACGCGAAGTGCTGCAGAGCGGGGCGTCTGAGGCTTTTTCAGTAACGCAGCAGCCATTTTTTCAGGCTGCCGGCATCCATGGCGCCGGCGACGCGATCCACTTCAGCGCCGTTCCTGAATATGGCCAGGGTGGGAATGCTGCGGATCGAGAATTGTTGGGCCAGTGACTGCTCCACTTCGGTATTGACCTTGACGAAGCGGAAGCGCGTCTTGAACTCGGCTGCAACCTGGCTGAATATCGGCGCCATCATCTTGCACGGCCCGCACCACGGCGCCCAGAAATCCACTACCAGCGGCATCTCGCTCTTCGCCACATAACGGCCAAAGTTCGTGGCGTTCAATTCAAGCGGCTTGCCGTCGAGCAAAGGAATTCCACATTTGCCGCATTTAGGATTCTGGCCCAGGCGCTCTTCCGGCACACGATTGATCGCGCCGCAATCGGGACAGACGATGTTCATGTCGGAATCTCCTAGCTTAAAAATACTACTTGAAACCACGGAGAGCACGGAGAAATGGGGTAGGCGGGGATGGGCAACGTGCTCGCTAAAGCAATGCTGGATCTTGCTCCGTGCACTCCATGTTCACCGTGGTTAATCGCTTTTTCGTGCTCACTCCGCCAGCAAGGGTTCCAGCTTGCCTTCCATGTCGAGCGCGGAAAGATCGTCGAAGCCGCCGACATGAAAATCGCCGATATAGATCTGGGGCACGGTACGCCGCCCGGTTCTTTCCATCATTTCTTCCTTGCGGCCTTCCTCGACATCGATGCGAATCTTGTTGATCTCAGTCACGCCTTTCTTTTGCAGCAGCTTCTCCGCCATGGTGCAGTAGGGGCATACACCAGTACAGTACATGGTTATGTTGGGCATTTCTCTTCCTTTGCTGGTAACGATCTATTTTCTTTCAACCGGCATATTGGCCTGCTGCCAGGCCGACATGCCGCCGCTGAGGTTGTAAACCTGCTCGAAGCCGTTCTTGCGCAGCACGCTGCAGCCATGGCCGGAACGGGCTCCGCTGCGGCAGACGGCGATGATCGGCTTGTCGCGGAATTTTTCCAGTTCCTGGATGCGGCCGGACAACTGGCGCAGCGGGATATGCTTGGAATGCGGCGCGTGCCCGCCGGCGTACTCCTGGTCCTCGCGCACGTCGAGTATCAGTGCGTCGTGGTGGTTGATGAGTTGGGTCGCTTCCATTGTGCCGACTTCCTTGATGCCGGAAATGCGCCGGTTGATCATGGGCCAGAACAGCATCAAGCCGCTGACCAGCACCAGGGCCACCAGGCCCAGATTGTTCTGAATGAATTGCACTATCTGATACTCCTTAAAACATTAAAACATCTTAACCACGGGGCACACGGGGAGCACGGGGTCTTTCTGTTCTGATTTTCCCCGTGTGCCCCGTGTGCCCCGTGTGCCCCGTGTGCCCCGTGTGCCCCGTGTGCCCCGTGGTTTATCAAGCTTTTTCCAGCTTGCGGTACATCGCCGCATAATACAGCACCGGGATGACCACCAATGTCAGCAAGGTGGAGACGAAGATACCAAAAATCAAGGAAATTGCCAGTCCGTTGAAAATCGGGTCGTCGAGGATGAACAGCGCGCCCAGCATGGCCGCCAGCCCGGTCAGCACGATCGGCTTGGCGCGCGTGGCGGCGGAATTGATGACCGCTTCCTGGAACGCCATGCCCTCGGCCACCTGCATGTTGATGAAATCCACCAGCAGAATGGAGTTGCGCACGATAATCCCGGCCAGGGCGATCATGCCGATCATCGAAGTCGCGGTGAACTGCGAGCCGAACAGGGCGTGGCCGGGCATCACGCCGATGATGGTGAGCGGGATCGGCGCCATGATGATGAGCGGCACCAGGTAGGACTTGAACTGCGCCACCACCAGGAGGTAGATCAGGACCAGGCCCACGGCGTAGGCGATGCCCATGTCGCGGAAGGTCTCGTAGGTCACCTGCCATTCGCCGTCCCATTTCAGGGCGTATTCGGCATAGGGGTCGTCCGGCTGCTTGATGAAATAGTCGCCCAGCACGCCCCCCTGGGCCAGCTTCGCGCCCTTGGTCAGGGAGCGGATGTCGAACATGCCGTAGAGCGGGCTGTCCAGCTTGCCCGCCATGTCGCCGAAGACATAGACCACGGGCAGCAGGTCCTTGTGGTAAATGGTTTTCTCGGCGATGCCGGAAGACACTTCCACCAGTTCAGATAGCGGGACCAGGGTGCCGTCGCGTGAGCGGACCGTCAGTTTGAGCAATTCATCCAGATTGTTCAGGCGCTCCGGCGCCAGGGATACGCGCACCGGGATTTCATACTTGGTTTCGCCGGTATGCACGGGGGTCACATCCTCCCCCGTCAGGCCCATTTTCATCACCGCCACGATGTCCTTCTGCGCCACGCCCATCAGCGCCGCCTTGCCCTGCAGCACGCGCAGCACCAGCTTGCGCGACACTTCCTCGATGCTGTCGTCGATGGCGACGATGTCCGGCGTCCTGGCGAAGGCGATGCCCACCTTCTTCGCCACTTCCATCTGGCCTTCGTAGTCCGGCCCGTAGACTTCCGCCACGATGGGCGACATCACCGGCGGCCCAGGCGGCACTTCGACTATCTTCACATTGGCCTGGTACTTCTCGGCGATTTCTTCGATCGGCACACGCACTGCCTGCGCGATTTCATGGCTCTTGCGCTTGCGCTGGTGCTTGTCGGCCAGGTTGACCTGGATGTCGCCCATCTCCGGGCTGGCGCGCAAGTAATACTGGCGCACCAGGCCATTGAAGTTGATTGGCGCCGCCGTGCCTACATAGGCCTCATAGTCGGTGACTTCCGGCACGGTGGACAGATACTGGCCGATTTCACGCATGGCGCGCGCGGTCTGCTCCAGCGGCGTGCCCACCGGCATGTCCACCACCACCTGGAATTCCGATTTGTTGTCGAAAGGCAGCATTTTCAGCACCACCAGCTTGACCACCGCCAGCAGCATGGCCAGGACGATCATGCCCAGCACCGCCAGCCATAGTTTTGTGCGGTTCCTGCCGCCCTGCTCGCGGCGCAGGAAGGGCGTCAGGCGGCGTTGAAAAAAGACCTGCAGGCGCGATTCCGTTCCTAGTTCGCTATGGCTGGGCGCATCGTGCTTATGGCTCAGCAGCTTGAGCGCGAGCCAGGGCGTGATGATGAACGCGATGGCCAGCGAGATCACCATGCCGATGCTGGCGTTGATCGGGATCGGGCTCATGTAGGGCCCCATCAGGCCGGAAACGAAGGCCATGGGCAAGAGGGCGGCAATTACCGTAAACGTCGCCAGGATGGTGGGGCCGCCCACTTCATCCACGGCTTCTGGAATCACCTGGGCCAAGGGCTTGTGGGTGTCCAGCTCACGGCGGCGGTGGATGTTCTCCACCACCACGATGGCGTCATCCACCAGGATGCCGATGGAAAAAATCAGCGCGAACAGCGATACCCGGTTGAGGGTGAAGCCCCACGCCCATGAGGCGAACAGGGTGGCGGCCAGGGTCAGCATCACCGCCACGCCGACGATCAGCGCTTCGCGCTTGCCGAGGGCGAACAACACCAGCAGCACCACGAAGGCGGTGGCGAACACCAGCTTGCCGATCAGCTTCATCGCCTTGTCGTTGGCGGTCGCCCCGTAATTTCGCGTCACCGTGGCGGTCACGCCGTCCGGGATCACGCTGCCGTGCAGTTGCTCGATGCGCTGGATGACCCGGTTGGCGACATCCACGGCGTTCTCGCCCGGTTTCTTGGAAATCGCCAGCGTCACCGCAGGGAATTCACCTTGCTGGTTTATGCCCAGATGCTTGGCGGCCGGCCCTGTGCCGAGCCAGATATAGCGTCCCGGCTGATCCGGCCCGTCGACGACCTGGGCCACGTCGTTCATGAATACCGGGCGCCCATCCTGCACCCCCACCACCAACTGCTGAACGTCTGCGGCGGAGGACAGGAAAGTGCCGGTCTGCACCAGGATTTCCTGGTTGTTGTCCACCAGTTTGCCGGAGGGCTGGGAAGCGTTGCTCACCTGTAGCGCATCGCGAATATCCTGGGCTGAAACCTGGTGCGATTTCATGCGCTCCGCATCCATCAGCACCCGCACCACATGCCTGGGTCCGCCGATGGTATTTACTTCGCGCGTGCCCTGGATGCGCTTCAGCTCGATCTCGGCGGCATGCGCAATCTGCTCCAGCTCGTATTCGCCGCGCTGTGGATCGGCCGTCCACAGGGTCAGGGCGACAATGGGAACGTCATCGATGCCTACCGGCTTGATAATGGGATCAAGCACGCCCAGGTTGGGAGAAACCCAGTCGCGCTTGGATTGAACGGTATCGTACAGGCGCACCAGGGCCTGAATGCGATCCTCGCCCACCTTGTACTGAACGGTAAGAATGGCCATGCCGGGGCGCGATACGGAATAGATGTGCTCGACGCCGGAAATCTGCGACAACACCTGCTCGGCCGGGGTCGCGACCAGGTTCTCCACGTCCTTGGCCGAAGCGCCCGGGAAGGGGATGAATACATTGGCCATGGTGACGTTGATCTGGGGCTCTTCTTCGCGTGGCGTGACCAGCACCGCGAACAGGCCGAGCAGGAAGGCGATGAGCGCGATGAGCGGCGTCATCTGCGAAGTCAGAAAAAGCTTGGCGATCCGACCGGAAATGCCCATTTTTTCGGGTAAGGAGTTAGGCTCTTGCATCATCCAGCCCCCTTACTCTTTACCCTTCAGCACCATGCCCGCCTTGACCGGTTCCAGCGCGACCTGTTCGCCCTGCACCAAGCCGGAGAGGACTTCCACCTCGCTTTGCCCGACCGGTTCGCCGAGTCGTACCTGGCGGAAATAGATCTGGCCTTTTGCATCCACTACGTAAACCGCGGCCACTTCGCTGCGGCGCACCACCGCTGATGCCGGGATCAGCAGTTTCTGCGCCCGCCCGATGGAGAAATGCGCGCGGGCGAACATGCCCGGATAGACGCCTTTCAAATCAGCAGGCAGATCCACGCGCGCGCGCGTGGTGTGGGTGCGTGCATCCGCTACCGGCAGTATCGTGACGCGCGTGCCAGCCACCCATTGCTTCAGTTCCGGAAACGCCACCTGGGCGCGGGATAACTGGCGCACCTGCGCCAGCTTGTACTGAGGGATGTTCGCGACCACGCGCAGTCCCTTGGGGGCAAAGAAGGCCATGAGCGGCTTGCCGGGGACAGCCATTTCGCCCGGTTCCACCAGGCGCGCGGCGACGATGCCGTCGTAGGGCGCAACGATGGTGGCGAAACTACGCGTCGCCGAGGTCTGCCCGACCCCCGCCAGGGCCGCCTTCAGTTGCGCCTCTGCGGACCTGTAATCGGCCAGGGCTTTGTCTACTGCCGCCTGGCTGACGAATTTCTGCGCCGCTAGCTGCTTGCTGCGTTCATGGGCGAGGCGGGCATTCTGGAGGTTGGCCTGCGCCTGGGCGGCTTGGGCTTCGCTGCCTGCCACCGCCTGGCGCACTTCGCTCTCGTCAATGCGCACCAGCACTTGGCCTTTCTTGACCGCGTCACCGGCATCGAAAGCTACTTCGATCACACGCCCTGAGATCTGGGCCGCTACCGTGGCCTGATTCACCGCCTCTACGACAGCTTCGGCTGCATAGGTCTGGTCAACTTCGCGATGTTGCGCCGGCGCTGTGGCAAAAGGCAGCGCCGCCTCGGCAGGGGGTAAAATGAAAAGCGCTCCAAGGAGCGCAAGTGGGAATTTCAGCACAGCGCAGACTCCGCGTGTAGGCAATGGCTACAAGATAACGGCTGCCCAAACAGATTACAAGCGGTGAAAAGCTTTACAGATGAGGTGTATGGCAAGCAGTGCGATGCTATTTGGCAAAACCGCAGAAAACATCCCGCATCATGCTGATCAGCTTGAGCGTGCGGGTGTCGCCAACACGATAGTAAACCCGGTTGGCATCCTTGCGCGTGCGAAGAACGCCTTTGTCGCGCAGAATTGCGAGGTGCTGTGAAATATTGCTTTGCGAGGTGCCGACATTTTCGACAATTTCCTGCACGCTGATTTCCCGGTCGCCCAGTACGCATAGAATCTTCAGGCGCAAGGGATGCGACATCGCCTTCATCGCCCGCGAGGCCTGCTCGATATGCTCGTCTTTATCTATCAATTCGACCTGATCAAAATTCAACATGGGCATTTCACCACTTCGCAAGAAATTTGGAATAAGTTTAATGCGTATATTATTAAAACATAATAAAATGATACATCATTTGTGACCATGATCGATAAATAAAGTCCAATTTTGTTATGAAGGCTACGCCCGTACTACTTTTAATTCTTGATGGCTTCGGCTGCCGTGAGGCAGAACCCGACAACGCCGTCGCCTTGGCAAAAAAACCCAACTGGGACAGACTCTGGAGTGCCTGCCCGCATACCAGGATTCACGCCTCCGAGGCCGCCGTAGGCTTGCCTGCAGGCCAGATGGGCAATTCCGAGGTAGGCCATCTCAACCTGGGTGCAGGCCGAGTCGTCTACCAGGAAATTTCGCGCATCAACATGGCGATCAAGAGCGGCTCTTTTTTTACCAACCATGCGCTGACGGCCACGATCGAAAAAATCAAGCAACACCAAGGCGCCTTGCATATTTTCGGCCTGCTTTCAGATGGCGGCGTGCACAGCCACGAAACCCACATCCAGGCCATGCTGGAAATGGGCGCCCGCGCCGGAGTCAAGGATATCTACGTCCACGCTTTTCTGGATGGCCGCGATACGCCGCCCAGGAGCGCGGAGCTTTACCTGCAGCATCTGCAGGACAAAATCGACCAGCTCGGCAGCGGCAGGATAGCCACCATTGTTGGCCGCTACTACGCCATGGATCGCGATCACCGCTGGGTGCGCGTCAAAACGGCATACGACCTGCTCACCCAGGGCATCGCCGAATTCCGGGCCGGCACGGCAATTGAAGGCTTGCACAATGCCTATGCGCGCGACGAAAACGACGAATTCGTCAAGGCCACGGTGATCGGTGAGCCGGTGAAAATGAAGGATGGCGACGGCGTGGTGTTCATGAATTTCCGTTCCGACCGTGCGCGCGAACTGACCCGCACCCTGATTGAGCCGGGCTTCGACGCTTTTGAGCGTGAGTATGTGCCCAAGCTCAGCGCCTACTGCACTCTGACCGCCTATAGCGCGGATTTTGACGTTGCGGTGGCATTTCCCCAGGAGCGCATCCGGAATGGCTTCGGAGAATACCTGGCGGATCAGGGGTTGCGCCAGTTGCGCATTGCGGAAACCGAAAAATATGCCCACGTGACATTCTTTTTCAACGGCGGAGAAGAAACCTGCTACCCCGGGGAAGACCGCATTTTGGTGCCTTCTCCGGATGTGCCTACCTACGATCTCAAGCCGGAAATGAGCGCCTACGAGGTGACGGACAAACTGATCGAGGCGATTCAGAGCCGCCAGTACGACGCGATCATCTGCAATTTTGCCAATCCCGACATGGTCGGCCACACCGGCAACCTGCAGGCTGCGATCAAGGCGATCGAAACCATTGACGACTGCCTCGGAAAAATTGTTCCGGCAATGCAGGAAATCGGTGGCGAAGTCCTGATTACCGCTGACCATGGCAATGCCGAAAAGATGTTCGATGAAGCCACGCAGGATTTCCACACTGCCCATACCCTCAATCTGGTGCCGTTCGTCTATATTGGCCGGGCCGCGCAAATTGCTGACACCGGTGCGCTGGAGGATGTCGCTCCGACACTGCTGAAAATGATGGACCTGCCCCAGCCACGGGAGATGCGGGGTCATCCATTAATCACGTTCGAGTGACTCCCGGTTTCAGGAAAACCCTAGGAATCGGCATCCTGGCACTGGCCTGTCTGAGCACCCACGCCTTTGCCGCACCCAAACCCGAGCTCCAGGAACTGCGCGGGCGCATCGAGTCGCTGCAAAAATCGCTCGACAGCAAGGAAGATGCCAAGGCAGACGCGGCGGACGAGCTCAAAACATCTGAACAGGCCATCAGCGCCATCAACAGTGCGCTACGCGACCTGGGCCGGCAGCAGCAGGCCGCACAATCCACCCTCAATTCGCTGGAGCATGAAAAGGGGGGGCTGGATAAGCGTATTGGCGCCGAACAGGCAATGCTGGGGCGCCTGCTGTACCAGCAATACCGTTCCGGCCGGCAGGCTCAGTTCAAGATCCTGCTTAACCAGGAAAATCCCAGCCAGGCCGCGCGCCAACTACGCTATTACACCTACCTTGCCCGCGCTCGCAGCGAACTGCTCGAACGCTTGCGCGGCGACCTCGAAACGCTGAGCCGGCTTACTCAGGCAACCGAAACCAAGCAGGCCGAACTGTCGCAAATCCAGAGCGAACAGGATAAACAAAGGCAAAAACTGCTCGCCCAGCAAGAAACGAAAAAAAAGCTGGTGACGCAACTGGCAAAACAGATCGGGCAGCAACGCAGCGAACTTTCGCGCCTGCAGCGCAATGAGAAGCAGTTGACCCAGCTTATCGAGCGCCTTGCCAAACAAAGGCAGGCGGCTGGTAAAAAAACGGAACGCGCGCCTTCCTCGGCGCGCAACTCGACAGTGCCGGATGCTTCTCTTGCTGGAACCGCGTTCTTGCAACTGAAAGGCAAACTGCAATTGCCGGTGCGCGGGGAACTCACAGGGCGTTTTGGCACTCCACGACAGGATAGCGGTTCGCCATGGCGCGGCCTGTTCATTCGCACCGCGGCAGCGCAGGAGGTTCATGCCATCGCCAGCGGCCGGGTGGTGTTCGCGGACTGGCTGCGCGGCTTTGGCAACCTGATCATCATCGACCATGGCAGCGGCTACATGAGCCTGTATGGCAATAATGAATCCCTGTTCAAGCGCACCGGTGAAGAGGCCCGTGCCGGGGACGTGATCGCCGGCACGGGAAACAGCGGCGGCAATCCGGAAACCGGTTTATACTTCGAAATTCGCCACCAGAGCAGGCCTTTCAACCCCCTGGATTGGTGCAAAATTAGCTGACAAATCAGAAGCAAATGGAGAAAAGCATGCGCGGTAAACTGCAAAAATTCGGCCTCATCGCCATGGGCGCCCTGCTCGGTGTGATGCTCAGCCTGAATTATTCCGCCGTGGCGGACAAACCGCAGGCAACGCCACTGCCAGTCGAGGAATTGCGCGCCTTTGCCGAAATATTCGGCAAGATCAAATCCGATTACGTGGAACCGGTGGAGGACAAGAAACTCATCACCGAAGCCATCAACGGCATGCTCTCCGGCCTCGACCCGCATTCCGCCTATCTCGACCTGGATGCCTTCAAGGATCTCCAGGTCGGCACCCAGGGCGAATTCGGCGGTCTCGGCATCGAAGTGGGCATGGAAGACGGTTTCGTCAAGGTGGTCGCGCCGATCGAGGACACCCCGGCCTATCATGCAGGGCTCAAGAGCGGCGACCTGATCATCAAGCTGGACGACACCCCGGTCAAGGGCATGACGCTCAACGATGCGGTCAAGCGCATGCGCGGCAAGCCCAATACCCAGATCACCCTGACCGTGATGCGCAAGGGCGAGAACAAGCCGCTGACCTTCACGCTCACGCGCGCCATCATCAAAATCCAGAGCGTGAAATCCAAGCTGCTCGAGTCCGGTTTCGGCTACGTCCGGGTCACGCAGTTCCAGGAACACACCGGCGAGAATCTGGCCAAGGCGCTGGACGGCCTTTACAAACAGAACAAGGGACCCCTTCAGGGCCTCATTCTCGACTTGCGCAATGACCCGGGCGGCCTGCTGAATGGCGCGGTGGGCGTGTCCGCCGCCTTCCTGCCGGAAAATGCGCTGGTGGTATATACCGAGGGCCGCACCGAGGACGCCAAGATGAGGCTGACCGCGAACAAGGAAAATTACCTGCGTGGCGAAAAAGACAGCGATTACCTCAAGCACCTTCCGGAAGGCGTCAAGAACGTGCCCATGGCGGTGCTGATCAACGGCGGCTCGGCTTCCGCGTCGGAAATCGTGGCCGGCGCTTTGCAGGACCACAAGCGCGCCATCATCATGGGCACCCAATCCTTCGGCAAGGGCTCGGTGCAAACCGTCCTGCCGCTCGGCAACGGCACCGCCATCAAGCTCACCACGGCGCGCTATTTCACCCCCAACGGCCGCTCCATCCAGGCCAAAGGCATCACGCCCGATATCCTGGTGGAAGAGGCCACGGTGAATGGCGTAGACAAGGATGCCGCATTCAACGTGCGCGAAGCGGACCTCGAACGCCATCTGACCAATGGACAGGACAGCAAGACCGACGCTCCGGCCAAGCCGCATGCGCCCAAGAAAGAGACGCCAAAGGACAAGGGCGAGGGCAAGGGCAAGGATGAAAGCAAGAGCGGCGAACGCGAAGTGGTGTCGAAGAACGATTACCAATTGAACCAGGCGGTAAACCTGCTCAAGGGCTTGAATATCCTGAAAAACCGCTAATCCCCAACCCCTCTCCGGCCCTCCAGACCCCCAATTGAGGGGGAGTCTTTGGCGCACCCTCCCCTGGCACCCGCAAGGAGTGTCCCCGCCGAGAGTGGCAGCAAAGCTGCTCGCTCTGGCGAGACAAGGGGAGGGCCGGGGAGGGGTTAGGACGCGAGGAAATGCCGTATGGACGACAACCAACTCCTGCGCTACAGCCGCCACATCCTGCTGCCCCAGATTGACGTCGAGGGCCAGGAGAAGCTGCTCGCCTCACATGCCCTGATCATCGGCGCGGGAGGCTTGGGTTCGCCCATCGCGCTGTATCTTGCCGCCGCAGGCGTGGGCCACATCACCATCTGCGATGGCGACAGCGTGGATCTCACCAACTTGCAGCGCCAGATCGCCCACTTTACCCACTCCCTTGGCAGCAACAAGGCGCTCTCGGCGCAGCGCACCCTGGCGGCAATCAATCCTGAAATCCGCGTGACGGCTATACCCCGGCGCATCGAGGGCGAGGAACTGGCGCTACTGGTATCCCAGGCAGACGTGGTGCTGGACGCCTGTGACAATTTCGCCACGCGCCATGCCGTCAACCGCGCCTGCGTCAAGCACCGCAAACCGCTGGTTTCCGGCGCCGCAATCCGTTTTGACGGCCAGGTCACGGTATTCGACCTGCGTCGTCCAGAGAGCCCCTGCTACCATTGCCTGTTCCCGGAAAGCGCGGAAGAGGAGGGTGAACGCTGCGCCGTCATGGGCGTTTTCGCGCCGCTGGTGGGCATCATCGGCGCGGTGCAGGCGGCTGAAGCGCTGAAAGTGCTGGCCGGCATCGGCCAGCCGCTGCTGGGACGCTTGCTGCTGCTTGAAGGCCTCGGCATGGAGTGGCGCCAGATCAACCTGAAAAAAGACCCCGCCTGCCCGGTATGCGGCGCTTCGTAGCCCTGGCCTTTCTACGGGGCTAAGAAAAAAACCGTTCACCGCAAAGGGCGCGAAGGTTCGCAGGGGAAAAGCCTGAACAAATACGGATATGTTTGGTTTCCCTTGCGAACCTTCGCGCCCTTTGCGGTGTGAGCTTTTAATTGCGAAACATGCTGTTTCAGGCAATCACCCAAGCAGTATCTTTTTCTGCGTTTCCAGAAACTCCATCGGTTCGCGTTTGAAGCCGCTTTTTGCGTACTGGTGCCAGCGCCCGACGATAAAGCTCATGATCAGATTGGCGTGGGCAGCCGGGTCGGCGGTCACGCCCAGCCCGCCCTGGGTTGCCGCGATGCGCAGCGACTGTTTCAGGCTGGCTTCGAGACGGTCGTGTATCTGATTGATGCGCGCTTGCAGCCGCTCGTTTTCGTTCACCAGCGCATCGCCGATCAGCACTCGTGCCATGCCGGGGTTTTTCTGCGCAAAACCGAGCAGCAGCGAGAGCATGGTTTCCAGTTGCCTGGCTCCGTTCTGCTCATCGCTGGCGACCTTGTTGATAATGCCGAACAGGCTTTGCTCGATGAACTCGATCAGGCCCTCGAACATCTGCGCCTTGCTGGCGAAGTGGCGGTAGAGCGCCGCTTCTGAAACTTCCAGCCTGGCTGCCAGAGCGGCGGTGGTGATCTTTTCGCCCTGCGGTTGCTGCAGCATTTCCGCAAGCACCTGAAGGATTTGCAGCTTGCGTTCACCCGGTTTGGTCGCCATGGTTTTCTCCCTGTTGTTTTTTAAACTTTCTTTGTGCCCGCGGCAGCTCAAGGACGGAGCGCAGACTGACATCCACGCCCGCCACTCTTTTCGGCGTCGAGCCGATCAATACTGTTTTCATGCCCAGGCGCTTGGCGGTTCTGAGATTGCCCAGGGAATCTTCCACCATCACGCAATTTCTCGGCGACAGGCGCCAAGCGCGCAACAGGCGGCGAAAACCCTGCGCATCCGGCTTGGGGTGATAGCCTGCGCCCTCGATGGTAAACACGCCCGCGAACAGATCGTCGATCCGGAGCAGGCGCAGCACGGCTTCGGCATAGAAAGCGGGCGCATTGGTGTAAACAATCTTGCTGCCGCGCAAGCGCTTCAAGGCGGCTCTCAAGCCGCGCTCGCGCAATACCATGTGCTCCAGCGCGGGAAACTGGTGGGTATGCCACAGAAAATGCTTTGGATCGGTGCCGTGATGCCTCACCAGGCCCTGCAGGGTTGCTCCGTAGCGCTGCCAGTAATGATCGCGCAGCCAGTCGGCCGCCGCCTCGTCCAGTGCCAGATGGTCCTGCAAATACTGGGTCATGGCGCGGTTGAGATGCGGGAAAATATGCGGCGAGGCGTTGTGCAGGGTGTTGTCGAGGTCGAAAACCCAGGTCAGCCCGCTCCTTGAAATTTTCATGTGTTGGAGCGGATCAGCGTACCCACGCCCTCGTCGGTGAGAATTTCCAGCAGCAGCGCATGCTCCACCCGCCCGTCGATGATGTGGCTGGTCTTGACGCCGTTCTTCACGGCCTCCAGCGCCATGGAGATTTTCGGGATCATGCCGCCGGAGATGGTGCCATCCTCGATCAGCGCGTCCACCTGCGCCGCAGTCAGGCCGGTGAGCAGCTTGCCGTCCTTGTCCAGAACGCCGGTGGTGTTGGTCATGAGGATGAGCTTTTCGGCCTTGAGCGTTTCGGCAAGTTTGCCCGCCACCAGATCGGCGTTGATGTTGAACGCCTCGCCCAGGTCGCCGACCCCGATGGGGGCGATCACCGGAATGAAATCCTGGGTATCGAGCAGGGTCACCAGCGCCGGGTCGATGTGGGTCACTTCGCCCACCAGCCCGATGTCGATCAATTCCTCGCCCGCGGTCTTGGATTTGACCTTCAGTTTTTTCGCCCGGATCATGCCGCCGTCTGTGCCCGTCAGGCCCACGGCCTTGCCGCCGTACTGGTTGATGAGGTTGACGATTTCCTTGTTGACCTGGCCGCCGAGCACCATTTCGACAATGTCCATGGTTTCCTCGTCGGTCACGCGCATGCCCTGGATGAATTCGCCCTGCTTGCCCACGCGTTTCAAGAGATCGTTGATCTGCGGCCCGCCGCCATGGACAATTACCGGATTGAGGCCGACCAGCTTGAGCAGCACCACGTCCTTGGCGAAGCCGTGCTTGAGGTGCTCCTCGGTCATGGCGTTGCCGCCGTACTTGATGACGATGGTCTTGTCCTGGAAACGGCGGATATAGGGCAGCGCCTCGGAAAGGATATTGGCTTTTTCCTTGGCTGAAGCGGCGGAGAGCGACATGGGCAGGCCTTGTGTGAGTTGATGGTTTGTCTGGCCGCCATTTTCCCTCACCCCGGCCCTTTCCCGCAAGCGCCGCGACTCTGTGAAAGCTGGAGCATGCCCCCATGTATCAAGCATGAGGGCTGAAGTGAGCGCATACGGAACAATCGAGGGCGATGCCATGTCGAAAGTTTTTTAGCCGACCCGCCAATACGAAGGATGCAACATGAGCACGCGTAGCCTGCAACGCATTATCCGCTCGATACCCGCCTCCGATGGCGCTGGCGTAAGCCTTCTGCGCAGCCTCGGGCAGTCCCCGTTCCAGCGCGTCGACCCGTTCCTGATGCTGGACGAGATGTCGTCCGACAACCCGGACGACTACATTGCCGGTTTTCCATCGCATCCCCATCGCGGTTTTGAAACCGTCACTTATTTGCTCGAAGGGCATATGCTGCATGAGGATCATCTCGGCAATCGCGGCGATCTCCGGAGCGGCGGGGTGCAGTGGATGACGGCGGGGCGGGGCATCATCCACTCCGAGATGCCGCAGCAGGAAAACGGGCGCCTGCACGGCTTCCAGCTGTGGATCAACCTGCCCGCGAGGGAAAAAATGAAACCCGCGTCCTACCGCGACATCCAGCCTGAAGAGATTCCACGGGTGGCCCTCTCGGGAGGGGGCTTGGCAAAGGCGATCGCCGGGGTGCTGGAAGCAGATGGGCGCAGGGTTCAAGGTCCGATCCAGGGACTTTCCACCGCGCCGCTGTTCCTCGATATCCGCCTGCCGGGGGGCGGCATTTTCTCCCACCCCGTGGCGGCCACGCACAGTGCTTTTATTTATCCCTACCTGGGCACGCTGGACATCGGCGCTTCTGATACAGTGAGCCCACTGCAAACGCACGAGGCGGGTGTTCTTTCCGGCGGAGAGCGTATCGAGCTCAGGGCGGGCGCCGGCGGCGCCGGTTTCCTCCTGCTTGCTGCAAGCCCCATGCTTGAACCGATCGTTCAGTGGGGCCCTTTCGTGATGAATACGCAAGAGGAGGTCGTCCAGGCGATTCGGGATTACGAGAACGGCGAACTGGTTTAATCCTAGCTGCTAATCGCAGATAATTTACAACAACACCTTGATTGACGGAGACAACCCATGACAGATCTATTTTCCCCCCTTCGCCTCGGCACCATCGAACTGGCCAACCGTGTCGTGATGTCTCCGCTGACACGCTGCCGGGCCGGTGCGGGCAATGTGCCGACCGAGCTCATGGCCGAGCATTACCGCCAGCGCGCGTCGGCGGGCATGATCATCACCGAAGCCACTCCGGTCTGCCCCGAGGGCCATGGCTACCCGCGCACACCGGGCATTTATACGGCGGAGCAGATTGCCGGCTGGAAAAAAGTCACCCAGGCGGTCCATGCCGCAGGCGGCAAGATCGTAGTCCAGCTTTGGCATGTGGGCCGCATCTCGCACCCCGATTTGCAGCCCAACGGCATCCAGCCGGTGGCGCCCTCGGCGTTGCGTCCGGCGGGCCAGGTCTTTACCGGCCAGGAAATGAAGGATTTCGTGACGCCCCGTGCGCTCGAAACCAGCGAGATTCCCGGCTTGATCGCAAACTACGTGCAGGCCGCCAGGAACGCCATGGAAGCAGGCTTCGATGGCGTAGAAATCCATGCCGGCAACGGCTACCTGCTCGACCAGTTCCTGCGCTCCTCGACCAACCAACGCACCGATGCCTATGGCGGCAGCAAGGAAAACCGCGCCCGTCTGCTGCTGGAAGTGCTGGATGGCGTGTGCGCCGCCATCGGCAGCGAGCGGGTGGGCGTGCGTCTCTCGCCGGTCACGCCATTCAACGATCTGCATGACGAGCAGCCGCAGGAAACCTTCGAATACATCACTGGCCAGCTCAACCGCTTCAACCTGGCATTCCTCGACCTGCTGCAGGGCACAGGAGGCACACCGAAGGAACAGTGGATTGCATTCGACTATGGACGCCTGCGCGCGCTCTATGCCGGCAAGCTCATTCTCAATAATGAGTATGATTTTTCCAGCGCGCAGGAGGCGGTCTCAAGCGGTGCCGCCGACGCCATCGCCTTTGGCCGCCTGCTGCTGGCCAATCCGGATCTGGTCGAGCGCTTCCGTCGCGGCGCTCCGCTCAATGCGCCGGATTATGAAACGCTTTATGGGGGTGAAGAAAAAGGCTACACCGACTACCCCTTCCTGGCCGGATAATTCCGGACCCGCAGCCAGAAACAAAAAGGGCGGCCTTGGCCGCCCTTTTTGGGGACTGAATGCAAGTTGCTTGATTGGCAAGCCTTGCGGCGCGCAACCATGCCTTAAGCGCAGGAATTCAAGGCCTCGCAATCACTCCTGCTTCGTAAACCACGACTCCCTCGACGAGGGTGTAACGCACTCTGCCGGCAAGTTCCATGTTTTGGAATGGCGTATTTTTCCCCTGGCTTTTCAGCGCCTTGGGTGTCACTTTCCAGTATTCATCGGGGTCGAAAATACACAGGTCTGCATTGAGCCCCGGCGCCAGAACGCCCTTGTTGAGCGCAAGAATGCGCGCAGGTTCGGTCGTGAGCCTGGCAATCGCCGCCGGCAGCTCGATCTCCATTTCTTTGGCCCATTTCAGCGTCAGCGGCAGCAGCAGTTCCAGCCCGGTCACGCCGGCCTCGGATTCGGCAAAAGGCAGGAGCTTGGCGTCGTCATCGACCGGCGCGTGGTCCGAACAGATTGCGTCGATGGTGCCGTCCTTGAGGCCCTCGCGCAGGGCATCGCGGTCGCGCAAACCGCGAAACGGCGGAATCACATGGCAGTTCGAATTGAAATAACCGATATCCATTTCGGAAAGGTGCGCATGATGCACCCCGATGTCGCAAGTCACCGGCAAGCCCTGGCGTCTGGCTTCGCGCACCATGTCCACGCCGTCCCGGGTGGAAAGGCGGCACAGGTGCACCCTGGCCCCGGTTTCCCTCGTAAGCAGCAGAATCCTGGCAATCGCAATGCTCTCCGCGCAGGCGGGTATCCCGGCAAGCCCCAGGCGCGAGGCCACTTCGCCGTCATGCGCCACGCCGTCGCGTGCCAGGAAAGAATCCTGCGGGCGCAGCCACACGGTAAAACCGAAAGTTGAGGCATACTGCATGGCGCGCAGCAGCACATTGGAATCGGTCAATGGCGCATCTGCCTGCGAGAAGGCGATGCAGCCGGCATCGTGCAATTCCGCCATTTCCGTGAGGCGCTGGCCTTCCAGTTTCTGCGTCAAGGCGCCCAGGGGAAACACGCGCGCCTGGTGCAGGTTCTTGGCGCGGTGCCTGAGCATTTCCACCAGCCCCGGCTCGTCCAGCGGCGGATCGGTGTCGGGCGGGCACACCAGGCTGGTCACGCCGCCGGCAACAGCGGCATGCATTTCCGACTCCAGGGTGGCCATGTATTCCAGGCCGGGCTCGCGCAGGCGCGCGGAAAGATCGACCAGCCCCGGGCAGACCACCAGCCCGCTGGCGTCAATCACGCGGTTGGCGTGAAAATCCGAGGGTGCATCACCGATTGCCGCCACCTTGCCGGCGGCAATAAATATATCCAGTTGCGCATCGATACCGCTTTTCGGCTCGATCAGGCGACCGCCGCGAATGTGAATTTTCATTGCTTGCTCCCCGCCAGAATGCTCATCACCGCCATCCTCACCGCGATGCCGAAAGTGACCTGGGGCAGGATCACCGACTGGCTGCCGTCGGCCACGTCGGAATCGATTTCCACCCCGCGGTTCATCGGGCCGGGATGCATCACGATGGCGTCGGGCCGGGCGAGCGCCAGCTTGTCCTGGGTCAGGCCGTAGGACTTGAAATACTCCTGCGCCGAGGGCAGCAGGGCGCCGCGCATGCGTTCGTTCTGCAAGCGCAGCATGATGACCACGTCTACGTCTTTGAGGCCTTGCGCCATATCGTGATAGACCTGCACGCCCATGCGCTCGACCTGGGCCGGCAGCAGCGTCTTGGGCGCGATCACGCGCACTTCCGGCACGCCCAGGGTGGTGAGCGCATGGATCTGGGAGCGCGCCACGCGCGAATGCAGCACGTCTCCCACGATGGCCACGCGCAGGTTATGGAATTCCTGCTTGTAATGGCGGATGGTGTACATGTCCAGCAAGCCCTGGGTAGGGTGGGCATGACGGCCATCGCCCGCATTGACGACATGGATGTGGGGCGAAACATGGCCCGCGATGAAGTGCGCAGCGCCGGACTGGGCGTGGCGCACGATGAACATGTCGGCCTGCATCGCCGCGAGGTTGTCCACGGTATCCAGCACGGTTTCGCCCTTGGACTGGGAGGAGGCGTTGATGTTGAGATTGATCACGTCGGCGGAAAGCCGTTTGGCGGCAATCTCGAAAGTCGTGCGCGTGCGTGTGCTGGGTTCGAAAAACAGGTTGAAAATGGATTTGCCGCGCAGCAGCGGGATTTTCTTCACTTCCCGTTCAGACACACTGACGAAGGATTGCGCGGTATCGAGGATATGCCGCAGCATCCCCGCCCCCAGGCCCTCGATGGTGAGCAGGTGCTGCAATTCGCCATGCTGGTTAAGCTGTGGATTGCGATTCAGGAAAGCCATGGATCTGCTCCGTCAGGCGGTTATTTGACGCAGGCTGAGCGCAAGCCGCCCCTGCGAGTCACGATTGAGCTGGATGTTCTGGTCCGGCGCCAGCGCCAGCTCCGCCCCGGTGACCTGGGAGGCGATCGGCAATTCGCGCCCGCCCCGGTCCACCAGCACGGCCAGGATGATGCTTGAGGGCCGGCCGTAGTCAAACAGTTCGTTCATTGCTGCACGCACGCTGCGCCCGGTGTAAAGCACGTCATCCACCAGGATGATGTCGCGCCCCGTGACATCAAAAGGGATATCCGAGGGCGCCACTTCAGCGTGCAGGCCGGACTGGTTGAAATCATCGCGATAGAAAGACACGTCGAGCGTGCCCAGGGGAATATCCTTGCCCAGCAGGGCATGGATTCTTTCCGCCAGCCACACGCCGCCGGTGTGCATGCCCACCAGCGCGCTGTTTGCGCTCAGATAAGGCGTGAGCTCTTGCGCCATGGTTTGCGCAAGCTTCTCGGCATCAGGTAGTTGCATAGGTTTTTATCCTGTAAATCTCATGGGGAGCGGCTAAATCAGCTTCCGGAATTATCCAAATATGATTGCAATATGTGCTGCGCAGCGACCTGGTCCAGCATCACCTTCTGCCGCCGGCCGGTAATGCCGGCCTCTCGCAGATCCTGGCTTGCCGCCGCGGAACTGAGGCGCTCGTCCACCAGCACCACCGGCAGGCCGAAACGTCCTTCAAGCTGGCGGGAGAAGCGCCTGCAGCGCAGGGTCATCTCGTGTTCGCCGCCATCGAGATGAAACGGCTGTCCCACCACCAGCAGGCCGGGTTGCCATTCCTTGATCAGCGCGGCAATGGCGCCAAAGCGCTGTTCGTTGCTTTCGCCATGGATGGTCTGCAGGGGATGGGCCACGCCGATCATCCGGTCGCCCACCGCCACGCCAATGCGCTTGAGGCCGAAATCGAAGCCCAGCACGGTAGAGCGGTGAGGAGTGAGGGGTGAGGGGTGAGGGGAAGAAACTTCCATGGTCACGTCGCCTTACTCCTTACTCCTAACTCCTCACTCCTCACCAATTCACGCATGACCCGCTTCGTCCGCAAGGCTGGCAAAATCCACACCCAGCAATTCCATGGCGGCGGCCAGGCGCGTTTCGGTCGGCTCGTCAAAAATCAGGCGTGGATTCGCCGGTACCGTCAGCCAGGCATTCTGCCCCAGCTCATGTTCGAGTTGGCCTGCATCCCAGCCCGCATAGCCCAGGGACACGAACAGTTTATCCGGCCCTTCGCCGCGCCCCACGGCTTCCAGAATGTCTTTCGAGGTCGTCAGCGCGATGCCTTCGGCGACCGCCAGGCTCGACTGCCAATCCCCTTCCGGCTGGTGCAGCACAAAGCCGCGATCCATCTGCACCGGCCCGCCATAATGGATCGGCATTCCAGCTAGTTCCACCGCCTCAAGCGGGATGTTGATCTGTTCGAACAAGGCCTTGAAATCCAGATCGATCTTGCGGTTAAGGACGACGCCCAGGGCCCCGCGTTCGTTGTGCTCGCAGATATAGGTCAGGGTCTTGGCGAAATAGGGGTCTGCCATCGCCGGCATGGCGATGAGGAAATGGTGGGTGAGATCGATGCTTTGCATGGGCGTTATTATGGCATATTCGCCAGAAACCATGCCCCATGAAAAATGCCGCCGGCCCTGCAACAGGCGAGCGGCATCTTGGCCGGCGCGGCTGGCCCAATTCAAGGCCAGGGCGCGTTTCAGGCCTTGTGGTAGGAAATCACGGTTTCGACTTCGTTTTTCGAACCCAGGATCACCGGCACGCGCTGGTGCAGGCCGTCCGGCTGGATGTCGAGAATGCGCGCGCGGCCGGTGCTGGAAGCGCCGCCAGCCTGTTCCACGATGAAGGACATCGGGTTGGCTTCGTACAGCAGGCGCAGCTTGCCGGCCTTGCTGGGGTCCTTGGTGTCCTTGGGGTACATGAAAATGCCGCCGCGCATCAGGATACGGTGCACTTCGGCCACCATCGAGGCCACCCAGCGCATGTTGAAATCCTTATCCCTGGGTCCGGTCTTGCCGGCCAGGGCCTCTTCCACATAACGCTGCACCGGCTGCTCCCAGAAACGCTGGTTGGAGGCGTTGATGGCGAATTCCTTGGTGTCGACAGGAATGGTCATGTTGGCATGGGTGAGGATGAATTCGCCGATATCGCGGTCCAGGGTGAAGCCGTTCACGCCATGGCCGCTGGTCAGCACCAGCATGGTGGAGGAACCGTACAGCGCATAGCCGGCGCAGACCTGCTGGGTGCCGGGCTGCAGGAAATCCTCGGCGGAAGGCGAATCGCCCTCGCCCTGACAGCGCAGGATGGAAAAAATGGTGCCGACGGAAATGTTTACGTCCACATTGCTGGAGCCGTCGAGCGGATCGAATACCAGCAGGTATTTGCCGCGCGGGTATTGCGCCGGGATGGGATAAATGTCGTCCATCTCTTCCGACGCCATGGCGCACAGGTGACCGGCCCACTCGTTGGATTTGATGAAGATTTCGTTGGTGATGACGTCCAGTTCCTTCTGCGTTTCGCCCTGCACGTTTTCCGAGCCGGCCGAACCCATCACGCCAATCAGCGCGCCTTTGTTCACGGTATTGGAAATCACCTTGATCGCGGTGATGATGTCGTTCAGGAGCGAGGTGAAATCACCGCTTGCGCCCTGGATGTGGCGCTGTTCCTCGATAATGAACTGGGTGATGGTGGTGCCTTTGTGCATGTTCTTATCCTAGTATAAAAAAATATAATGAACCTTGAATTATAGCTTAACCTCCAAAGGCTTGGCAGCAAAAAATCAAAGGGGATATGATGGGCGACTTATCTCGACTTAAATCCCAACCCAAAAAGGACTGCATCATGCAACGCACCAAGATCCTGCTGGACGAATCCGAAATCCCCACCCACTGGTACAACGTCGTTGCCGATATGCCCAACCCGCCCGCGCCGCCGCTCGGCCCGGACGGAAAGCCAGTCGGCCCCGAGGCCCTGACCGCCATCTTCCCGATGAGCCTGATCGAGCAGGAAATGTCCGCCCAGCGCTGGATCGCGATTCCCGAAAAAATTCGCGAGATTTACCAGTTGTGGCGCCCGTCGCCGATGTTCCGCGCCCATCGCCTGGAAGCGGCGCTCGGCACGCCGGCCAAGATCTACTACAAATACGAGGGGGTTTCGCCGGCGGGTTCGCACAAGCCCAACACTGCCATTGCACAGGCTTATTACAACAAGGAAGCCGGCATCAAGCGCATCGCCACCGAAACCGGCGCCGGGCAATGGGGCTGCTCCATGGCGTTGGCGGGACAGATGTTCGGCCTGGAGGTGCGGGTCTACATGGTCAAGGTGAGCTACAACCAGAAACCCTACCGCCGCTCCATGATGCAGACCTGGGGCGCGGAAGTGTTCGCCAGCCCGAGCGTGGAAACCCATTCCGGGCGCGCCGCGCTGGCCGAAGATGCGGACAACCAGGGCTCGCTCGGCCTGGCAATATCCGAGGCGGTGGAAGATGCGGCATCGCGCGCCGATACCAACTACGCCCTGGGCTCGGTGCTGAACCACGTGCTGCTGCACCAGACCGTGATCGGCCTGGAAGCCAAGAAACAGTTCGAGAAAGTGGGCGACTACCCGGACATGATCTTCGCCCCCTGCGGCGGCGGCTCCAACTTCGGCGGCGCTGCCTTCCCTTTCCTGGCCGACAAGGCGGCTGGCAAGAACGTGCGCCTGGTGGCGGTGGAACCCACCTCCTGCCCGACCCTGACGCGCGGCCACTACGCCTACGACTTCGGCGACACCGCCAAGCTCACGCCGATGATGCTGATGTACACCCTGGGCCACGACTTCATGCCGCCCGGCATTCATGCAGGCGGCCTGCGCTACCATGGCGACTCGGCCCTGGTGTCGCAGCTCTACCACGAAAAACTGGTCGAGGCGGTGGCGGTGCCGCAGCTTTCCACCTTCCAGGCCGGCGTCACCTTCGCGCGTTCAGAAGGCATTATCCCCGCGCCTGAATCCAACCACGCCATTGCCGCCTGCATCGACGAAGCGCTGCGCTGCAAGGAATCGGGCGAGGCCAAGACGCTGTTCTTCAACCTTTCCGGCCACGGCCATTTCGACATGGGGGCCTACGACAGCTACTTCAGCGGCAAGCTGGAAGATTACGCCTACCCAGAGGAAGCCATCAAGGCCGCGCTGGAGCGCCTGCCCAAGGTGGGATAAATGGATGAAATGATGATTTTCATATTGACGGGAACAAATTTGTTGTCTCTCTACTCTGAATAAGCAGACGATTCATTTCGTCTCCCGCTTCTCCTCCCTGAGCGGGTGCCTTAAACCCTTTAAGGCTTCTGCCCCCGGCTTTCCCCTTTGGCTGGGGGCTTTTTCTTTGTGCCGCCGAATATGTGCAGGAAATTTGCGATATCCGAATGAGGGCGGTGGTGACGGCCTGCGAGCCAGTCTTGTAAGGGCTGCTGCGGAAACTTCCATCTTGCCATGCATAAGCGAGGTGGTTGCTAATATTCCGGGTTGAAATTCCTGATGATGACGCCGCCCGACTTCTCGTCGTGTTCCACTTCCAGAAGTTTGCGGGCAGCGGCTTCGTCCAGCAGTTTGCTGAACGAGGCAAATCCGTAGTAGCTTTCGTTGAAGCCCGGCTTGCGCCGCTTGAGCGCCTGCTTCACCATCGAGCCCCAGATTTTCTCCTCTTCGCCGCGCTCCAGAAAGAGGGCTTCCACCGTGCCCATCACCAGGTCAATGGCTTCCTGCACTTTGTCTTTATCTTCCTTGGGGGCGATTGTTGCCGCAGTCTCGCTTGCATCCTTGACGGCGGGCTTTTTCTTGACGCGTGTCTTGGCCTTTTCGGCTTTCTTTTCCGTTTCCCTGACCAGATCGTCGTAATAGATGAACTCGTCGCAGTTGGCGATCAGGAGGTCGGAGGTGGAATTTTTCACGCCCACGCCGATGACCGTTTTGTTGTTCTCGCGCAACTTGCTCACCAGGGGCGAGAAATCCGAATCGCCGCTGATGATGACGAAAGTGTCCACATGCGATTTGGTATAGCACAGGTCGAGCGCATCCACTACCATGCGGATATCGGCGGAATTCTTGCCGGATTGCCTGACGTGGGGGATCTCGATCAGTTCGAATGCGGCTTCATGCATGGAGGCCTTGAATTCCTTGTAGCGGTCCCAATCGCAGTAGGCTTTTTTCACCACGATGCTGCCCTTGAGCAAGAGCCGCTCCAGCACTTTGCGGATCTCGAATTTTTGCGCATGCTTGGCATCGCGCACGCCCAGGGCGACGTTTTCGAAATCGCAATACAGGGCCATGTTGCGGATTTTTTCAGAGATTGCGGTCATGACGGGCTCCGGTGGTGTAGTGCAAACTAATGATAGCATTGGGAAGCGCGGGGATGCGCGCGAAACCAGTCTCCAGCGGATGTTTGACTAGCGTGCAACACTACACCAGAGGATTTGATGATGGACAAGGATGAAGTAATCGCGGCCACCCGGCTGTGGCTGGAGAAGGCGGTGATCGGGCTCAATCTGTGCCCGTTTGCCAAGGCGGTCTATGTGAAAAACCAGGTGCGCTTCGTGGTCAGCGAAGCGCGGCATCTGGATGGATTCCTGGAGGATCTGGACCGTGAACTGGATTTTCTCGCCGCCGCCGACCCGGCCGAGGTCGATACGACCTTGCTGATTCATCCGGACTTGTTGCCGGATTTCCTGGATTTCAACGACTTCATGGTGATTGCCGAGGAGGCAGTAGGCGAACATGGCCTGGAAGGCGTCATCCAGATTGCCAGTTTCCACCCGGCATTCCAGTTCGCCGATACTGAGCCGGACGATATCGGCAACTACACCAACCGCGCCCCTTTTCCCACCTTGCACCTGATCCGGGAGGAGAGCCTTGCGCGTGCTGTCGAGGCGTTTCCGGATGCCGAAGGTATTTACGGGCGCAATATCGAAACCCTGAAAAAAATAGGGCTGGGGGGCTGGCTGGCGCTGGGTTTGTCGAAGGGCAAACCTGATCAGCCAAGCTCCTGATCTTCAGCTTTCAGTGTTCGGCTGGCCGGGTTGTGGGGGCGGGGATTCTTCGTCCGGATTGTTCTCCGGGGCGTTTTTGCGTTTTTGTTTTTCCTCTTTTTTCTGCTTCTTTGCCAGTTCTTTCTGGCGTTTCTCGTAGCTGTAATTAGGCGTTGCCATTTGTGTTCCTGTTCTGGGCGGTTTCCCGCTAGGGTAACCCAGGCGGGGGAAAAAAGAAATTCATGGGGATTTGCCGTGCCAGTGCCATGCCGCCGCCGTAATTACGGTTGCGGGCGATAGGACCAGCGCAGCAGGGCAATGCCGGCAAGGATCATGGGCAGCGACAGCCACTGGCCCATGGAGAATCCGAAGCTGAGCAGGCCGAGAAAGTTGTCAGGTTCGCGTGCGAATTCCGCCAGGAAACGGAAGCTGCCATAGCCGATCAGGAACAAGCCGGATATTGCACCCGCCGGTCGCGGCTTGGCTGAAAACCACCACAGCAGGGCGAACAGGGCCAGCCCTTCAAGGGCAAATTGATACAACTGCGAGGGATGGCGCGCGATGCCGTCACCGGCTTGGGGGAAGATCATGCCCCAGGCCGCATCGGTGGGGCGCCCCCACAGTTCGCCATTAATGAAATTGCCGATGCGACCGGCGCCCAATCCCAGCGGCACCAGTGGAGCGATGAAATCGGTCACGGCCAGCCAGGTTTTGCCACTCTTGCGGGCAAGCAGCCACATCGCCACCAGCACGCCGAGCAAGCCGCCATGGAAGGACATGCCGCCCTGCCAAACCGCGAAAATTTCCAGCGGATGCTGCAGGTAATAAGCAGCTTTGTAAAACACGACATAGCCCAAGCGCCCGCCCAGCACCACGCCCAGCACGCCGTAGAACAGCAGGTCATCGAGTTCGCGCCTGTGCCAGCCAAGATCGGGGCGGGTACGCATGCGATAGCGGCCGAGGCCGAGGAACAGGGCGAAGGCGGTGAGATACATCAGGCCGTACCAGCGAATGGCAAGGGGGCCGAGATGGAGAGCTACCGGGTCGAATTGGGGGTGGATCAGCATGGTGCCGGAGCGAAAATAAAGGCTGAAATTTACCACAGCGGCAGCATCGCGTTGCGATATTTATTGGCGCCTGATGGGTTCAAGGAGCCCGAATCGCCCGCTTGTTAGCTGTCGAAATGCCGTGCCATGGACTGCAGATTCACTGCCACACGCGCAAGCTCGTCCGTTGCCTGCCCCATCTGAACGGCACTGCTGGTGCTTTCTCCGCTGAGTGCCGAGAGGTGGCCCATGTTGGCCGCGACTGCCTGCCCTGCCGCGGATTGATGGCTGGTTGCGCCGGCTATATGTTGAGCCATTCCGGAAACCTGCTGGGATGCTGAGGTGATGGAGCGGAGGCTTTCGCTGCACGCATGGATCAGCGACAGACCATCTTTTACCTCGCGCACCGCCAATTCCATGGAGCCGGCTGCCGCGCCGGCGATGCTTTCGATCCCTTCCACCATGCGCGTGATATCGGTGGTGCTCATGGCGGTGCGTTCGGCCAGCTTTCTCACTTCGTCCGCCACCACGGCAAAGCCTCTGCCCTGTTCGCCGGCGCGGGCGGCCTCGATCGCTGCATTGAGTGCCAGAAGGTTGGTCTGCTCGGCAATTTCCCTGATGGCCTGGGTAATTGCCCCGATTTGGCCGATGGACTGGCTCAGTTCGTTGATCGTGGCGCCCGACGATTCCACCGTCCGGGCAACGCGGGTTGTGGCTTCCATGCTGTGCGTCATCTGCCTGTTGCCGTGTTCCACGATCGACAGGGTCTGCGCGCTGGCGTTGGCTGTGCCGCCCGCATGCTCGGCAACTTCCCGGATCGAGGCGCTCATTTCCTCCATGGCGCTGGAAACCTGCATGATGCGCTCAGACTGCGCATGGGAACGGGTAATGACCTGGGACATTTCATGTTTCAGGCTCTCGGTGTGGGCGGTGACGATGGAGGAGGCCAGTGCTACTTCGTCCAGAATGACCTTGAGGTGAACCTGCATGCAGGCGAGCGAGGTCAGCACATGCCCGGCCTCATCTCCGCCGCCAATGTCAATTTTGTTGTTGAGATTGCCCTCGGCGATCTGGTCGAAAAGTTTCACGATCTTGTTCAGTCCCCGGTCGATGGCGCCCGAGAGCAACGCGCCCAGCCCTACCGAGAACAGGATGCCCATGGTGGTCAGGACAAGGACAAGTTCGTGCTGTCCCTGATAGCCGAGCAGGGCGTTGCCCAGCAGCAGCAGGTTCATCACGGCGATCAGCGCGATCAGCGCCATCTTGATGGACAATCCTCGCGCCTTGGGCAGGGTCAGCGGCTTGCCTGCGTTCAGTTCGCGGTACAAGGCGTCGGCGGAAGCAATCTGCTCGCGCGTGGCTGGGGAGCGCACCGACATGTATTCCACGATTTTGCCTTTTTCCTTCACGGGCACGACGAAGGCCTCGACCCAGTAATGGTCGCCGTTCTTGCACCGGTTCTTGACGATTCCCCGCCACGGCTGGCCGGTCTTGATGGTGTTCCACAGCCAGGCAAAGGCTGCCGGCGGCATGTCGGGGTGGCGAACCATGTTATGGTTCTTGCCGATCAATTCTTCGCGGCTGAAACCGCTCAACTCGATAAAAGCGTCATTGGCGTAGGTGATGGCGCCCTTGAGGTCGGTTTTCGAGACGATGGTGCCGCTGTTGAAGGGTTTTTCCACTCCGGTGACGGGCAGGTTGGTTTTCATGGAGTAGGACCTTCGTTATATATCAAGTGCGAGCGGCTGAAATGCCTTACCAGATTTTCCACCAATGCTTTCGCTTGGGTGTGGCTTGCTGCTTATTCGCTATTGCGTTGTTGGCGAAGTTGGTCCAGTCCTTGGAACAATAGCCGGCACTTTTCAAGGCTTCGGCATATTTCTTGTCGGTTACGAGGATGTGTTCCTGCAGCCAGTGCTTGAGGAAATTGATAATCTCGAACGAGACTGACTTCCCCTCCACCAGATGCTTGTTGGCGGCATTGCTGATTTTTTCGATGAAAGCCCGATGTTCCTGCTGGTGCGCGGCGAACTCGGCCGGGTTGTAGCCTGCGTCCTGCAGTAATTTCTCTTCCAGGCCAAAATGGGTTTTCGTGTAATCGACCAGGGTGTCGAGAATTTCGATGGTGATTTCGTTATTTTCGCGTTGCACCACGGCATGGAATAAGCGGTTCAGGATGCCAACGAGCATTTTGTGCTGATCGTCGATCTCCATGATGCCTGTGTTCATGGCGTCGCTCCATACAAAGAAAGTCTTGTCGTCCATGGCTGTATCTCCTGTGGTGGGTTTTACCAGCTCCGAAAATGAGAAAACATTTCGGAGGGTGTCATCTTAATATTAAAGGCTGTAGCGCGGCATCAGGGAAAACCTGATTTTTATCAACAAAAACATTGACGTGAGTCAATGATCATGGTGCGCGATGCTTTGGTGCCGCGCCGCGTGGTGCAGATGTGCAAGGCGGGTTAGAATGCCTGGGTTAAATGTGATTTTTTCAGGAGCCCAGCAAGATGCCGCAATACCGTTCCCGCACCACCACCCACGGCCGCAACATGGCCGGCGCCCGCGCCTTGTGGCGCGCCACCGGCATGACCGACGGCGACTTCGACAAGCCCATCATCGCCATCGCCAATTCCTTCACCCAGTTCGTGCCGGGGCACGTGCACCTCAAGGACATGGGCCAACTGGTGGCGCGCGAAATCGAAGCCGCCGGCGGGGTGGCCAAGGAATTCAACACCATCGCCGTGGACGACGGCATTGCCATGGGCCACGGCGGCATGCTCTACAGCCTGCCTTCGCGCGAACTGATCGCCGACAGCGTCGAGTACATGGTCAACGCCCACTGCGCCGATGCGCTGGTGTGCATCTCCAACTGCGACAAGATCACTCCCGGCATGCTGATGGCGGCCTTGCGCCTCAACATCCCCACGGTTTTCGTCTCCGGCGGGCCGATGGAAGCGGGCAAGGCGGTGATCCACGGCAAGCCCCTGGCGCTCGACCTGGTGGATGCCATGGTGTTCGCCGCCGATGCCAAGGAGTCCGACGAGGATGTGGCCACCATCGAGCGTTCCGCCTGCCCGACCTGCGGTTCCTGCTCCGGCATGTTCACCGCGAACTCCATGAATTGCCTGGTGGAATCGCTGGGCCTGGGGCTGCCCGGCAACGGTTCGCTGGTGGCGACGCACGCCGACAGGAAGCGCCTGTTCCTCGAGGCCGGGCGCCTGATCGTGGCGCTGGCCAAGAGCCATTACGAGCGCGACGACATGTCGGTGCTGCCGCGCTCCATCGCGACTTTCGAAGCCTTCGAGAATGCCGTGGCGCTCGACATCGCCATGGGCGGCTCGACCAACACCGTGCTGCACCTCTTGGCTGCGGCGCACGAGGCGGGCGTGGACTTCACCATGAAGGACATCGACCGCATGTCGCGCAAGGTGCCGCACCTCTCCAAAGTGGCGCCCAGCATCCAGACCTACCACATGGAAGACGTGCACCGCGCCGGCGGCATCATGGCGATTCTCGGCGAACTGGACCGCGCCGGCCTGCTGCACCGCGACCTGCCGACCATCCACAGCCCTTCCATGGGACAGGCGCTGGAGCACTGGGATGTGCGCCGCACCAGCGACGAGAAAGTGAAAACCTTTTACCGTGCCGCGCCGGGCGGCGTGCCCACCACGGTGGCCTTCAGCCAGGACAAGCGCTTCGCCGAGCTCGATCTCGACCGCGTCCACGGCTGCATCCGCGACAAGGCCCACGCCTATTCCCAGGATGGCGGCTTGGCGGTGCTGTACGGCAACATCGCCGAGGACGGCTGCATCGTCAAAACCGCCGGGGTGGACGAGAGCATCCTCAAGTTTACCGGCCGGGCGCGCATTTTCGAGAGCCAGGAAGACTCCGTGGCGGCCATTCTCGCCGACCAGGTGGTGGCCGGCGACGTGGTGGTGATCCGCTACGAGGGGCCGCGCGGCGGTCCCGGCATGCAGGAAATGCTGTACCCGACCAGTTACCTCAAATCCCAGGGGCTGGGCAAGGCCTGCGCGCTCTTGACCGACGGGCGTTTCTCCGGCGGCACTTCGGGCTTGAGCATCGGCCACGTTTCGCCGGAAGCGGCCGAGGGGGGCGCCATCGGCCTGGTGGAGGAGGGCGACACGATCGAGATCGATATCCCGAACCGCAGCATCAACCTGATGGTGTCGTGGGAAGAGCTTTCCCATCGCCGCGCGCTGATGGAAGAAAAAGGCGGCAAGGCTTGGCAGCCGGTCAAGCGCGCGCGCTTGGTGTCCCAGGCGCTGCAGGCGTACGCTGCCATGACCACCTCGGCTGCCAGGGGCGCAGTGCGGGATGTGTCGCAATTGGTGAAACGGTGATGCAGCGTACTGCATTCTGCTTTGGGGTCGCATCCCCCGCCTGCGGCGGCGGAATCCTGCTCTGCCCTTCGCAGATGCACGCATTCATGACCACCAGTGCGGCGCGCGGCGCGGTGCGTGACGTTTCGCAACTGAAAAAGTAAGGCACGCATGGCCCTGCCCGACCACGAGCATAAACTTACCCTCGACGAGGTGCTGGCCGAGCTGGTGGCGGATGGCTTGGTGCCGCAGGCGAACGCCGACAAGATCAACTTCCCGGCACGCAATCAGGGTGGGGTTAAATTGCACCCGCTGGTGGTGGTGGCGAGCCAGAAATGGAAAAATCCGCGCCCGCCTTTTCAGAATCTTGACCTCGAAGAGTTGACCCAGTGGCTGGCGGGGAAAGTGGGCTTGCCCTACCAGCATATCGACCCGCTCAAGGTGGATGTGTCGGCGGTGGCCAAGGTCATGTCGCATGCTTATGCGTCGCGTTTCATGGTGCTGCCGATTCTGGCGAATCCGCGCGAAGTCGTGGTGGCGACCGCCGAGCCCTTCGAGCGCGAGTGGGAAAGGGAAATCGGCCAGATCCTGCGCTGCGAGATTCGCCGCGTGATCGCCACCCCTGAGCAGATCAAGAGATACCTGCCGGAGTTCTACAATCTGGCGCGCTCCATGAAAGGCGCGGTAAAGCTGCATGAAGGCGCGGGGCAGTCCGGGATCGCAAATTTCGAGCAACTGGTGGAGTTGTCGCGCGCCGGCAACCTTGATGCCAACGATCAGCACGTGGTGCAGATCGTGGACTGGCTGTTCCAGTATGCCTTCGAGCAGCGCGCTTCGGATATTCACCTTGAGCCGCGGCGCGAATCGGGCAACGTGCGTTTCCGCATCGACGGGGTGATGCACCAGGTGTACCAGATACCTTCCCCGGTGGTGACGGCCATTACCAGCCGCATCAAGGGTTTGGGGCGCATGGATATCGTCGAGAAGCGACGCCCGCAGGATGGCCGCATCAAGACGCGAACCCCGGATGGGCAGGAAATCGAATTGCGCCTCTCCACCATGCCCACCGCCTTTGGCGAGAAGCTGGTGATGCGGATATTCAATCCCGACGTGATCGTGCAGGACTTCAAGGATCTCGGTTTCGGCGAGCAGGAAGAGCAGCGCTGGAACCAGATGGTGTCGCAGCCCAACGGCATCGTGCTGGTCACCGGTCCGACCGGCTCGGGCAAGACCACGACGCTGTATTCCACGCTGCGCAGCCTGGCCCAGCCGGAAGTCAACGTATGCACGGTGGAAGACCCGATCGAGATGGTGATGCCGCAGTTCAACCAGATGCAGGTGCAGCACAATATCGGCCTGGATTTCGCCACTGGCGTCCGCACCCTGATGCGCCAGGATCCGGACATCATCATGGTGGGCGAGATCCGTGACCTGGAAACGGCGGAAATGGCGATCCAGGCGGCCTTGACCGGCCATCTGGTGCTGTCCACCCTGCATACCAATGACGCGCCTTCGGCCATCACCCGCATGCTCGACCTGGGCGTGCCCGGCTATCTTCTCAATTCCACCTTGCTGGGCGTGCTGGGCCAGCGGCTGGTGCGCACCCTGTGCCCGCACTGCAGGGAAAAAACCAGCATCGACGAGGACGCCTGGAACGCCATGGTAGCGCCCTGGAAAGCCACGCCGCCCGCCAGCGTCAATGCACCCAAGGGTTGCCTGGAATGCCGCATGACCGGCTACCTTGGGCGTTCCGGCATCTATGAAATCATGCTCATGTCGCCGGCCCTGAAGAAACTCGTCGCCAACTCCGCCGATATTGCCTTGATCCGCGACCAGGCCTACAAGGAAGGCATGCGGCCCTTGCGCATCAGCGGCGCCCAGAAAGTGGCGGCGGGCGTGACCACCATGGACGAGGTGCTGCGCGTTACGCCGCCGCCCGGCCAATGAGAGCCTATTTCAGTCAACGCCTGCATGGGTGAGGGCGTTAAATGCTTATCTTCTGGCATTGGTGCCGGGGATGTGCAAAACACTTGCAAAGGCTATTGGTTCGTTTAAGATAACGCACTCCGGTTTTTGGTTTAAGCAAAGTTTCTTTATTAATTAAGGAGTTGGTATGAAAGCTACGTGGTTTGGAATGGCTGCTGCGGCGGCTGTGCTGGTTTCCGGTTACGCCAATGCGGCGGATGAAGCTGCCATGACGGCGTTGGCGCAGAAAAGCGCCTGCATGAGCTGCCACGGCATGGACAAGAAAATTGTCGGTCCAGGCTACAAGGAAGTCGCTGCCAAGTACAAGGGCGACAAGAGTGCTGAAGCCAAGCTGGTGGCCAAGGTAAAGGCCGGCGGCAAGGGCGTGTGGGGTGAAATCCCGATGCCGCCGAACGCCGCGGTCAAGGACGAGGATATCAAGGCTCTGGTGAACTGGATTCTGACCCGCAAGTACTAAGCAGGCGCGGCGCGCTTGTCCAAAAGCCAACCTCCGGGTTGGCTTTTGTTTTTTGCAGCGCGGAAATTTCGATAGAATAGGCAGCTTCATGAGCCAAGAATGATTTAGGGGAGAATAAATTGAAGTCACGCCTGCTTGCTGTGCTGCTTTCAGCCATGATGTTCAACCTTGCCGCCTGTGGCAAGAAGGAAGCGCCTCCTGCCGCGGATGGCGAGATGGTGGTGAAGATAGGCGCGATCCAGCCTCTCACCGGACCGCAGGCGCACTTGGGCAAGGACAATGAAAACGGCACGCGCATGGCGATCGATGACGCCAATGCAAAGGGGATCAGCATTGGCGGCAAGAAAGTCCGATTCGAACTCCTCAGCGAGGACGATCAGGCTGACCCAAAAACCGCCACCATCGTGGCGCAGAAAATGGTCGACGAGAAAGTCAGCGGCATCATCGGCCACCTCAATTCCGGCACCACCATTCCTGCCTCGAAAATCTATTCTGATGCTGGCATCGTGCAGATTTCACCTTCCGCCACCAATCCCAAGTACACCGAACAGGGCTTCAAGACCGCATTCCGTGTGATGCCCAACGACATGCAGCAGGGCAAGGTGCTGGGCGATTTTGCCGTGACCCGGCTCGGTGCAAAGAAAGTCGCCATCATCGATGACCGAACCGCATACGGCCAGGGCCTGGCGGACCAGTTCGAGCTGGCGGCGAAAGCGGCCGGCGCCGAGATCGTGACGCGCCAGTACACCACGGACAAATCCACGGACTTCATGGCGATCCTGACCGCGGTAAAGGCAGAAAACGCCGACGTGCTGTTCTTCGGCGGCATGGATGCACAGGGCGGTCCGATGATGAAGCAGTTCAAGACTCTGGGGCTGAACGCCAAGTTCCTCATGGGCGACGGCGGAAGTACGCCGGAATTCATCAAGCTGGCAGGCGGCAGCGCCGATGGAGCGTACAGCTCGCTGCCCGGCCTGCCGCTGGACAAGATGCCGGGCGGCAAGGCATTTGCTGACAAATTCACCGCCAAATATGGCCAGATCCAGCTTTACGCCCCATATTGCTACGATGCGGTGAGCGTCATGATCGCCGCCATGCAGAAGGCCGATTCCACCGAGCCGGCAAAATACCTGCCCGTGTTGGCCGGCATCAGCCATGACGGGGTGACGGCCAAGATCAGCTTCGACGCGAAAGGCGACATCAAGGATGGCGCGGTTACCCTATACCAGGTGAAAAACGGCAAGTGGGAGGTGCTGGAAACGGTGGGCGGCGTCCCCACTCCCTCTGCGTCGGTGAATTAAGATATTTTGGAAATCTTCCTCCAGCAGCTCATCAACGGCCTGGTGCTGGGCAGCGTTTATGCCCTGATTGCGCTGGGCTACACCATGGTTTACGGCATTCTGGAACTGATCAACTTCGCCCACGGCGAGGTGGTGATGATCGGCGCCATGGTCACCCTGGCGGTGGTCAACATGCTGATGGCCGGCGGTGTCGACGTGCCCGGCATCCTGATCGTCGCCGCCGGGCTGCTGGTGGCAATCAGCGTCTGTATGGCGCTGGGCTTCGCCATCGAGCGCATCGCCTACCGCCCGTTGCGCAAGGCGCCGCGCCTGGCGCCGCTGATCACCGCCATCGGCGTGTCCATCGTGCTGCAGAACGTGGCCATGATCATCTGGGGGCGGTCGTACATTTCCTTTCCCCACATCCTGCCGGCCACGCGCCACGACATCGGCGGCGCGGGCATCACCGACCTGCAGATTTTCATTTTCCTGCTGGCGCTGGTGCTGATGGCGGCGCTGGTGCTGCTGGTGAACAAAACCCGCATCGGCCGCGCCATGCGCGCCACCGCCCAGGCGCCGGAAATTGCCGGGCTGATGGGAGTGAACGTCAATGCCGTGATCTCCTTCACCTTCATCCTCGGCTCGGCGCTGGCCGCTGTCGCCGGCCTGATGGTGAGCGCTTACTATGGAATCGCGCACTATTACATGGGCTTCCTGCTCGGCCTCAAGGCCTTCACCGCGGCGGTGCTGGGCGGCATCGGCAACATCCCCGGCGCCATGCTGGGCGGCCTCTTGCTGGGCGTGATCGAGAGCATGGCCGCAGGCTATATCGGGGACATCAGCGGCGGCTTCCTCGGCAGCCACTACCAGGACGTGTTCGCCTTTTTCGTGCTGATCGGGGTGCTGGTGTTCCGGCCCTCTGGGCTCCTGGGCGAACGCGTGGCGGAACGGGCATGACCCGGAATAAAGCCGTCATTGCGAGCGCAGCGAAGCAATCTCGTCCTTTCGTGGAATCCACGGAAAACAGATTGTTTCGTCGCTTTGCTCCTCGCAATGACGGATTAAATGACGGATTCCGCCATGCAGGGTAGCTGGCAGCAGCTCAAATCCGACCGCCGCGCGGCCATGGCTGCTTTTGCCCTGCTCGGCCTGCTGCTGGCGGCAGCGCCCTTCCTGGTCGGAGCGAGCCTGGGCAACGGCTGGGTGCGCATCCTTGATTTTGTCCTGCTCTATATCATGCTGGCGTTGGGGCTGAATATCGTGGTCGGTTACGCCGGACTGCTCGACCTGGGTTATGTCGCCTTCTACGCCGTCGGCGCCTATCTTTACGCCCTGCTGGCATCGCCGCATTTCGGCCTGCATCTTCCGGTGTGGCTTATCCTGCCGCTGGGGGCGCTGATGGCCGGACTGTTCGGCATGGTGCTGGGCGCGCCGACCCTGCGGCTGCGCGGCGACTATCTCGCCATCGTGACCCTGGGTTTCGGCGAGATCATCCGCATTTTCCTCAACAACCTCAACGCGCCGGTGAACATCACCAACGGGCCGCAGGGCATCAGCATGATCGACCCGATCGGCGCGGGCGGGGTTTCCCTCAGCCGCCCGTTCGAGCTGTTCGGCCTGCAGGTGCCCGGCATTTACGCCTACTACTACCTGTTCCTGGCGCTGGCCCTCTTGATCGTGTTCATCTCGCTGCGCCTGCAGGATTCGCGCATCGGCCGCGCCTGGGTGGCGATCCGCGAGGACGAGGTGGCGGCCGAGGCGATGGGCATCAACACGCGCAACATCAAGCTGCTGGCTTTCGCCATGGGCGCGAGCTTCGGCGGGATTTCGGGGGGACTGTTCGCCGGTTTCCAGGGCTTCGTCAGCCCGGAAAGCTTCAACCTGATGGAATCGGTGATGATCCTGTGCATGGTGGTGCTGGGTGGCATGGGGCATATCCCGGGCGTGATCCTGGGCGCTATCCTGCTCACCGTCCTGCCCGAGGCGCTGCGCTATATCGGCCCGCTGGAACAGGCCCTGTTCGGGCGCGTGGTGGTCGACCCGGCCGACCTGCGCATGCTGATTTTCGGATTGGCGCTGATCGTGGTGATGATTTTCCGCCCCGCCGGGCTGTGGCCATCGAAGACGCGGCGGCGCGAATTCAGCAGTGAGGAATCGGTGCTGGAGCACGAGCAGGAGGCCTTGTATGACGCCAAAAGATAAGAGCTTGCTGCGCGCGGAAAAAGTGAGCAAGCACTTCGGCGGCCTAACCGCATTGAGCGAGGTCTCATTCAGCATCGGGAGCGGCGAAATCTACGGCCTGATCGGCCCCAACGGCGCGGGCAAGACCACGCTGTTCAACGTGCTGACCGGCCTTTACACCCTGGATTCCGGCCAGGTGGCCCTGGACGGTCACCCCATTCACGGCCGGAAACCGAGCGAGGTGACGCGCCTGGGGCTGGCGCGCACCTTCCAGAACATCCGCCTGTTCGCCAACATGAGCGCCTTGGAAAACGTCATGGTGGGGCGCCACGTGCGCACCCATGCCGGCGTGCTCGGCGCCATCCTGCGCGGCGCCGGAACGCGCGGGGAAGAAGCGGACATTCGCCGCCGCGCGCATGAACTCCTGGCCTACGTTGGCATCGAGAAGCACTCCAGGACGCTGGCAAAAAACCTTTCCTACGGCGACCAGCGCCGCCTTGAAATCGCCCGCGCGCTGGCCACCGAGCCCAAGCTGCTGGCGTTAGACGAGCCTGCCGCCGGCATGAACGCGAGCGAAACAGCGACGCTGGAAAAACTGCTGCTAACCATCCGCGCCGATGGCGTGACCCTCCTGCTGATCGAGCACGACGTGAAACTGGTGATGGGCCTGTGCGACCGTGTGGCGGTACTGGATTATGGCAAAAAAATCGCCGAGGGCGCGCCTGCCGAAGTGCAGCGCGATCCGCAGGTGATCGAGGCCTACCTGGGCGGGAGTGTCGCATGAGCCTGCTCGAAGTGCGCAATCTCAGCGTATCCTATGGCGGCATCAAGGCAGTCAGGGGCATCGATCTCGAAATTGCAGCAGGCGAGCTGATATGCCTGATCGGCGCCAATGGCGCGGGCAAGACCACGACCCTCAAGGCGCTGGCCCGGCTCCTGCCTGCGCACGGGGAAATCCTCTACCAGGGAAAATCCATCGCCCAGACGCCGGTATTCGATCTGGTACGCCAGGGCATTGCGCTGGTGCCGGAGGGGCGCGGCATTTTCGGCCGCCTGAGCGTGGAGGAGAATCTGCTCATGGGGGCTTACAGCCGTGCTGACAAGCCAGCCATCCGGCAAGATCTGGAAAAGAGCTACCAGCTCTTCCCGCGCCTCTCCGAACGCAAAACCCAGCAGGCTGGCACCCTCTCGGGAGGCGAGCAGCAGATGCTCGCTATCGGCCGCGCCCTGATGAGCCGCCCGCGCCTGTTGTTCCTCGACGAGCCGAGCATGGGCCTGGCGCCGCTGATGGTGAACAAAATCTTCGAAACCATCCGCGCCATCTCGGCCGAGGGCGTGACCATCCTGCTGGTTGAGCAGAACGCCAAACTGGCGCTGGAAATCAGCCATCGTGCCTACGTCATGGAGGGCGGCACGATCTGCCTGTCCGGCGAATCAGCCAAGCTGCTCCATGACCCGCAGGTGCGGCATGCCTACCTGGGCGAGTAAGGATCGCCTCCACTTGCTGCTATCTTTCATCGTATCCACCTGACTCATGTCCTTTCGCGCCATTCGTATCCTGTTCTTGCTGCTCCTGCTGGCGGCTGTCGCCGGCATGACTTACTGGGAAAGCATGGTGGCGCACAACTGGCTGCGGCCGCTCGAAGTAAGCATCTACCCTGTGAACGGGGATGGTACGGCGGAAGTGGATGCTTACATCGCCGGCCTGAAGCAGGAACACTTTCAGGAAATCGGCCGCTTCATCGCCAGCCAGTCGGAGCGTTACCGCGGCAAGGGGCTGCCGCCCGTGAACATCCAGCTTGCCGCGGAAATCTCAGCTATGCCGCCCGCTCCTCCGCAAGGGCGTCACTCGCCTTTTTCCGCCATCCTGTGGAGCCTCGGGCTGCGCTACTACGCTTTCGCGCACACCCCTTTCTGGGGCAGCCTTGGCACGGTGCGCCTGTTTGTGGTGTATCACGAGGGCGAGGATGGCAAACCGCTGCAGCACTCGCTCGGTTTGCACAAGGGGCTGTTGGGGGTGGTGCATGCCTTTGCGCGCGACAAGCAGAATGCGCAGAACAATGTGGTCATCACGCATGAACTGTTTCATGCCCTGGGCGCCTCGGACAAGTACGACGCCGCCAAGCAGCCGGTCTACCCGGAAGGCTTCGGCGATCGGGGCGATGAGCCGCGCTACCCGCAGCAGGTGGCGGAAATCATGGCGGGGCGTATCGCCATCAGGCCGGGTGTGGCGCGGATTCCAGCCGGGCTGGAGGAGTGTGTGGTGGGGCACAAGACGGCGTGGGAGATCAACTGGTGAGCTATCCGTTCGAGCAGTGAACGTAGGGTGTCAATAAGCGAAGCGCATTGTTGCACCGGAATCACAACATGCGGCGCAATGCCCGTTGGTTATTGCGCCCTTGTATCTACGCGGGTTGCCCGTTAAAACAAGCTCCATTCCTTCGCACTCGCCCCTTGAAATGGTGCATAAAATGCACTAACATCACTTCCATGCCCACGATCAAGATATTTGCAAACTGTCGCCTATCGATCTTTCCGCGTGAGCATGGCGTGCCTCATTTCCATCTGGAATTTACGGATGGAGACCGCTGTGTAGTAGCGATTGAGACCGAAGTCATACTCGCGGGCGAGGTCCGCCCAGAGCGAAAACTCGCTGAACCTTTGACCTGGGCGCGTGAGCACCGCGAATTGTTGCTGCAGAAATGGAAGGAGATCACTCGATGAAACCACCCCGGATTGATGAGGTAAGGGCGCTGGAGCCTGGCGTGTTGGAAATCCGCTGGACAACCGGCGAGACACTGGTTGCCCACGTTGGCGACTGGATTGAACGCTTTGAACTGCTCGCCCCCTTGCGCGATGCGGTAACCTTTTCGCAAGTGCGCGTCGGCTGGTACGGACACTCGGTTGAATGGTCGGACGACATCGATCTGGGCGCGGATCAGCTTTATGAACGTTGCAAGGAAGAAGCGGGATTGCCCACGCCGCAGCTCTTTGACGACTGGATGAAGCGCAATCAGCTTTCACTCAATACCGCTGCCGAATCGTTGGGCCTGTCCCGCCGCACGGTGGCATATTACCGCACGGGCGCCAAACCCATCCCGCGCGCTATCTGGTTCGCCTGCCTGGGCTGGGAAGTCACTTGCCCGCAGAAGCAAACACTCCCGCGTGCCTTGCCGACGGCTCGCGAATATGCCGCACTGCACGCTTGATTGCTGGGGGTAGGTTCGCTCCTCCCTCGGTGGGATGATGGCTAAAGAAAATCCTCAGTTAATTGGGCTACGTCCCCTATTTAGGAGTTCTTTGGATTACCTTTCTTGGCGAAGCAAGAAAGGTAATCAGCCGCCGGGCTGCCCCCGGCAATCAAACAAGGGTGCGCATCGCGCACTCTTCATCCGAGTTCTCCAAATATCAATCGAGTCTGACCCCTCGGTGCTCGCGTGTTCGAAGGTGCCAGGCAGCAGTTGCCGTTGCGGGTCAACGGCAAGAAATCGCGGGCTGGTGTCGATGTGTTTGTAGCGCGCCATTCCCAACCATCCAGAAAATCATGATGGAGGAATATTGATGCACTCGGCCAGTTAAGGCAAGATGCGGGGATGATACTTTTTCTACAGCTTCGTTAGGCCTCGGTTGAGGCAATAGGGTGACACACATGATGTACATAGGGGCGCTTGCCAAATTAACGGGCGCATCGCGAAAGGCCATACATCATTACGAGTTGCTTGGATTGATTCCTGTACCAGAACGCAAAGGGCGCTATCGCATATACAACGAAGTGGATTCCCATCTTATATGCATCATTAAGCGCGCCCAGGCACTAGGCTTCAGTCTCAAGGAAATAACGGGCGTCATATCGACAACGGGAAAAACCGGGAAGCTGCCCGTCGATATGGTAGTCGAGTTGATTGAGCGCAAGCGTATGGACTTGCGAGAAATTATCAACTCTGCCCTCTCCAAGGATCGGCAGCTGGCAGAGTTGCATGCGGACTTTCTTTGTGATTCCGGTGAAACCTGCTGTGATGCCCCTTGACTCTTCACCTAAGGTGCGAGCTTAGAATTGCCACCATCAAAATCCAGGTAGGCATTAAAAACCATGAGCAAACGTATTCTTATAATCCTTGGTCATCCCGTTAACGAAAGTTTCTGCGGTGCTCTCGCTCATGCATATGAAGTGGGCGCCAAAGCTGCCGGAAATGAGGTTCAACTCATATCCCTTGGCAGCCTGTCTTTTGACCCGGTGCTCCACAATGGCTATGCCAAAATTCAAGAACTCGAACCTGACTTGGTGACAGCCCAGGCCGCGATTACTTGGGCACAACACCTCGTTTTCGTATACCCCATCTGGTGGGGTGCAATGCCGGCCTTGCTCAAGGGTTTTATTGACCGCGTTTTCCTGCCGGGCTTTGCCTTTAAGTATCGCGAAGGTTCCCAGTTCTGGGATCGGCTGCTTTCGGGGCGCTCAGCCCACCTTCTCGTCACAATGGATACTCCTCCTTGGTATTTTCGCTGGGTATATCGCATGCCGGGCCACAATCAGCTGAAGCGCACCATTCTTGAATTCAGTGGCATAAAACCCGTGACCGTTTCAAGCTTTGGCCCCATCAAGAACTCAAGCCAACAAAAACGTGAGGAATGGCTTACCCAAGCCAATGCGCATGGGCACCATGCCTAACATTACGCAAATCGCCCCCCCAAAAAAATGCAAAGATCTGATCGATAGTTCGGGCGAAATGGGACGCGCTTGCTGTCAAATATCCGGCACCTATTATCGCAGTTGACGATATCGAGGAATGCGCCAAACAAGCCCCTCTGCTCGGCGGAAGGGTCATTGCACTGCCGGATGTCGGCCGCATTTGCGTTGTTGCAGACCCCACCGGCGCTATCGCACACCTATTACAAGCACGGGAGCCCGCGTAAGATGGGTGAAGCGCCAGGCAATCATCAACCGGACAACCCCGTTTCCTCATGACTTAAATCTTCGCAAGTACGGAGCCCAGCATCATGGATATCGAACACCAGCCTGACACACCAGCGCCAGCGGCCGAAGGAATGGTAACGCTGACCTATCTGATCTACGGCTTGCATGCGCTGAGCGCGATCGGCGGGTTGTTGAGCCCGGCATTCGTGGTCACGGCGTTTCTGACCGGGTGGCCTTCCATTGTCGCGGTGATCGTCAATTACGTGAAACGCGGGGATGTGCGCGGCACTTATCTCGAATCCCACTTCCGCTGGCAGATTCGCACTTTCTGGTTTGCCTTGCTGTGGGTGCTTTTGGCGATTTTGCTGACCATGACATTCTTCGGCATCCCCATCGCCTTTGTTATTGCCTGGATCGCGGGGCTGTGGGTACTCTATCGCATCGGGCGCGGCTTGCTCAGGCTGCTCGACAGGCGGTCCATGCCGGTATGAACCCGGAGCTTCTTGCCACTGCCTCCATCGCGGCGGCCGTTGCCTGGGGCGCGGGCTTGCGCCTGTATGCAGTGGCGTTTGCGCTGGGGGCGCTCCATCGGCTGGATGTTTTGCCCTTGCCGCCCTCGCTGGAGATGCTGGCCCATCCCCTGGTGATGGGGATTGCCGATAAAAGCGATAAAAGGGGACGCTACCCTTTGTTGCTTTGGTGTTGCGTCTCTACTTGTAATCATCTTCCCGCTGATGCTTGATCGCCAGAATAGTCACAGCATCCAGGCCGGGTTCAAAGCTGTACATGGCAAGGTGGCCACTGGTGCCGAACTCGATCACCAATTCACGCAGATCGTCGCGATCCTCAACCGGTCGGCCAATATAGGGCGAGTGTTTCAGCGGCATCAGCGCCTCGCGGATAGCCAACAAGGCGCGTTTTGCCGCGTTGATGTCCTTTTGTAGCAGGAAGGTGCGAAGCCGGGAAAGATCAGATTGAGCGCGTGCCGACAGTCTTACGTGTGGCATGTGGCGATCGGCGCGTCAGGGTTGTTTTGCACCCCATCCACCCAGGCGCTGAATTCGTCGAGCGTGATGTGCAGGCCGGTTTCCTTGAAATGCTCGAAAGAGGCATCAGCGGCTTTGATGAAATTTTGTCGAGCTTCCTCGCGCTTCACATACTCAAGAATCGCTTCTTTCATGAGGTAGTGGGGCGTGCGCTTCATCATGCGTGCCAGTGAGGCGATGCGATCCCGCTCGGAAGAGTCGAGCTTGATCGTAACGGTTGCGGGAGCCCGTGTTTTTTCGGTAGAAGAGGCTTTCATGGCGGCGCTCGGTGTTATCAGGTAACACCAGTTTATCGCCATGTCTGGCCATGTCAAGCAAATGGCATTTAAGGAAGGTTCCTGCATTTCCGGATGACGGCATCGCCAACCTTGCCGCACGGCGTCTCAGCCCCAGAAACCGGGTGTGGCGTGCCCTCCTGGTCCATCCGTGCCGCCACCGTATCCCACTCGATCAGCCCATTGCGATCCACGCTCAAACGCAGCAGCCACCCCTCCCGCGTTTCCGGAATTTCCGGCGGGTCGAAACCGTCGAACACGAAGTTGCCCAGGCTGTAGACAATCAGCTTCCCCCGGTAATATTCAGCCCCCTGCGTCACATGCGGATGTCCGCCTATCACCATGTCTGCGCCGGCATCGATCATGGTCCGGGCCAACTGGCGCTGGCGGGGGCCGGGCTGCAGCTCGTGCTCCCAGCCCCAGTGCATGAAAGGGATCACCAGGTCCGCTCCTGCGGCCCGGGCGGCGCGGATGTCGGCGACGGCCTGGCTGTCTTCGCTCCAGGCGATCCCGGCCCAGTCGGGCCCGGCTTCGAAGGAACGCGGCTTGTATTCGTTGTAGCCGAGGACGGCGATGCGCAGGCCTTTTTTTTCGATCCACAGCGGCGCATGCGCGGCGGCAAGGTCGCGCCCGCCACCGAAGTAGGGCAGGCCGTGGTGTTTGAGCAGCGCCAGGGTTTCGAGGAATGCGTCCTTGCCGTAGTCGCCGGAGTGGTTGTTGGATACCGCCAAGGCGCTGAAATGCTGCTTGAGAACGGGCAACACGCGGGGATGGGCGCGGAAGGAGTAAATCTTGCTCTCCAGCGGCTGGCCGGTGGTGGCGACAGGGCTCTCCAGGTTGCCAACCGCAAAGTCGGCATCGGCCAGCGTGGCGGCGAAGTGCGCCAGCGGGTCGCGCCCGGATTGGATCACCCGCCCCGGCCCGGCATCGAGCATGATGTCGCCAGTGAAGATCAGGCGCAGCGGTTCAGGGCAGGCCGGATTTGTGGAGAACAGCAGTCCGGCCAGTGCCAGGCCTGGCAATACCCGGCGATTCATTGCGCTACTACGTTGAGCTTTTTCATCTCGCACCAGTACTGCAGTTCGCCGTCGCGTATTGGCTCGTAGACGAAGTGCAGGCCGCTGAAGCCATAGGGGCTGCCTGCTTTCTTTGGCGGAGGATAGGGGAAGCTGGCCTGGTGGATCAGCGTCGGGCCTTCGTCCCGTTCGACGTAGGTATAGATGCTGATGGAGGCAAGCTCGGCGGGTACGATCTGGAATACCAGGCGAAACTGGAAATACGAGCCCACCTTGATACCCTTGGCCGCATAAGGCGAATTTACGGGATGGGCCGCCAGAATCCGGGTCTCGCCACCATAAGTGTAATGACATACTACCTGTTCAGCTCCGGCGGCAGAGGCCATCCCAAGCGACAGGGACATCGCAATGGCTGACAGTGAATGTTTCAGGTCAGGCGGGCTCATGACAAATGTGGATTTTCTCAGGCAGAAGCATTCTTACCCCTTCAATTTGCTGGCGACGTAGAGGATTCCGAGTAGGGCGGGCTGGTGAAGAATGTATATCGCCAGGCTGTGTTTGCCCGCCCGGTTCAGCATCCTGGCCGGGGCTGATCCAGGTTGCCAGTTTGCGAGCTTTGTCCAGACGCCCCTGATTGAAAGGGTTTTTCCCAGATACAGCCCCAGGAGGACTATTCCGAACCAGGGAAAAAGCGGCACATAATCTTCTGAAATGGGCTTGTGAGTGGTGAATCCAATCCAGCTCATCCAGGGCTGATCGAACCAGGCATTTTCCAGGCTCAGCCCGGCAGCTATGGCGGCGATGCCCAGAACGAGGTTTGCATGATGCAAGGGAAGAAACAGCAGGCTGAGCACGCTGGCGAGGGCGATGAAATGCAACACGCCGAAAAAAATGCCACTGGCGGGAAAAATGGCATAACTGCCCGCGCTGACCGCAGCAGCGCAGCATGCGAGCATGCCTAGGCGGCGCAGGAAAGGCCCGGCCCTGAGGCCGTTTCCGTTGGCGAGGTGAAAGCTGATGCCTACGATGAGCAGAAACAGGGTGACGATAAAAGCGCGCAGATTCAGCCAGAATGCGTCACGGTAGAAATCGAAGCTTGCCAGGTGGAAGAAGTTGAGGTCAAAACAGAAATGAAAAGCCACCATCATTGCAATGGCCGATCCTCGCGCGGCATCCACCAGGGGAATTCGTGGAGAAGGCGCCATCGCTGTTGAACCGGGAACAGGGGGGCGAGCGTTCTTCCGCGAGGCCTTGCGCGCCATCTACATTTCTTCGATCGAGAACAGACGACGGTACTCGCGGTAGGCGTAGCGGTCGGTCATGCCGGCGATGTAGTCGGCAATGGTGCGCGCCTTGTCCGTGCGGGCTTTCTCCTGGTATTGCGGCGGCAGCAGGGAGGGCGTTTCGAATAGCGTGGTGAACAGCTCGCGCACGATGCGGCGCGCCTTCTTGCTCATGCGGTTGACCTGGTAGTGGCGGTAGAGGTGTTCGCGCAGGAACTGCTTCAGTTCGCGCTGCTCGTCTACCAGGTGCTCGCTGAAAGCCATCAGGGGAGGCGCGCGGCGCACGTCGTCAAGGCTGGCTGGCGCAGCGGCGCGGATGTTGGCCGTGCTCTGCTCGATCAGATCCATCACCAGGGTATTGATCATGCGGCGCACGGTTTCGTGGATCAGGCGGCGGCCTTCCAGAGCGGGGTGTTTTTCCTGCGCCATGGCCAGGTGGCGGGCAAACAGGCTGGTATTGGAGAGCTGCTCCAGCGTGATCAGGCCGGAGCGCAGGCCGTCGTCGACGTCGTGGTTGTTGTAGGCGATTTCATCCGCCAGGTTGGCCACCTGCGCTTCCAGGGAGGGACGCTGGTCGTTGAGGAAGCGCTCCCCGACTTCGCCCAGGGTTCTGGCGTTGGGCAGGGAGCAGTGCTTGAGGATGCCTTCGCGGGTCTCGAAGCACAGGTTGAGGCCGTCGAATTCGGCATAGCGTTCTTCCAGCAAATCCACCACGCGCAGCGACTGCAGGTTGTGCTCGAAGCCGCCGTGATCCTTCATGCAGGCGTTGAGTTCATCCTGCCCGGCATGGCCGAAAGGGGTGTGGCCCAGGTCGTGAGCCAGGGCGATGGCTTCAACCAGCACCTCGTTGAGTTGCAGGTTGCGCGCAATGGTGCGTCCGATCTGCGCCACTTCCAGGCTGTGGGTGAGGCGGGTGCGGAACAGGTCGCCCTCGTGGTTGACGAACACCTGGGTCTTGTATTCCAGGCGGCGGAAGGCGGTGGAATGGATGATGCGGTCGCGGTCGCGCTCGAAATCGCTGCGCCCGGGCGGCGTCGGCTCATGCTGGCGGCGGCCGCGCGTCCGGGCGGAATCCGCGGCGTAGGGGGCGAGTTCGCTCATTATAAAATCTCTGGTTTTTTAACCACGGAGAGCACAGAGGGCACGGAGAACAGCGGGCTTTTGTTTATTGATGGTTTCATCCGGCAGGGAAATGCCAGGTGGCAAACAAGCATTAGTTTTTACTCCGTGTTCTCCGTACCCTCCGTGGTGAATCATGTTTTTTCTGTGGCAGGCTGAACAAAGCCGGTGAGCGCTGCCTTGAGGTGTTCGGGCGGGATGTCTCCGGTGACAAAGGCCTCGCCGATGCGCTTCAAGAGGACGAAGCGGATTTTTCCGCTTTCCACCTTTTTGTCCAGGCCCATGTAGTCGATGTAGGCATCCACGCCCAAGTCGGGGGCATGGTCCGGCAATCCGGCGCGCTGGAACAGGAGGCGGATGCGCTCCAGTTCCAGCTCGCTGATCCATTCCATGCGGTGCGACAGGTCGGCTGCCAGCACCGTGCCGCCGGCCACCGCTTCGCCGTGCAGCCAGTTGCCGTAGCCCATGCCGGCCTCGATGGCATGGCCGAAGGTGTGGCCGAGGTTGAGCAGGGCGCGCACGCCGCCTTCGCGTTCGTCCGCGGCCACGATTTCGGCCTTGTTCTCGCACGAGCGGCGGATGGCGTAGGCCAGGGCGTCCTTGTCGCGCGCCAGCAGGCGGTCCATGTTGTTTTCCAGCCACTCGAAGAAGGGCAGGTCGCGGATCAGGCCGTACTTGATGACTTCGGCCAGGCCCGCCGCCAGTTCCCGCGCCGGCAGGGTGTCGAGCGTGGAGGTGTCGGCGAGCACCACCTGCGGCTGGTAAAAGGCGCCGATCATGTTCTTGCCGAGGGGATGGTTGATGCCGGTCTTGCCGCCCACCGAGGAATCCACCTGGGCCAGCAGGGTGGTCGGCACCTGGATGAAGGGCACGCCGCGCAGGAAGGTCGCCGCCGCATAGCCGGTGAGGTCGCCGATCACCCCGCCGCCCAGCGCGATTAGCGTGGTTTTGCGCTCGCAGCGGTTCTCCAGCAGGGCGTTGTAGATCTGGTTGAGGGTTTCTCCATTTTTGTAGGCCTCGCCGTCCGGCAGGATGATGGGCAGGACGTTGACGCCCTGCTGGGTGAGCGTGTTGCTCAATTGTTCCAGGTAGAGCGGCGCCACAGTGGTGTTGGTGACGATCGCCACGCGCTTTTGCGCCAGGTGCGGCATGATCAGCTGGGCTTGTTGCAGCAGCCCCGCGCCGATGTGGATCGGGTAGGAGCGTGCGCCTAAATCAACGGTCAGGGTTTGCATGTTTGAAGCGTGTCCATCGGTGAGTTTTTGCAGCAGTCGGCGTACCAGTACATGGAGGCTCTGGTCGCCAGTGTCCATGATGATATCGGCGAGCTGGTGGTAAATGGGGTCGCGCTGGCTATAGAGTTCGCGCAGCTTCGCCTGCGGGTCGGCGGTTTGCAGCAGGGGCCGGTTCTTGTCGTGGCGGGTGCGGTGGTAAAGATCACGCACCTGTGCCCGCAGATAGACCACGGTGCCGCTGCGCTTGAGGAACTTGCGGTTTTCTTCGCGCAATACCGCGCCGCCGCCGGTGGCGAGCACGACATTATCCATCTGGCACAGTTGGGAGAGAACGGCAGTTTCGCGGGCACGGAATCCTTCCTCCCCTTCCAGTTCGAAAATCAGCGGGATCTTGACCCCGGTGCGGCGCTCGATCTCGTGGTCGGAATCAATGAAGCGCATGCCAAGGTGTCTGGCCAGCATTCTGCCTACGGTGGTTTTGCCCGCGCCCATGAGGCCGACGAGAATAATATTTTTGGGGTAGGACATGGGCGGTAATGATAACGGCTGGAGGGCGATTTTGCCATGCAGAAACGGTTTTCAAAACTATGGGTGGCTTTTCCCTATATCCGGAATCCGCTGTTTTTGGGCGGTTGGGCAAGGCAAGCTACGATTCTCGCGAGTTATATATCTGTCCGCCCCGCATGGAATAGTCAAGAAGCACTTGGGCCGCGGTTTCGCGTTCGACATCGCAGAGGGTGGCAATTCCTCTTTTTCCCAGTTCGCTTTTCCACTTTCTCATTTTGGGGCCTTCGTCAAAACCGATGCGCCTCGCGTCCGAATCACGCGCGCCGGTGATGAGTTTGCGTACTCCCGACCAGGGAATTGCACCGAAGCACATCGCGCAGGGTTCCGAGCTGGTGACCAGCTCGTAAGCAGGAAAATCGCGCCTGCCCAGGTCATAGCTGCCCATTTTTTTCTGTGCCAGCGCAATGGCCAGCATTTCCGCATGAAGCATGGACAGCCCCCCGGAAACCACCAGATTGACACCCAGTGAAACCGGCTTCCCGGATTCGGACTCAAAAACTGCCGCGGCGAATGGCCCCCCCGTGCCATGAGAAACATTAAGCCGGGCGGCCTCGATGACAAACGACATGCGATCCCGGATCGGCGCGATACAGGCTGTGCGCCCAAGTAGATATTCGTCCAGCCATTCGGGCAGCTTGATTTCCAAAATTCCTGGCTGAAAAGTCATGGTGGCTTGACCTATGGGAGAGCAAAAAGAAGTTGACGCTTACTTCATCTTTCATCGAGAGGTGCTTTCTTCCCGGTTTTTGGCAATAATAGCCGAAGGGGGAATCATGGTGAGTCACAAACGACGATTATTGCTGGTCTGCGCCTGCCTGAGCTTTAACGCCTGGGCTGGCGCCGGCCTCTCCGAGGGGGATTATTTTACCGACTTGCCGGTGGTGTTGTCGGTATCGCGCCTGGCCCAGCCCCTCAGTGACACGCCGGGCGCGGTGACCATTATCGACCGCGAAACGATCCGCCGCTCGGGCGCGCGTGAAGTGGCCGACTTGCTCAGGCTGGTGCCCGGTTTCATCGTCTCCCACGTGCAAGGCGGCGCCCGGCCGATCGCAAGCTACCATGCCGACTATGATGCGATTACCCGTCACTTGCAGGTATTCGTCGACGGGCGCTCGGTTTATTCCACCCTGCTGCTCGGCTCCGCCAACTATGGAATGATGGGCGTCGTGCTTGAGGACATCGAACGCATCGAGGTGCTGCGCGGCTCCAATTCCGCAGCTTATGGGGCCAATGCCTTCCTCGGCGTGGTCAACATCATCACGCGCCATAGCGCCGATACCCTTGGCGGCATGGTATCCGTCAGTGCCAGCGAAACCAATTTGCGCGACGGCGTGGCAAGGATAGGCCGGGGCGGCCCCCAAGGCTCGTTCCGCCTGACCGCGGCAAGCCGAACCGACGATGGCTTCAATGATTTTTACGACAGTTCGCGCCTTGAGCAAGTCCATTTCCGCGGGGATCTGCAAGCATCCGACAAAGACAGCCTGATCCTGACCGCAGGCGCGACACGTTTTCGCTGGGGCATTCCCGACGACATGACTCCAGCCGGCAGGCATGACGAAGCTTGGCGCAATAGTTATGCGCATCTCGACTGGATGCGGCAAATCACCCCCAGCGACCAGTTCAAGCTCAGCATCACCGCGGACGAAGAAGCGTTTTCCAATTATTACCCCCTGCTGCGCGCCGATAGCACAGGCCGCCGCTTTCAACTGGAGGCCCAGCGCAATCATGTCGTCAACAGCGAGTTGCGCCTGGTATGGGGTGGACAGTACCGTCACGAGCAGGCGATTTCGTCCGACCTGTTTTATGCCAATCCAGACCAGAGTTTCAGCCTGTGGCGCCTGTTCGCCAATGTCGAATGGCGCCCGCACCAGCAATGGGTCGTCAATGCGGGCGGGCTGTGGGAAAAGCACGGCATCATCGGAGAAAGTTCAGCGCCGCGCCTGATGGCGAATTACCACATGGTGCCGGGGCACACGCTGCGGGTAGGCGCAACCAGTGCCTACAAGCAGCCGACCCTGGTCGAGCTGCGTGCCGACTGGCGCAGCAGCGGCGTACCGGTAATCCAGGCATCGGGCAAGGCGAAACCCGAGCGTGTTGACTCAACCGAGATTGGCTATCTCGGGGAATTCAAGAAATATGGCATCACCCTCGATGTGCGCGCTTTCGAGGAAAAAGTCAGCGACCTGTTGCGCTACGCAAGGCCCTGCAGAGGCTGTCCCAATGATCTGGTCAATAAAGATCCAAACACGCAGCGGGGCTGGGAAGCCCAGCTGCGCTGGCAGCCGCTGCCCGCGACCCAGTTTCTGCTGAACCACACCGAACTGCAACTCCTGCCGGATGCCAGCAGCACCGCCCCGCAGGATGCGTTCCGCGCTCCCAGCCATATTTCAACCATGGCGTTATTCCAGAAATTGCCATCGAACTGGGATCTCGGCCTGATCCACACTTCCACTGCTTCGCTATTCTGGGTTCGCCAGAGAGATGCAACGCCAGCCTTCCGCCAGACCGATGTCCGCCTGGCCAGGCGTTTTCGCATTGGCGATACAAACGCCGAGGCTGCGCTCACGGTACGCGCCACCAATGGCGCCCATGTTGAATACGTCGAGACGGGCTTTCCCGCGATGGTGCTGGATCGGCGTGCAGTCGCCACGTTGCGGCTGGATTTTTGAGGACGAGCAGATTCCGCATGTTCGATGCTTGCTGTAGCGGCTGAACAAGGCAGCGGGAAGCGCTGTGGCGTGAAGAAAAAGAGAAAAGGAGAAACCGGCCGCAAGGCCGGTTTCCTGTTCTGGAGGAACATCAGGAGTCTGGGCTAGTCCGCCTGTTTGCGCAGGAAAGCGGGGATGTCGAGGAAATCGACGCCGGAGGCTTTCATGGCTTCAAGCTGGGCGCCGCGCTCTCTTCTGCGCATCACGGCGGGCTGCTCAAGGGCTGCGTAATCCACGGACATGGGCGCATTGTCGGTGCCGTTGCGCACCACCAGTTGCGGTTTGGGCTGCTGGCGGGAAATTGCGCCGCCGAGGCCGGTGGCAACCATGGTGACGCGCAGCGTGTCGCCCATGTTTTCGTCAATGACGGTCCCGACGATCACGGTGGCATCCTCGGCGGTGAACTCCTTGATGGTTTCCATGACTTCGTAGTATTCCTTCATCTTGAGGGACATGCTGGCGGTGATGTTGACCAGCACGCCGCGCGCGCCTGCGAGGTCGATATCTTCCAGCAGCGGGCTGGCCACGGCGCGTTCCGCGGCCATGCGGGCACGGTCCACGCCGGAGGCAGTGGCGGAACCCATCATGGCCATGCCGTTTTCCGACATCACGGTTTTGACGTCGGCGAAATCCACGTTCACCAGGCCGGGGCAGTTGATCACCTCGGCAATGCCGGAAACCGCGCCGTGCAATACGTCGTTTGCAGCCTTGAACGCGTCCTGGAAGCTGACGTCGTCGCCCAGCACCTGCATCAGCTTGTCGTTGGGCACCACGATCAGGGAATCGACGTGTGCCGACAGGGTTTCCATGCCGAGCAGCGCCACCTTGGAGCGCTTGCCTTCGAAGGCAAACGGTTTGGTGACCACGGCCACGGTGAGTATCCCCAGTTCCTTGGCGACTTCGGCCACGATGGGCGCTGCGCCTGTGCCGGTGCCGCCGCCCATGCCGGCGGTGATGAAGAGCATGTTTGCGCCCCGAATCATGTCGGCGATGCGCTCGCGGTCTTCCATCGCGGAGGCGCGGCCGATTTCCGGGTTGGCGCCGGCGCCCAGGCCCTTGGTGATGTTTGCTCCCAGCTGGAGCTGGGTCTTTGCCTGGCTGCGCTTGAGCGCCTGGGCGTCGGTGTTGGCGCAGATGAATTCCACCCCATCCAGACCGCTTTGGATCATGTGGTCAACCGCGTTGCCACCGCAGCCGCCCACGCCGATCACCTTGATTACTGCATCCTGCATTGGTGCTTCCATGATTTCGAACATTTTGTTCCTCCTTTTTAATTACCGTTCTTCCAGAACTCGAACCAAACCCAAAAACAAATTCCCTTACTGTCATTGCGAGGAACACCGTGACGAAGCAATCTGAAAATTCGAGATTGCTTCGCTACGCTCGCAATGACGGCCCTGCTAAAAATTTCCTTGACAACACGCCCGCAGGGCTTGTTGCGGCGCAGACTCGCCTGCGTAGCAGGTTATGTCGTAGCCAAACCAGCTCTTCATCAAAAGTTTCCTTGAAACCAACTCTTCATCTTTTCAAAAACCTGCTGCAGCGATGTGCTTCCCATGGCCGCGATCTGGTGCCGCTGGTGCTGTTCCTGAGCGGACAGCAAGAGGCCCAGCCCGGTGGCGAAGCGCGGATTGCGCACCACTTCCGCCAGCCCGCCGGAGTAGTTGGGCACGCCCAGGCGCACCGGCATGTGGAACACTTCCTCGCCCAGTTCCACCATGCCCTGCATCGCCGCGCTGCCGCCGGTGATGACGATGCCCGAAGACATCAGGTCCTCGAAGCCGCTGCGGCGCAATTCCGCCTGCACCAGCGAATACAGTTCCTCCACGCGCGGCTCGATCACTTCCGCCAGCGTCTGGCGCGACAACTGGCGCGTTTCGCGTTCGCCCACGCCGGGCACTTCCACCATCTGGTTGGCATCGGCCAGTTGGCGCAGGGCGCAGCCATGGGTGCGCTTGATGTCTTCCGCTTCCTTGGTGGGCGTGCGCAGCGCCATGGCGATGTCGTTGGTGATCTGGTCGCCGGCGATGGGGATTACCGCGGTGTGGCGGATGGCGCCATCGGTGAACACGGCGATGTCGGTGGTGCCGCCGCCGATGTCGATCAGGCACACGCCGAGGTCCTTTTCGTCCTCGGACAGCACCGCCAAGCTCGAAGCCAGCGGCTGCAGGATCAGGTCGCGCACTTCCAGTCCGCAGCGCTTGATGCACTTGATGATGTTCTGCGCCGCCGACACCGCGCCGGTGACGATGTGCACCTTGACCTCCAGGCGGATGCCGCTCATGCCCAGCGGCTCGCGCACGTCTTCCTGGCCGTCGATGATGAATTCCTGGGTCAGGATGTGGAGGATCTGCTGGTCGGTCGGGATGTTGACCGCCTTGGCGGTTTCGATCACCCGGTCCACGTCCATCTGCGACACTTCCTTGTCCTTGATCGCCACCATGCCGTGCGAGTTGAAGCTCTTGATGTGGCTGCCGGCGATGCCGGTATAGACGTCCACGATCTTGCAGTCGGCCATCAGCTCGGCTTCCTCCAGGGCGCGCTGGATGGCGTTAACAGTGGATTCGATGTTGACCACCACGCCTTTTTTCAGCCCGCGCGACGGGTGCTGGCCGATGCCGATGACTTCCATCCGTCCGTCCGGGCGGATCTCGGCCACCATGGCGACGATCTTCGACGTGCCGATATCCAGCCCGACGATCAGTATTTTCTGTTCCTTGGTCCTGCTCATTGTTCTCCCCTTACGCCCCCGCCGGTTTGTCTGCCGTGGCCACGCCCATGCGTACCGCGAAACCATTGGGATAACGCAGATCCACGTAATCGACCGCCTTGTTCAACTGGCCGAGGCGGCCCAGAGTACGGTCGTAAACCTTGACGAATTTTTCCAGCCTTTGCTCCACCCGCTCGCGTCCCAGCTCCACCACCAGGCCGTCATCCAGCTTGATCTGCCAGGCACGGCGCTGGGACAGGCTGACCTGGACCGGCTGGCGTCCGGTCGCGGCCAGTTGCTGCTTGAAGAACGCGTACTGGCGGGCGACTTCCTGCACCGCGTCGGCAGGGCCGCTGAACACCGGCAGTTGCTGGTCCGAGGCGGCCTGGAACAGCTCCCCCTGGGTGTTGACCAGCGCCGCGTTGTTCCAGCGCGCCAGCGCCTGGTGCTCCTCCAGCGTGACTTCCAGCACATCCGGCCAGCGCCGCCGCACGTTCACTTCGCGCACCCATGGCAGCTTCTCGAAAGTGCGCCTTGTCTTGTTCAGGTCCAGGGTGAAGAAGTTGCCCTTCAGCGCCCGGGTGACGATGAACTGCACCTGTTCCCGCGTCACGTGCTTCAATTCGCCGTTCACTTTCACTTCGCGCAGCGGAAACAGCGGCAGGTGCACCACCAGGAACAGCACCGCGTACAACAGCAGGATCGCCGCCACCGCGTAGAGCAGGTTCGCCAGCCACAGCATGAGGGCCGGTTTATCCCACATGGGACAGCTCCAGCACCTTCAGCACCAGTTGCTCGAAGGAAATCCCCGCCTGGCGCGCCGCCATCGGCACCAGGCTGTGGTCGGTCATGCCCGGCGAGGTGTTGAGCTCCAGCAGATAGGGCTTGCCCGCCTCGTCCATGAGGAAATCCACGCGCCCCCACCCGGCGCCGCCTATCACCGCGAAACCCTGTTGCGCCAGGCGCTGCATTTCCTCTTCCTGCGCGGCCGACAGCCCGCAGGGGCAGAGATAGCGCGTGTCGTCGCGGAAATACTTGGCTTCGTAATCGTAAAATTCGGTCGCCGGCTCGATCTTGATCACCGGCAGGGCCACCCCGCCCAGCATGGCCGCGGTATATTCGCCGCCGCCGACGAACTGCTCGGCGATGACCAGCGGGTCGTATTTGGCAGCCAGTTCATAGGCCGCGCGCAGCTCGGAGGCATGCTTGACCTTGCTGATGCCGACGCTGGAGCCTTCGTTGGCGGGCTTGACGAAAAGCGGCAGGCCCAGCCGCTCGGCGGCCGCGGCGAAGTCGGTTTCTGCCGTGAGCAGTTCAAATGCCGGAATGGGAAGCCCGGCGGCGCGCCACACCAGCTTGGTGCGCCATTTGTCCATAGCCAGCGCGGAAGCCAGCACGCCGCTGCCGGTATAGGGGATGCCCATCAGTTCCAGCGCGCCCTGTACCGTGCCGTCCTCGCCATAGCGCCCGTGCAGGGCGATGAAGGCGCGGGTGAAGCCGTGGCTCTTCAGTTCATGCAGGTCGCGCTCGGCCGGGTCGAAGGGGTGGGCATTTACGCCGCTGGCGCGCAGCGCCTTGAGGACCGCCGCGCCACTCTTGAGCGACACCTCGCGCTCGGCGGACTTGCCGCCGAACAGCACTGCCACTTTTCCAAATTCATTTGTCTGCATCATTAAAAAACCTTTTTTACCGCAAAGGATGCGAAGGTGCGCAAAGGAAGACAGAACCAATGGTTTCCTTTGCGTTACTTTGCGTCCTTTGCGGTGAAGCCATTATTTCCTGTCCCCGATGATTCTTACTTCGCGCACCAGTTCCACGCCGTGCATTTCCTTGACTTTTGCCTGCACTTCAGCGATCAGGCTTTCGATGTCCGCCGCCTTCGCGCCGCCCAGATTGACGATGAAATTGGCGTGTTTTTCCGACACCTGCGCCCCGCCGATGCTCAGCCCTTTCAATCCGCTGGCCTCGATCAGGCGCGCGGCATAATCGCCCGGCGGGTTGCGGAATACCGAACCGGCATTGGGCTGTGTAAGCGGCTGGGTCGCCATGCGCTTGGCCAGCCATTCCTTGGCTTTCTGCTTCGCGGCCTTGCCGTTGCCCGGGGCGAAGCGGAACCAGGCGGCGACGAACCACTCTTCGGAGTGAAGGGTGAAAAGTGAAGGGTGAAGCGTGACGTGCCGGTAGCCGATTTCGTAATCCTGTGGCAGGCGCTCGCGCAAGGTGCCGCTACGGTCGATGGTGAGCACCCGCTCCACGCATTGCCAGGTTTCCCTGCCGTAGCAGCCGGCATTCATGGCCAGGGCGCCGCCGACCGTGCCGGGGATGCCGGACAGGAATTCGGCGCCTTCGAGATTCTTCTGTGCAGCGAAGCTGGCTACTTTCGGGCTGCTGACGCCGGCTTCGGCATACACCAGCCCCTCATCAGTCACGCTGATCTGATTCAAGGCGCCGTGCAGCAGGATGGCCGTGCCTTTGAGCCCGCCGTCGCGCACCAGAAGGTTGCTGCCCAGGCCGACGAAATGCACCGGGCCTGTGTTGGTGGCGAGGAAAGCCGCCAGGTCCCGCAGGTCCGCCGGGGCGTAACAACGCTCAGCCCGCCCGCCCGCCCGCCAGCTCACGTGGGCCGACATCGGCTCATCGAGCAGCAATTTGCCGCGTAACGGCGCGTGCAGATGGGTTTGCGCCATATCCATCACCCTTTACCCATGACTCATTGCCAGGTTTGCCGCCACCTGGCCGATGGAGCCCGCACCCATCACCAGCACCACGTCGCCGCCCCGGACCATGGCCTGGACGGCTTCCGGGAATTCGCTCACGCTTTCCACGAAAATGGGCTCCACCTTGCCCACTACCCGCACCGCGCGCGCCAGTGCCCGACCATCGGCTGCCACGATGGGCGCTTCGCCGGCGGGGTAAACCTCAGTCAGGAGCAGTGCATCCACGCTGGACAGCACCTTGACGAAATCCTCGAACAAATCCCTTGTGCGGGTGTAGCGGTGTGGCTGGAATGCCAGCACCAGGCGCCGTCCGGGGAAGGCGCCGCGCGCGGCCGCCACCGTGGCGGCCATTTCAACCGGGTGGTGGCCGTAGTCGTCAATCAAAGTAAAACTGCCGCTACCCGGCAGACTGATTTCGCCATAGCGCTCGAAGCGCCGCCCGACCCCCTTGAACTCGGCCAGGGCCTTGACAATGGCGGCATCCGAGGCCCCTACTTCGCTGGCCACCGCGATCGCCGCCAGTGCGTTCAGCACGTAATGCATACCGGGCAGATTGAGGGTGATGTCGAGTTTCGTGGTTTTTCCGTTGACGCGTTCCACGGTGAATTTCATTTGCCCATTGTGGGCTTCCACATTGACGGCCCGCACCTTGGCATCCTCGGACAGGCCATAGGTCCACACCGGCTTGGTGATGCGCGGCATGATTTCGCGCACCACCGGGTCGTCCACGCACACCACGGCCATGCCGTAGAAGGGCAGGTGCTGGGTGAAATCCACGAAGGCCTGCTTGAGGCGGTTGAAATCGTGGCCGTAGGTTTCCATGTGGTCCTGGTCGATATTGGTGATCACCGCCAGAATGGGGTTGAGCAGCAGGAACGAGGCATCGGATTCGTCCGCCTCGGCGACCAGGAATTCGCCCGAACCCAGCCGCGCGTTGGTGCCTGCGGCTTCGAGCCGGCCGCCAATGACGAAGGTCGGGTCCATGCCCGCCTCGGCCAGAATGCTGGCGATGAGGGACGTGGTGGTGGTCTTGCCATGGGTGCCGGCAACGGCGATGCCCTGTTTGAAACGCATCAATTCGGCCAGCATCATGGCGCGCGGCACAACGGGGATTTTCTGCTCGCGCGCTGCGATCACTTCAGGGTTGTCTTCCTTGACCGCAGTGGAGGTGACCACGACATCCGCATTGGCGACATGACTATCGGCATGGCCCTTGAAGACCTTGGCGCCGAGCTTTTTCAGGCGCTGGGTGGTGGCATTGGAGGAGATGTCGGAGCCGCTGATCTTGAAGCCCTGGTTCAGCAAGACTTCCGCAATACCGCTCATGCCGGAACCGCCGATGCCGACGAAGTGGATACGCTTAACTTTGTGTTTCATTTTGCGCTTCCCGTCTATGGCTGCAGAGTCGGCATCCGGTGGCATTCGCGGACGTTCCCATCCCCGCTTTGCGGGGCCCCTGCTCACTGCTCATGCCAGCCATGCCGACGAAGTGGATGTTTTTTACTTTATGCCGCATGAGCCAACTCCTTGCATGTTGCTGCCACCTGTTGAGTTGCATCCGGTTTCGCCATGGCGCGTGCTTTTATTGACATGGTCAGTAATATTTCGCGCGTCAGGCCCTGCAGCAGGGTTGCCAGGCCCTCAGGGGTCAGTGCCGTCTGCTGCAGCAAAATGGCGGCGCCGTTGTCGCTGAGGAACCTGGCATTAGTCGTCTGGTGGTCGTCCACCGCATGCGGGTAGGGCACCAGTACGCTGGCCACGCCTGCTGCGGCCAACTCCGCTACGGTCAGGGCGCCGGAGCGGCAGATCACGATGTCGGCCCAGGCATATTGCTCGGCCATGTTGTCGATGAAAGCCCTGCAGTCTGCTTCCACGCCGGCTGCCTGGTAATTGGCCCGCAACGCGTCGATGTGTTTTGCTCCGGACTGGTGAACGACTTGCGGGCGCTGCGCGGCGGGAATCATGGCCATGGCTTGCGGCACCATCTCGTTCAAGGCCGCCGCGCCGAGGCTGCCGCCCACCACCAGCACCCGTAGCCGTTCTTCCCGGCCTGCAAGACGAATTCCGGGTTCGGCAACGGAGGCAATGCCGGCGCGCACCGGGTTGCCGCACCACTCGGTATCGGCTTTGCCGCAAGGCAGGGGTTTGTCCTTTTTGCCCTTGAAAGCGTCGGGGAAGGCCACCAGCACCTTGTCGGCGAGGCAGGCCAGCACGCGGTTGGTGAGACCGGCAATGGAATTCTGTTCGTGCACCACTAGCGGCCTTGCCAGCAAGGCCGCCATCATGCCGCCGGGAAACGCCGGATATCCGCCCATCCCCAGAACCACATGAGGGCGGTGCGTCATAATGGCCCTGAAGCTCTGGAAAAAGGCCGCCAATAGTTGCGCCGGCATTATTGCGGCACGCAGCGGCCCCTTGCCGCGCAGGCCTGAGAAGTTGATCCACGCCATCTCGTAACCGTGCTGCGGCACCAGAGTGGCCTCCATGCCATTGCGGGTGCCGAGCCACACTATTTTCCAGCCTTCGTTCCGCAGGTAGTCGGCGACGGCGAGTGCCGGCATCACGTGACCGCCCGTGCCGCCGGCCATGATCATGAGGGTTCGGCTCATACCGCGTACCCCTTCAACAATTGCCGATTCTCGTAATCCACACGCAGCAGTACCGCCAGCGCGATGCAGTTGGCGACGATGCCGCTGCCGCCGAATGACAGCAGGGGCAGGGTCAGGCCCTTGGTGGGCAGGAGGCCCATGTTGACGCCGATGTTGATGATGGCCTGCACCGCCAGCCAGATGCCGATGCCCTGGGCGACGAGCGCCGGGAAATGGCGTTCCTGTTTTTCCGCGGCGCGGCCGATCAGGAAGGAGCGCACCGTTATCCAGGCAAAACCCAGCACCACCACGGCGACTCCGACAAAACCGAGTTCTTCGGCGATCACCGCGAGCAGGAAATCGGTATGCGCTTCGGGCAGATAGAGCAGTTTTTCGACACTGGCGCCCAGCCCCACGCCCAGCCACTCGCCGCGCCCGAATGCGATCAGCGCGTGGGAAAGCTGGTAGCCCTTGCCGAAGGGGTCGGCCCACGGGTCCATGAAGCCGACGATGCGCTGCATGCGGTAGGGTGAAGTCCAGATCAAGAGCAGGAAGCCGATGATCAGCAGCACGATCAGTCCGGCAAAGAGCCGCCAGTTGAGGCCGCCCAGGAACAGGATGCCCATGGCGATGGAAATGATCACCGCGAAAGCGCCGAAATCGGGCTCGCGCAGCAGCAGCCCGCCGATCAGCAGCATCACCAGGAACATGGGCATGAAACCCTTGGTGAAGTTGTCCATCAGCGCCGCCTTGCGCACCGTGTAGTCAGCGGCATACATCACCACGATCAGCTTCATGAATTCCGATGGCTGAAGGTTGGCCACGCCGAGGGAAAGCCAGCGCTGGCTGCCGTTTACCTCGCGCCCGACGCCGGGAATCAGGACCGCCGCCAGCAGCACGATGCCGGCCAGGAACAGCCAGGGAGACATTTTTTGCCAGGCCCGCATAGGTATCTGAAATGCGATTGCGCTGGCGATGATCGCGGCGCCCAGGTAGATGCCCTGGCGCAGCAGGAAGTAGCTTTCATTGAAACCGGTCTGGCGGCTCGCGCCAGCACTGGCAATGGATGCGGAATACACCATGATCAGTCCGAAGGCGAGCAGCAGCAGCACCGACCACAGCAAGGGCTGGTCGTAGTCAGGGCGGGCGTGCTGTGCGGCCGGGTAGTACATTATTTCGCTTCCTCCCGAGCCAGTTGCTGCACCGCGCTGATGAAGGCCTCGGCGCGATGTATGTAATTGCGGAACATGTCGTAGCTTGCGCAGGCGGGGGAGAGCAGTACGGCATCTCCGGGTTGCGCCTGCTGCAAGCCGAGCTGCGCTGCTTCCTCCATGCTGCCGGCGCGCAGCAATGGCACGCCGCTGTTTTCCAGCACGGCGCCGATCTTTGCGCCGTCGCGCCCGATCAGCACCACGGCGCGGGCGTGCCGGGCCACTGCCGGCGCGAGCGGACTGAAGTCCTGCCCCTTGCCGTCGCCCCCTGCGATCAGCACCACCTTGCACGGCATGCCGACCAGCGCCGCCACGGTAGCGCCGACGTTGGTTCCCTTGGAATCATCGTAGAAAGTGACGCCGTTGATCTCGGCGACCTTCTCCACGCGATGCGGCAGGCCCTTGAAGCGGCGCAGCGCATCGAGCAGGGGCTCGAACGGAAGCCCGATGGCACGGCACAGGGCGAGGGCCGCCAGCGCATTGGTGGCATTGTGCAGGCCGGCCAGTGGCAGTTCGCTCACAGGCAGCAGGCGCTTCGTGCCCTGTGCCAGCCATTGCCGGCCGTCGAGCATCAATAGGCCCCAGTCGTGTTCATTGGCCGGCGCATCGAGACCGATGGTCTGGATTTTCCGCCCGGGCAGGGCCATGTCCATGGTGCGAGCATCGCCGCGATTCAGGATCTGGATGCCGGAGCCATGAAATACGCGGGTCTTGGCGGCACTGTAGTGATCCATGCCGGTGTAGCGGTCGAGATGGTCCTCGCTGATGTTGAGCACTGTGGCGGCCGAGGCATCGAGGCTGGAGGTGGTTTCCAGCTGGAAGCTGGATAGCTCCAGCACGAAGACTTCGGGCATGCCGCTTTGCTCCGCCTCGATCAGCGCATCCAGCACCGGCAGGCCGATATTCCCGGCCACCGTGGTTTTGAGGCCGGCGGCGCGGCACATGGCGCCTGTCATTTCGGTGACCGTGCTCTTCCCGTTTGAGCCGGTAATTGCCAGGATGTGAGGGCTGAGCGCTGAGCGCTGAGCGCTGAGCGCTAGTGCAAACAGCTCCACATCCCCGGCCACCAGGACGCCGCGCGTAACTGCGGCGGCGACTTTGGAATCGGCCAGGGGGACGCCGGGGCTGATGGCGATCAGATCGATGCCGCTAAACTGGGCGTCGCTGAACGGGCCGGTGAACAGGGGCACGGTGGGGAACTCGGCGTGGAAGCGCGTGGCGTGGGGCGGTGCTTCGCGGCTGTCCGCGACCGACACGCGCGCGCCATGGCGCAGCAGGAAGCGCGCCATGGACAGGCCGGTGTCGCCCAGTCCGAGTACGAGTATGTTTTTATTTTTGATATCCATGATTATTCGGGTAATGAGTGATGGGCCAGGGGTGAAGAAAATCCCGCTGATCCCTTACTCATTACAAATTTCCCATTTTCCATTACCGTAACTTCAACGTCGAAAGGCCGACCAGGACCAGCATCATGGTGATGATCCAGAAGCGCACCACCACCTGGGTTTCCTTCCATCCTTTCAGTTCATAGTGGTGATGCAGCGGCGCCATGCGGAAGACGCGCTTGCCGGTGAGCTTGAAGGAGGCCACCTGGATCATCACCGACAGGGTTTCGACCACGAATACCCCGCCCATGATGAAAAACACGATTTCCTGGCGCACGATCACCGCCACCACGCCGAGTGCTGCACCCAGCGATAGTGCGCCCACGTCGCCCATGAAAACTTCCGCCGGGTAGGCGTTGAACCACAGGAAACCCAGCCCCGCTCCCGCCATCGCGGCACAGAAGATGGTCAGTTCCCCGGCGCCGGGAATGTGCGGGACGCCCAGGTAGCGGGCAAAGTAGAAGTGGCCGGCGGCATAGGCGAAGATGCCCAGCGCTCCACCCACCATCACCGTGGGCAGGATGGCCAGGCCGTCCAGGCCGTCGGTGAGGTTGACCGCATTGCTGCCGCCGACGATCACGAAGTAGGTCAGCACCATGAACCCCACCGCGCCCAGCGGGATGGAAACCGATTTGAAGAAGGGCACGATCATCTCGGTCTGCACCGGCAAATTGGCGCTGTAGACAAGATAGGCGGCGACGCCGATGGCGATCAGGGATTGCCAGAACATCTTGGCCTTGGCCGATAGCCCCTTGGGATTGCGATGCACCACCTTGCGGTAATCATCGACCCAGCCGACGATGCCGAAGCCCAGCGTGGTGAGCAGGACCACCCACACATAATGATTTCTGAGATCGGCCCAGAGCAGGGTGGAAATGCTGATGGACACCAGGATCAGCGCCCCGCCCATGGTGGGTGTGCCGCTCTTGACCAGGTGGGTTTGCGGCCCGTCGGTGCGTACCGACTGGCCGATCTTGTAGGCGGTCAGCTTGCGGATCATGGCCGGTCCGACCATGAACGATATCAGCAGCGAAGTCAGGATCGCCAGCACCGCGCGCAGCGTGATGTAGTTGAATACGTTGAAAGCGCGGATGTCCTGTGCCAGCCACTGGGCGAGAGCTAATAGCATTTTGCCTCCTGCGGAAGCGTGAGGGGTGAAATGTGAAACGTGAAGCGTAAAGCGTGGAGCGCCAGGGGCGGCTGCCTCCTCGCCATGTTCACACCGGGTTGGTACATTCCACTCTTCACTTTTCACTCTTCTCTTCAAAACTTTTCACCACCCGTTCCATCTGCATGAAGCGGGAGCCCTTGACCAGCACGGTGACATCCGGCGCCAGCAGGTTTTCCAGGTCGGCCAGCAATTCCTCGATGCGCTCGAAGAACCAGGCATTGGAGCCGAACTCCGCTGCGGCAGCGCGGCATAGGTCGCCGTGGCACAACAGGATGTCCACCCCGGCCTGTTTGGCCGCCGCGCCGATTTCGCGGTGCATCGCACTGGCATCGGGGCCGAGTTCGCCCATGTCGCCCAGCACCAGGATTTTTTTGCCCGGCATGCTGGCGAGTACCGCGATCGCGGCTTTGACCGAGGCCGGGTTGGCGTTGTAGGTGTCGTCGATCAGGGTCGCGCCGTGCAGGCCCGGCTTCTTCTGCAGGCGGCCTTTGACGCCGGCGAATTTGCTCAGGCCGGCGGCGATCGCCTCTATGCTGATGCCCAGCGCGCTTGCGGCAGCCGTTGCGGCGAGAGCGTTGCGCACGTTATGCAGTCCCGGCAGCGGCAGCGTTGTCTGGCATTTGCCTTCGGGCGTGCACAGCTCCAGTTCGCTCTCCAGAGGGCCGAGTTGGCAGGTGGCGCTGACTTTCGCGGGGTGCTCCAGCCCGAATTCGATGATGGCGTGGCCGTGCGCCAAATCCTTCCATAGCGAGGCGAAAGCATCGTCTGCATTGATCACCGCCACGCCATCGGCAGCCAGTCCCGCGAAAATTTCGCCCTTGGCGCGCGCCACTTGCTCCACGCTGCCGAGCCCGGCCAGATGCGCGGCGCCGGCGTTGTTGATGACGGCTACGTCGGGGCGTGCGATTTTTGTCAGGTAATCGATTTCGCCGGGATGGTTCATGCCCATTTCGATCACCGCGAACTTGTGCTGCTCGCGCAGTTTCAGCAACATCAGGGGCATGCCGATGTCGTTGTTGAAATTACCCTCGGTCGCCAGCACGGCATCTTGCCCGGCTGCTTCGCGCAGGATAGCGGCGAGCATTTCCTTGACCGTGGTCTTGCCGTTGCTGCCGGTGACGGCAATCAGTTTGATGCTCTGCCGGCCGCGCCAGAACGCGGCAAGTCGGCCCAGGCCAAGACGGGTATCCGCAACGATAAGCAGCGGGATGTCTTGCCATTCCGCCTGATGCTGCTCGGCTGCGGCCTGGTCCGCCATGGCGGCGGCAGCGCCCTGCCGGATGGCTTCGGCGACATATGCATGGCCGTCGAAGCGTTCCCCTCTGAGGGCGATGAACAGGCAGCCGGGGGTGATGGCGCGGCTATCGGTGGTGACGCTGGTGAATGTCACATCCGATTCCTGGGTGACGGCTTTTATGCCGCTGGCAGCCTGGCTCAGATTCAGCATGGCCGGTACTCCTGCAAGGCGCGCTGTGCGACTTCGGCATCGTTAAAGGGGTATTTCACGCCCTTGATCTCCTGGTAATCTTCATGCCCCTTGCCCGCGATCAGCACCATGTCGCCGGGGCGTGCCTGGCGAATGGCGCGGTCGATCGCCGCCGCGCGGTCTTCTTCTGCGTGGAAATTGGCATCCATGCCGCTGGCAATCTCCGCCATGATGCTGCGCGCTTCTTCGTTGCGCGGGTTGTCGCTGGTCACGATGACGCTGTCCGCCAGGCGGGATGCCACTGCGCCCATGAGCGGGCGCTTGCCCTTGTCGCGGTTGCCGCCGCAGCCGAACACACAGATCAGGCGGGCTTCGGGCGCTCTGATTTCGCATAGGGCTTGCAGTACCTTTTCCAGAGCGTCCGGGGTATGCGCGTAGTCCACCACCACCAGCGGCTTTCCCGCGCCGCCCAGTTGCTGCACCCGCCCGGCCACCGCCTTGACCTGGACCAGGGCGGCCACGGCGGTGTCCAGCGCGATGCCGCTGACCAGCAGCACGGCCAGGGTGCCGAGCAGGTTGGAGGCGTTGAAGCGTCCCAGCATGGCGCTGGATATGCCGGCCTTGCCCCAGGGCGTGGCTACTTCGAAGCGCAGGCCGTTTCCGTCCATGGACAGATCGCGGCCCTTGACCAGCATGTGGCAGCCTTCGGCTTCGCCACCGAACCCGTAACCCACCACTTTTACGCCGCTGCATCCCAGTCTCCCCGCCAGTTCCACGCCGAAGGGGTCGTCCAGGTTGAGCACCGCATATTGCAGCCCGGTCCAGTTGAACAGGGTGGCCTTGGCAGCGGCGTAACTTGCCATGTCGCCGTGGTAGTCGAGGTGGTCGCGCGACAGGTTGGTCAAGAGCGTCACATCGAAATGCACCCCATTGACGCGCCCCTGGTGCAGGCCGTGGGAAGAAACTTCCATCGCTGCCGCGCTGGCGCCCTGATCCAGGTATTCTTTGAGCAGGCCATGCAGCGTGACTGCATCGGGCGTGGTGTTGGCTGTTGCGCTCAGCTCTCCGGGGAAGCCATTGCCCAGCGTGCCGATCAATGCGGTTTTCCTGCCGCTGGCGGTCAGGCAGCGGGCGATCCAGTGCGCGCACGAGGTTTTGCCGTTGGTGCCGGTGACGCCTATGGTCCAGAGTGTTTTCGAAGGCTCGCCGCAGGCTAGCGAGGCGATTTCTCCAATTTCCCGGCGCAGGCCGGTAATTCCGAGATTGGCTATTTTCCAGTCCTTATTCCAGCTGAAGCCGTCGCTGTCCCACAGCACGGCGCTGGCGCCTGCCGCGATGGCCTGGGGAATAAAGTCGCGGCCATCGGCTTCGTCGCCCGGATAGGCGGCAAAGGCGTCGCCCGGCCGGAGCTTGCGGCTGTCGGCCAGCAGGCGCTTTGCGCCGCATGCGCTCAAAAATCTGAGCGCTGAAGGCTGAGCGTTGAAGGCTGAACTCATACCATTTCCTTCACTTCCGGCGCATCGTCCGGCAGCAGGGTGTTGGTGGTGGGAGCGTCGAGCGGCACGGACAGCATGCGCAGCGCGCCGCCCATGACCTTGCTGAACACCGGGGCGGCAACCGCGCCGCCGTAATACTGGCCGTTGCTGGGCTCGTCGATCATGACGGCGATAATCAGACGCGGGTCGGACGCCGGGGCGAAACCGACAAATGAAGATATATATCTGTCTGCGGCGTAGCCATTGCCGTCCTGCTTGTGCGCCGTCCCGGTTTTTCCTGCGGCGCGATAGCCCGTGATCCTTGCCTTGGGAGCGGTGCCGCCGGGCTGCACCACCGTCTCCAGCATGGCGCGCACCGCCTGTGCCGTTTGCGGCGAGATGACGCGCTCGCCCGCGGGCATTTCATCGAGCTTGAGCATGGACAAGGGCTTCAATTCGCCGTCGCTGGCGAAGACGGTGTAGGCCCGTGCCAGCTGGAGCAGGCTGACTGAAATGCCGTGGCCATAGGACATGGTGGCCTGCTCTATGGGGCGCCATGTCTTGTAGGGGCGAACCTTGCCGCTCGCCTCGCCTGGGAATCCGCTACGCGGCGATTGTCCGAAGCCCATGTGGCTGAACACGCCCCACAGATATTCCGGCTGCAGGGTGAGTGCGATCTTGGCCGAGCCGACGTTGCTTGATTTCTGGATGATTTCGGCAACAGTGAGCAGGCCTTGGGGGTGGGCATCGCGAATCGTTGCCGGTCCAATGGAAAAATGCCCGGGAGACGTTTCAATGCGGCTGTTGGCTGTGAATTTCCCCGCCTCCAGCGCCGCCGCGATGGCGACCGGCTTCATGGTCGAACCAGGCTCGAAAATGTCGGTGATGCTGCGGTTGCGGGTGCTGTTGCGATTCAGCTTGACCCGGTTGTTGGGGTTGTACGAAGGCAGGTTGGCCAGCGCCAGTATCTCTCCCGTTTTGGCATCGAGCACTACAATGGCGCCGGCCTTGGCCTTGTTTCCCTCCACCGCCGCTTTCAGTTCGCGGAACGCCAGGTACTGGATCTTGCGGTCGATGCTCAGGGCCAGGTTGCGCCCCTCCTGGGGCGTCTTGACGCTCGCGACGTCCTCGATGATGTGCCCGGGGCGATCCTTGATGACGCGACGGCTGCCGGCTTGTCCGGCAAGCCATTTCTGGTAGGTCAGTTCGAGGCCTTCCTGGCCGTTGTCGTCAACGCCGGTAAATCCCAGAACGTGCGCCGTCACATCGCCAGCCGGGTAATAACGGCGATAATCCCGCTGCAGGAATACACCCGGAATGCCCAGCTCCATGACTTTCGCAGCCTGCTCAGGCGGCAACCCGCGCTTGAGATAGGCGAATTCCTTGCTGGTATCGGCGAGACGCTTGTCGATTTCGGCTTTGCTCATGTCCAGCAGTTTCGCCAGAAGTTGCTTCTTTTCCACGCTCAGTTCGATGTCCTGCGGGCTGGCCCAGACCGATTCGACCGGCGTGCTGATGGCCAGCGGCTCGCCCTGGCGGTCGGTGATCATGCCGCGGTGGGCGGAAATTTCGATCACCCGGCTGTAGCGCGCGTCTCCTTTCTGGAGCAGGAAGTCGTTGTTCATTACCTGCAAGTACAGCGAGCGCACCAGCAGTGCGACAAACCACAGCAGCAACAGGGTGACCACCACCCATGCCCGCCACAACGGAAGCCGGACCCTGAGCATGTTGGAGGCCGGGGTCATGGTGCAACTCCACGTAAAGGCGCCTGAAGCGGAATGACCTGGATTTTTGCCGGCTCAGGGACGCGCATGTGGAGATAATTGGTGGCGATTTTCTCGATCCTGGCGTGCATGGCCCAGGTGCTTTGCTCGAGCTGCAACTGCCCCCACTCCACTTCCATCTGGCGGGCCAGGGACTCTTCCTGCTGCAGATCGACGAACAGCTTGCGCGCCTTGTGCTGGGAAGTGACTACCCCCATGGCACAGGCGATTGCGATCATCATCAGCAACAGGTTGAGCTTGACCATCATGCCTCCAGGCTGCGCTCCGCCACCCGCATCACGGCGCTGCGGCTGCGCGGGTTGGCGGCCACTTCGGCAGCCGATGGGCGCCGCGCCTTGCCCGCCAGATGGAGGCGTGGCTGCGGCAGTTCGCTGGCGCGCACCGGCAGGCGTGAAGGAAGGGTGTCGCGGTTGGCTTCGCCCTGCATGAAACGCTTGACGATGCGGTCTTCCAGCGAATGGAAGCTGATCACCACCAGTCGTCCGCGGGGCGCGAGCAGATTCATGCACTGGGGCAGCACTAGCGACAGTTCCTCAAGTTCCTGATTGAGGAAAATCCGTATAGCCTGAAAGGTGCGCGTCGCCGGATCCTGGCCTGGCTCGCGCCGGGGAACCGCCTTTGCCACGACCTGGGCAAGTTGTCGTGTAGTAACGAGAAGCCCTCCCTCTCGCGCCGCAACAACCGCTCTTGCAATCTGTTTAGCAAACCGTTCTTCACCATAGCTTTTGATGACCTCCCTCAGTTCATCTTCCGGCACCTGCGCCAGCCATTCCGCCGCGGTTTGCCCCCTGCTCGTATCCATGCGCATGTCCAGCGGCCCGTCGAAACGGAAACTGAAACCGCGCTCCCCCTCATCCAGCTGGGGCGAGGAAACCCCCAGATCCAGCAGGATGCCATCCACCTTTTTTATTCCCAGCGGCAGCAATGCCTGCTCCATGCCGGCGAAGCTGCTGTGGCAGATATGAAAACGCGGGTCCGTGATGGCCCGCGCCGTTTCTACTGCCGCCGGATCGCGGTCCAGTGCGATCAGCCTGCCCTCCTTGCCGAGTTTTTCCAGGATCAGGCGGCTATGCCCGCCGCGACCGAAGGTGCCGTCTACATAGGTTCCCCCAGGCCGGACGCTCAATGCATCCACGGCCTCGTCAAGCAGCACGGTGACATGCCGCTTAATTTCAGAATCGCTACGCGATCCTGCGTCCCCCTCGCCCCCTCGCGGGAGAGGGTTGGGGGAAGTGGGCTTGTTCAAAGCGAGAACCCTTCCAGTTCCGGCGGCATGCCGCCGTCGCGGAAGACCAGCGCGTCAGCGAGCTGCTGGTTCCAGTTGGCCTCGTCCCACAATTCGAATTTGTTGCCCTGGCCTACCAGTACCACGGTCTTTTCAAGATTGGCGAACTGGCGCAAGGGGGTCGGGACCAGGATGCGCCCGGCGCTGTCCAGCTCGACATCGCTGGCGTTACCGACCAGCAGGCGCTGCAGGCTACGGGTTTGGGGGTTGAAACTGGACAGACTGTTGAGCTTCTTCTCGATCGGCTCCCAGTCGGAAAGGGGGTAGATCAGCAGGCATTTGCTGGGATCGGCGGTGACGATCAGGCGCCCGGCGCAATAGGACGCAAGAAAATCGCGGTGCCTGGACGGCACTGCCAATCTTCCCTTGCTGTCCAGATTTAATGTTGCAACACCGCGAAACATGGCACCCCTTTGTGCTGTGGCTTACGACCGAGTTCTCCCACAAAAACCCACTTGACACCACTTTTTCCCACTATAGATAAAAAAACAGGCATGGTCAAGGGGCAAAACGGGATTTTCTCTTACGCGACAAAGGCTTAGGAGAAAAAGATAAACTAAAATTTATATGCTTTAGAAATAAGGGGATACGTAAAAGAGTGAAAGTTGATTGTTAGGTTGAAGGGTGGGTAGGTTTCAGGCGGGAAGCTGGCGCGGCTCCAGTCTGCAGGCCAAAGGCTGCATCAAGCTTGGGTTCGTATCTTGTGTGCTTGTCATCGCATGACGTCTGCGTTATGGTCCGCTTAATTTTTTCCTTTTCCCATGGGTGCAACCAATGAAGCGCTACCTTAAGTACGGCCTCGCGGTGCTTGCCGGTGTGGCGTTCATTTTTGCTTTGTTGCTGGTGACGGCTTCCCTGCTCATCAACCCCAACGACTACAAGCCGCAGATCGTCCGGCTGGTGAAGGACAAGAAGCAGCGCACGCTGACCCTGGCCGGCGACATCAAGCTGGCTTTTTTTCCCAAGCTGGGCTTCGACCTGGGGCGCGCCTCCATCAGCGAGTTCAAGTCGGACAAGGAGTTTGCGGCCATCGATAGCGCGCGCCTGTACCTGTCCTGGTGGCCCTTGCTGAAAAAGGAACTGGTGGTGGACCAGGTGCGGGTGGAGGGGGTGCGCGCCAATCTGGTGCGTTACCGGGACGGCACGACCAATTTCGATGATCTGTTGAAGAAGGAGGAGGAAGACAAGCAGATCAAGTTCGATATCGACAGCGTGAAAGTCGGCAAGAGCGAGCTGACTTTCAAGGACGAGATGGGCGGGCGGCAGTTCGCGCTGAGCCGGATCGAGCTCAAGACGGGGCGGCTGGCGAATGCCAGGCCGACCCAGGCGGAACTCGGTTTCAGCCTGCAGGGGGACAAGCCGCGCGTCAAGGCGGATGTGAAGCTGGTGACGGAGCTGAGCTTCGACACCGAGGCCAAGCGCTTCTCGCTGCGCGGCATGAATCTCGAACTCAAGGGCGAGGCGGCCGGCCTGAGCGGGCTTGCCGCCGGGATCAAGGGCGACGTGGCGTTCGACCAGGGCAGCGGCGCGCTGCTGGCGGAGAATCTGGCCGTGGCGGTGGCCGGACGGAGGGGCCCGGACGAGGTCGATGTCAGGCTGCTCGCGCCCAAGGCGCAGTGGTCGGCGGACAAGCTGGCAACGGCCAAGATCGACCTGGTGGCCACGCTCAAGCGGCCCAAGGGGGAGATGGGCCTGGTGGCGAGCCTGCCCGCATTGACGGGCGATGGCCAGTCGTTCAGGGCCGGCGTGCTGAGCATCGACCTGAGCCTCTCCCAGGAGGGCGGCGAATACAAGGGCAAGCTGACCTCGCCGCTCAGCGGCGATTTCAAGAACAAGCGTTTTTACCTTTCCGACATCAAGGCCAATTTGGCCGCGAGCGATGGAAAGATGCCCAAGGGGGGCATGAAGCTGGAAATCGCCGGTTCCGCCGCGCTGGATGTCGAGCGCCAGGATGTGGCGCTGAAGCTGGTTTCCCGGCTCGACGAGAGCACCATCAAGGCGAACCTGGGCGCGAGCCCTTTCACGGACCCGCATTTGCGCATCGATGTGGACGTGGACCGGATCGATGTGGACCGCTACCTGCCCCCCAGGGCCAAGGAGGGCGAGGCTGGGCCCGAAAAACCGCTGGATTTCTCCGCGCTGAAGACGCTCAATGCCAGCGGCAGCGTGAAAATCGGCAGCCTCAAGCTGTATAACGTCAAGGCGGACAACGTCCGGCTGGAGTTCAGGGCGGGCGACGGCAAGCTGGAAGTGAGCCCGCTGGCCGCCGGCCTGTACCAGGGGGCGGCCAGCGGCAGCCTGTCGCTGAATGTGGCGGGGCCTGCCGTGGCGCTCAGGCAGAACATTACCGGCGTCAGCATCGGCCCCTTGCTGAAAGACGCGCTCGACAAGGACGTGCTTGAGGGCCGGGGCAGCGTCAGCGTCGATGTCGCCGCCAATGGCAACGCCGTGAGCGCCATGAAAAAATCCTTGCAGGGCAAGGCCGCGCTGAACCTGCGCGATGGCGCGGTGAAGGGGATCAATGTCGCGGCCAGCTTGCGCGAGGCCAAGTCCCGCCTGGGGGTGTTGAAGGGGGAGAGCGTCCAGGCCGCCAGCGCGAAGGAGCAAACCGACTTCTCCGAGCTTTCGGCCAGCTTCAACATACAGCGCGGGGTCGCGCACAACGACGACCTGGCGGCCAAATCGCCGCTGCTGCGCCTGGCCGGCAACGGGGACATCGATGTCGGCGCCGAAAAATTGAATTACCTTGCCAAGGCCACCGTGGTGGGCACCCTGGAAGGGCAGGGCGGGCGCGAACTCGCGTCGCTCAAGGGAGTGACGGTGCCGGTGCGGGTCAGCGGCCCGTTCGCCGCGCCGAAATTCGCCCTGGATTTCAATACCCTGGTCACTGAAAGCGTCAAGCAGGAAGTCAAGGGACGCGCCCAGGACGCGCTGCAGGAAGGGCTCAAGGGCTTGTTCCGCTAATGTCCGGCTTCGCGCAGCAACTGATCCGCTGGCAGCAGAGCCATGGCCGCCACGGCCTGCCGTGGCAGGGCAGGCGCGACCCCTATGCCGTGTGGTTGTCGGAAATCATGCTGCAACAGACCCAGGTCGCAAGCGTCATTCCCTATTACCAGCGCTTCCTGGCGCGCTTTCCGCATATCGCCGCGCTCGCCGCCGCCGGGGAGGACGAGGTGCTGGCCCACTGGAGCGGCCTGGGCTACTACTCGCGGGCGCGCAATCTGCACCGCGCGGCGCAGATCATGGTGGAGGAACATGGCGCCGAGTTCCCGCGCGAATTCGAGCACATATTGGCGCTGCCGGGCATAGGCCGCTCCACCGCGGCGGCCATCAGCGCCTTCGCCTTCGGCGCGCGCCGGGCGATCCTGGACGGCAACGTGAAGCGGGTGCTGGCGCGCTACCTCGCGGTGGCGGGCCATCCGGGCGAGAAAAAGGTGGAGGAACTGCTGTGGCGCCATGCCGAGGCCCTGCTGCCCGATAGCGGCATCGAGACCTACACCCAGGCCTTGATGGACCTGGGCGCAACCCTCTGCACGCGCGCCAAGCCGGATTGCATAGCTTGTCCGGTCAGCGCGGATTGCATCGCCCGCCAGCAGGGGCGCCAGGCGGAATTCCCCCAGCCCCGGCCGCGCAAGGCGCTGCCCGAGAAAGAGACCACCATGCTGCTTTTCATGCGCCAGGGCGAGATTTTCCTGGAAAAGCGCCCGCCGGCGGGGATCTGGGGCGGATTATGGAGTTTTCCGGAAAGCGATGGAAAGGAAGATGCGCAGCGGCACGGCGCAGCGCGCTTCGGCTTCGAGAGCGGCAGCCCCGAGCCCAGGCCAGCCATGCGCCATGTGTTCACCCATTTCCGCCTGAACATCCATCCGCTGCTGCTCAATGTCAGGCGCATCCATCCCGGTGCGCGTCAGCAGGAGGGGGTGTGGCTGAGCGTCGAGGACGCCATGGAAGCGGCGATTCCCACCCCGGTGCGCAAGCTGCTTGCCGGCCTGGGAGGGGCGAAGGGAAAAGACCTTAGCTGATTCCGGACGCTGCCAGCAAGCCGCTGGCCAGGAAACCGGCGGGCAATAGCAGGCGAATCTTTTTGGAGAACGGCCGGCTTTCTATCCATGTATAAAACAGCCCGCCTCCCAGGATGCTGATGCCGATGGCCAGCAGCATCCCCAATGCATTGGCGACAGGCTGCTGCGGGAAGAGGTGGAAGAAAGCGGTATTGACCAGCAGGAGCAGGGGGAAGTGGACCAGGAAGACGGAAAACGAAATGCGCCCAAGATAAGCCAGGGGACGGAATACGGGCCAGCCTCCCATTTCGCTGGATGGTTTTGACAGGGCCAGTGCCAGCGTCAAAATGCCGGCGACAGCAATGCGTTCGCGATATTCCACCAGCAGCGCCGCAATTGCCAGTGCGGCCAGCAATCCCAGCCAGAGCGTGCTGCGGCGGCTATTGGAAGCCCAGTAGCCCAGCATCCCGAGTCCGTATGAGCCGAAAAAATAGACTGCGGTCTGGTCCCAGGCGTGGTTCCGGTTGAACACGAACAGAGAGGACAGCGTTAAGGCTGCAACCAGCAGCGGCGCCGTTGCCCTGATTATTTCAGGCGGAAAGCCGATCCGCCTGGGGAGCCAGAGCACGAGGGCGGCAAGGGCGAAGAGCTGGAAATCGATGGCGATATACCAGACGCCCGCCGACAAGGCTTCCTGGTGCAGCAGATCCTGCAGCAACAGGGCATGGGCAAGCAGTTGAGGAATGCTCGGCGCAGCCGGAATGGAATCGTGGTGCATCCACTCTCTTGCCAGTGCGGCACCGCCGATCGCAAGCGTAAGCGCGGCAAGATAGGGGACGGCCAGCCGCACATAGCGTTGCCCGATGATCGGCCAGGGGGAGGTGACGAGCGACTCCCCGTGCGGCGCAAATTTTCGGGCCGCCAGAAATCCGGCCATGACAAAAAAGGCTTGAACCGCCATCCGCCCGTACTGGTATAGCCAGTCGATCAGGCCGGGAAAGAGCGGATATGCCACATCCGACATGGGGCCGTAGACCGCGAGGTGATGCATTACGATCATCAGGCAGGCGATGGCTTTGAATGCATCCAATACAGGCATTCTGGAAACGTCAGGTCGCATGCTTTTCACTGAAAAAAATTCTCTTGATACTGGATTTCACGTCCTATCCGGGCCGCTGGAGGCAAGGCCAGATATCTGGCGGCGCGTGGCGTGGGTAGCCTCGGCGCCCAGAACCATGCCGGTTTCAGGGGGCAGGGGTTCGTGTAAAGCGGGTGGCTAAAATATATACCGTGCAAGCCGTTCGTGTTGGGGGGCGAGGCCGGCTGCAGGATGCAGCGGCAGCCCGGCACACACGCTTGCAGCGTTTGCACGGGCGCGCATTCTAGCGGGTATTGCAATATTATGAAACGCTAATTTAGCGTTGGTGGGGCGAGGAGGTCGGACGGGGAGGTTTGTGGCCCCGTGCCTTTAGTGGTTCCGGGCTTAAATGTAGGATTTCATCGAATTGCGCTTGCCCGGCTTCTTCTTTTGGAGCACCACGCCCTTGACCGCTTCCGGGCCGGAAATCTGTTCGGTGGGGTAAAGATCGTTGAGGGCGCTGAGATACCATTTGTCGCCGCGGATCAGCAACTGGCGGAAAGTGTATTCCTCATTGTGAAAGGCGACCACGTAGGAGCCGTCCTTGGCCAGGCCTTCCGGCTCGACCACGATAATGTCGCCATTCTCGAATTCGGGCAGCATGCTGTCGCCCAGCACCATCAGGGCATAGGGTTCGCCGCTGGAACAAGCGCTGGCGGCTTCGTCTTCAAGCGCGTCGTGAATGGGGATGATTTTCTTGGTCTGCATATACGTGAAATCCTGAATCAATAGGGCGATGCTACACTGTTGAATACGGATTATCCATTAGTCGGCGCTTTGCGCCTACGGGATTGCTGGCGGCCGGATTGCGGTCATTTTTGCCGCTTGTTCGTTGTCCATGGAGCAAGCATGGACTCCTCGCAAGCCACAAAACTGTCTCGCAACCCGCCTCGCCATCATCTCGCGCCCTAATGGATATCCGGGTAAAAAAACACTTATCGCAACAAAATGGAGATCACTCCAGTGTATTGCAAGTCTTGTCATGTTGATTGATACCCACTGCCACCTCGATGCCGCCGAGTTCGACCTGGACCGCGACCAGGTGGCGGCTGCCGCGCGCGCGGAAGGGGTCGAAATCCAGATCGTTCCGGCGGTGGAAAAGGATAATTTCACGGCGGTGCTGGATTGCTGCAAGCGCTATCCCGGCTGCTGTCCGGCGCTGGGCATTCACCCCATGTATGTCTATCGTTCTCGGCCTGAGGATATTGATGGCTTGCGCGCAGCAGTGGCGCGTGAAAAACCGGTGGCCATCGGTGAAATCGGGCTCGATTTTTTTGTGCCCGGTTACGACGCTGAAATGCAGGAATTCTACTTCGCCGAACAGCTGAAGATTGCCCGGGATGCGGGCTTGCCGGTGCTCTTGCATATCCGCCGCGCGCAGGACCCGGTCCTCAAGCATCTGCGCCGCATCCGGGTATGCGGCGGCATCGCCCATGCCTTCAACGGCAGCCGCCAGCAGGCGGACGAATTCATCAAGCTGGGTTTCAAGCTGGGTTTCGGCGGCGCAATGACCTACCCGCGCGCAACCCGTCTGCGCGAACTGGCTGCCACCCTGCCGCTGGAAACCATCGTGCTGGAAACCGATGCGCCGGACATGGCTCCGGCCTGGATGGGCAAGGGGCGCAACACTCCCGGGCAGTTGCCGCAAATCGCACAGACCCTGGCCGAGTTGCGCGGAATTTCGCTCGATGAAGTGGCGCTGGCGACAAGCGCCAATGCCCGCTCCGTGGTGAAAGGGCTGGCATGAACGGGCTGCAGAAAATGGCGCTGCTCTCGATTGCCGCATCGCTCGTGACCCTGGTGCTCAAGTTCGGTGCCTGGCATCTCACCGGATCGGTGAGCCTGTTTTCCGATGCGGCAGAGTCCCTGGTCAATCTGGCGGCGGGCCTGATGGCCTTCTGGATGCTGACTGTCGCGGCGCGTCCGGCGGATGCCGGGCATGCCTATGGCCACGACAAGGCGGAATATTTTTCCAGCGGCGTCGAGGGCGCGCTGATCCTGGTGGCGGCTGTTTCGATCATCTATGCCGCCGCGGAGCGTTTTATGCATCCCGTGCCTCTGTCCCATCTCGGGCCGGGCCTGCTGGTGTCCGGGCTGGCGGCGCTGGTGAACCTGGCGGCGGCGCGCATGCTGCTCAAGGCGGCGCGGAAACACGACAGCATTACCCTGGAGGCGGATGCCAGGCACCTGCTCACCGATGTCTGGACTTCCGTGGGCGTGCTGGGAGGGCTGGCAGTGATAATGTTCGCGCCGCCTGCGTGGCAGGTGCTCGATCCCGTCATGGCGGTGGCGGTCGCTCTGAATATCGTTCTGACCGGCGTGAACCTGCTGCGCCGTTCCCTGGATGGCTTGATGGATGCGGCTTTGCCGGAACAGGAAACGCGTTCGATCGAGGCTATAATCAGCGCCGCGCTGCCAACCTGGGCCTCTTTCCACGACTTGCGCAGCCGCAAGGCGGGGCCGCGGCGCTTTGTCGAGCTTCACTTGCTGGTGCCGGGCGAGACCAGCGTCCGGGCCTCCCACGAACTATGCGACCGTATTGAAAATGCGATAGGGCGTGAGTTGGCGCAAATCTCGGTCATTATTCACGTTGAACCCACTGAAACCCATTCCGGAGAAAATTCATGAACGGCCTGTTGCCCCAATTCGAGCGTACGCACATCCTGCTGGGTGATAGCGGCTTGGCCAAGCTCGCCCAGAAACACGTGTTCGTCGCCGGGCTGGGCGGCGTCGGCTCCTACTGCGCCGAGGCCCTGGCGCGTGGCGGGGTGGGGCGCCTGACGCTGCTCGACCATGATGTGGTGGCCGCAAGCAATATCAACCGCCAGCTTCAAGCGCTGCTCTCTACCGTTGGCCAACCCAAGGTCGAGCTGATGCGGGCGCGCATCATGGACATCAATCCCGGTTGCCGGCTGGAGGTCGTGCGCACTTTCCTGAACACCGAGAACGTCAACGAACTGGTTCCGGACTGCGATTATGTGGTGGATGCGATCGATTCCCTCGCCTGCAAGGTGGCGCTGGTAGGCGAAAGCGTGAAGCGCGGCCTCAGGGTGGCGTCCAGCATGGGGGCGGGCAACCGGCTCGATCCCGGAAGGATCAAGCTTGCCGACATCAGCAAGACGGAAATGTGCCCGCTGGCAAAGCAGATGCGCAAACGCCTCAGTCGCCACTATGACTTGCGCAAGGGCGTGCTGACCGTGTTCTCGGACGAGCAGCCGCGCGCGCCGCTGCCGCCGCAGCCGGTGGACGGGCCGGGGCGCGCGCGGGCGGTGAACGGCACCATCAGCTATATGCCTCCGCTTTACGGGCTGATGCTGGCGGGCGCCGTGATCAGGGCGCTGCTGGAATCATGAGTGCAGCGCTGGGAGTCACGGCTATCGTCCTGGCCGGAGGACGCGGCCGGCGCATGGGCGAGGCGGACAAGGGGCTGGTGCTGCTGCAGGGCAAGCCGCTGGTGAGCTGGGTGCTGGAGCGCATCGCGCCGCAGGTGGACGAGGTGTTGATCAGCGCCAACCGCAATCTGGAACTTTATAGCCAGATGGGATATGCCGTCCTGCCGGATGAGATGCCGGATTTTCCGGGGCCGCTCGCCGGTTTGCACCGGGCGATGGCGGAGGCGAGCCATCCTCTGTGGCTGAGCGTGCCCTGCGATACGCCGTTTCTTCCGGGAGATCTGGTGCAGCGTTTGTATTCAGCGCTGCTGGAGGGAAAGGCCGAGCTGGCTGTGGCGGCGGTCGAGGGGCAGATACAGCCGGCCGTCTGCCTTGGCTACACTCACTTGCGCGCCGGGCTGGGCGCGTTTCTTGCGCGCGGCGGGCGCAGGGTGGGGGAATGGCAGTCCGGCCTGCCCCGCGCGGTGGTGACCTTTGATGCGCCGCAGGCGTTCCGCAACATCAACGCGCCAGCGGATATTGCAGACGCTGAAAGCGCGCAATCCAATGGCAAATAACTAATTTTACATAAAAGGATGGAATTGTCGGGTAGAAATTCGGTACAATCGCGGTTTTGAAATTTTTTAGGTCTCGTTGAACAGGGATGTGGATATGAGCAAGAAAGAAGTGGATCGCAGTAAACGGCGGTTTCTGATCGCCGCCACCACAGCAGTCGGTGGCGTCGCGGCAGTGGGCGCCGTAGTGCCTTTCGTCATGAGCATGCTGCCAAGCGAACGCGCCAAGGCCGCCGGTGCTCCGGTGGAAGTGGATATCAGCAAGATCGAGCCGGGCATGATGCTGAACGTCGAATGGCAGGGCAAGCCGGTGTGGGTGGTCAACCGCACCAAGGAAATGCTGGCCGCGCTCAGCAAGCAGGACGCCAAGCTGGCTGATGCCAAGTCGGAAATACCTCAGCAGCCGGAGTATTGCCAGAACGCCACGCGGTCCATCAAGCCCGAGATTCTGGTGGCTGTGGGTATTTGCACCCACCTCGGATGTTCGCCGACCTATCGTCCGGAAATGGGCCCCGCTGACCTGGGTCCGGACTGGGCGGGCGGTTTCTTCTGTCCCTGCCACGGTTCGCGTTTCGACATGGCAGCGCGCGTGTTCTCCGGAGTTCCCGCGCCCACCAATCTGGTGGTTCCAAAGCACAAGTATTTGAGTGACAGCCGGCTTTTGATCGGCGACGACAGCAAGGGAGCCTAAATAAATGAACAGTCTGACTAAACTGGTGGGCTGGGTTGACGAGCGTTTTCCGCTGACGTCCAACTGGAAAGCGCACCTTTCCGAGTACTACGCCCCAAAAAACTTCAATTTTTGGTACTTTTTCGGTTCTCTGGCCATGCTGGTGCTGGTGCTGCAGATCGTGACCGGTATTTTCCTCACCATGCACTACAAGCCTGATGTCAACATGGCTTTTGCTTCGGTCGAGTACATCATGCGCGACGTGTCATGGGGCTGGCTGATCCGCTACATGCACTCGACAGGCGCCTCGGCATTTTTCGTCGTGGTGTATCTGCACATGATGCGCGGATTGATGTACGGCTCTTATCGCAAGCCGCGCGAGCTGATCTGGATCTTCGGCATGCTGATTTACCTGGCGTTGATGGCTGAAGCCTTCATGGGCTACCTCTTGCCTTGGGGGCAGATGTCCTTCTGGGGCGCGCAGGTGATTATCAATCTGTTCACCGCGATTCCCGTGGTTGGCCCTGATCTTTCCGTGTGGATTCGTGGCGACTATGTGATTGGCGATGCGACCCTGAACCGCTTCTTCGCATTCCACGTCATTGCCGTGCCGCTGGTGCTGGTGGGCCTGGTTGCCGCGCACATCATCGCGCTGCACGAAGTCGGCTCCAACAATCCGGACGGCATCGAGATCAAGAAGAACAAGGACCCTGTCACCCACATCCCGCTGGATGGGATTCCTTTCCACCCCTACTATTCGGTGAAGGATATCGTCGGCGTGGTGGTGTTCCTCATGGTGTTCACGGCGATTGTATTCTTTGCGCCGGACTTGGGCGGTTATTTCCTGGAATACAACAACTTTGTCCCGGCTGACCCGTTCAAGACCCCGGAGCATATTGCACCGGTCTGGTACTTCACGCCTTTCTACGCCATCCTGCGCGCTGTGCCGCCGATGTTCGGCTCCCAGTTCCCCGGCGTGGTTGCCATGGGCGTGGCGGTGATGATCCTGTTCTTCCTGCCTTGGCTGGACAAGGGCAATGTCAAGTCCATCCGTTACCGCGGCGCGATTTACAAGGTTGCGCTGGCCCTGTTCGTCTTCAGCTTCATCGGCCTGGGCGTACTCGGCGTGCTGCCGTCCACTCCGCTCTACACCATCTTTTCCCAGATCCTGAGCGTGATCTACTTCGCGTTCTTCTTCCTGATGCCTTGGTATACCAAGATTGACAAGACCAAGCCCGTTCCTGAGCGGGTGACGGGCTAATGAGTACGCATAGAATGGGGTTCGTTAACATGAATACGATCAAGAAACTGTTGCTGTTGGTGCTGGCAGCGCCCACAGTGGCCATGGCAAGCAGCGCCGTCCACCTCGACAAGGCGCCGTACGACCTGAACGACAAGGCTTCGCTGCAGCGCGGGGCGAAGACCTTCGTCAACTACTGCCTCAACTGCCACAGTGCTTCCTACATGCGCTACAACCGCTTGAAGGACATCGGCCTGACCGATGACCAGATCAAGGAAAACCTGCTGTTTGCCGCCGAGAAAGTGGGCCAGACCATGGATGTGGCGATGAGCAAGAAAGACGCGAAAGAGTTTTTCGGCGCCACGCCGCCGGATTTGACCGTGATTGCCCGTTCACGCGGCGCGGACTGGCTGTACACGTATCTGCGCGGTTTCTACCGTGACGATACCCGCCCTACCGGATGGAATAACTCGGTATTCGACAAGGTAGGCATGCCTCATGTGCTGTATGCCATGCAGGGCGAGCAGGTGATGCACGTGGAAAAACACGGCGAGCATGAAACCAAGCATCTGGTAATGGCCAAGGCCGGCACCATGACCACGCCGGAATACGATGCATCCGTGGCCGACCTGGTGAACTATCTGGTTTACATGGGCGAACCGGCACAGCAGACCCGCATGCGCCTGGGCGTATTCGTGCTGCTGTTCCTCGGCGTGTTTTTCATCATCGCCTACTATCTGAAGAAGGAATTCTGGAAAGATATTCACTGATCATTCCAGAGCAGCAAAAAACCAGTGCGCCGGCTCGCTTGAAAAGCGTGGCCGGCGCCATCACTTTTACCAGTCAAGAATTGAATTTAACCCAATCTCCAGAGGTAGCATAAACCCATGATGACCCTCTACTCGGGAACCACCTGTCCTTTCAGCCAGCGCTGCCGCATCGTGCTGTTCGAGAAAGGCATGGATTTCCAAATTATCGACGTTGACCTGCAAAACATGCCGGAAGATCTGGCAGTCATGAATCCCTACAACCAGGTGCCGGTGCTGGTCGAACGCGATCTGATTCTGCATGAGTCCAACATCATCAACGAATACATAGACGAGCGCTTCCCCCACCCGCAGCTGATGCCCGCCGACCCGGTGATGCGCGCCCGTGCCCGCCTGTTCCTCTACCGCTTCGAGCAAGAGCTCTTTGCCCACCTGCCTGCCATTGTCAACGGCACCGCAAAGGTGGCTGAAAAGGCGCGCGCCACGATCCGTGACAACCTGACGCAACTGGCGCCGATATTCGCCAAGCAGAAATACATGCTGGGCGAGGAATTCTCCATGCTCGACGTGGCGATTGCTCCCTTGCTGTGGCGCCTGGAATTCTACGGCATTGAACTGCCCAAGCAGGCGGCGCCCTTGCTGAAATATGCGGAGCGCATCTTCTCGCGTCCGGCCTATATTGAAGCGATGACGCCTTCTGAAAAGGCCATGCGGAAATAAATCATGGCTGAAGAGGGTGTCTCGACCAAACCCTACCTGATCCGCGCCATTTACGAATGGTGTTCGGATAGCGGTTTTACGCCCTATCTGGCCGTGGCGGTCGATAAAAACTGCCGCGTGCCGATGGAGTTCGTCAAGGAGGGCGAGATTGTGCTGAATATCGGCGCGAGCGCCACGCCCAACCTCCTTATCGATAACCACTGGGTAGGATTCTCGGCGCGTTTCGGAGGGGCTGCGCGCGAAATCTCGGTCCCGATTGAAGCTGTGATCGGCATTTATGCCAAGGAAAACGGGCAAGGGCTCTTTTTCGGCAAGGAAGAGGAACCTCAGCTTGAGGCTCAAACGGATCAAGCTGCAAGCGAGGCGGAGACCGAACCCACAGATCCGGCCCCAAAGCGCGGGAAACCATCGCTGAAGGTCGTTAAATAAGCCATAAAGTTTACGAGGGAATTGCCCGGAAGGCCAAGCTCCCTTATAATCTCCTCCCTCACCGCCGGATTAGCTCAGTTGGCAGAGCAGCGCACTTGTAATGCGAAGGTCGTCAGTTCGATTCCGACATCCGGCACCAGAACAAAAAGGGGTTAGGCATTTGCTTAACCCCTTTTTCATTTGCCGCGTCATGTCGCTAATCATCACGGGCTCAGTATGAATCAACAAGCACTCTCTTCCTTCATCTGGTCGGTCGCCGACCTGCTGCGCGGCGACTACAAGCAATCCGAATACGGCAAGGTGATCCTGCCCTTCACCGTGTTGCGCCGCCTGGATTGCGTGCTGGAAGCCACCAAGCCCGCCGTGCTGGCCGAATACGCCCAACAGCAGAAGGCCGGGCTGAACCCCGAGCCATTCCTGCTGCGCGAGGCCGGGCAAGACTTCTACAACACCTCGCCGCTGGACATGAAGAAACTCATGGGCGACCAGGACCACATCGGCGAAAACCTCTACGCCTACATCCAGGCGTTTTCGCCCGAGGTGCGGGACATATTCGAGCGCTTCGACTTCCATGCCCAGGTCGACCGCCTCGCCAAGTCCAAGCTGCTCTACCAGGTGACGGAGAAGTTCTCCAACATCGACCTGCACCCGGAAGCGGTCAGCAATTCGCAGATGGGGCTGGTGTTCGAGGAACTGATCCGCAAGTTTGCCGAAATCTCCAACGAAACCGCCGGTGAACACTTCACCCCGCGCGAGGTCATCCGCCTCATGGTCAACCTCCTGTTCATCGAGGACGACGAGGTGCTGTCCAAGCCAGGGGTGGTGCGCACCATCTACGACCCGACGGCGGGGACGGGCGGCATGCTCTCCATTGCCGGCGAATACCTGGAAGAACACAACCCCGAGGCACGGCTCAGCATGTTCGGGCAGGAACTGAACGACGAATCCTACGCCATCTGCAAGGCCGACATGCTCATCAAGGGGCAGGTGGTCGGCAACATCGTGGCGGGCAACACGCTCTCGGACGACGGTCACCCACACCGCAAATTCGACTACATGCTCTCCAATCCGCCCTTCGGCGTGGAATGGAAAAAGGTCGAGAAGGAAATCCGCAAGGAGTACGAAACGCAAGGCTACAACGGGCGCTTCGGCCCCGGCCTGCCGCGCGTCTCGGATGGCTCGCTGCTGTTCCTGCTGCACCTGATCTCCAAGATGCGTCCAGCGGTGGAGGGCGGCAGCCGCTTCGGCATCGTGCTCAACGGCTCGCCGCTGTTCACCGGCGGCGCAGGCTCGGGGGAATCCGAAATCCGCCGCTACGTGCTGGAAAACGACCTGGTGGAAGCCATCATCGGCCTGCCCACCGACATGTTCTACAACACCGGCATCAGCACCTATGTGTGGATACTCTCCAACCGCAAGCCGGCACAGCGCAAGGGCTTCGTGCAACTCATCGACGCCAGCGGCTTGTGGCGGAAGATGCGCAAGAGCCTGGGCAGCAAGCGCAAGGAAATGAGCGACGAGCAAATCGCCGAGGTGACAAGGCTGTTCGGCGGTTTCGTGGAGTCCGAACAGGACGGCAAGCCCATCTCGCGCATCTTCAGGAACGAGGACTTCGGCTACCGCACCATCACCGTGGAACGGCCGCTGCGCGATGCGGCGGGCAAGGTCGTGCTGGGCGAGAAAGGCAAGCAGAAGGGCAAGCCGCAACCGGACAGCAGCCTGCGCGACACCGAGAACGTGCCGCTGGCTGAGGACGTGGAAAACTACTTCAAGCGTGAAGTGCTGCCGCATGCGCCGGATGGGTGGATAGACCACGACAAGACCAAGGTCGGCTATGAAATCCCGTTCAACCGCCACTTCTACGTGTTCCAGCCGCCGCGCCCGCTGGCGGAGATCGATGCGGATTTGAAGCAATGCACCGACCGGATACTGAGCATGATTGCGGGGCTGAGCGCATGAGCAAGTCAACCGGCACTTACCGTTACGGTTGCAGCCCCTTGACTTTGAAAAAAGACTTGATGTTTTCCGTCGGAATGCCGATAATTATCGCCAACACACCCGCCATGCCTCTCAACGATGCACACTCTGGCGGGTTTTTTACGTCTGGGGTTTGCAAATGACTGCATATGACAAACCCGCTCTCTCGCCAGATGAACACCTGGCCAAGCTCAAAAGTCGCGGCCTGAGCATTCCAGACGAAGCGCGTGCACGCCGCTATCTCGCCAACATCAGCTACTTCCGACTGTCCGCATACACCCGCCCGTTTTATGTGCCGAAAGAAACAACCCATCACTTTCTGCCGGGTACAGGCTTTGACGATGTGCTTATGCTTTACGTCTTCGATCGCGAGCTTCGCTTGTTGCTGACCGATGCAATCGAACGCCTGGAAGTTGCCCTGCGTGCGCAACTCACCAATACTCTGGGCGAGCACTACGGCCCACATGGCTATCTCGAACCCAAGACCTTTGATAGCCGCTACAACCATGCATGGCTGATCGGCAAACTGACTGAAGAAGCGCAGGCGCGCGAAGTCGAAACCTTCATGGCGCACTACCGCGAAAAATATACTGCGGCTCCCACGCAGCCTCCCGTCTGGATGGCGATGGAGCTGCTGACCTTCAAGGCCATCTCCACACTGTTCGCCAACTTGCGCGATGAGAACGATACCAAGCTCATCAGCCAACATTTCGGCTGGCCCCACAAAGTGTTGACGTCATGGTTCCGTAGTCTCTCGGATCTGCGCAACCTGTGTGCTCACCACATGCGTGTGTGGAACCGCGAATTCGGCAGCCGCCCCGTCATGCCCAGAAAGGTAGCGGCCAATTGGCCCCAGATACCCGACGCCATTCCCAGCGGCGCGCATCTGGATACAGCACAAACCATCAACCCGCAACGCCGCCTCTACATGCAACTCGTGGTGATCGAAACACTGATGCAAATCGTCAACCCGGAAAGCCGCTGGGCCGAACGGCTTGTCCAATTGCTGGATGCACATCCGCAAGTCTCCCTCACTCACATGGGCTTTCCGCCCGGATGGGAGCAGGAAGCGATTTGGCGGAATGCCGTGCAAGCCGCGCGAGGAGTTGCAGCATGATCCTGCCGCGTTATCCGGAGTACAAGGACAGCGGCGTGGAGTGGCTCGCTGATGTGCCGGTGCATTGGGGTGTGAAACGGCTCAAGCACAACCTGCGGCTATTGACAGAGAAGACCGACCGCCGCGAGCATCCAGTCGCGCTGGAAAATATTGAAAGCTGGTCAGGACACTTCGTTGAAACCGAGACCAAGTTTGAAGGCGAGGGAGTTGCCTTTGAATGTGGCGACATTCTGTTTGGGAAACTTCGGCCTTATCTGGCGAAGGCATACTTGGCTAGTACCGCCGGGGAGGCTGTAGGCGATTTTCACGTCATGCGCCCGGCACCGGCGATTCATGGGCGTTTCGCGCAATATCAGATATTGAACCGTGATTTTATCTCTATCGTGGATAGTTCTACCTTTGGTGCAAAAATGCCACGAGTAGGCTGGGATTTTCTCGGTAATATGGCTCTGGCGACACCGCCCAAGAATGAACAACAAACCATCTCAGTTTTCCTCGACCGCGAAACGGGAAAGATCGACGCCCTGATTGCCGAGCAGCAGCGGTTGGTCGAACTGCTGGCGGAAAAGCGCCAGGCGGTGATTTCGCACGCCGTCACCAAGGGGCTGAACCCCAACGCCCCGATGAAGGATTCCGGCATTGAGTGGCTGGGTGAAGTACCGGCGCATTGGGGGGTAGTCCCGCTAGGGCATTTAGCAACGCAAATTCAGACAGGGCCATTTGGTAGCCAGCTTCATTCAGAAGATTATGTGGAAGACGAAACACCTGTAATCAATCCGTCCAACATTCAGGATGGGAATCTGGTCGCAGATTGGTCATGCACTGTTACGCAAGAAATTGCTGCCCGCCTTTCACAACACAAATTAATGCTTGGTGACATCGTGTTTGGAAGACGCGGTGAAATGGGCCGTTGCGCCATGGTCACTGCAAATGAAGTTAATTGGCTTTGTGGGACAGGCAGCTTAAATGTACGACTTTCCGACCGTGCAAATCCAGAGTTTGTTTCAATATATCTGCGAACAGCATACGTTCGGGAGTTGTTAAAGCTGGAATCAGTTGGCTCCACGATGGATAACCTGAATACACAAATTCTGTCCGGTGTTTCAGTGCCTCTGCCACCTTTTACTGAACAGCAAACCATCGTTACATACCTCGACACCGAAACCGCCAAATTCGACACCCTCACCGCCGAAGCCAACCGCGCCATCGCCCTGCTGCAAGAACGCCGCAGCGCCCTGATTTCGGCGGCGGTGACGGGCAAGATCGATGTGCGCGGCCGGGCGTAGCTTTTCCGGCTACGATTGCAGCCGATATGGCAACAGCAGGCAGCCATTGCAGGGAAGCTCTTTCTGTCTATAATGTACAAATTAGCTATCTGAAGGACCTGTCATGAAAACCGTTTCGTCCGCTGAAGCCCAGAACCATTTTGGTGAATTGCTGGATAACGCCCAGCGTGAGCCGATTTCGATCACCCGGCGTGGCCGTCCGGTGGCTTATATCGTTTCCAGCGAGGCATATCGCGCTTTGTCCGGCGGCGTGGCGGAGAATACCGAAAAGATGGCGGCTTACCTCAATTCCATCGAGGCATTTCGCGGACAAGGCCAGGGCGGGGCGACAGCGCGGCTGTTGGCAGACCGCAAGGCCGATGCGGCGCGGGAAGCATGAGCCCCTGGCTGCTCGACACCTCGGCATTGCTGTCATTGCGCGATGACGAAGCAGGCGCAGAGCGTGTTGCGGCCCTGCTCAAGGGGGCGGCGCTGGGCGAACAGCGTTGCTATGGCTGCTTCATGTCGCTGATGGAAGTCTATTACCGGGTGTGGAAAGACGAGGGCGCAGAACCCGGAAAGCTGGCTTACCAGAGCTGCCTGGCATTGCCCGTGGAATGGGTGCATGAATCCCCCTCCCTGCTGGAGCGCGCGGCCAGCATCAAGGCCACCCATCCGCTTTCGCTTGCCGATGCCTGGATTGCTGCCGCTGCGCTGGAGCTGGGCGCGGCGCTGGTGCATAAAGACCCGGAGTTCGAGAATCTGCCCGGTTTGATCGAAGAACGTTTGCCCTATAAATGATGGAGTCCTGATGAACCTGCACAAGGAAATCAGCTTCGAGAACGAAATCTGCGACTGCCTTGCCGCAAACGGATGGCTGTATGCCGAAGGCGATGCTGGGCAGTATGACCGCGCGCGTGCCCTGTTCCCGGTGGATGTGATGGCCTGGGTGCGGGAAACCCAGCCCAAGGCTTGGGAGGCGTTGAGCAAGAACCACGGCGCCAGCGCGGAAACGATCCTGCTGGACCGGCTGCGCAAGTCGCTGGACGACCGTGGCACGCTGGACGTGTTGCGCCATGGCGTGGAGTTGCTGGGGCTGCGCCAGCCGCTTTCCCTGTGCCAGTTCAAGCCGGCGTTGGCGATGAATGCCGAAACCGTTGCCAGGTACCAGAAGAACCGCCTGCGCGTGGTGCGCCAGGTGCGCTACTCGCTGCACAACGAGTACGCCATCGACCTGGTGCTGTTCCTCAACGGTCTTGCCGTGGCGACGGTGGAGCTTAAAACCGATTTCACCCAATCGGTCGAGGATGCGATTGACCAGTACCGTTTCGACCGCAATCCTAAACCCAAGGGGCAAGGCTCGCCTGAGCCCTTACTGTCATTCCCCAATGGTGCGCTGGTGCATTTCGCGGTGAGCAACATGGAAGTGCGCATGACCACCCGGCTGGAGGGTGCGCACACGACTTTCCTTCCCTTCAACCGGGGCGATAACGGTGGGGCGGGTAATCCCCCCGCTCCCCCAGCCCCTCTCCCGCAAGCGGGCGAGGGGAGTGGTTGTGGCGGGCATCGTACCGCCTACCTGTGGGAAACCGTCTGGGCGCGGGAGAGCTGGCTGGAAATCCTGGGGCGTTATCTGGTCGCCAAGCGCGACAGCAAGAAGCAGATTCAGAAAATCATCTTTCCGCGCTTTCACCAACTCGACGCGACACGCAAGCTGCTGAGTACGGTGCTGGCGGAGCACTCGCAAGGAGTACGCCGGGGTTGTAATGGTGCTGAAGCGCCAACAACCACGCAGGGTGCTGGCGGCAAATACCTGATCCAACATTCGGCGGGTTCGGGCAAGACCAACTCGATTGCGTGGTCGGCGCACTTCCTCGCCGACCTGCACGATGCCGGACACCACAAGCTGTTCGATTCGGTGCTGGTGGTGTCGGACCGGAACGTGCTGGACGCGCAGTTGCAGGAAGCGATCTTCGACTTCGAGCGCACTTCGGGCGTGGTGGCGACGATCACCGGCGAGGGCGCCAGCAAGAGCGCCGAGCTGGCCCAGGCGCTCTCCGGCGGCAAGAAGATCGTGGTGTGCACCATCCAGACCTTCCCCTTCGCGCTGAAGGCGGTGCAGGAACTGGCGGCGGCACAGGGCAAGCGCTTCGCGGTGATCGCCGACGAGGCGCACTCCTCGCAGACCGGCGAGGCCGCCGCCAAGCTCAAGCAGGTGTTGAGCGCCGAGGAGTTGCAGGAATTCAACGACGGCGGCGAGGTGTCCACCGAGGACATCCTGGCCGCGCAAATGGCGGGGCGTTCCGCCGAAAGCGGCATTACCTACGTCGCCTTCACCGCCACGCCCAAGGCCAAGACGCTGGAGCTGTTCGGCCGCCGTCCCGATCCCGGCTTGCCCGCCGGCCCCGGCAATCTGCCCGAGCCGTTCCACGTGTACGGGATGCGTCAGGCCATCGAGGAAGGCTTCATTCTCGACGTGTTGCAGAACTACACGCCCTACAAGACCGCCTTCAGGCTGGCGCACGACGGCAAGGAAATGGACGACGCCGAAGTGGAGCGCAGCGCGGCGCTCAAGGGCATCATGCGCTGGGTGAAGCTGCATCCCTACAACATCAGCCAGAAGGTGCAGGTGGTGGTGGAGCATTTCCGCGACACGGTTTCTCCGCTGCTGAACGGACGCGCCAAGGCGATGGTGGTGGTGGGCAGCCGCCTGGAAGCGGTGCGCTGGAAGCTGGCGATGGAGAAATACATCCACTCGCAAGGCTACAGGATAGGCACGCTGGTGGCGTTCTCCGGCGAGGTGAACGACCCCGAATCAGGGCCGGATGGGTTCAGCGAAAGCAGCCAGGCGATGAACCCGAACCTCAAGGGCCGCGACATGCGCGAAGCCTTTGCCACCGACGAATATCAGATCCTGCTGGTCGCCAACAAATTCCAGACTGGATTCGACCAGCCCTTGCTGTGCGGCATGTATGTGGACAAGCGGCTGGCGGGCATCCAGGCCGTGCAAACCCTGTCGCGCCTGAACCGTGCTTACCCTGGCAAGGATGCGACCTACGTGGTGGATTTCGTGAATGAAGCCGAGGAGGTGCTGGCGGCATTCAAGACTTATTACGAAACGGCAACGCTATCGGACGTCACCGACCCGCACCTGGTCTACGACCTGCGCGGCAAGCTGGATGCGGCGGGCTTCTACGACGACTTCGAGGTGGAGCGCGTGGTGGCGGTGGAGCTGAACCCCAAGGCCAGGCAAAGCGACCTGGTCGCGGCACTGGAGCCGGTGGCGTCGCGCATCCTGCAACGCTACAAGGCGGCACAGGCGCAGTTGAAGGCGGCCAAGGCGCGCGAAGACGCCAAGGCGGCGGAAGAGGCCAACAACGGGCTGAACGCGCTGTTGCAGTTCAAGAAGGATATCGGAACATTCCAGCGCGCCTATGCCTTCCTGTCGCAGATATTCGACTACGGCAACACCGCGATTGAAAAGCGCTTCTGGTTCTTCAAGCGCCTGCTGCCCCTGCTGGAGTTCGGGCGCGAGCGGGACGAGATCGATCTGTCCAAGGTGGTGCTGACCCACCATCACCTGAAAAACCTGGGCAAGCGCGCCTTGCCGCTGGGCGAGGGCGGAGAATATCCGAAGCTAGACCCGCTGAGCGAGGCGGGCAGCGGTTCGGTGCAGGAAAAAGAAAAAGCCCTGCTCTACGAAATCATCGCCAAGGTGAACGACCTGTTTCAGGGCGAATTGACCGACGACGACAAGCTGGTGTACGTGAACAGCGTGTTGAAGGGCAAGCTGCTGGAATCCGAGATTCTGGTGCAGCAGGCAAGCAACAGCACCAAGCAGCAATTCGCCGATTCGCCCGATCTCGCCAAGGAAATCATGAACGCGGTCATGGACGCGCTGGCCGCGCACGGCACGATGAGCAAACAGGCATTGAACTCGGAGAAGGTCAGGAGCGGCTTGAAGGATGTGCTGCTTGGGCCGGCGCAGTTGTACGAGGCATTGCGCGGGCAAAGGGAAGAGAGGCTGATGCCCTGACGCAGTATGCCGCCTGGTCAGCGGGCGGACAGATTCCCCCCCCCGCCTTATTTGGTCAGCCGTTCCAGCGCTTCGCGGTATTTCTCCCCGGTTTTGGCGGCCACGTCGGCGGGCAGTTCCGGTGCCGGGGGTTTCTTGTTCCAGCCGGTGGATTCGAGCCAGTCGCGCACGTACTGCTTGTCGAAGCTGGGCGGGTTGGAGCCGGGCTGGTATTGGTCCGCCGGCCAGAAGCGCGACGAATCGGGCGTCAGGGCCTCGTCGATGATGTACAGCGCGCCGTCCTCGTCTTGGCCGAATTCGAACTTGGTGTCCGCGATGATGATACCCTTGGTGGCCGCATACTCGGCCGCTTCGCGGTATAGCGCGATGGCGGCTTGCTGCACCTTGGCAGCGAGTTCCTTGCCGAGCAGTTGCTCGGCCTGGGCGAAGCTGATGTTTTCGTCGTGCGCGCCGACTTCGGCCTTGGTGGAGGGGGTGAACAGCGGCTGCGGCAGCTTGTCCGCTTCGCGCAGGCCCGCCGGCAGGGGGATGCTGCATACGCTCTGGCTCTTCTGGTACTCCTTCCAGCCGGAGCCGACCAGGTAGCCGCGCACGATGGCTTCGATCGGCAGGGGCTTGAGCTTCCTGACCACCAGGGCGCGCCCTGCGACCTGGGATTTTTCGTTGTCCGCGACCACGGATTCCGGGGCCACGCCCGTGAGCTGGTTGGGGAGGATGTGCTTGAGTTTCTCGAACCAGAAATTGGAAACCGAGGTCAGAACCTTGCCCTTGCCCGGTATGGGCGTGGGCAGCACGACGTCGAAGGCGGACAGGCGGTCGGTGGTGACGATCAGCAACTTCCCGCCATCCACTTCGTAGATGTCGCGCACCTTGCCGCGATTGAGCAGCTTCAGGCTTTTGATGTCGGTTTGGAACAGGGCGTCGCTCATGATCATTCCTCAAAAATCGTAGGCACGGATTTTACTCCGGATTGAGCAAGCCTGAAACGCAACTTGCTTCCACCGCTCATCTGCGGAGATAGGCTTGGCGCAATTCCTCGGGGAAGCGTTCGATGGCGTAGCGCAGCATGGTGCGCGGCATGCCCCGGCCGTGCTGGCGCAGGAATGACTCCAGCCGCTCCTGGTCGCGCTTGCCCACCTCCCGCAGCATCCAGCCGCAGGCCTTGTGCATCAGGTCTTCGCGGTCCTTGAGCAGGTGTTCTGCAAGCCGCAGGGTGTCGTCGAAATCGTTGCGCCGGATGAAATGCAGGGTTGCCACCATGGCGATGCGCCGCTCCCACAGGGATGCCGAACGGGCCAACTGGTACAGCGGCGCGCGCTCCCGCTCGGCGAGATAAGCGCCAACCACGTGGGGCGCGGATAGGTCCACCAGGTCCCAGTTGTTGATCCAGCGGCTGTTGGCGAGGTAGGCCTGGTAGGCGTCCTGGCGCTCCTGGGCGCCGCCGGCGGCAAAGATACGCATCAGAAAGAGCAGCGCCAGCAGGCGCTGCTCGTGAAAACGGGAGTGGAGCAGTTCGACTGCGGTGGCGAGCCCCGTATCCGGGAAGTCTTTGGCGAGGGCGCGTACCCGCGGCACCTTGATGCCGAGAAACTCGTCCCCCGCGCCGTACTGGCCCGGCCCGGTCTTGAAGAAGCCTTGCAGCACCTGGGCGGTCTCCGGGCTGGCGAGGCTGCGCAGCCGTGACTGGATTTCAGGCAGGCGGTCGGGGCGCTTCATGTGGCTGGCGGCAAACTTTCCTCACGCCACGGCGATCTTGAGTATCACCTTGCGGATTTCACCGTTGCTGACCAGCGGCGCGTGCGCGTCGTGCGGAAAGAAAAGGCAGAAAGCGCCGGGTGGCGTCGCGATCCAGCTTGCCGGTGCATCGCGGAAGAACTGGATGTCCTTCTCGGCGCTGTAGTCGGCAAGGGGTTCGCGGCAATCGCACAGCGGCTTCCAGCCCATTTCGTCGATGCCTTCCAGCACCAACTGGATGTCGATGTATTTGCGGTGGCATTCGAGCTTGGCCTGTTCGCGCGTGCGCCCGGCGGCGCTTTCGACGATCGCGAACAGGCGCTCGCCTTCGATGGGGTAGCGCCCCGGCGCCAGCGCGTTCAAGCCGGTGTCGCGCAGGAAGGCGAAGGCGCGCGGGAACAAGGGATGAAGCGGGGCGTAGCGGTCGGCGTTGGCAAGAATGTCTAGAATCATGGTGTCTGCTTATTTGGTGAGCGCCATGAACAGTTCCGGCAGGCGTTCAGGGAGGCGCTGGATGTTGTCCACGACAGTATACTGCTTGCCGAAAATATCGCTGACGTATTCGTCCGCCTTGGGGTCGAGGTTGATACAGTAAGCGTAAATGCCCATCTGGTCCAGTTCCTTGACCGCCTGCCGCGCGTCCTCGACCAGCACGCGCTCGTCCTTGGTGTCCACGTCGGAGGGGCGGCCGTCGGTGAGGATCAGCATCAGTTTCTTTTCGGCTTTCTGGGCTTCGAGATAGTGCGCGGCATGGCGCATGGCCGCGCCCATGCGGGTGGAAAAGGCCGCGTCCATGGCGGCCAGGCGCGCCTTGACCTCGTCGTTCCAGTGTTCGCTGTAGCCCTTGATGTGCATGTAGCGCACGTCGTGGCGGGTGTTGGAGTGGAAACCGCCGATGGCGAAAGGGTCGCCCAGCTTTTCCACCGCCCAGGCGAGGAGCGATACCGCTTCCTGGGAGAGTTCGAGTATGGTCTGGTCGGAACCCGCCACTTTCTCGTTGAGCGACTCGGAGAGGTCCAGCAGCAGCATCACGGCGATGTCGCGCCCGCTGGTCTTGTGGCTCATGTTGATGCGCGGGTCTGGGCTGGAGCCGCTCTTGAAGTCGATGAGGGAGCGCAGCGCGATGTCCAGGTCCAGTTCGCTGCCTTCTTCCTGGTAGCGGATGCGCACTTTCTCCTGCGGCTTGAGCAGGTCCAGCATGCGCTTCAAGCGCTTGGCCAGGGCGTCGTGCTTGGCCAGCAGCTTGTCGATGTCGCTCGCGCTGCCCTTGGGATGCAGGGCTTCGTAGACGCTCACCCAGTCCGGGCGGAAAGTCTGGCTGAGGTAGTCCCACTCGGGGTAATGGCGCGGCGGCAGGCCGGTGGGCTCTTCTTCCCATTCGAGCTTGCGGTGGTCGTCGAACATCTCCTCGTCGTCGCTCTGCTCGTGGAAGCGCCACATGTGGCGGTTGTCGTCGCGATAGCCGATCTCGGTATCGTTGAAATGCACCCTGGCGAGCTGGTCGCTCTGGCGGCGTGTCCTGGCGACGTAGCTGATGGCGAGGCTGGCGATCCCTTCTGTGCTGGATTCTCCCTTGGCCATAATTTCATGAAAGCGGGCAACAAAGTCGTTGAGATGGGCGTCCTGATAGCCATGTTCCGGGTCGAGCAGGGCGTACGACAGCATGGCGAGGCGAAAGCGCAGACAGGAAGTGGTTACCGGATCGCAGGCGCCTTCCACCGGTTTGGGGTGCAACGCAATGAATATGCGGCGCAAGCCGGGATAGTGCTGAATGGCGAGGTATTCGACGCGGGCGTCTTCAAAGAACTCGACTGCCATGCGCTGGAAGGGGCTGAAATTGTCGGCAAAAATGGCCGTGGTCCAGCGCTTGTGCCCCATCATATGGGCCAGGGTGGCGCGGTAGCGGTCAATCCCGGCAATGCCGTTGAAATCGTCATGCACATCCGGCAGGCGGATGCCCAGCTTGTCGTAGTAGGGGACAGGCTTGCGCAGTTCGTCGAAGCCCAGGGAGTAGGGCACCAGGTAATCGTGGTGTTCCCACAGCCCGCGCAGATACATGTCCAGCTTGCGCTCGACGTCCACCATCAGGGTGCCGTGGCGCTCGCGCTGCATGACGGCCTTGCTGTCGGCGGATTGCAGGCTGAAATAGTCGATCTGGCGCTCGGGGTGGTCGGCGTAATTGCGGATGCCGTACTCCACCCAGTTTTTCAGTCCCTGCAACGGAATCTGGCTGAGCAGGTAGGGTGCCTGGGCGAAGAGCCCGGGCAGGCCGGGGCTGGCGAAAGTGGTATGGATGCCGTGGATCGATCCGGTGGTGCGATGCATGAAATCCAGCGCAAGATCCATGTAGTCCTGCATCTGCTCACGGGAATGCAGGCGGCGGGACGTCGCCGCCATCGATTCCAGGAATGGCACGATCGCCTTGCCGTTGGGCGACTTGTACATCTTGCGGATGAATTCCATGATGGCCGGCAGGGCGGATTCGCCCAGTTTCTTGGCGACCGAGGGCCATTTTTCGAGGAAAATCAGCACCGGCTCGACGCCGCGCCCCATCCTGCACAGGAATCCACCCGCCTCCAGATAGGCGCTGACGCCATCCTGCGACAAGATGCTGAGCGCTTCCGCCATGCAGTCGTCGAAGACATCCCTGACCTGGGGGAAGCCGCAATTGAGCTGCTCGCGGTAGCCCTTCATCAGTGGGTGTTCGTACTCGGTGTTCGCTTCGGGCATTTTCACGGAATCCCAAATAGCGGGTCATTGCGAGGAGCAAGGCGGCGAAACAATCTTATCTTTCCGAAGAAAGCGGGATTGCCGCGCTGCGCTCGCAATGACGGCGCATGATTGTCAGGCAAAGATCGCGTCGATGGCATGATCCAGCGTTGCGCGGATATCCGCGTCATCGGTGATCGGACGCACCAGGGACATGCGGCAGGCGTCAATCGGCTCCACGCCGCCCTTGATCAGGATGGCTGCGTAGACCAGGAGGCGGGTCGAAATGCCTTCGTCCAGGCCATGGCCCTTGAGGTGGCGGGCGGTCTGGCCGATCTTGACCAGCTTTGCGGCGGTTTCTTCGTCCAGGCCGGTTTCCTTGGCCACGATGCCGGTTTCCAGCTTGGCATCCGGATAGTCGAAATCAAAAGCGGTGAAACGCTGCTTGGTGGACTGCTTGAGATCCTTCATCAGGCTCTGGTAGCCCGGATTGTAGGAAATCACCAGTTGGAAATCGGGATGCGCCTCAAGCAGCTCGCCCTTTTTGTCCAAGGGCAGGGTGCGGCGGTGGTCGGTCAGCGGGTGGATCACCACCGTGGTGTCCTGGCGCGCCTCGACAATCTCGTCCAGATAGCAGATGGCGCCGATGCGCGCCGCCGTGGTCAGCGGGCCGTCCAGCCAGCGCG
>CAYLMA010000005.1:0-135183 GCA_964384915.1 uncultured Sulfuricella sp. | reverse complement strand
CGATGATAGTGTGCACTACGCATGTGAAAGTAGGTCACCGCCAAGCTCCTTATAAAGAACCCTCTGCTCTAATTTGGCAGAGGGTTTTTTTTTGAGTTGCCAGAAGCTGTTGTTTTTTTGCTATAATAAAAAAAAATAAAGATGGGCCGCAGGGGCCCTTTTTTTATTTGTGGTGAGGTTATGGAACTGTATTCATTGCTTGAATCCACTCTGAGTGGACTAGGTTACGAGTTGGTTGATCTGGAAATCAGCAATCGTGGCAAATTGCTTCGATTGTTCATTGATAAGCCGGATGGAATCAATGTCGAGGATTGTGCTTTGGTAAGTAATCATATTTCAAGGCTTTTGGCCGTTGAAATGGATTTTGATTATGACCGCCTGGAGGTTTCTTCTCCCGGTCTTGATCGACCCCTGAGAAAAGTTTCTGATTTCATGCGTTTCAAGGGGCAGACCGCAATGGTTAAATTGAGAGTTCCATTGCTGGGTAGAAAAAAATTCGAAGGTGTTCTGCAAGGTGTCGAAGAAGGCAAACTGCTGTTAGAGATTGATGAAACTATTGTGCGATTGGATCTTGATAATATTGATAAAGCTAGATTAGTGCCTAATTTTTGATTATTTTTAAAACATATCAAATTTGATAGATCTGGCCGAATGATTGATCGGAGGTTGTATGAGTCGTGAAGTATTGCTGGTGGTTGATGCATTAGCACGTGAGAAGAATGTCGATAAAGAAGTGGTCTTTGGAGCACTGGAACTTGCTTTGGCTTCAGCTACAAAAAAACGTTTTCATGACGATGTCGATGTTCGCGTTTCTATTGACCGCTCGACGGGAGAGTATGAGACTTTCCGCCGTTGGGAGGTGACAGCAGACGAATCATTGGAGTTTCCAGAGCGTCAACTTTCAATTGATGATGCAGTAATCCAGAAGAAGGATTCGCAACCGGGTGATTATATTGAACAATCGCTTGAGCCTGTGGAGTTTGGCCGGATAGGCGCTCAAGCTGCGAAACAAGTTATCTTGCAAAAAATACGGGAAGCCGAGCGTGAGCAGATACTTAATGATTTTCTAGCCCGTAAAGAACATCTTGTTACGGGTGTTATTAAACGTATGGAGCGAGGCAGTGCAATTATTGAATCGGGGCGGCTGGAAGCTTTGTTGCCCCGTGACCAAATGATTCCTAAGGAGAATCTCAGGGTCGGCGACAGAGTGCGCGCTTATTTGCTGCGTATCGAACGTGGTGGACGTGGCCCGCAGTTGATTTTGTCTCGCGTTGTACCCGAATTCATCGTCAAGCTGTTTGAGCTGGAAGTTCCGGAAATTGAGGAGGGCTTGTTGGAGATACGTGCAGCGGCGCGTGATCCAGGGATGCGTGCAAAAATTGCAGTTAAATCCAATGATCAACGAATTGATCCTATTGGCACCTGTGTCGGCATGAGAGGCTCTCGTGTTCAGGGCGTTACTGGTGAGCTTGGTGGTGAGCGAGTCGATATTATTTTGTGGTCGGCCGACCCTGCTCAATTTGTTATTGGCGCATTGGCACCAGCTGAAGTCAGCAGTATTGTGGTTGATGAAGATAAGCACAGCATGGATGTGGTAGTCGAAGAGGAGCAGTTGGCAATGGCGATTGGCCGCAGCGGCCAAAATGTACGATTGGCATCTGAACTTACCGGCTGGAATCTCAACATAATGACAGTTGAAGAGGCGGAGCAGAAAACCGAGCAGGAATATACCTCTATTCGCCAGATTTTTATGAAGAAGCTGGACGTGGATGAGGAAGTCGCCGATATCCTGATTCAGGAAGGCTTTAGTTCGCTGGAAGAAGTTGCCTATGTCCCTCTGGCCGAAATGCTTGAAATTGAAGCTTTTGACGAGGGGACCGTGAATGAGCTTCGTAGCCGTGCACGTAATGCGTTGCTGACCGAAGCAATTGTAAGCGAAGAAAAGCTTGAGAATGCTGCAGAAAGCCTTCTTAAGATGGAGGGCATGGATAATGAAACTGCGGGTTTGCTGGCGAGCAAAGGTGTAACAACTTTGGAAGATCTTGCTGATCTTGCTGTGGATGATCTTGTCGAAATGACCGGTATGGATGATGAACGAGCCAAACAGTTGATCATGATCGCCCGTGCACCGTGGTTTGCATAAAGTATAAGAACAGGAGGCCGGAAAATGGCACAAAATAATGTTACGCAATTCGCCACTGAATTGGGTTTGCCTGCGGCAACGCTGCTTGATCAATTGCGCTCGGCTGGCGTTAACAAAAACACTAGTGATGATTTGTTGACTGAGCAGGATAAGTCTCAATTGCTCGATTATTTGCGACGTTCTCATGGTGCAACTGATGCCAAGAGCAAGATTACCTTGACACGGCGTGAAACGACAGAAATCAAGAAATCCGATAGCTCCGGCAAGGCACGCACTATTCAAGTCGAGGTTAAGAAAAAGCGTGTTTTTGTTAAGCGTGACACAGTTGAAGACATTACACCCGAAACTTTAGCGGCTCCTTCCACTCAAGAATTGCAGGTTATGCCTCAGGTTCCACCTGTTGAGGAGGCTCAGCTGTTGCCGGCTTCAGAGCCTGTACTCGAACCGGTGGTGGCCGAAGCGCCTGAGGTGATAGAAATTACTGAGCCTGAAGTGATGCCTCAGCAGGAAGCCGCTCCACAATTGCCGGAAGCCGTTTTGGTTAAAGAGACGCCCGTGAATGCGGAGGCAGTTCAGCCACGGACAATTCGTGCGCCCATTCTAGATGCTGAGCAAATTGCCAAGCGTGAGGAAGCGGCCCGTCGTCAGGCAGCTTTATTTGCTCGTCAAAGCGCAGAGTTGCGTGAAAAGCAGGAGCGCGAACAAAAACGTGTCGCGGACGAAGCTGCCAGCAAGGCCGCTGCAGCAGCAGCCACTCTGTCCGCACAGGCGGTACTGAGCGAAGGAACTCTGCACAAACCTGCCGTTACGCCTGAAGAGAAAGCCGCCAAGGCTGAAAAGAAGGGAGCCAAGAAACAGAAAGAGAGTACTTGGACTGACGACAAGAACAAGAAACGTGGTCTCAGGGTGCGAGGTGATGTCGGTAGCCCTGGCAGTTGGCGTGGTGGTCGTAAGGATAAGGCGCACCGTCAACAGTCTGATGCTCAACATGCTTTTGAGATGCCAACAGAGCCCATCGTACATGAGGTTCTGGTGCCTGAAACCATCACTGTTGCCGCGTTGGCGCAGAAAATGGCTGTCAAGGCTGCGGAAGTAATAAAAACCATGATGAAGATGGGCTTGATGGTGACCATCAACCAAGTCGTGGATCAGGAAACTGCGATGATCGTTGTTGAAGAAATGGGCCATGTTGCCAAGCCAGCTGCGCTTGATAATCCGGAAGCTTTCCTTGAAGAAACCACTGATCACCATGAAATTATCCTTGAGCCTCGTGCTCCTGTCGTTACGGTGATGGGGCACGTGGATCACGGTAAAACATCTTTACTGGATTATATCCGTCGTTCTCGTGTCGCTCATGGAGAAGCGGGTGGTATTACTCAACACATTGGTGCGTATCATGTGGAAACACCTAGTGGCATGGTGACCTTCCTTGATACCCCGGGTCACGAGGCATTTACCGCGTTGCGCGCACGAGGCGCCAAGGCAACTGACGTGGTTATTCTGGTGGTTGCCGCCGATGATGGGGTGATGCCGCAGACGATCGAAGCAATACACCACGCCAAGGCGGCCGGTGTGCCGATTGTCGTGGCAGTGAATAAAATTGATAAACCCGAGGCCAATCCTGAAAGAATCAAGCAGGAACTTAGCGCCCAGGGTGTGGTTCCTGAGGACTGGGGCGGTGACGCCATGTTTGTAGAAGTCTCGGCAAAAACCGGGCAAGGTGTGGATTCGCTTCTCGAAGGTGTGGCGCTACAGTCTGAGGTGCTTGAGCTTAAAGCTTCCCGCACCTCGCCAGCGAAGGGCTTGGTTATTGATGCACGTCTCGACAAGGGCCGAGGCCCCGTAGCTACCGTCATCGTTCAAAGCGGTACGCTTCGCCAGGGCGATATGCTGCTTGCTGGCGCCGTATTTGGCCGCGTACGTGCAATGCTGGATGAAAATGGGGCGCCCGTTAAGGAAGCTGGCCCATCAATTCCAGTGGAAATCCAAGGCCTTTCGGAAGTGCCAATGGCTGGAGAGGAAGTTATCGTCATTACCGATGAACGTAAAGCGCGCGAAATCGCCCTGTTCCGCCAAGGCAAGTTCCGTGACGTAAAACTGGCCAAGCAACAAGCGGCAAAACTTGAAAATATGTTCGACCAGATCGCCGAGGGTGAAGTCAAGACGCTGCCCTTGATTATCAAGGCGGACGTTCAGGGCTCTTATGAGGCGCTGATTCATTCGTTGCAAAAGCTCTCTACTGCTGAGGTGAAAGTTAATGTCATTCATAGTGGTGTGGGTGCAATCACGGAATCGGATATCAACTTGGCAATTGCCTCAAAGGCGGTTGTGATTGGCTTCAATAGCCGTGCTGATGCCGTAGCGCGTAAACTTATTCAGTCTTCCGGTGTTGACGTGCACTACTACAACATCATTTATGAAGCTGTGGATGAGATCAAGGCAGCTCTGTCCGGCATGCTAGCGCCTGAACGCAAGGAAAATGTAATTGGCCTAGTCGAGGTGCGTAATGTATTCCGCATCACCAAGATTGGCACGGTTGCAGGCTGTTATGTACTGGATGGTATTGTAAAGCGCGGCTCCTCGGTGCGTGTTTTGCGCGACAATGTAGTGGTGCATACCGGCGAGCTTGATTCTCTGAAACGGTTCAAGGATGACGTCAAGGAAGTCAAGTCCGGATATGAATGTGGTCTGTCTCTGAAGAACTTCAACGATATTGAAGTCGGAGATCAGCTTGAAGCCTATGAAATGGTAGAAGTGGCGCGTACCCTTTAACGTTGAACGGGGGACCAATACATATGCCTAAAGACCAATCACGTCCCCGCCGGGTGGCGGAGCAGATTCAACGCGAACTGGCTGAATTGATTCAGCTGGAAGTCAAGGATCCGCGTGTCGGCATGGTGACTTTGACCGATGTCGAGGTGACTCCCGATTATTCGCATGCAAAGATTTACTTTACCCTGCTGAGTCAGGGGCATTCACTTGATGAAACACAAGCAGGCTTGAATCGGGCAGCAGGCTATTTGCGGAGCCAGCTTGCTCATCGCATGCGGCTGCGAATAATGCCCCAATTGCATTTTGTTTTTGATAGTTCTGTTGAACGTGGAGTTCAGTTGTCGCATCTGATTGAAGAAGCTGTGGCTCTGGAGGGAGATAAGCCGTCGCAGGAAGAAAGCTAGTGCAATTCAAGCGTATCAAGCGGGCAGTCAGTGGCGTGCTGCTGCTCGACAAGGCGTATGGTATTAGCTCCAATACCGCGCTACAGCAGGTCAAGCGGCTGTTTCAGGCAGAGAAGGCAGGCCATACTGGCAACCTGGATCCGATCGCAACTGGACTGTTGCCGGTCTGCTTTGGCGAGGCGACCAAGTTTTCTCATTATCTTCTGGATGCTAACAAGTGCTACCAGGCACGCTTCAAACTGGGCGTTACTACGACCACTGGCGATAGTGAAGGGGAAGTTGTCAACCGGCATCCGCTTACAGTTAGCCTTGATGACGTGCAGCGGGTATTGAATACATTCGTAGGCTCCATCCAGCAAATTCCCCCCATGTATTCTGCCCTGAAACATCAGGGAAAAGCGCTTTACACCTATGCACGGGCGGGGGTGGAGATTCATCGTAATCCGCGTGAAGTGACGATCCACGCTCTGACACTGGATGCATTTTCAGGTGATGAGCTGAATGTTACAGTACATTGCAGCAAGGGAACGTATATTCGTGTGCTGGGGGAAGATATCGGAGCTGCTCTCGGGTGTGGAGCTCATATGGTTGCTTTACGGCGGTTCGAAACAGGACGATTTAATCTTTGCAATGCAATCACGCTGCCACAGCTAGAGCAGATGACACCAGAACAACGCGATGCGATTCTGCTTCCTGCTGATTGCCTGCTCGCCGGCCTGCCGAAAGTGGTGCTGGATAGCGAGAGTTCTTTTTGTCTTCAGCTGGGGCAGTCGGTATGGCAGGCTGGGCTGTCCGAAACGGGGGCGGTTGGCCTGTATGGCCCGGGGTCTGTATTCCTGGGGTTAGGAGAAATTTCAGACGAAGGAAAAATTGCTCCCAAGAGGCTGGTTCTGAGAGAAAAGAACCTGAATCCGTCAAAACCTTAGTTGTGAAGATTCTTAACGAGAGGGTTTTCCCAGAGGGCTTGGCCGCTTTGAGGTGACTTGTCACCTACCATATCTTCATATAGATTGTTGAGGAACATGATTTCAGCCATGATTTCGCCTGTAAATCCTTGCCTGTCACCTCGGTCGTCTATTAGCAAGTGACTCAGAAATGCAGTAACGCCCTCATGCCCCCAAAGCATGGTCAGTTTTTCCACGATGCGTGGAAAATTCTTCTCAAGTTCAGATACATATGCGGAATCGGCCATTGTTTTTTCTCCTTCTCGGTATTCTGATTATTTAAGCACGTTTCCAACTTGAATGAAAAGGGCCGATAGGTGCTATTTCGCCTGGATTGGCGAACCCCATGCTCCTTCGAAGAAATGTTCTCCCAGCGGCGTTCGCTCACGAGGTGCGAGTTCGAGTTCTTTGAGTTCCTCGTTAAGGACGGTTTCTTCGGCTTGATATCCGACGGCGATCATGGCCATGCAGGTGAACTGGTCAGGAATGTTGAATTCCTTCCTGATCTTGTCGGCATCAAAACCACCCATCTGATGCGCCATCAGGCCAGAGGAAACGGCTTGCAGACATAAGTTTTCGGCTGCAGCACCGGAATCATACTGGCCCCAGGAATTCGGTTTGCCATTCTTGCGAAAAATGCTGTTGGCGGTCACCAGAGCCAGCACGGGTGCATTTTTGACCCAGTTCTGGTTCCACTCCCCCAGACAGTCGAATGCTTTCTGCCATGCGGCGGCATCACGGTTACGGTTCCAAATAATAAAGCGCCAAGGCTCGTCGCCAAAGCATGAGGGGGCCCAGCGTGCGGCTTCTACCAACGAGATGACCTGATCGTGGCTGACGGGTTTGTCCACGCTGAATGCCCGGCAACTCCAGCGTTTGGTAATGATGTCATGAATCGGTGTGGATGTTGTGGCTGACTTGTGTTGCATGAGGCTTCCCTATCCGTTCAATATTATTGTCACATATTAGCCGATTTTCGTGACCGCTCTCAATGTACAAATTTTGTTCTTGGTCCTCATCTAGTGCAAAATTTACCAATCATGAATAAACATACCTCCAGTTACCTAGGGCGCTTTGCTCCCTCGCCAACAGGTCCCTTGCATTTTGGATCTTTAGTGGCGGCAGTCGGAAGCTATCTCGATGCCCATTCCTGTCAAGGAGAGTGGTTCGTGCGGATAGAGGATATTGATCCGCCACGCGTGGTTGCAGGCGCTGCGGATGATATTTTGCGAACGTTGGAAGCCTTTGGCTTGTTCTGGGACGGGGAGGTCATGTTTCAAAGCCAGCGCGGCGAGGCATACCGTGCAGCTCTGGAAGAGTTGTCTCAGCAAGGCGTTTTGTATCCTTGCAACTGTTCACGTCGAGAAATTGCGGACTCCTCTCTCGGAACCGCATCCGGCCTGATCTATCCAGGGCAATGCCGAAGAGGGATGCGTGAGGGGAGGGCGGGACATGCCTTGCGCCTAGTTACAGACAATGTTCCGATCCAATTTCGTGACCGCTTATTGGGCGATTATGGTCAATGCCTGGAAACGGAGGTCGGGGATTTCGTATTGCGTCGAGTGGATGGCTTAATTGCTTACCAGTTAGCGGTGGTGGTGGATGACGCGGAGCAAGGGATTACCCATGTAGTGCGTGGCGCAGATATTCTTGATTCGACACCGCGGCAAATTTATTTGCAGCATTTGCTCCGTTTTTCAACGCCATCCTATCTTCATCTCCCGGTGGCCGTGAATGCGCGGGGGGAAAAGCTGAGTAAACAGACGTTGGCGCCGGCCCTGAATTTGGCGGATACCCTGCCACAATTAACCCGGGTTCTGGAATTTCTGGGTCAGAGGCCACCACCCGATTTGGCGGAATCTAGCCTGGCGGATTTCTGGTCGTGGGCGGTAGCGAATTGGGCGGTACAAAAAATTCCGCCACGGCGCGTTCTGCCGGTCAATGGCAAGTGATTAACGTGTAGGCTTTGCCGCAGAGCTGCCCTTGGACTTGGTTGGCGCGGATTTGTCCGGCGGTGCCGGGGTTTTTTCTTTTGGCGCAGCCTTGGTCTCGGGTGGTTGCGGTGTTTTGCCGGGCTGCGCGGTTTTATTTGTGGCGCTTGGTTTTCCTGATGTCACTGCAGATTTTGGCTGTACGCGCTTGGGTATTGTGTTGTCTGCTTTTGCCTGCTTGAATGCACAGGCAAAATCGAAAATTCGTTCTTCCGTTGAATCGGGAACGATGGCTGCGTTCTTTTCTTCCTCACCGTAGCGCACGGATTTGCTTTCCTGACCATCTGCAGTGTAATAAATTTTACGCAGCAGCCTATGGCTGCGTTTGGTGCAGTTAATTACGAACAGTGATTTGGAAGAGGCATAAAAGAAATCGCCTGGCCTTGCCTGCTCGGGGAGCGAATAAGTGCTCTTTACCCAGACTTTCAGTTTTTTATCCTTCTTACGGGTCTTGTCCTGGTTGTTGTCTTCATCTGCTTCCATTTGGGGGTCATCTGCTTCCAGCAGCATTTGAGGATTGCTTTGCAGCGTATGCCAGTTGCCTGCCATGGAGGATGAAGTTGTAAGCAGCAGGGCTGCAAGGAGGAGAAAAGCCGATTTCATGAGGTTCCGCTTGCGCGCCAGAGCAAAATTTGGTGCTAATATACAAGACCCTATAGCTCACAGCAACCAAGTCGAAAGGCATTCATGGTCAGATCTTCAGATGTTTCTGGCATGTATGGTGTGGAGGAATCCGTTGAGGACTACCGCCATATGGTGCATGAGCTGAGAGCCCAGTTGGTGCTGCTTCAGGCGAGAAAAGAGGAAGCAGAGCAACAAATTGCAGAACTTGACAGCACCATTGATCAACTGGTCGATATCGTTGTGCAGCGGGAGGCCGCTTGCCATGCGCTGAAGACCTTGGTGGAATCCATGGTCAGGGAGGTTGAAATCTGCCCCAACCAGCAGCAGCACGATTTTGCCGACCCCAATCTGAGATCAAGTATTTACCAGAGCCGCTACAGTGAAGAAGTGAAGCGGCTCAAGCTTAAGTACGGCAAGGATTGAGGGTCTTTAGTGACCCGGCTGCTTGAGAAAAGTGACAACATTGGCGCCGGGCGGGTGCTTGGTGCCGCAGCTGGGGCCTTCTCCCTTGACTGCCATTTCAGCTTCGTGCAGTTGATTGATGACTTCTACATAGAACTTTTCCTTCACCATCATCAACGCAGTGCGACCGCCTTCGTTAGTCGCCAGCACGTCTGCGCCTGCCTTGAGCAGGACATCAACAACACCGGCTTCACCGCGACCAGCTGCCAGCATCAGGGGGCGGGTGCCATATACAATCTGGGCTTCGATGTCGGCGCCCGCGTCAATCAGAGCCTGAGCTACTTCCGGGAAACCATGATCAACTTCATCGTTGAAACAGGATTTCATCAGTGCGGTCCAGCCTAGTTCATCTTTAGCATTAACGTCTGCGCCAGCTTCAATCAAGGTCTGTACCATGGCAAGGTTGCCGGCTGCAGCAGCCTGCATAAGCAGCGTTGCGCCTGCCTCGTTACGGGTTTCACAATCGACACCGCTGCTCAGCAGTGCTTGGGTTTGATTTACATCGCCAGCAGCAATGGCTTGCAGGATTTCAACAGACATCATTTCTCCACAGAGTTTTGTTTGATTGCTCAATTAAATAATAGTTTATGAAAATAGTCAACTATTGATTCGGCCTGCCGTGATTAATTGCCTAACAGTCGTCCAATGGCGCTGCCTACGCCCTGGGTGGCACCGCCAATGCCATTGGCAAGCCCCTCTATGCTGACTCCAAGAGCCTCCGCGATCGCTGATTTTGACATGCAGAAAACAATCCGCGCAGATTGGGCTCGATGACGATATTTTCCGCGTGCAGCGTATCTTGCGATGGCCAGCCTTGAGGCGAGTGGATACGAATAATGCGGATCTCGATGGCGGACCAGCCAATAATAATTTCACCCACCTTGCTTTCCGGCCCCAGAGCTTGCTCTACCTTGCCCTTGAGGTATTTTGCGGCGAAATTCAGCCCCAGCGTTCCGGCCAAGCCAAGCACAACAATCAGGACGACAAGCGCCCAGCTTATGCGTTTCAGTAAGCTGGCCTGCATCAAATCCTATCCTTGATTTTTCCTAGCGGCTAATCGGCTTATAGCGGATTCGTTTTGGCTTCGCCCCTTCCTCGCCCAGGCGTTTCTTCTTGTCGGCCTCGTATTCCTGGTAATTGCCGTTGAAGAAGGTCCATTGCGAATCGCCTTCCGCGGCCAGGATGTGGGTGGCGATGCGGTCGAGGAACCAGCGGTCGTGGGAGATCACCATCACGCAGCCGGCGAATTCCAGCAGGGCGTCTTCCAGCGCGCGCAGGGTTTCCACGTCGAGGTCGTTGGAGGGTTCGTCTAGCAGCAGCACGTTGCCGCCCGCGATCAGGGTCTTGGCCAGGTGCAGGCGGCCGCGTTCACCGCCGGAGAGGTTGCCGACGATCTTGCCCTGGTCGCCGCCCTTGAAGTTGAAGCGTCCGATGTAGGCGCGGCTGGGGGTTTCGTACTTGCCCACGGTAAGGATTTCGGCGCCGCCGGAGATTTCGTCGAACACGGTTTTCTTGGCGTCGAGCGCGTCGCGGCTCTGGTCCACGTAGGCCAGCTTGACCGTGGAGCCGATTTTCACTGCGCCGGAATCGGGCTGTTCCTTGCCGGTAATCATGCGGAACAGGGTGGACTTGCCGGCGCCGTTGGGGCCGATGATGCCGACGATGGCGCCGGGCGGGACCGAGAAGCTGAGATTGTCCATCAGCAGGCGGTCGCCGTAGGCTTTGCTTACGCCATCAAATTCGATTACGTTGTCGCCCAGGCGGTCCGCCACGGGGATGAATATTTCCTGGGTTTCGTTGCGCTTCTGGTATTCCAGGCTGTTGAGTTCCTCGAAGCGGGCCAGGCGCGCCTTGGATTTGGCCTGGCGCGCCTTGGGGTTCTGCCGCACCCATTCCAGCTCCTGCTTCATGGCCTTCATGTGGGCGTCGATCTGCTTGTTTTCCTGCTCCAGGCGCGCTTCCTTCTGCTCCAGCCAGCTCGAATAATTGCCTTTCCACGGGATGCCGTGGCCACGATCCAGTTCCAGGATCCATTCGGCGGCATTGTCGAGGAAGTAGCGGTCGTGGGTCACCGCCACCACGGTACCAGGGAAGCGCAACAGGAACTGCTCCAGCCATTCCACCGATTCGGCGTCGAGGTGGTTGGTGGGTTCGTCCAGCAACAGCATGTCCGGCTTGGAGAGCAGCAGCTTGCACAGCGCCACGCGCCGCTTCTCGCCTCCGGAGAGATGTTCGATGCCCGCGTCCCAGGGCGGCAGGCGCAGTGCGTCGGCGGCGATTTCCATCTGCGTTTCGGTGTCGCTGCCGGAAGTGGCGAGGATCGCCTCGTATTTCGCCTGCTCCTCGGCCAGTTTGTCGAAATCGGCGTCTGGCTCGGCATAAGCGGCGTAGATTTCTTCCAGTTTTTGCCTGGCCTGCATCACCTCGCCCAGTCCCGCTTCGACTTCCTCGCGCACGGTCTTGGCTGGGTCGAGTTGCGGTTCCTGCGGCAGGTAGCCGATGGAGATGTTGGGCTGGTGCTGCACCTCTCCCTCGTATTCCTTGTCCGCGCCGGCCATGATGCGCAGCACGGTGGACTTGCCCGAGCCGTTGAGGCCGAGCAGGCCGATCTTGGCGCCGGGGAAGAAACTGAGGGAAATATCCTTGATGATCTGCCGCTTGGGCGGCACGACCTTGCTCACGCGGAGCATCGACATTACGTATTGGGCCATGGTATGTGTTTTGTCAGTTAAAGAAGGAAAAAAATGGTGAATTCTATGCGCAAGGAAGCCGGTCGCCAATGGATGCGGCGAGATACCAGTCATTCAGGGCTGCACTATCCAGAAGAGGCTGCATGATATCTACTTCTTCCAGGGGCTTGTATGGGCCGTGCTTGACCTCGAAAATGATGCCGCCTGCATCCAGTGACAGGACGGCATGCCACATTCCTGCCGGGTTCTCGATCATTTGACCATCCTTGCCCAGCTCAGCCCGGTCAATGACCATGCCAGTTTCATCGAAATAGAGGATAACAAAGCGGCCACGCAGGGGATGCAGCAGTTCCCAGGTATGTGGATGACGGTGAGGGAGAACGCGGGTGTCCGGCTCCATGGCAATCGCCAGGCGCTGGATCGGGTCGCTCAAATCTTCATGCAAGTTGTGGTTGGCGCGCCGTCGCGGCGAGTTCCGCGCCTGCCGGCTCAGTTCGTCCAGCATCGAATCCGTGAGTTGCTTCAAATGCGTGTTCCTAATAGTGAGGTGGCTTTTCGTTTGCGACACTGTTCTCCGCCATGGCATCGGAGATGTCCCGAACGTGATTGATCAGCGATGAGCAGATCGCCTCCAGCCGGTCTATCTGCTTCTGCTGCTGATATACCACCTTGTTCAATTCCTGGATGGTGTCTTCCTGATAGCTGATTTTGCTTTCGATCTCGATCAGCCGCTCCTCAATCATTTTTCTTGGCCTTTTCTGCAGCTTTGGGGTCTTTCGGGTTGAAGCCTTCATCGGCCATGTGCTGATAGAGCTTGAAGCGCTGCTCGATCTCGGCCTGATAGGCGTCCATTATACCTTCGCCTTCGTCTTCAACCTGTTTCAGCAAGCCGCGGAAGCGCGATTCGCTCTTGATCAGATCGAGGAAGGGGACGGATGGTTTTTGTGAGTCCAGTACCAGCGGGTTCTTGCCTTCCTCCTCGCGCCTCGGGTCGTAGCGGAACAGCGGCCAGTGGCCGGAGTTGACCGCCAGTTCCTGCTGCTGATGCTGATGGCTCATGTCGTAGCCATGCTCGCCGCACGGGCTGTAGGCAATGATGAGCGAGGGGCCATCATAAGATTCCGCTTCGAGGAAGGTTTTCAGGGTGTGGATATCCTTGGCGCCGTAGGCAACATGGGCAACATAGACATGGCCGTAGCTCATGGCGATCTGCGCCAGATCCTTCTTGCCGGTGGGTTTACCGTTGGCCGCGAACTTTGCCGTGGCGCCGTGCGGCGTGGCCTTGCTGGCCTGGCCGCCGGTATTGGAATAGACCTCGGTGTCGAGCACCAGAATGTTGACGTTGCGGCCCGAGGCGAGCACGTGATCGACGCCGCCAAAGCCGATGTCGTAGGCCCAGCCGTCACCGCCGATGATCCACACGCTTTTCTTCACCAGGTTTTCCGCCACGCTGGCGAGGTTGCGCGCATCGGCGGAATCGATCGCCTTGAGCTTGGCTGTGAGCTGTGCCACTCGCTCCCGCTGCTGCTGGATGCCTGCCTCGCTGGACTGGTCCGCGCCGATGATGGTGCCGGCGAGTTCCGCTCCGACCTGATCCTGCATTTTCTCCAGCAGTTCGCGCGCGTATTCGGCGTGCTTGTCGATACTGACGCGGAAGCCCAGGCCGAATTCGGCATTGTCCTCGAACAGCGAGTTGCTCCACGCCGGTCCGCGCCCATCGCTGTTCTTGCTGTAGGGCGTGGTGGGCAGGTTGCCGCCGTAGATGGAGGAGCAGCCGGTGGCGTTGGCGACGATCATCCTGTCGCCGAACAACTGGCTGGCGAGGCGGATGTAGGGCGTCTCGCCGCATCCAACGCAGGCGGTGGGGAACTCGAACAAAGGCTGCATCACCATGGCGCCCTTGATGGTGGAGGTACGCAGCTTGGTGCGGTCGAACTCGGGCAGCTTGAGGAAGAAATCGAAGTTCTCCCGTTCCGGCACGCGCAAAGGTGCCTGTGGGCGCATTTCCAGCGCCTTGTGGCCGTCGGTCTTGCTCACGGCAGGGCAGATGTCCACGCACAGCCCGCAGCCGGTGCAGTCCTCGGGTGCAACCTGGTAGCTGACGTGCATGCCCTCCTCGAACTCCTTGCCCTTGATCTGGATGTGCTTGAAGGTGGGCGGGGCGTCCTTGGCCAGTTCGGCCGGGAAGACCTTGGAGCGGATCGCGGTGTGGGGGCAGACGAAGGGACATTTGCCGCAGTAGATGCACAGTTCGGCATCCCATACCGGGATTTCCTGGGCCAGATTGCGTTTGTCGTAGTGCGCGGTGCCGGTTGGCCAGGTGCCGTCGACGGGCAGCAGCGATACCGGAATCAGATCGCCGCGCCCGACCATGATTTCGCCACTGACGCGGCGCACGAATTCTGAGGCATTGGCTGGAATGTGGTCTTCCATTTCGAAACTGCTGCTGGCCTCGCTGGGCACCTGGACCTGATGCAGGTTCGCCACGGTCTCGTCGATGGCCTTCCAGTTGGCTTCGACAATGGCGCGCCCCTTTTTGCCATAGGTTTTTTCCGCGGCGGTCTTGATTTTTTCAATCGCCACATCCTGGGGCAGGACGCCGGAAATGGCGAAGAAGCAGGCCTGCATGATGGTGTTGATGCGCGTGCCCATGCCGGTTGCACGGGCTACGGCATAGGCGTCGATGGTGTAGAAGCGCAGTTTCTTTTTAATGATCTGTTGCTGCATCTTGCGCGGCAGCGTGCCCCATACCTTATCCGCCGGTGCGGGTGAGTTGACCAGAAAAACCGCGCCCTCGGCGGCGTTTTCCAGCATCTCGATACGCTCCAGAAACACCGGCTGGTGGCAAGCGATGAAATTGGCTTCGTTGGTGCCAACCAGATAGCTGGAATGGATGGGCTGGGGGGAGAAACGCAGGTGCGAGGTGGTCATCGCCCCGGCTTTTTTCGAGTCATAGACGAAATAGCCCTGGCCGTAGAGCTCGGTTTCCTCGCCCATGATCTTGATGGTGTTCTTGTTGGCCGATACCGTGCCGTCACTGCCCAGGCCGTAAAACATGCAGCGCATCACGCCTTCCGCGGCATCGACGCGATAATTCGCGTCCCACGGCAGGCTGGTGTGGGTGATGTCGTCGATGATGCCAACGGTGAAATGGTTCTTGGGCTTGTCTTTGCTCAACTCATCGAAAACGCTCTTGATCATGCCCGGCGTGAATTCCTTGGAAGACAGGCCGTAGCGGCCACCTACCACGAGTGGCAGGGCCGAGAAATGGCCGTCGTCGTCGCCATGCTCCACCAGGGCGGTCAGCACATCCTTGTAGAGCGGTTCGCCATCCGCGCCCGGCTCCTTGCAACGGTCGAGCACGGCAATTTTCCGGACGCTGGCGGGCAGCACGTCGATCATGCGCGAGGGGTCCAGGGGGCGGTACAGGCGCACCTTGACCATGCCCACCTTCTCGCCGCGCGCGGTGAGGTGATGCACGGTTTCTTCCACGGCTTCGGCGCCGGAGCCCATGAGTATGATGATGCGCTCCGCATCGGGCGCGCCGACATATTCAAACAGCTTGTAATGACGCCCGGTGAGTTGGGCGAATTTGTCCATTTCGTATTGCACGATGCCCGGCATGAGGTCGTAGTAGGGATTGACCGTTTCGCGCGCCTGGAAGTACACGTCCGGGTTCTGCGAAGTGCCGCGCACCACCGGGTGTTCTGGCGAGAGCGCGCGGGTGCGATGGGCCTGCACCAGTTCGTCGGAAATCATCTCGCGCACGGTTTCAAGCGGCACCTGCTCGATTTTTGCCACCTCGTGCGAGGTACGGAAACCATCAAAGAAGTGCAGGATCGGTATGCGCGCTTCCAGCGTGGCGGCCTGCGCGATCAGCGCCATATCCTGCGCTTCCTGCACCGAATTGGAACTCAGGAAGGCGAAGCCGGTGGCGCGCGCCGCCATCACGTCGCTGTGATCGCCGAAAATGGACAGCCCTTGTGCCGCCAGCGAGCGCGCCGCGACGTGCATCACGAAGGGGGTGAGTTCCCCGGCGATCTTGTACATGTTGGGGATCATCAGCAGCAGGCCCTGCGAGGCGGTGAAGGTGGTCGCCAGCGCCCCGGTCTGCAGGGCGCCGTGGATGGTGCCTGCCGCGCCCGCTTCGCTCTGTAGCTCGATCACCTCGGGCACTGTGCCCCACAGGTTTTTTTGCCCCATCGCACTCCAGGCATCGGAATACTCGCCCATCGGCGAGGAGGGGGTGATCGGGTAGATGGCGATGACTTCGTTGGTGAGGTGTGCGATATAGGCGGCGGCTTCGTTGCCGTCAAGCGTGACCGTAGTGCCGTGTAACATGATGACCCCCGAAACTGGTTTTGGAATGGTTCGAATTACATTAAACCTGTTACGTCCGGATGGCAACGAGCGCCCGGGAGTATTGTGAGTCAGATTGATCGTTATCAATACCCTTAATGCTGAGGCGGCAACTAAAAATCATATTCGGATCAATATTGTTATGTTGATCGTAAATGTGCCGATTGCATTTTATGTAAGTCGTTAAATTCATTACATTCTGCCAGTTATAGGAAATCTTATAGAATTCATCATGGTGTCGGACCATTCATCGATCTGAATACTTGTTCTTAAGTCGCCTGGAATGATAGTCTTCGTACATAAAAACTCATGGTGAGGATGCCTCGATGGCGGTCAGGGCTTTTGTGCAACATTTCCTTGCCACATTTGACCGCCCTTGGCGTGATTGATACGGGCGAGATATGAACCAGGCCACACGAATTTATTTCTATTCCGTTCTCATGGCGGTGTCCATCGTGATGGTGTTTTTCACCATACAGACCGTTTTTATCGAGAAAATATTTCATGCGCAAAAGGTGATCGTGCCCCTGTCCCTGGGCTGTGTTCTGGGGCTGCTGGTGGGCAGTGTGCAGGTGCTGAGGGCGAGATTGGCGGAGCGCAATCGCCTGTTTTCGGCACTGGCGGATTTTGCCCTTGAATTTACCTATTTCCGAAAAATCAGTGGCGAATATGAATATGTTTCTCCAGCCTGCAAGCAATTGACCGGTTATGAGCAGGCGGTTTTCTATCAACAACCCAATTTCATGAGCCATCTGATTCATCCGCATGACATGAAGGTCTGGGGCGGGCACATTCATAACATCAATGGCGAAGGCATTCCGGAAACAATTGAGTTTCGTATCCTGACACGGGATGGACAGATACGCTGGATCCAGCATCTGTGCAGTACGGTGCAGGACGAGAAAGACCTCACCATCGGAGTGCGCTCAACTAATGTGGATATCACCCAGCGCAAGATATACGAGCAGCAGATCGAATTCTCGGCCAAATATGATCATTTGACCGCCTTGCCCAACCGGAGATGGTTGATGACCGCCCTGGATGAGCGAATTTTGAGGGCGAGTGAAGGCAACGAAAATTTTGCGGTAATGTTTCTTGATCTGGACCGCTTCAAATATATCAACGACACTTTTGGCCATGCTGTTGGGGATGTGTTGCTGCGCCAGATTGCGGAGCAGTTCAGTCGTCTTGATGAGACGGAAGGGTTGTTCGTTTCCCGTTTTGGCGGCGATGAATTTGTGATCGTTGAATCTTTGGGGGAGGGTGCGGACCCGATTCACACCGCTTCCCGTTTTTTGTTACTTCTGGATCAGCCGTTTTCGGTTAATGATCATGATTTTTCCGTGACCGGGAGTGTCGGCATTGCAATTTTTCCACAAGATGGCAGAACACCGGAAGATCTGCTCAAGAACGCCGATGCGGCTATGTACAAGGCCAAACGCGAAGGCAAAAACAACATCCAGCTTTACTCGGCGGATCTGGCGCAGGCCATGTCCGAATTTTATCATCTTGAACATCTCCTCAAGCTGGCGGTGGAGAAAGACGAATTTGTCCTGCACTACCAACCCCAGGTCGATTTGACAAGCGGCAGTGTGGTGTGTGTAGAAGCCCTGCTGCGTTGGAATAGCCGGGAAAATGGCATGATTCCGCCTCTGCAGTTTATTCCGGTGGCCGAAGAAACCGGCCTGATTCGTGCCATTGGGGAACTGGTGTTTCGCAAGGCCTGTGCTCAGTGGCGAGTCTGGTCTGATCAGGGTATCCGGCTAAAAATGGCGGTAAATGTCTCGCCAATTCAGTTCCGCGACGATAATTTCATCTGCCAGCTGGAAAAGCTGCTGGCAGAAACGCACATGCCCCCTTCAGAACTGGAGATCGAGATCACCGAAGGTGTCCTGATGGGGGATGTTGACAAAGTTTTGAATAAATTGATGCGTTTGCGCGAGATGGGTGTCTCCATTGCAATTGATGATTTTGGTACCGGTTATTCATCCCTGGAGTATCTCAAGCAATTACCGATCAGCAGCCTGAAAATCGATGCTTCGTTTGTGCGTGAAATTCAGTCCAGCCAACGTGATCTAGCCATTGTCATGACCATCGAAGCGCTGGGGAGGAATCTCCAGATGCTTACCGTTGCGGAGGGTATCGAGGAAGAAGCGCAGTACGCCTTGTTAAAGGGAATCGGTTGTACGCTGGGACAGGGGTATTTCATTTCCCGCCCCATGTCCGCCGAGGCGCTGACTCCGTTTTTGAAGGAGGGCAACTGCTCAAGGGCCGGCTCATAGGGCTTCCCTACGCTAGAAGCACCTCGCGGCAGCAGGATTCTCCCTGATAGGCAAGAGGGTCTTGATCCTCGGTTAAAATCCCGTCTGTCATCTTTGAGTAGTAGTATAGTGGCATTATCCTGATAACGTTTTCGGGCAGAGGGAGCCTCCATGGAGCTTTGCGAGTATCCACACATCGAAGACCAACTAGCCCCCATTCTCGGGCGGCATGGTGGTGATGCCACGCGCTTGTTGCAAATCCTGCGCGAGGTGCAGGATTGTTTCCATTTCATCCCGCCAGAAGCGATTGGCTGCATTGCCGGCCATCTGAATCTGCCGCGTGCCCAGGTGGAAGGGGTGGCGGGTTTTTATTCCTTTCTTTCGCTCAGCCCACAGGGCGAATATCGCGTTCTATTCTCGGACAACATCACAGACAACATGCTTGGCAAGCCAGAGTTGATGCAGTATTTCTGCAACAAGCTTTGGCTTGAGCCGGGCAAGGTATCCGAAGACAACCTGGTGAGCGTGGACAGTACTTCCTGCACCGGGATGTGTGACCAGGGACCGGCGGCGCTGGTGAATGGCTGGCCCTTGACCAATCTGGATAACAACCGGCTGGACCTGATTTCAGAGATGATCCGCATCCGCAAGCCGGTGGCGGAGTGGCCGTCGATGCTGTTCGAGGTCAGGGACAATATCCGGCGCCCCGGCATGCTGCTGGGGGACTCTTTTGAGCATGGCGCAGGCATCCGCGCCATGCTGGCGCGCGGCGCCGAGGCGACGCTCAAGGAAGTGGATGCCGCCAACCTGCGCGGCCGTGGTGGAGCAGGTTTCAAGACGGCCTCGAAGTGGATGTTCTGCCACGCGGCGATCGCCGAGGAAGAGGGTAGCATGATCTGCGACGTGGGTGGCAATCCCGAGCGTTTCATCGTATGCAATGCCGACGAGGGCGAGCCGGGCACCTTCAAGGATCGCGTGTTGCTCAGCAGCTATGCCGATATGGTATTCGAGGGCATGACGGTGGGTGCGCGTGTGATTGGCGCGCGCAAGGGCTTTCTCTACCTGCGCGGCGAATACCGCTACTTGCTGAAACCCCTCGAAGCGGTGCTGGCCAGACGCAGGGCCGATGGGTTGCTGGGTGAAAATATCCTGGGTGAAGCTGGGTTTGCTTTTGATATCGAGATCCATCTCGGTGCCGGTGCTTATATCTGCGGAGAGGAATCCGCCCTGATCGAATCGCTCGAGGGCAAGCGCGGCCGTCCCCGTAACCGCCCGCCCTTCCCGGTGACCAGAGGCTATCTTGGCCGGCCAACCGTGGTGGACAACGTGGAGACATTTGCCTGTGCCGCCCGTATCGCGGAAAAGGGCGGCGCCTGGTTTGCCACCATGGGGACGGCGCAATCGACCGGCACCAAGATCCTCAGCATCTCAGGTGACTGCACGCGCCCAGGCATCTACGAATATCCCTTTGGCGTAACGGTGGAGGAAGTCCTGCGCGATTGTGGCGCCGAGGATGCACATGCAGTCCAGGTGAGTGGGCCTTCAGGGACGCTGGTTTCATGGCAGGAATTTGGCCGCCGCATCGCCTTTGAAGATCTGCCCACGGCAGGGGCGTTCATGGTGTTTCACCGCAAGCGCGAAATGTTTGCGGCCGCCCATAACTTCACCCACTTCTTCGCCCATGAAAGCTGTGGTTTCTGCACGCCCTGCCGGGTGGGCACGCAACTGCAGAAGAGAATCATGGACAAGATTGCTAGCGGTCATGGCACCCCCGCCGATCTCGAGGAATTGAAACATGTCGGCCATATCCTCGGGGCTGCGAGTCATTGCGGGCTGGGCCACACTGCGGCCAATCCGGTGCTTGACACCTTGAAGAAATTCCCTGGTACATTCGAGCGTAAACTGAAGGCGCTGTCTTTCGAACCTGCTTTCGATCTGGACGGAGCGCTGGAAACGGCACGCAAAATCACCGGCAGGGATGACGAGTGGGCGCATCTATTATGAGCAAAACCATTACCATCGACGGCAGGACGATTCCTTTTTCAGAAGGGCAGACCATCATGGATGCCGCCCTGGCTGCGAAGGTTTACATTCCCCATCTGTGCCACAACCCGGAATTCAAACCACACGGCAGTTGCAAGCTGTGCACGGTCATTGTCAATGGCCGCCCGGTTTCCTCCTGCACCATGCCCGCCAGCGAAGGCATGGCGGTGGAGAATGCGAGCGAGGCACTCAACGACGAGCGGCGCTCCCTGCTGCAGATGCTATTCGTCGAGGGAAATCACCTGTGCCCTACCTGCGAGAAAAGCGGCAACTGCCAGTTGCAGGCGGTGGCCTATTGCCTCGGCATGATGTCGCCGCGCTACAACCACTTCTATCCGCCGCGCGAGGTCGATGCCTCCCATCCTGACGTGTTCCTCGACCGCAACCGCTGCATCCTGTGCGAACTCTGCGTGCGCGCCAGCCGCGATGTGGATGGCAAGAGCGTGTTCGGCCTCTCGGGGCGCGGCGCCGGATCGAGACTGGTGGTGAATTCCGCCAGCGGCCGCCTCGGGGACAGCGATTTTGCCGTCACCGACAAGGCGGCCCAAGTGTGCCCCACCGGTGCCATCCTGATCAAGCGCCAAGGCTTCAAGGTGCCGATAGGGCAACGCCTTTATGACCACAAGCCGATCTGCCAAGTGGAGACTGAAGGGAAAATTGGGGGTGGAAATGAGTGATGTGAAGAAAATACGCATTTCCACCTGTTCCCTGGCGGGCTGTTTCGGTTGCCACATGTCCCTGCTGGACATTGACGAAAAAATACTGGATCTGCTGGAACTGGTCGAATTCAACCGTTCACCCCTCACCGACATCAAGCACTGCGGCCCCTGTGACGTGGGCATCGTGGAAGGTGGGGTATGCAATGCGGAGAACGTGCACGTCCTTAAGGAGTTCCGCAAGAACTGCAAGGTGCTGGTGGCGATGGGCGCCTGCGCCATCACCGGGGGGCTGCCGGCGATGCGCAACAATATCGACCTGTGGGACTGCTTCCAGGAGGTTTACCAGTACGAAGGCGGGCTTGAGGGCGGGCAGATTCCCAACGATCCGGAATTGCCGCTGCCCTTTGACAAGGTGCACCCGATCTACGAAGTGGTGAAGGTGGACTATTTCCTGCCCGGCTGCCCTCCCTCGGCGGATGCGATCTGGAAATTCCTCACCGATCTCCTGGCGGGCCGTGAACCGAAGCTGGATTATGAACAACTGCATTACGATTAGGCGCCATCATGACTTTTGAACTGGAAACCGCCGCCCATCCGGAAAACCTGAAACGGGTAGTCATCGAACCCGTGACGCGCGTCGAAGGGCATGGCAAGGTCACGCTGCTGCTGGACGAGGACAACCGCATCCATCAGGCGCGCTTCCATATCGTCGAATTCCGCGGCTTCGAAAAATTCATCCAGGGCCGGCCTTACACCGAGGTGCCGGTGCTGGTGCAGCGCCTGTGCGGCATCTGCCCGGTGAGCCACCAGCTTGCCGCCTCCAAGGCGATGGACATGATCATCGGGGCCAAGCTGACGCCCAGTGCGGACAAGCTGCGCCGCCTGATGCATTTCGGCCAGATACTGCAATCCCATGCCCTGCATTTCTTTTATCTGGCCTCGCCCGACCTGCTGTTCGGATTCGATTCCGATCTCGTCAAGCGCAACATCGTCGGCGTGGCCGCAGCCTATCCGGAGATCGCCCGGCAGGGCGTTGCGTTGCGCAAATACGGGCAGGAAGTCATCCGCCTGACCGCCGGCAAGCGCATCCATGGCACCGGAGCCATTCCCGGTGGGGTGAACAAGAACCTCTCGCTCGCCGAGCGCGACTTCCTGCTGCAGGATATTGAGCAGGTGATCGCCTGGAGCAGGGGGGCCGTCGATCTGATCAAGAAGGTTTATTGTGATCGCCCGGAGTTCCATAACGGCTTCGGATATTTCCGCTCCAGCTTCATGAGCCTGGTGCGCGCGGACGGGGCGCTGGACCTCTACCACGGCGGCCTGCGCGCGCGGGATGAACACGGCCAGGATATTTTCGACCATTTGGACTACAGCCACTACTGGGATTACGTGCACGAGGAAGTGAGACCCTGGTCCTACATGAAATTCCCCTTCATCCGCTCGCGCGGCAGGGAGGAGGGCTGGTACCGGGTCGGACCGCTGGCGCGGGTGAATAACTGCGGCTTCATCCCCACGCCGCTGGCCGAAGCCGAGCGCAGGATATTCAAGGAGTTTGACGGCGGCAGCGCGACGCAGGCCACGCTCGCCTATCACTGGACGCGCATGATCGAGATGCTGCATTGCGCCGAGGGCATCCAGGAACTGCTGCACGACGGCGACCTGCTTGGCGACGACCTGATCAGCCAGGGCGAACGCGCCCTGCGCGGCGTGGGCGTGATCGAGGCGCCGCGCGGCACCTTGATCCACCATTACCGCGTCAACGAGGATGAACAGATCGTGCGCGCCAACCTGATCGTCTCCACCACCCACAACAACCAGGCCATGAACGAGGCGGTGCGCCAGGTGGCGCTGCAATACCTGGATGGCAAGGAATTGACGGAAGGCCTGCTCAACCACATCGAAGTGGCCATCCGCGCCTTTGATCCATGCCTCTCCTGCGCCACCCACGCGCTGGGCAAGATGCCGCTGGAAGTGGAACTGATCGACGCCGAGGGAACGCAGATCGACCGCCTGGTGCGCAACAGCTCAGGCGCGTGCGGCGTGTGACGGCGCCGCTCCTGATCTTCGCCTACGGCAACCCGAGCCGGGGCGATGATGCCCTCGGGCCGGTGCTGCTGGAACGGCTGGAAGCGCTGAAACTCCCCCAAGTCGAGCTGCTCACCGACTTCCAACTCCAGGTGGAACATGCAATCGACCTGCAAGGGCGTAAATTGGTGCTGTTCATCGATGCCAGCGTTTCCTGCCTGCCGCCGTTTACCCTTTCCCGTCTGGGCCCAGCTAAAGACTGCAGTTTTACTTCCCACGCCATGAGTCCCGCTGCGGTGCTGCAGGCTTACCAGGAGCTTTACGGCGATGCGCCGCCAGCCTGGCTTCTGGCCGTGCGCGGAGAGTCGTTTGAACTGGGCGAGCCCTTGAGTGCAGCGGCACAGCACAACCTGGAACAGGCTTTCACGCTAGTGCAAAAACTCTGTGCCAGCCCTAGCCACCAGGCATGGGATCAATTTATCATGCCGCCAACGCAAAATTCTTGAGGCAGCAATCATGAAAATCGGCACTCCACTCAGCCCCTCGGCCACTCGGGTCATGCTGCTTGGCAGCGGCGAGCTGGGCAAGGAAGTGATTATCGCCCTGCAGCGCCTGGGGGTGGAAGTCATCGCGGTGGATCGTTATCCCAATGCACCCGGCCACCAGGTGGCCCATCGCGCTCACGTCATCAACATGGCCGACGGACAGGCACTGCGTGCGCTGGTTGAGCAGGAGAAGCCGGATCTCGTGGTGCCTGAAATCGAGGCCATCGCCACCGACATGCTGGCGGTCATCGAACAGGATGGGCTGGCAGAAGTCATTCCGACTGCCCGTGCGGCGCAACTTACCATGAATCGCGAAGGCATCCGCCGCCTGGCGGCGGAAAAGCTGGGTCTTCCCACCTCGCGTTATGCATTTGCCGGCTCGCTGCACGAGATGCGGGATGCCATTGAAATATCCATCGGATTTCCCTGTATCGTCAAGCCGGTGATGTCCTCATCCGGCAAGGGACAGTCCACCGTGAACGGCCCGGAAGACATGGAAAAGGCCTGGGATTACGCCATGAGCGGAGGCCGGGTCAGCCACGGGCGGGTGATCGTTGAAGAAATGATCCACTTCGATTATGAAATCACCCTGCTGACCGTGCGTGCAGCGGGTGCCGGCGGTGCGGTCGAAACCTTTTTCTGCGAGCCCATCGGGCATGTCCAGGTCAAGGGCGACTATGTCGAGAGCTGGCAACCGCAGGCGATGAGCCCTGCAGCCCTGAAAAGTGCGCAGGAAGTTGCCGGAGCAGTTACAGGGGACCTGGGGGGGCGCGGGATTTTCGGTGTCGAGTTTTTCGTAAAGGGAGATCAGGTATGGTTTTCGGAGGTTAGCCCCCGTCCTCACGATACCGGCCTGGTGACGCTGTGCAGCCAGCGCCTGTCGGAGTTCGAGCTTCATGCCCGAGCCATTCTCGGCTTGCCGGTGGACGTATCCTTGCGTGGGCCGGGCGCTTCGGCTGTGATCTACGGCGGGATGGAAGAAAAAGGCATTGCGTTCGAAGGCATCGAGCAGGCGCTGGCTGTGCCCGGGAGCGATCTCCGCCTGTTCGGCAAGCCGGAAAGCTTTACCCGCCGCCGCATGGGCGTGGCGCTGGCCAATGGCGCCGATGTGGATGAGGCGCGCAACCGCGCCAAGCTGGCTGCGAGCAAGGTCAGGCCGGTAAAGGTATAGGCAATGGAAACGCATTACCATCGTCTCGGCGGTGAAGACATCATCCGTCGCCTGGTAGACCGCTTCTACGATCTGATGGACGAAGATCCTGACTACTACGGCATCCGCAAGATGCACGCCAAGGATCTCACCGAAGCGCGCAACAAGCTGTTCATGTTTCTCTCCGGCTGGACTGGCGGGCCGCAGCTTTACATGGAAAAATTCGGCCATCCGCGCCTGCGCCAACGGCATATGCCCTTCGCCATCGGCGAGAACGAGCGCGACCAGTGGATGGGCTGCATGCAGCGCGCCATGGATGAGGTCGGGCTGGACGAAAAACTGCGCCAGGAACTCACGTCCGCATTCTGGAAAACGGCTGATTTCATGCGCAACCGCGAGGATTGAGCGGTACGCGTAAGCGCGCTTCATTACCCCTGAGAGAAGAAACGGTAAGCGTTTCGGCCCTCTTGTTTTGCCAGATACATCGCGGCGTCGGCCTGTCTTCTTAGCTCTTTCAAATCATGGCTGTCGTCTGGGTAAAGGCTGATGCCCATGCTGAAGCTAATATTGACCTCCTGATTATCGAGTTGATAGGGTTGCCGTACTGCTGCAAGCAGCTTCTCCGCCACCAGTCTCGCATCGTCGGTATTTTCAATATCGGGAAGCAGGATGATGAACTCATCCCCGCCTTGGCGGCTTACCGTGTCGCCCTCGCGCACGTTTCGGGTAAGCCGTTCTGCCACGGCCTGCAATAGCAGGTCGCCAATGTTGTGGCCGAGGGAATCGTTGATATCCTTGAAGTGATCGAGGTCGATGAACATCAACGCCAAGCGTTCCTGCCGGCGTCCTGCATGAGCTGCTGCCTGTTTTAAGCGGTCCTGGAACAGCATGCGGTTGGGCAGTTGGGTGAGTGCATCATGCTCCGCAAGAAAGCGGATATGCAACTCGGCGGCTTTGCGCTCGGTAATGTCGTAAAAAGAGCCGATGTAGTTGAGCACTTCGCCCCGATCATTTTTGATGGTGTTGATAGTAAGCCATTTGGGGTAGATTCCGCCATCTTTGCGCCGGTCCCATATTTCACCGCTCCATTGGCCGTTTTTGGACAGAGTTGTCCACATCAGTTGATAGAACTCCATGCTTTGTTGGCCGGAACTGAGAATTTTTGGGTTGGCGCCAATCACCTCCTGCGAAGAGTAGCCAGTGATGGTGGTGAAGGCCGGGTTGACCGAAATGATGCGGTTGTTACAGTCGGTGATCATGATGCCTTCGCCGCTGTTTTCAAACACCTGGGCGGCAAGATGCAACTCGTCTTCGGTGCGTTTGCGATCGGTTATGTCATCGCAGATCACAAGCAGGTGAGAGGGGTTGCCCTCCGCGTCGAATAATGGCAGTTTGCGGGTATGGAGGTAAATTCTGGCGTTGCCGGCAGTACTGACTTCGACTGGGATGTCCACGGTTTTCCCTCCCTGCATGGCCTGTTCGTCACCTGCCTGGTAAAAATCGGCCTGTTCCCGCGGCCAGTTGTCATAAACGTTTCGTCCAAGCACACGCTCACGCGGCAATTTGAAAATGGATTCAGATGCCTTGTTCCAGCGGACGATACGGAATTCATCCTTGGGGTTTTTGATAAAGACCGAAATGGGAATATTTTCAATAATGTTGTCCAGCAGGGTTTCACTCTCCTTCAGCGCGAGCATGGCTTGCTGCATTTTGTCTAGCGCGTTGGCGCGTGTGGCAGCCATCGCGCGGGCGGTAAGCAGCGCCCATGTCAGCATGGCCAGCAGCAGGCTGATCATCATGCCAAGGAAAAGCAGCGTGCGAGGCTGCCGCTGATCCATGGTGACATCAAAGGCGGGCATGGAGGAAAAGTGCAGTGCCCAGGTGCGCCCGCCAATGGTGGTGTTTGTGCGGACATTGAAATTGCTTTTATAACTGTACGTTTGAGCTTGCGGATGGGCTTGGCCGCTTTCGTAAAGTGGACTGTTGAAAGGGTTTTCCGGATCGTCGAAAATATGGATGTTCATCGCGGATCGGTTTTCCCCGAGAATGTCCTCCATTAGACCGCTTAAGCTGAAAGCCGCGGCGATATAGCCAGTCAGGGCGGCACGGCGCTGCTCGATGTTTGCCGTGGGCTGGCCATTCCGGTAAACGGGAAGAGCCATGATAAAGCCTGTTTGGGGCAGATTGTTTTCAACTTGCATCAGGGTGATCTTTGCACTGGCGGTTGCCTTCCCGGTGTCTCGTGCAATTTCCAGAGCGGTGCGGCGCTTCGGTTCAGCATAGGCGTCATATCCGAATGCCTTGAGATTCGGGCCTGAGAAAGGCTCGGTAAATACCAGCGGGGCGTATTCGGGGCGTTGCCCGGCGGGATGGATGGCGTATGCGGGGAAGCCCTCCTCACGTATGGATTTTTCGTGTAATTTCCTGTCTTCTTCTCTGACCAACTGGTAGTAGCCTAATGCCTTAAGGCCGGGGTAGTTCTTGTGCAGATCAAGCCTTTGGACGAATGATCTCCATTCATCCCGTTCGACTGAAACGGACGCATCGAACAGCCCTGCACCGCCATGCATCATCTGGGTGTAAGTTTCCATGCGCCGTTCTAGTGCGGTTCTGACCCCGTTAGCCCGGATCTGGAAAATATGTTGTGCGGTGGCGATTTCGTTCTGTCTGGCATGGTGCCAGCTCCACAGGGTCAATGTAAGGGAGAGCAGGAGAACCAGAGAGGCCGCCAGCAAGCCTTGCAGTGCCGGGGTGTTTTTATGCGCATCGGGATGCGTGGGAATGTCTTCCGTAGTCTGAGTGCTTGATGTGGAGTAGGGTCCCGCGGAGTTCATGATAATGAAACTCAATTAGCCCAATTGGCTTTTAGTATATTCCAAAATTTGCAACAGTAAAGCGATACCATAATAGGATTCTCGCGCTTTACCTGAATGAACAAATCGTAATCCAGCGCTTATGGAAAAATGGCTGATAATATCAAGTGGGCGATGCTCATAAACTAAACAATATATTTTCAGGTGAACCGGGAAAGCGATAAGCGTTGCTTAGCAACACCTGATTGTGGAAATGAGATAGGGACACGAATGAAATCGGTAATTTCGAAATTTGGAACACTTGCATTGTTGGCTGTTTTGTCTGTGCCATCATGGGCGGGGAGTATTGATGGAAATGCTGTTATTGGCGGCGCCTTGGGCGGTGGCGCGGGTGCTGCGGTCGGATCAGCCATTGGTGGGCGTGATGGCGCGATTATCGGCGGAGCCATTGGCGGCGCGGCAGGTACTGCGGCCATGGCTTCCGAGCGGAGGGAAGTGCGCGTAAGGCAGCGCGAGGTTTATTACGATGATGACCACCGTGACCGGGGCCGCCATCGTGGGCATTACAAGAATAAGCACAGGCATGGGCGTGACGGCGACTGACCCTCTGGGATATGAAAAAGCCGCTTTGAAAAAAGCGCATTTTTTCGACCCCGCCTGCGCGGGCTTATTTCACATTTTCACGCAGCATTTTTTCCATCACCATTGCCGGTAGCGGCTTGCTGAAATAATACCCTTGCATTTCGTCGCAGCTTTCCTGTTTCAGGAAATCCATCTGTGCCTGTGTTTCAACGCCCTCAGCAATAACCATCAGTCGCAGGCTGTGCGCCATGGCAATAATGGCCCGGACGATTGCGGCATCATCCGGGTCGGTGGTGATGTCGCGGACGAAGGTGCGGTCAATCTTTAGTTTGTCGAGCGGAAAGCGTTTGAGATAACTGAGGGAGGAATGGCCGGTTCAGAAGTCGTCGATGGAAAGCTTCAGGCCCAACGCCTTGAGACGCTTCAGGCTGTCGACGGTTGCTTTGGCACCGGTTATAATCAGGCTTTCAGTCAGTTCGAGTTCCAGATACCGGGCCGCCAGGCCCGTTTTGCGTAAGGTGTTGGCAATGCTTTGTTCCAGGTCCTTATGCTGGAACTGAAGTGCGGAAAGATTGACCGCGACCGGCAGGGCTGGCAAGCCCGCATCCTGCCAGGCGCGGTTCTGGCGGCAGGCTTCCTGCAGCACCCATTCTCCGAGCGGAACAATTAGCCCGCTTTCTTCCGCGACAGGTATGAAACTATCCGGCGGCACCAGGCCAAGATCGGCATGTTGCCAACACACCTCGCCCGCTTCTCCCGCCGTTATTCAATATTGCACTTCGAATTTGAATCCGCACAAAATGCCAGATTTGTATTTTGAAAGCTTAACATAACGTAGTTTTACTCCCCGTCCACATTTCTTCGGGCAAAAAAAAGGCGCTTCAATAGAAGCGCCTTGGAAGGGTGCGTTTACTGCGGATTAGCCGTGACGGCGTCCGCTATGATGCGCAAAGCCGCCGCTTTTAGGACGTTTCTCGCCGTTACGGGCGAATCCGCCTTCGCGCCGCGGCTGGCCGGAGGCGCCACGGTTGCCGCCCGGTTTGCCCGCGAACTTGCGATCCTGGCCGGAGCGTGGCGCGCTTGGGCGTGGCACGCGCTTGGGTTCGAAGCCTGCAATGGTATGCGCAGCAATGGCCTGGCCGGTGAAGCGCTCGATTCGCTGCAGAATCTGCATGTCCTTGTGGGATGCGAACGAAACGGCGATGCCGGTGGCGCCTGCGCGCCCCGTACGGCCGATGCGGTGGACGTAGTCTTCGGCAAATTTGGGCAGGTCGAAATTGATCACGTGGCTGATACCGGCCACGTCGATGCCGCGCGCCGCCACATCCGTGGCTACCAGGACGCGCAAGCCGCCGCGGCGCAGCTTGGTCAGGGTGCGGTTGCGTGCGCCCTGGTTCATGTCGCCGTGCAGGGCCGCGGCAGAGTGGCCCTGAGCGAACAGGTCTTCGGCCAGCATATCTGCGTCACGCTTGGTGGCGGTGAAAACAATGGCCTGAGTCAGGTCGATGTCGGTGAGCATGTGCTGCAGCAGACGGCTCTTGTGCGCCATGTCGTCCACATAATGCAGGCGTTGCTCGATATTTTCGTGGCGGTCCTGCTGCGCGGCGACCTGGATGCGTTTCGGATCTTTCAGCAGGCGGGTGGCCAGCTTGCCGATGTTGCCGTCGAGCGTGGCGGAAAATAGCAGGGTCTGACGGCTGGCCGGCGTGGCGTTGGCAATTTTCTCTACATCTTCAATAAAGCCCATGTCCAGCATGCGGTCGGCTTCGTCCAGAATCAGCATTTCCAGGCGGGAAAAATCGATACGGCCTCGGTCGATGTGATCGATCAGGCGGCCAGGCGTGGCAACGAGAATATCCACATAACCTGACAACAGTTTGTTTTGCAGCGGGTAGGGCATGCCGCCGAGAATGCTTACGGTGTTGAGGCGCAGGTGCTTGCCATACTTGCGCGCGGCATCGTTGACCTGGGTTGCCAATTCGCGGGTGGGTGTCAGGATCAGCACGCGTGGCCCTTTGCTTTTGACGGCAGAAGGGGTGGAGAGGCGGTGGATGGCGGGCAGCATGAAGGCGGCCGTTTTGCCTGTGCCGGTTTGTGCCGAAGCCATGATGTCGTGGCCGGCCAGAACTTCGGGAATAGCTTCAGCCTGAATCGGGGTCGGAACGGTGTAACCGCTGTCGGCGATGGCTTGGAGAATGGAGGGATGCAGCTTGAGGTTTTCAAAAGACACGGAATTTCCTTAATTTTAGATTCGCGCCGCGACACGCCCTCTCCTTTGCCTGTTTAAAGACAGACCGTAAGGTTCAGGGTGAAGGCAAAACGCTATAAAAAAGGCGCACAGGCAGGGAACGGCGAGACTTGCCGGAAAATCCGGGGAACATCTGCATAACACCGCGCGGCGCAAAAACATCGTCGCTAACCGGGGTGTAATCACATTTCCAGAAGTATCTGAAAAAGAGGGGGCCAGAGATCGATGAACTCAATGGACGGAATCTATCCGACCAAGCCGACGCATTATACGGGTATTTTAGAAAATTGCCAGATGGTTATGCTAAAATGCTCAGCTTTTTACAGCACCGGAAATATTTCATGTCACGCGCCCTTCGTAACATCGCCATTATCGCCCACGTTGACCACGGCAAAACCACGCTTGTTGACAAGCTTCTACAGCAGGCCGGCACGTTTGCCGCCCACCAGCAGGTAGTTGAACGAGTAATGGACAGCAACGATCTGGAAAAAGAGCGTGGCATTACCATCCTGGCCAAGAATACCTCGATCGAGTTTGAGGGGCACCACATCAATATTGTGGACACCCCGGGCCACGCCGACTTCGGCGGCGAGGTGGAGCGCGTGCTGTCCATGGTTGACGGCGTGTTGCTGCTGGTGGACGCAGTGGAAGGCCCGATGCCGCAAACCCGCTTCGTGACCAAGAAAGCCCTGGCGCTGGGCCTCAAGCCCATCGTGGTGGTGAACAAGATCGATCGCCCCGGCTCGCGTCCGGACTGGGTGGTGAACCAGACCTTCGACCTGTTCGACAAGCTGGGCGCGACAGAGGAGCAACTGGATTTCCCCGTAGTCTATGCCTCGGCCCTGAACGGTTTCGCCGCGCTGGATTACAACACCCCGAGCGACAATATGCGCGTGTTGTTCGAAGCTGTCCTCAAGCATGTTCCCGCTCCTGACGGCAATCCCGACCTGCCGCTGCAACTGCAGATTTCCGCTCTCGATTATTCCAGCTATGTCGGCCGCATCGGCATCGGCCGCATCGCTCGCGGCAGGCTGAAGCCCGGGCAGGAAGTCATCGTGCTGCGTGGCCCGGAAGATAAAGGCGTGCGCGCAAAAGTGAACCAGGTGCTGGGTTTCAGCGGCCTGGCCCGGGTCCAATTGGAAGAGGCCCAGGCCGGCGATATCGTGGTGATCAACGGCATCGATGAGATTGGTATCGGTGTCACCCTGGCCGCGGTGGACTCGCCCGAAGCATTGCCGATGCTGACCGTGGACGAGCCTACCCTGACCATGAATTTCCAGGTCAACAATTCTCCTCTCGCCGGTCAGGAAGGGAAATTTGTGACCAGCCGCCAGATTCGTGAACGCCTGAACAAGGAGCTGCTCACCAACGTGGCTCTGCGTGTCGACGAAACCGGGGATGCGGACGTGTTTGTGGTCGCCGGGCGCGGCGAGTTGCACCTGACCATTCTGCTGGAAACCATGCGCCGCGAAGGCTACGAACTCTCGGTATCGCGTCCGCGCGTATTGATCAAGGAGATCGACGGCGAGAAGTGCGAACCTTATGAAATGTTGACTGCCGATGTGGAAGAATCCAATCAGGGGGCGGTGATGGAAGAACTGGGCCGTCGCCGTGGCGATTTGCAGGACATGCTGCCCGACGGCCAGGGCCGTGTGCGCCTGGATTACCGCATCCCGGCACGCGGCCTGATCGGATTCCAGTCCGAGTTCATGACCCTGACGCGCGGCACCGGTGTGATGAGCCACGTATTCGATGAATATGCGCCGATGAAGCCGGACATTCCCTCGCGTCACAACGGCGTGCTGATTTCGCAGGACAATGGCGAGGCAGTAGCCTATGCGCTGTGGAAACTGGAAGACCGTGGCCGCATGTTCGTCAGTCCTGGCGACAAGCTGTATGAAGGCATGATCATCGGCATCCATAGCCGCGACAATGACCTGGTGGTAAACCCGATCAAGGGCAAGCAACTCACCAACGTGCGTTCTTCCGGTACTGACGAAGCCGTACGCCTGACCCCGCCGATTCAGCTTACGCTGGAATCAGCGGTGGAATTCATCGCCGATGACGAACTGGTGGAACTCACGCCCAAATCAATCCGCCTGCGCAAACGCTTCCTGACTGAAAACGAACGCAAGCGGAACGCGCGCGGCCTGTGAGTTTCAGAGCAGGCTTATGCGCCCCCGGCGCGTTAGCCGGAACTAAAACGAACGCAAGCGGAACGCGCGCGGCCTGTGAGTTTCAGAGCAGGCTTATGCGCCCCCGGCGCGTTAGCCGGAACTAAAACGAACGCAAGCGGAACGCGCGCGGCCTGTGAGTTTCAGAGCGGGCTTATGCGCCCCCGGCGCGTTAGCCGGAACGGGCATGGCAAATTGCCGTTCTGGATCATGAAAATAGTGAAATGTGAAGCCGCTTGGGCTATGCCCTTGCCGTGAAGCGTGAAATTGTAAAAGCAGGCTCAGTTGATGTTTTTACATTCACTGTTCACAAACAAAGCGTAGCGAGTGATTTCACGCTTCACAAAACCGTTTCACGTTAAAACGAACGTAGGCGCAACTTCCGGGGTTTGAGATTCCTTAGGCCATTTGCATCAAGTAGCTTGATGGCTGGACTTGGACTGTTATAAACTCCGCGACTGGTGCGGGTTTCGTGCCGGTTCCTTGGTTTTTTGGATGGCGGGGTGGATGAGCAGGCAGGTGGACTATTTGAAAGTGGCGCTGATTGCTGCAGGATTGATTTCCTGCGCCAGCCCGCTTTCGTCTTCTGCCATGTTATTTGGCGAGTTGAGCCTGCATTCCTATCTGGGGCAGCCACTGCGTGCCTCCATCCCGCTTAAGGCTAACCCCGGTGAAGAGCTGGATAGCCGCTGTTTTTCCCTGGCGTACCCTGAAAACCAGAGCGAATATGCTTCCTATCTGACCCAGGCCCGGCTGGAACTGGTTGAGTCCGGCGGGCAATTCCAGTTGCTGATCCGTTCGGCGCAGGCGATCAATGAGCCCTTCCTGCGCTTGCTGGTTCAGGCTAATTGCGGACAGGGCCACCTGAGCCGGAAATTCACCCTGTTGCTCGATCCGGTCGAGTATTCGCAGGCTCTCCCTTCAGCCGTTAAACCGGCGGCTCAGCAGCCGGTTTCGGAAGCACAGGAGCAGCTTATCTGGGAGGCGCGCCAAGGCGAGACGCTGCGTTCCATTGCCGCCAGTCTTTACCCGCGTCAAATGCGCATGCAGCGCAATCTGATGCGTGCCATGCGCGAAGCCAATCCTGAATTGCGCGATACGCCTGCGGACGCGCCATTGCCGGAAGGTGGAGTGATTCATGTTCCGGCGCTACGTCCAATTGCGTCCAAACCCGTGCCTTCAGTGGGGGCGGCCAGCAAGCCGCGCCGTGCCGCCGCAGCGGCTAAAGAATCTGTTGCAGATCCGATCGCACAAGTGCCGCCAACGCTGCCTGCGGCACAAGAGGGCGGTTTCCGCCTCAAGCTTTCCACCGCCGACCTTGATATGTCCATGCTCGGAAAAATGACCGAAGCACAGCGTCAGCAGTTGCGCGAAAAGCAATTGCTGCTGGATGCCGATGATCAGGTGGCGAATTTCCTGAGCATGAAAAACCGCATCAGGCAGCTTGAAGAACAGATTGACAGCATGCAGAAAGCGCTGGAGAGCACCAATAGCCGTATCCAGTTAAGCGAGACGCTGGCCTCGTCCCCAGTGCAGAAGGCGATTCCACCCCACCCGGATGAGAGTACATACTGGGCAAGCTGGCTGGAAAATACATCTTTCCGGGGATTGGCGGGGGTGGGACTGATTCTGGCGCTCATCTTGTCCGCCTGGTGGCGCTGGCACAGGCGCAAGGCAGAGGCGCAACTGGAGTCGGAACTGGAGCATGAATTTGCTGCCAGCGAGATGCCCCAATTCGAGCCGGTTTCACCACTCCGGCCCGAGCAGCGCCGAGGGGGTTCAGCCCGGCCTGAAGCCGCCGAGCCGGAAGATGAGTTTCTTTCGAGTGTCACTAGCATTTTCGATAATGAAGGCGAGTCAGTCACCTTCACCGAGGCCGAGTCGGTGCTGGACGAGGCCGATCTGTACCTGGCCTATGGTTGGGCCAATCGCGCCGTCGAGTTGCTGCAGGAATACCTGGAAAAACATCTGGACGATGTTCATCTGTGGAAAAAATTATTCGAGATTTATAGTTCGCAAGGCATGAAGCAGGAGTTTGAACAGCTGGCGTTGCGCTGCCAGTCGAGCATGGATGACAGTAGCTTGTGGGTGCTGGTGCAAAAACTGGGCAGGCAACTCGATGCGGAAAATCCGCTTTACCTTTCAGGCCCGGAAGAACGAGAAGCCGGCATGCAGGAACCTGCCGTGGAGGTTGCGGCTGAGCAGGACAAAGTGCCCACGCTGGATACGCCGCTCGACTTTGTGCTTGATCATGAGCAGCTTGTTCAGCCAGAGGACGACAAGGCGTCGAAACCACTCGACCTTGACCCGCTCTTTCCTGAGGTATTTGAAAATACCCGAACATTCCCAGAGAACGGAAAAGACGGTAAAAAGTCCAGCTGATTGGGTTGTATGAGGTCGGTCTAGCCGCCCGTGGATGACATGAAGCGCACGATCTTGCACGGCTCTTCGCGAAACTCGTGGCGTTCCGGCTTGAGCGCAATGGCTGCCCTGATGGCATCTTCCAGTTCGCTGTCCGTAATGCCCCCGCGCAGCAGAGGCCTGAATTCAAACTTTTCTTCCTGGCCTAGGCAGGTATAGAGCGTGCCATCGACCGACAGGCGCACGCGGTTGCAGGTTTCGCAGAAATGTTGGGAAATCGGGGTGATGAAACCGATGCTGAATTTTCCATCTGTGGATTTCAGGTAACGTGCGGGCCCTCCGCCCGGTATCACCCCTTCGATCAGGCCGAAGCGCTCGCGCAGGCGCTGTTTGACCGGTTGCAGGTCGAGAAATTGCGCCTCACGGCCGGTGGTGCCGATGGGCATGGTTTCGATGAAGCGCAGGATGAAACCGTGTTCGATGCAGAACGCCACCATGGCGTCGATCTCGTCATCGTTGACCCCCCGCAGCGCCACCATGTTGATCTTGATCGGGGCCAGCCCGGCTTCCTTGCCGGCCATCAAGCCGGCCAGGATCTTGTGCAGGCAGTCGCGCCCGGTAATCTTTTCAATCCGTTCGCGCTGCAGTGAGTCGAGGCTGACATTGATGCGCGATACGCCGTGGTTGCGCAAGGCAAGGGCATACTTGTCGAGCTGGGTGGCATTGGTGCTGAGCGAGAGGTCCTCGATGCCGGGCAGGGCAGAGAGGCGTCCGGCAAGGCCGGTCAGATCGCGCCGCAGCAGGGGTTCGCCGCCGGTGAGGCGCAGGCGCTTCACTCCCAAGCGCGCAAAAGCGCCGATCAGGCGCTCGATTTCGTCAAAAGTGAGCCAGTTTTCCGGTTCCTCGTAGCCCTTGAAATCTTCCGGCATACAGTAGGCGCAACGCAGATCGCAACGGTCGGTCACGGATAAACGCAGATATTCGATGGGTCGCTGGAAGCTGTCGGTGAGAAGCGTGTGATCTTTCATGGCGGCGCCGCCGGAAGTTTAAAGGTTGAATCGACTATAGCGCAGCGAACTGGTAATTACAATTTTCCGGAATGACTAGCCAATAAGGCTATTCCCCATCCTACGCCGAAACCGGTGACGTCCGACGCCACAGCCCCCAGGCCGCCTTTGCAGTTGCTTGCGGAAAGGTCCATGTGCAGCCAGGGGGTGTCATTTTCGATGAAATGCATGAGGAAACGCGCCGCCAGGATGTGGTCGGCATCGCCATCCAGGGTGCATTGCTTGATGTCGGCTATCGTGCTGTCGAGGCCTTCTTCATAATCCGCATCCAGGGGGAAGGCGTTGACCCGCTCGCCCGAGCTTTGGCCAGCCTTGAGCGCGGCGTTGAGCAACTTCTCGCGGTTGCTGAAAACGCCGGAGTAGCGCGCTCCCAGCGCGGTAGCCATGCTGCCGGTCAGGGTGGCGAAATCGATCATGAAATCCGGCTTCTGGCGCGAAGCAAGCGTCAGCGTGTCGGCCAGCACCATGCGCCCTTCGGCATCGGTGTGGATGATTTCGATGGTGGTGCCATTGAGGGCGGTCACCACGTCGTTCTGCTTGTAAGCCTTGGGACTGATGTGGTTCTGCGCGATGGCGAGCCAGACGTCCAGGTTGACCGGCAATCTGGCCCTGCTCGCCGCCAGCAGCAGGCCGATGGCGATCGCAGAGCCGTTCATGTCCTCGTGCATGCCGTGCATGTAGCGCGCGGGCTTGAGGTTGTGGCCGCCGGTATCGAAGCAGATGCCCTTGCCGACCAGTGCCGCCGTTTGTGTGGCGTCAGGGTGGCGGTGGGAAAGGTGCACGATGGCGGCATCCTCCTCCTCGCTGCCCTGTGCCACGGCAACAAAGGCGCCCGCACCCATTTTGCGCAGTTTTTTAAGGTCGAATTCTTCGCATTTCCAGTTTTCTTCCCTCGCCAGTTTGCGGATACGCTCACGGTATAGCCCCGGCGTGAGTTCATTGGCCGGCAGCATGGTGAGTTCGCGGCTCAGAATGTTGCCTGCGGCCTGTGCTCTCTGCGTCTGGTAGGCATCGTCCGATTGATGGCCATGGACGGTGATTTTCTGCAGCGGCTTGCGTTCGTCCTTCTTTTTGCGGACGGGCAATAGGGCGCTGTTGACCAGGACGCAATAGATTGCAGATTCGGCGGCCAGGCGGCGCTGTTCGGCCGTGCCGCTGACCGCGATGGTGATGGACTGGGGGTGCTCGGCCATGAGCGACTGGATGGACTTGCGCATGACCGTGTGCTGTTCGAAAGCGGTTTGCCGGGGGTCGAGCATGAGCCATGTGACCAGCGCGCCCTGGTCGAGATCGCTGCTTAGCGGGTTTTTTTTCAGCTCTTCCAGCTTCACTCCGCGACGCTCCATGCGCGACTGCAGGATGTCGAGCAGGGGCATTCCCTTGAGCTGGGTTATTTTCTTCACCGCGGGCAGAATCATCAGCAAATGATCGTTGCCATGAATTTCCCGCGTGCCGATATCGGACTGTTTCTCAATTATTTTTGGCTGGTTCATGGGGCTGTTTCCCGTGCAGTGGCGTGTATTCTTGCCTTGACCAAAGTAGGCAATATAAGGAATCATAACAGGTTTGAATAAATGTCTACTCAGGAGCGATCATAATGGCAGCAATCCCCGACATGGACCCTCAGGAAACGCAGGAGTGGCTGGATGCCCTGGATGCGGTTCTCGAGCTGGAAGGTGTGGAGCGTGCGCATTTTCTGCTGGAGCAGATGATCGACAAGGCGCGCCGGAGCGGCGCGAATCTGCCCTATTCAGCCAGCACGGCTTATCTCAACACCATTCCGGTGACCCAGGAAGAGCGTTTTCCCGGAGATCTTGCGCTGGAACGCCGTATCCGCGCCCTGATCCGCTGGAACGCCATCGCCACGGTGATGCAGGCGAACAAGAAAAGCCCCGGCGTGGGCGGCCACATCGCCAGCTTTGCGTCCGCCGCGACCCTCTACGATGTGGGCTTCAACCATTTTTTCCACGCTGCCGACGACAAGCACGGCGGCGACCTGCTCTATATCCAGGGCCATTCCTCGCCCGGCATCTATGCCCGCGCCTACCTCGAAGGGCGCCTGAGCGATGAGCAGATGAAGAATTTCCGCCAGGAAGTGGATGGCGGCGGCCTGCCTTCCTACCCGCATCCCTGGCTGATGCCCGATTTCTGGCAGTTCCCCACCGTGTCCATGGGCCTGGGGCCGCTGACGGCAATCTACCAGGCGCGTTTCATGAAGTACCTCAACGACCGGGGCATGGTGAATACCGAGAACCGCAAGGTATGGGCCTTCCTCGGCGACGGCGAGACCGACGAGCCGGAATCCCTGGGCGCGATTTCCCTGGCCGGGCGCGAGCGGCTCGATAACCTCATCTTCGTGGTGAACTGCAACCTGCAGCGCCTTGACGGCCCGGTGCGCGGCAACGGCAAGATCATCCAGGAACTCGAAGGCGTGTTCCGCGGCGCCGGCTGGAATGTCATCAAGGTGGTGTGGGGCCGCCACTGGGACGCGCTGCTGGCGAGGGACACCAAGGGCCTGTTGCTGAAGCGCATGGAAGAATGCGTGGACGGCGATTACCAGAATTATAAGGCCAAGGACGGCGCCTATGTGCGCCAGCACTTCTTCGGAAAATACCCCGAGTTGCTGGAAATGGTCGCCAACATGTCGGACGACGACATCTGGCGCCTCAACCGCGGCGGCCACGATCCGTTCAAGGTATACGCCGCTTATGCTGCAGCAACCAAGCACACCGGCCAGCCGACGGTCATTCTGGCCAAGACGGTGAAGGGCTATGGCATGGGCACGTCAGGTGAGGGGCAAAACATTACCCACCAGGCGAAGAAAATGTCCGATGCGTCGCTCAAGGAGTTCCGCGACCGTTTCAATATTCCCATCGCCGACGATCAGATTGCCGGCGTGCCCCTTTACCGCCCGGCTGAAGACAGCCCGGAAATGCAATACCTGAAGGAACGCCGTAAGGCGCTGGGCGGTTACCTGCCGGCGCGCCGGCAGAAAGCCGAGGCGCTGCCGGTACCTTCTCTCAAGGACTTCGACGCCATCCTGGCCGGCACCGGCGAGCGCGAGATTTCGACTACCATGGCTTTCGTGCGCGTGCTGTCGACGCTGGTCAAGGACAAGGTGATCGGCAAGCATGTGGTGCCCATCGTGCCCGACGAGGCGCGCACCTTCGGCATGGAAGGCATGTTCCGCCAGCTCGGCATCTATTCCTCGCAGGGCCAGTTGTACGAGCCGCAGGATGCGGACCAGGTGATGTTCTACAAGGAGTCCAAGAGCGGGCAAATTCTGGAGGAGGGCATCAACGAGGCCGGCGCCTTCGCCTCCTGGCTTTCTGCAGCCACTTCCTACAGCAATCACGGCGTGGCCATGATCCCGTTCTATATCTATTACTCGATGTTCGGCTTCCAGCGCATCGGCGACCTCGCCTGGCTGGCGGGCGATGCGCGCGCGCGCGGTTTCCTGCTGGGCGGTACCGCCGGCCGCACCACGCTCAACGGCGAGGGTTTGCAGCACGAGGACGGCCACAGCCACCTGCAGGCGGCGACCATCCCCAACTGCATCACCTACGATCCGACCTACGCCTACGAACTGGCGGTGATCATCCAGGACGGCCTGCGCCGCATGTACCAGGAACAGGAGGATGTGTATTACTACCTCACGGTGATGAACGAAAACTACGTTCACCCGCCCATGCCCAAGGGCGTGGAAGAGGGCATCATCAAGGGGATGTACCTGTTGAAGAAGGCCGGGAAGAAGAAGCTCAAGGTCCGTTTGATGGGCTCGGGCACCATCCTGCGCGAAGTCGAAGCCGCCACCGAACTGCTGGAAAACGATTTTGGCGTATCCGCCGAGGTGTGGAGCGTCACCAGCTTCAACGAACTGCGCCGCGATGGCCTCGATGCCACGCGCTGGAACATGCTGCATCCGGAAAAACCGCAGCGTGACAGTTATGTCGGAAAATGCCTCAAGGGCGGCAAGGAACCTGTGATTGCATCCACCGACTACATGAAGGCCTATGCCGACCAGATCCGCGAATTCGTGCCGGCAAGCTATGTGACGCTCGGTACCGACGGCTTCGGCCGCAGCGACAGCCGCGAGAAACTGCGCCGCTTCTTCGAGGTGGACCGTTATTACGTGGTAGTGGCAGCGCTGAAGGCCCTGGCCGATGAAGGCGCTTTGCCCGCCGCCAAGGTGAGCGAGGCGATGAAAAAATACGGTATCGACCCGGACAAACCGAACCCGGTGACGGTGTAAGAAATTTTTCAACCGCAAAGGACGCCAAGGTGCGCAAGGTCATGCCTGCAAGGTTTCCTTTGCGATACTTTGCGCCCTTTGCGGTGAAAAGCCAGGAGAAATAATAGTGTCAAACATCAAGGAAGTGCGCGTCCCGGACATCGGTAATTTTCCCGAAGTGGACGTCATCGAGGTGCTGGTCAAGGAAGGCGACGTGGTCAAGGCGGAGGATGCCCTGGTCACCCTGGAGAGCGACAAGGCCACCATGGATATTCCAGCGCCCTTCGCCGGCAAGGTGAAGGCGATCCGCATCAAGGCGGGTGAAAAGGCGGCCGAAGGCACGCTGATTCTGACCATGGAGGCAGATGAAGGCGCGGCGGCGCCATCCGCACCGGCTGCAGCCCCAGCCCCTGTGGTGGCTGCCCAGGCTGCCGTGCCAGTTCCTCAGCCTGTTGCGGAAAGCAAGCCTGCTTCCGCGGCACCTGTCGCTGAGCCGGTGGCGGCAACTGGCGGAAAGGTTCACGCCAGCCCTTCGGTGCGCGCCTTTGCCCGCGAACTCGGGGTGGACCTTTCGCTGGTCAATGGTTCCGGCCCCAAGCGCCGCGTCCTGAAAGAGGACGTTCAGGCCTTCGTCAAGGCCGAACTGGCCAAGCCGCGCGGCGCCGCCGCGGGCGGGCTGAGCCTGGGCCTCGCGGCCATGCCGGCGGTGGACTTCAGCAAATTCGGTGAAGTTGAAACCAAGCCGCTTTCCAAGATCAAAAAGATTTCCGGCGCCAACCTGCACCGCAACTGGGTGGCGGCGCCGCACATCACGCAGTTCGATGAAGCGGACATCACCGAGCTGGAAGCCTTCCGCAAATCCATGCTCGATGAGGCCGCCAAGCAGGGCGTCAAACTCACCCTGCTGCCCTTCCTGATGAAAGTGCTGGTGGCCGCGATGAAGGCCTTCCCTGAATTCAATGCTTCGCTCGCGGCCGATGGCGAGAGCCTGGTGCTGAAGAAATACTTCCATTTCGGTTTCGCCGCGGACACGCCCGATGGCCTGGTGGTGCCGGTGATACGCGACGTGGACCAGAAAGGGGTGATCGAGATTGCGCGCGAACTGGGCGCGCTTTCTGCCAAGGCACGCGAGAAAAAGATCACCCCGGGCGAAATGCAGGGCGGCTGCTTCACCGTCTCCAGCCTGGGGGGGATCGGCGGCACCTATTTCACGCCTATCATCAATCTGCCTGAAGTGGCGATCCTCGGCGTGTCGCGCTCCAGCATGAAGCCGGTGTGGAACGGCAAGGAATTCGAGCCGCGCCTCATGCTGCCGCTGTCGCTGTCCTACGATCATCGCGTGATCGACGGCGCTCTGGGCGCGCGTTTCAGCGCATTCTTGTGTAACATGCTGGGAGATGTGCGCAGGCTGTTGCTCTAAATATATTCACGAAATTTAAACAATTGGCAAAATTGATAATAGGGGATTTTGTGATGATCAAGACTAAGCACGTGGCAACCCGGCTTTATATCCTGGTGGTTTTTCTTGCGGCTATCATGCTTGTGGTCGGCGCGACCGGCTTGAAAGGCATGTCTGGCGCCGTGAGGGGCCTGGAGACCGTGTATGCCGACCGGACTGTGCCGCTGATCGATTTGGGAAAGGTGCAGCGCCTCCTGATGAATTCCTACGCTGATATCCTGCGTGCCTACCAGCACAACCCGGCCTATGAACTTTCCAAGATGCATGACCATCCGGTGAGCGAGCATACCAAACGGATTCAGGGCAACCTTGACGAGATCAACGGCCTTTGGGCCAAGTACATGGAAACCTATCTCACGCCGGAAGAAAAGGAGCTGGCGCTCGCCTACAAGAGCGCCTATGACCTGTACCTGGCAGAGGTGATTCATCCGGCCTTGCAGGACTTGGGCAAGGAGGATTATTCCTCCCAGGGGGTGTTCCTGAAAGGCGCTCGCAAGCTGGGCAGCCCGACCGAAGAGGCCATGTCAAAGCTCATCAACTTGCAGGGAACAATCGCAAAGGAAGAGTTTGATAAGGCGGAGAATGGCTATGCGCTGGCACGGAACATCACCTTTGCCATGATCGGCGGCGGACTGTTGCTGGGCTTTGCACTGGCTTTCTGGATCATCCGCTCCATTACGCAGCCCCTGGAGCAAGTTCAATCAACCATCCTCGTGGTCGAACGGGACAGCGACTTTACCCGCCGGGTGGATGTGGACAGCGATGACGAATTGGGCCGGACGGCTCGTTCATTCAATCAGTTGATCGCGACGATGCGTGAAACCTTAAGCTCCATTCTGGGGAATGTATCCAGGGTTTCTGTTTCGGTGGGCAGCATGGCCGCGTCATCCACCCAGGTGGCATCGAGCTCCGCCCACCAGAGCGAAGCGGCTTCAGCCATGGCGGCGGCCGTGGAACAGTTGACGGTGAGCATCAACCATGTATCGGATAGCGCCAGGGACGCTTTGGAGCTTTCCCGGAAATCGGGTGAATTGTCTAGCCAGGGTGGAGAGGTCATTCACCGGGCGGTAAACGAAATGTCCCAGATCGCCACCACGGTGCGGCAGGCTTCCGAGACCATCGAGGCGCTGGGGCGGCAATCGGATCAAGTGACATCGGTGGTTCAGGTGATCAAGGATGTCGCCGACCAGACCAATCTTCTGGCCCTGAATGCGGCCATCGAGGCGGCGCGTGCTGGAGAACAGGGGCGTGGATTCGCGGTGGTGGCGGACGAAGTGCGCAAACTGGCGGAGCGCACCACCAAGGCGACCGAGGAAATCACGGCGATGATCAGCGGCATGCAGGATAGCAGCCGGAGCGCCGTGGCGACCATGGAGGGCGCGGTTCAACGGGTAGGCAGTGGCGTTACCCTGGCTGAGCAGGCCGGGCAGTCCATCAACCAGATCAAGGCCGGCGCCGAGCAGGTGATGCATGTCGTGAACGATATTTACTCCGCGCTGGCAGAGCAGAGCCAGGCCAGCAACGATATTGCCGCCCATGTTGAGCAGGTGGCTCAAATGACTGAAGAAAACAGTGCTGCCGCAGGCGCATCGGCACAGGCCGCAGAGGAACTCGAGGGCTTGGTGGGCGATATGAGCAGGGCAGTGAGTAAATTCAAAATTTAAAAAGTTGGTGCCATGAGCAAAATCATCGAAGTATGCGTTCCGGATATTGGCGATTTCGACAACGTGCCGGTGATCGAAGTGCTGGTCAAAGCGGGCGACACGGTTGAAAAAGATACATCGCTGGTCACCCTCGAAAGTGACAAGTCGACGATGGAAATCCCTTCCAGCCATGCCGGCACGGTGAAGTCGGTCAAGCTGAAGGTGGGTGACAAGGTCACCAAGGGCAGCGAAATCCTGACGCTGGAGGTGGAAGGCGCGCCGGTCGTGCCCGAAGCGCCGGCTCCTGTTTCCACTGCTGCGCAGACAGCTGCCGCGCCAATGGCGGGCGGACAGCAAATCCACGCAGATGTGGTGGTGCTGGGCGCGGGCCCCGGCGGTTACACGGCCGCTTTCCGCGCTGCCGATCTGGGCAAGAAAGTGATCCTGGTCGAGCGCCATGCTTCTCTGGGAGGCGTCTGCCTCAATGTCGGCTGCATTCCTTCCAAGGCGTTGCTGCACGTGGCCAAGGTCATTTCTGAGGCCGCTGAGGTGGGTGCCCATGGCGTGAAATTCGGCAACCCAGAGGTCGATATCGACCAGGTGCGCGGATGGAAGGAAAGCGTGGTGGGGCGCCTGACCGGAGGCCTGGCTCAGCTGGCTAAACAGCGCAATGTCCAGGTCATCCGCGGCCGCGGGCAATTCATCTCCCCGCACCATATCAAAGTGGAAACAGCCGAAGGTGAATTGGACGTAGCCTTTGACAACGCCGTCATTGCCGCCGGTTCGCAGGTGGTGAATATTCCGGTGTTTCCTGAAGACCCCCGAATCATGGATTCGACCGGCGCATTGGCGCTGGCTGATGTGCCGGAACGCATGCTGGTGATCGGCGGCGGCATTATCGGGCTGGAAATGGCAACGGTTTATCACGCTCTGGGCTCAAAGATCACGGTGGTGGAGCTGGGAGAGCAGCTTATTCCCGGCTGCGACAAGGATATCGTCAAGCCGCTGCACAGGAAAATCGAAAAGCAGTACGAAGCCATTCTGCTCAAGACCAAGGTTGCCGCCCTGGAAGCCAGAAAGGATGGCATTCTCGCTACTTTCGAAGGCGACAATGCGCCCGCGCCTCAGTTGTTTGATCGCGTGCTGGTCGCGGTGGGCCGCCGCCCGAACGGCAAACTGACCGGCGCCGAGCATGCCGGGGTCGCCGTCAACGAACTGGGTTTCATCCCGGTGGACAAGCAGCAGCGCACCAATGTGCCGCACATCTTCGCCATCGGCGATGTCGTCGGCCAGCCCATGCTGGCGCACAAGGCGGTGCATGAAGGCAAGGTGGCGGCAGAAGTGATTGCCGGGCACAAGGCGGCTTTCGATGCGCGCACCATTCCATCGGTGGCCTACACCGATCCCGAGGTGGCCTGGATGGGGCTGACGGAAACCGAAGCCAAGGCAAAAGGCATCGAATATGAAAAGGCCAGTTTCCCCTGGGCGGCCAGCGGTCGTGCGCTGTCGATCGGGGCCGACTATGGCGCCACCAAGCTGCTGCTGGACAAGGAAACCCGGCGCATCATCGGTGCCGCCATTGTCGGCCCGAATGCCGGAGAACTCATCGCCGAGGCGGTGCTGGCGCTGGAAATGGGCGCCGATGCCCAGGACATCGGCCTGACCATTCATCCCCATCCCACTCTGTCGGAAACGCTGTGCTTTGCCGCCGAGATGGCGGAAGGCACGATCACCGACCTTTATATCAAGCGCAAATAGGTACGCGGGTAGCCCTGGCCGGCAGCGCCGATGATTAAGCCCTTTCGTACCCTGAGCTCGAAACTGGTGAGCATCCTGCTCGCCTTTTTCTGTATCGCGCTCACCGCTATCAGCCTGACCCTCTACGTTTCCTGGCAACTCGAAGGAGGCGCCGCGGCGATCAATGATGCCGGCAGCGAGCGCATGCGTTCCTATCGGCTGGCATACCTGCTGACCTACAACATCCACTTCGATATGGATCAGCTGAGCATGGAAGGCGAGATGCAGCGGGAAATAGCCGCCTTCGAGAAAACGCTTGATGACCTGGAACAGGGCGATCCTTCCCGTCCCCTGCTGCTGCCCAAGGATGAGGGCGTAAGGCGCCAGATGGCGAGGCTCAGGATGGAATGGCAGGGCCACATCCGGCCCTTGCTTGAGGGCGTATTGACAAACCGCGATGCCGAGGAACGCCGACGTTTGCTGCGTGAAAGCCGGCCTGCTGTTGAGAATTTCGTCGGCATGGTCAATGGCCTGGTGCTGAGTGTCGAGCGTGATAATGCCTATAAGACCAGCCTGCTGCGCTCCATCCAGCTGGGTTTGGTGATCCTGGCCATGCTGGGCACGGTGACCCTGATTTTCCTCATGTATTTGCTGATTATCCGCCCCTCCACCAAGCTGCAGGAAGGCATACAGCGCATGGCGGGAGGGGATTTCAGCGTGCGCGTTCCGGTGGAAACCAACGATGAGTTTGGCGCGCTGGCGCTGGGTTTCAACCAGATGGCGGACCATCTGGAAGAGCTTTACACCACCCTGGAGCAGCGGGTGGAGGTAAAAACTCACAGCCTGGAGGAAAAAAATCAGGAGCTGGCCCTGCTGTATGAAATCACCGCTTTCCTCAATGAGCCCGCAACGGTGGAAGAGATTTGCCGCCGTTTCATCCGCCGCCTGATGACCCAGTTCGACGCACAGGGCGGGGCGGTCAGGCTGGCGGACGCGGAGTCGCAGAAAATTCATTTGGCTGTGACCGAGGGTTTGAGTGAGGTTTTCGCGAAAAAAGAATCCTGCATCAACATGGGCGAATGCCTGTGCGGCGGGGCGGCGAGCGCCCGGACACCCGCCTTTTTCGATCTGCGGCAGCCAACCGAACTGAAACTGATGTATAACTGCCGGGACGAGGGCTATCGAACGGTGTCGGTTTTTACCATCCAGGTTAAAAAGCGCCTGATTGGCATTTTTAATCTGTATTTTCACAAAGCCCGCAGTTTTTCGCCGATGGAAGTGCAGTTGCTGGAAACCGTCGGCCAGCATCTTGGCGCGGCCATCGAGGGGCAGCGGCTGGTGTCGCGCGAGAAGGAAATGGCGATCTCGGAGGAGCGCAACTTGCTGGCCCAGGAGCTGCACGACAGCATCGCACAGGGGCTGGCATTCCTGAATATTCAGGTCCAGATGCTGGAGGAATCCTTGCGTAAGGGCAATGAGCGCGAAGTGACGGAGGGTTTGGCCCATATACGCGAGGGGGTGCAGGAAAGCTACGACGACGTGCGCGAGTTGCTGGTGCATTTCCGCACACGCGTGCACCAGTCGGATCTGGAGGGCGCCATTCGCGGTACGCTGGAAAAATTCGAGGGACAGACCGGCATCAAGGCGACTTTAAAGATCAAAGGCGAGGGTGCGCCGCTTGATCCAAGCAATGAGACCCAGGTGCTGCATATCGTCCAGGAGGCCCTGTCCAATGTCAGAAAACATGCGGCAGCCAGCGCTGTGACGGTGGAAGTCTCGCGCATCGGAGAGTGTGTCATTTCGGTGCGTGATAATGGCCGAGGCTTCAATCCGGAGTTGCAACCCGGCGATTCCCACGTCGGCATCAGCATCATGAAGGAACGGGCTCACCGCATTGGCGGCTTGCTCGAAATCCTTTCCACCCCGGGCGCCGGCACTGAAATCCGGCTAACCCTGAATAAATCGTATAAGGAAGCCGCATGACCCCGATCAGGGTGCTCCTCGTTGACGACCATACCCTGTTTCGTAGCGGCATCAAGCTGCTGTTGCAGCGGCAGCAGGATTTCGAGGTGGTGGGCGAGGCGGGCGATGGCCTGGAGGGCGTGAAACGCGCCATATCGCTCAAGCCGGATGTGGTGTTGCTGGATTTGCACATGCCCGGCATCAGCGGGCGCGAAGCGGTGAGCCTGATTGCCGAGGAGGCGCCGCAAACGCGGGTGGTCATGCTGACCGTATCGGAGGACGCCGAGGATCTGGTGGATTGCCTTCGGGCTGGCGCGGTTGGCTATCTGCTCAAGAATATCGAAACCGATTATCTGGTTAACGCCATACTGGGCGCCGCGCGGGGAGAATCGATCATTTCTCCGCTGATGACGGGGAAACTGGTGCAGGGTCTGCGTACCCAGCCCAAAACCGAAGCGCCGCCACAGCAAGCTGAGGCCGAGCGTGAAAAGCTTACCCCGCGCGAAAAGGAAATTATCACCCTGCTTGCCAAGGGCGCCAGCAACAAGGAAATGGCGCGCGCGCTGAACGTGGCCGAGAGCACGGTGAAAATCCATGTCCAGAGCATACTCAAGAAGCTCAATCTCACCAGCCGGGTGCAGGCCGCGGTGTATGCCGTGGAGCATGGACTGGCCCATAAGGAAGATCTGTAACGCCGGACGGAGTTTCGTTAATCGCATCCTTTGGCATTGCATAGCCCAAAGTAACTAGTCACTCGGGCTGCTGGAACTAGTTCCAGCCACTTCCGCCCCCTCCTTTTGCCTTCCCGTAATTGTTCTTTCGACGAATAGTCCAGAAGGCCCTCCAGGCCTATTCTGGCAGCGTGTCGAAAAACTTTCGGCTCTTAAGGGAGGGTTATATGGCTTCGCAACAGTACAAAGCATGGTCCGTGGTGACTGCAAGTACGATAGCATTCACCGTCTGCTTCATGATCTGGATGATGTTCGCCGTGATCGGCATCCCGATCAAGAAGATGCTGGATCTCAATGAAACCCAGTTTGGCATTCTGATAGCCACCCCGGTGTTGACCGGTTCCCTGATCCGCCTGCCTTTGGGCATGTGGACCGATAAGTTCGGTGGGCGCATCGTATTTTTCGTGCTGATGCTGTCCACGGTTATTCCCATTTTCATGATTTCACAGGCAACCCAGTTCTGGCACTTCCTGGTTACCGGCTTGTTCGTGGGAGTGGCGGGCGGATCTTTCACTGTAGGGATTTCCTACTGCGCGCGCTGGTTTCCTAAAAACAGGCAAGGCACCGCGATGGGCATCTTTGGCGCCGGCAATACTGGCGCGGCGGTGACCAAACTGGTCGCTCCCGCCATCGTGGTGGCATACGGCTGGGCGATGGTGCCGCAGATGTATGCAGCCCTGATGCTGGTGACCGCGATCCTTTTCTGGTTTTTTTCTTACACCTGTCCAGATCACGCTGCGGGCAAAACCGTCACGATGCGAGAGCAGCTCGCGGCACTGAAAGATCCCAGAGTGTGGCGCTATAGCCAGTACTACTCAATTGTGTTCGGCGGCTATGTGGCGCTCGCCCTGTGGATGACCAAGTACTACATAACCGAATACGGTTTCGATCTCAAGACGGCGGCCTTGATGGCGGCGGCATTCAGCATCCCCGGCGGCGTGTTGCGCGCACTGGGCGGCTATTACTCCGACAAGTTTGGGGCGCATACCATCACTTGGTGGGTGATGTTGGTGTCCTTGACGTGCCTTTTCCTGCTTTCCTACCCGCAGACCGAGTTGACCATCAAAACAGTGACCGGGCCGGTTGCTTATCACGTAGGGCTGGGCCCGACAGGATTCACGGTCATCATGTTCACCCTTGGAATTGCTTTCGCAATCGGCAAGGCATCGGTATTCAAGTACATCTCCGACGACTACCCGCACAACATTGGGGTGATTTCAGGAATTGTGGGCCTGGCAGGAGGGATGGGCGGTTTTTTACTTCCGATCATGTTTGGCGCGCTGGTGGATCTGACGGGTATCCGCTCCTCTGCTTTCATGCTGATGTTCGGCGTGGTTTTTGTTTCACTGTTGTGGATGTACTGGACCGAGGTGCGGGCGCGGGACAAGGCGGCGGCTAAGAGGAAGGCGGCAGACATCCTGGAGTAACAAGGTTTTGAATGGCAGTTGGCATTTTTTTAAAATAGGAGATAGGCATGGCCAATATCAAAGAATGGGATGTGGAGGATCAGAAGTTCTGGGAGTCCACGGGGAAGAAAATTGCCTACCGCAATCTGTGGATATCCATCCCCAGCCTGCTGATGGGTTTTGCCATCTGGCTGATGTGGGGCATCGTGACGGTGCAGATGCTCAACCTGGGCTTCCCCTTCACCAAGGACCAATTGTTTACCCTGACCGCGATTGCCGGCCTGTCCGGCGCGACGCTGCGCATTCCGGCCTCCTTTTTCATCCGCATCGCTGGCGGCCGCAACACGATTTTCCTGACCACCGCGCTGCTGATGATTCCCGCCTTCGGAACGGGCGTCGCGCTGCAGGATCAGTCCACCCCGCTGTGGGTGTTCCAGTTGCTGGCGCTGCTGTCCGGCATCGGTGGCGGTAACTTCGCTTGCTCGATGTCCAATATCAGCACCTTCTTTCCCAAGCGCCTGCAGGGTACCGCGCTGGGTCTGAATGCCGGCCTGGGCAATTTCGGCGTGACCACCATGCAAATTCTCATCCCCCTGGTGATGACCGCCGGCATTTTCGGCGCATTCGCGGGCGGCTCGATGGAACTGATGAAGGACAGCGGCTGGATTTTCGGCAAGATTCTTGCCGGCACGCCCACCTATATCCAGAATGCCGGCTTCGTTTGGCTGCTGGCGCTGATCCCGCTAGCCTTTCTGGGTTTTTTCGGCATGAATAATCTGGTGCCCATCTCGCCCAACATCGGATCGACGATTTCCGCCTTCATCAAGATCCTGTGGCTGTATGGCCTGGCGTTCGGAACGGCTGCCCTGGGCCTGTATCTGTACCTGCCGGCCCCTACCGGCCTGGGTTTGCTGAACATGTGGGCTGCCTTGCCGCTGATTATTGCTTCCACACTGCTGGTGATGAAGCTCGCGGCTTTTGGCGACATGAAGGCCAACATCGATAAGCAGTTCGCCATTTTCAAGAACAAGCACACCTGGTCCATGACCGTGCTCTACATCGTCACCTTCGGTTCGTTCATCGGTTTTTCCATGGCTTTGCCGCTGGCAATTACGGTGATTTTTGGCTTCCAGCACGTGGTTGACCCGGTTACCGGCCTGATGACGCATACTCTGAAAAACCCCAATGCCCCTTCAGCTCTGACTTATGCCTGGATCGGACCCTTCGTTGGCGCCCTGATCCGTCCGGTCGGTGGGTGGGTTTCAGACAAGGTGGGCGGCTCCATTGTGACGCAACTGATCTCGGTGGTGATGGTGGGTGCTTCGGCGGCGGCAGGATACGTCATGTTCCTGGCCTACGGCTCAGCAACCCCGGAGCAGTATTTCACCATCTTCATGGTGATCTTCGTGGTGTTGTTTGCCGCGACCGGTATTGGTAACGGTTCCACTTTCCGCACCGTCGGCGTGATTTTCGACCGCTTGCAAGCCGGTCCGGTGCTGGGTTGGACCTCAGCCGTGGGCGCCTACGGTTCCTTTATCGCGCCGGTGGTCATCGGTGCGCAAATCAAGGCCGGCACCCCGCAAAACGCAATGTATGGCTTCGCGATTTTCTACGCGCTGTGTCTCATCCTGAACTGGTGGTTCTACCTGCGTTCAGGTTCCGAAATCAAGAATCCGTGAGGAGCATGCGGGCCGGCCTGAATGCCGATCCGCAGCCGATAACTAACCCTTATAAGGAGTTGAATAAATGAGTCACTTTCTCGACCGTTTAAAGTTTTTTGAAAAAAACAAGGAGACCTTCTCCAACGACCACGGTGTAGTCACCAACGAGGATCGTCAGTGGGAAGATGCATACCGTCATCGCTGGGCGCACGACAAGGTGGTTCGTTCCACGCATGGCGTGAACTGTACCGGCGGCTGTTCGTGGAAGATTTTCGTCAAGAATGGCCTGGTGGCGTTCGAAATGCAGCAGACTGATTATCCGCGCACCCGCGAGGACTTGCCGGATCATGAGCCGCGCGGCTGCCAGCGTGGCGCGTCTTTTTCCTGGTATCTGTATAGCCCGCAGCGGATCAAGTACCCGCTGATCCGCGGCCGCCTGCTTGACTTGTACCGCGCCGAACGCAAGTCCGGCAAGGACCCGGTTGAAGCATGGGCCGCGATTCAGGCTGACGAAAAGAAGCGCAAGCAATACACCGCCGTGCGCGGCCTGGGCGGTTTCGTGCGCGCCAATTGGGAAGAAGTAAAAGAAATCATCGCTGCAGCCAACGTCCACACCATCAAGAAGTATGGGCCGGACCGTATTTTCGGCTTCTCGCCGATCCCGGCGATGTCGCAGATTTCCTACGCTTCCGGCGCGCGCTACCTGTCGCTCATCGGCGGCGCCTGCGGCTCATTCTATGACTGGTATTGCGATCTGCCGGCAGCATCCCCCCAGACCTGGGGCGAGCAGACCGACGTGCCGGAATCGGCCGACTGGTATAACTCCACCTACATCATCGTGTGCGGCTCCAGCTTGCCGACCACGCGTACGCCGGATGCCCACTTTGTCTCCGAAGTGCGTTACAAGGGCGCGAAAGTCATCTCGATGGCGCCCGATTATGCCGAATATTGCAAGGCATCGGACCTGTGGATGCCGGTCAATCCGGGTTCCGATACGGCCGCCTTCCTGGCCATGGGCCACGTGGCCCTGAAAGAATTCTACATCGACAAGCAGGACCCCTATTTCTCGGAATATGCCCGCAAGTACACCGACCTGCCGATTCAGGTGATGTTGCGCCAGCATGGCGAGGGTTATGTGTCCGACCGGTGCCTGCGCGCTTCCGACCTGGACGGCGCGTTGGGCGAGACCAATAACCCTGACTGGAAAACGATCGTTTATGACGAGAAGAGCAAATCCTTCGTCGTGCCCAACGGATCGATCGGCTTCCGCTGGGGTGAAGAGGGTAAATGGAACCTGCTGCCCAAAAACGCTGCCAGCCAGCAGGAAATACTGGCTGAACTGTCCTGCATCGAAAGCAAGGATGCCGTGGTTTCGGTCGGCTTCCCGCACTTCGAACCGGGTGAAGGTGATTTGCTGTACCGCAATGTGCCGGTGCGCAAGCTGAAGCTGGCTAACGGCGAAGAAGCCCTGGTTGCTTCCGTATTCGACATGCAGGTCGCTCAGTACGGTATCGACCGTGGCCTGGGCGGCGCAAACGTGGCCAAGAGCTACAAGGATGTCAATGTCGCCTACACACCGGCCTGGGCGGAAAAAGTGACTGGCGTGAAAGCTGCCGACATTGAACGCACCGGACGCGAGTTTGCCTATAACGCTTCCAAAACGCATGGCAAGTCCATGGTGATCATGGGTGCCGCGATCAACCACTGGTACCACAACGACATGATGTACCGCGGCGTGATGAATCTGCTGCACATCTGCGGATGCGTGGGTCAATCCGGCGGCGGCTGGGCGCACTACGTGGGCCAGGAAAAACTGCGTCCGCAGGCTGGCTGGGCTCCGATCGCTTTCGCGCTCGACTGGCAGCGTCCGCCACGCCACATGAACTCCACTTCCTACTGGTATTTCCATACCGACCAGTGGCGTTATGAAACGCTGCGCGGTGACGATCTCACTTCGCCAGCCGGTAAAGGCAAGTACAAGGGCTACTCGCTGGCCGACTACAACGTGGCCGCCGTGCGCATGGGCTGGCTGCCATCCGCGCCGCACTGGAATACCAACCCGCTGGATCTGGCTTCCGAAGCAGAAAAAGCCGGTGCGACTGACGAGGCGGGTATTGCCAAGCACGTGGTTGGCAAGCTCAAGGACGGTTCGCTGGATGTGGCTTTCGCCGATCCGGACAACCCGGTCAACTGGCCGCGCAACCTGTTCGTCTGGCGCGCCAACCTGATTGGTACTTCCGCCAAGGGACACGAATATTTCCTCAAGCACCTGCTTGGCGCGCAGAACGGCGTGCTGCAGGAATCCGGTGACGGGAAGGAAAACAAGCTGGTCAAGTGGCACGAAGAAGCGCCTATCGGCAAGCTGGATCTGATGGTCGATATCAACTTCCGTCTGAATTCCACCGGCGCCTACTCCGATATCATTCTTCCGACGGCTACCTGGTACGAGAAGAACGACCTTAACACCACCGACATGCACCCCTTCATGCATCCGCTGTCGGAAGCGGTGTCGCCGGGTTGGCAATCCATGTCCGACTGGCAGATTTTCAAGAATATCGCCAAGACCTTCTCGACCCTGGCCGAAAAACATCTCGGCACGCGCAAGGATATTATTGCCTTGCCGATGCAGCATGATTCGGCGTTTGAACTGGCGCAGCCATTCGGTGAAGTCAAGGACTGGAAGAAGGGCGAGTGCGACCCGGTTCCCGGCAAAACCATGCCGCTGATCAAGGTGGTTGAGCGCAATTATGCGGACATCTACAAGAAGTACATCGCTATCGGTCCTTTGATGGTCAAGCTGGGCAACAACGTCAAGGGTATCGACTGGAACACCGAGATGGAGTACGACCAGCTCAGGGAAATGAATGGTGCCGTGAAAGTGCCGGGTGTTTCTTTCGGCATGCCTTCTCTCGAGGAAGATATCTTCGTTTGCGATTCGGTGATGCGCATGGCGCCGGAGACCTGCGGTGAAGTTGCGCACAAATCCTGGACCGCGCTGTCCAAGAAGACCGGTATCGACCATCACCACCTGTACTCTGCCCGTCACGAGGACAAGATTACTTTCCGCGACATCCAGGTGCAGCCACGCAAGATCATCACCGCGCCGACCTGGTCCGGGATTGAGTCGGAGACGGTGTCCTACACTTCGGGTTACACCAATATCCACGAGCACATCCCGTTCCGCACCCTGACCGGCCGTGCCCATTTTTATCAGGATCACGAGTGGATGCTGGACTTCGGCGAGGGCTTCTGCGTGCATAAACCGCCGCAAGACATGAAGTCGTTCGGCAATCTTGCGCCAAGCATCATGGCAGAGAAACACATCAAGCTGAAATGGATTACGCCGCACTCCAAGTGGGGCATCCATTCAAGCTACCAGGACAATCTGCGCATGCTGACATTGTTCCGTGGCGGCCCTTATGTATGGATTTCCGAAGTCGATGCCAAGGCGGCCGGTATCGAGGACAACGACTGGGTTGAAGCGATCAATGCCAACGGCGCGACCGTGGCGCGTGCGGTCGTATCGCAACGCGTGTCGCGCGGCGTGGCCATGATGTACCACGCCCAGGAGAAGATCGTGAACGTGCCCGGATCGAATACCACCGGCAAGCGTGGCGGCATTCTCAATTCGGTTACACGTGTCGTCATGAAGCCGACCAATATGATTGGCGGCTACGTACAGCTGGCCTACAGCTTCAACTATTACGGCACGGTGGGTTGCAACCGCGATACCGAGATCATCATGCGCAAGGTTGCGGATAAGGATATCGACTGGCTGGAACGTCCGCTGACCCCGGAACGCGAAGCCCAGCTCAACCCGCCCGGAATCGGCAAGCGTTGATCGTCGCGTGAACAGGATAAATAGGAGAAACACATGAAAATACGTGCACAATTCGCATTTGTCTTCAATCTGGACAAATGTATCGGTTGCCACACCTGCTCGGTGACCTGCAAGAACACCTGGACCAACCGCAAGGGCGTGGAATATGTCTGGTTCAATAACGTCGAGTCCAAGCCCGGTATCGGCTACCCCAAGCAGTGGGAAAACCAGGAAAAATGGAAGGGTGGCTGGACGCTGGCCGGCGGCAAGCTGGAGCTGAAATCCGGCGGCCGTGCTTCGAAGCTGTTGAATATTTTCGCCAATCCAGATCTGCCCGAGATCGACGATTACTACGAGCCGTTCACCTACAACTATGCGCGCCTGCAGAATGCGCCGCTGTCCGAGGCGGCGCCTACAGCACGTCCGCTGTCGATGCTCACTGGCGATCCCATCGAAAAAATCACCTGGGGCCCGAACTGGGAAGACGATCTGGCAGGCGAATTCGCCAAGCGCAGCGTAGACAAGAACATGGATAACATCCAGAAGGAGATGTACGGCCAGTTCGAGAATACCTTCAATCTGTATTTGCCGCGTATCTGCAATCATTGCCTGAATCCGGCCTGTGTGGCGGCCTGCCCGTCAGGTTCCATCTACAAGCGCGAAGAAGATGGCATCGTGCTGGTCGATCAGGATAAGTGCCGTGGCTGGCGTTTCTGCATGAGCGCATGCCCTTACAAAAAGGTGTACTACAACTGGGAATCCGGCAAGGCCGAGAAGTGCATCGCTTGCTACCCGCGTGTCGAGTCCGGCATGGCGACGGTATGCTCGGAATCCTGTGTTGGCCGCATCCGCTACAACGGCATCATGCTGTATGACGCTGACCGCATCGAAGAGCTGGCCAGCATCAGCAACGAACAGGATCTGTACGAAGCGCAGTGCAAGATTTTCCTCGATCCCAACGACCCGGCCGTGATTGCTGCTGCCCGTGCCGAAGGGATCAACGAAGACTGGATCATCGCAGCGCAAAAGTCGCCGATCTACAAAATGGCGATCGATTGGAAAATCGCTTTCCCGATGCACCCCGAGTTCCGCACTCTGCCGATGGTCTGGTATGTGCCGCCACTTTCGCCGGTTCAGTCTCAGATCGACCAGGGCAACCTGCCGGTCGGTCCGGACGGCGCGATTCCGCAGGCCGGCACCATGCGCACTCCGATCAAATACCTGGCCAACCTGCTTACCGCCGGCAAGGAAGCGCCGATTCTTAGCGCGTTGAACCGCCTCATCGCCATGCGCAGCTACCAGCGTTCGGTGCACGTGGAAGGTGTCGCGGATACCCGCGCGCTGGATGCTGCAGGGATTACGGAAGATCAAGCCAAGGAAATGTACCGTTATCTGGCCATCGCGAATTACGAAGACCGCTTTGTGATCCCAACCGGTCATGAGGAAGAACGCCTGGATGATGCGCACGGCTTCCAGGGGCAGAATGGCTTCACATTCGGTAACAGTTCCTCGGTCGGTATCAGCAAGATCTCCATGTTCCCGCGGCGCCGCAAGGAATCGATGGAACCCGCCGAACTGGCCCCGCCCGCGGACAATAGCTAAGAGGATAAATCATGCAAATCTACAAAATTTTATCGGCTCTGCTGGAGTATCCCGATCAGGAGCTATTCGACAATCTGCCGGTCATCAGCAAGCTGCTGGATGAGACAGTTGATAGCGACGTGGCCGAATGGGCAGAGGTGAAGAAGTTCGTGACCTGGCTTGAAAACGGCGACCCGATTGCAATCCAGGAAGACTATGTCAGAACTTTCGACCTCACGCCGGAGCATAGCCTGCACTTGACGCACCATTTTTTTGGTGATGATAACGACAAGAACCGCGGTCCGGCGCTGATCGATCTGGGTGAATTGTATAAGGACTACGGCGTGAAGCAGATGACTAACGAGTTGCCTGACTATCTGCCGCTGATCCTTGAATTCGTGGCATTGCAGGAAGACAAGGAGGCGAAGGCCTTTTTGTCCGATGCCAGCAAGGTTCTGACGGTGTTGGCCGACAATCTGAAGAAGGCCAATAGCCCTTATGCGCCGCTGGTTTCTATCGTTAAGAACCGTGCCGCACCGGCCTGTGTTGCTGCTTAAGGAGGAATAAAATGAACGAAGATCTTTTTAATATGAACAATTTGCTTTTTGGCATTTTTCCCTACATTTGCCTAAGCATATTTATTATCGGCAGTTGGGTACGCTTTGACCGCGAACAGTATGGTTGGACAAGCGCCTCCAGTCAGCTGCTTTCAACGGGGGGGGTGCGCCTGGCCAGCAATCTGTTCCACATCGGCATCATCGGCATCTTCTGCGGCCATCTTGTCGGGCTGCTGGCACCCTACGCTATCTGGGGAACGATCGGCTTGTCCTCTCTCGGCAAGCAAAGCATCGCCATGTACGGCGGCGGTTTCCTCGGCATTCTGTGCCTGATCGGCGGCGGGATGCTGTTGGTGCGCCGTATGACCAATCCACGCATACGCGCAACGAGCCGCACGTCGGACATCTTCATCCTGTTCTGGATCATGATCACCCTGCTGTTCGGCCTGGCCACCACCTTCACCACCGCCCATCACGCTTCGCTGGGTAGCGCGGATACCATGATGGCATTGGCGCAGTGGGCAAAGAGCATCGTGCTGTTCAGCCCGAAGCCGGAACTGGTGTCCCACGTTGAAGTGGTATTCAAGCTGCATCTGGTCTTCGGCATGTCGCTGTTCCTGCTGTTCCCGTTCACCCGTCTGGTTCATATCTGGAGCGCGCCGTTCGGTTATCTGGCACGGTCTTACCAGATCGTGCGCAGCAAGCGCCGCTTCGCTGCGCGTTAAGCGTCAAAGCCGGGCATGCCGCCACCCCTGCTGGGGTGGTGGCGCCCGCAGTCTATTCGAGGTGTTTTCATGTCTGATTACAAAACCAGTGAATGCCTGATTAAGTTCCGGAAAGGAAGCAAGCATGCTCCGTGGGCTTAGCTGGCTGCTGCTGGTGGTCGCAGTCGGTTTTGGGGTGCACTTCGCGTTGCAGGAAATTATCCAGAGTGGTGATGCGGAAAATCGCAAAGGCCCGGACCTGGCTAAAGTGGAACGAATCGAAGCCGCCGACCCTGATCTTGGCGCCAAGGTACGTGCCGGCATGGTCAAGTACGAATCCATCTGCCGCCTTTGCCATCACCGTACTGGTCATGGGGGGAAGTTCACGCCGCCCATTGCCGGCAGGGGCGCTGAAAGGGTAGAAATGATGCTGAGGCTGTACCGCAGCGGCTACCACGTGGGGCCAATGACCAATCTGATGGCGCCGTGGGCGAAGGAGTTGACCGACGAAGATATCGTCAACCTTGCAGCATATGTTGATACGTTGTAGGAAATATTTCCGGCTGTGCGGGAGCACGATTAAGTTTTGTGTAATCAAAACAAATCAAATGCCGGCTTTATTGTAAGGGGGAAGGCACATGGGTTTTCATAGCAGATATTTACTTGTAAACGGTAAGGAGATCGAGACTGATTCCGAAGGTTACATCCGGAATCTTGACGAATGGTCAGAGGACTACGCCGTCGCGCTGGCCAAGCAGGAAGATCTGGAGTTGACCGAGGAACATTGGGAAGTGATCCGCTATTTGCGGGAGTATTATCACGAACACTCGGTTCAGGCCCAGGTGCGCAATATGATCAAGCACTTCGCCCAGGTGTGGGGGAAGGAGCGCGGCAACAACCACTATCTGCACGAGATTTTCCCCAAGGGCGGACCGCAGAAACAGGGTAACCGCATGGCGGGGCTGCTTCGCACCAAGGGAGAGCATTAGTTTCAGGCTGGAGCAAGGCGATAACCCTGGAAATGTTCACGGGCTTTCCGGGTGATTTAACCGCGATCTGATCAGGCGTTTGGAAGTGACGGTATTCCCAGCATAGTGGGTGCGCGTTTCATGACGCCATTTGCCTAAGCTGTGCTTCCACCCCTTCTCGAGCATTTGGTCTCTGGTGTGGGTTTTCAGCCGCTGCAGTGGCTTAGACGATTTCGCGTGTTTCCAGAAACTTGATTTCTGGAAAACGTTCCTGTGCCAGATTGAGGTTGACCCGGTTGGGAGCGAGATAAACGTATTCATCGGCACCATCCAGGGCGATGTTGAAACCATGCTTGTCCACCAGCTTTTTCAATTCCAGATCGCTGCCGCGCAGCCAGCGCGCGGTTGCAACATCAAAATGCTCGAACTGGACGTCCACGCCATACTCATATTGCAGGCGATGGGCTACCACATCGAATTGAAGCATGCCGACCGCGCCCAGGATCAGATCGTTGGATGAAACCGGGCGAAAGAGTTGAGTGGCGCCTTCTTCCGCAAGCTGCTGCAATCCTTTCTGCAATTGCTTCATCTTGAGCGGGTTCTTGATCCGGGCGCGGCGGAAGATTTCCGGGGCGAAGGACGGGATGCCGGTGAACTTGAGATCTTCGCCTTCGCTGAAGGTGTCGCCCAGCCTGATCGTGCCGTGGTTGGGGATGCCGATGATGTCGCCGGCGTAGGCCTCGTCCGTTGTGTTGCGGTCTTGTGCCATGAAGGTGATGGCATTGCCCACCGTAACCTGCTTGCCGCTGGAGACTTGCTTGATTTTCATGCCGCGGTCGAAGCGGCCGGAACAGATGCGGATGAAGGCGATGCGGTCGCGGTGCTTGGGGTCCATGTTGGCCTGGATCTTGAACACAAAGCCGGAAAATTTGGGCTCGTCGGGCTCGACTTGCCGGGTTTGCGCCGGACGGTGCAGGGGCGCGGGGGAGAGCTCCACGATGGCGTCGAGCAGTGACTGTACGCCGAAGTTGTTCATTGCCGAGCCGAAAAATACCGGTGACTGCTTGCCGTTCAGGTAGGCCACGCGGTCGAAGGTGTGCGATGCGCCGCGCACCAGTTCGATGTCGATGCGCAGTTCATCGGCCTGATCGCCTATCAGTTCGTCCAGGCGCGGGTTGTCCAGACCCTGGATGATTTCCGCCGTGCCTTTTTCGGCCTTCGGGTCGAATACCGATACCGTGTCGTTATACAGGTGATAGGTGCCGCGGAAACGCTTGCCCATGCCGATCGGCCAGGTCATGGGAGCACACTGGATCGCCAGCACCGACTCGATTTCATCCAGCAGCTCGATGGGTTCCTTGCCTTCGCGGTCGAGCTTGTTGATGAAGGTGATGATGGGTGTATCGCGCAGGCGGCAGACATTGAGCAGCTTGATGGTCTGGGCTTCCACGCCGTTGACCGAATCGATCACCATGACTGCGGAGTCCACTGCTGTCAGGGTGCGGTAGGTATCTTCGGAAAAGTCCTCGTGGCCAGGGGTGTCGAGCAGGTTGACGATGCATTCGCGGTAGGGGAACTGCATCACCGATGAAGTCACCGAGATGCCGCGCTGCTTCTCCAGTTCCATCCAGTCAGAAACCGCGTGGCGGTCGGATTTGCGCGCCCGTACCGCGCCGGCCATCTGGATCGCGCCGCCGAACCACAGCATTTTTTCAGTCAGCGTGGTTTTGCCCGCGTCGGGGTGGGAAATGATGGCGAAGGTGCGGCGGCGCTGGATTTCTTCGTGGAGAGTCATGGTCTTAAATGGCGGAAAAAATCTGCAATTATAACAGGCTGCATTGCCATTGCGAGGGACGATAGTGGCGAACTGGTGCTAAAGCCTGATCTGTGCGCCGAGCTCAACCACCCGGTTGGGCGGCAGCTTGAAGAAATGCGTGGCGCTACCGGCGTTGCGGAACATGCTGACGAAAAGTTTTTCGCGCCACAGGCACATTTCCGAGCCGACGCGGGGAATCAGGGTTTCGCGGCCGATGAAGAAGGAGGTGTCCATCATGTCGAGTTCGAAGCCGTGTTGCGTGCAGCTCAGGGCCAGGTCGCGCGGCAGGTCGGGCTCATCCATGAAGCCGTAGAAAATGGTGATGCGGTGGAAATCGTTGGGCAGCGCATCCTGCTGGACGCGTTCATCTTCGGCGACGTAGGGGATGTCCTGGATGATGACCGTCGCCAGAATCACGCGTTCGTGCAGTACCTTGTTGTGTTTGAGGTTGTGCAGCAGCGCCTGTGGCACGCCCTTGGGGTTTGGGGTCAAGAACACCGCCGTGCCGGGTACGCGCGCCATGTCGCCGTAACCCAGGCTTTCGATGAAGGGTTCGAGGGCCAGCGCATCGCCTTCCATGCGCTGGTAGAGCAACTGGCGGCCGCGCTTCCAGGTGGTCATGAGGACGAAGATCGCAAAACCGGCGAGGAGCGGGAACCAGCCGCCGTCGGCAATCTTGAGCAGGTTGGCGCCGAAGAAGGCGAGATCCACCACCAGGAAAATGCTGAACAGGGCGATCGCCTTGGCCCAGCCCCAGCCCAGGGCACGGCTGAAAACGAAGGTGGCGAGGATGGAGGTGATCACCATGTCGCCGGTCACGGCGATGCCGTACGCGGCAGCCATGTTGCCTGAGGAGCGGAAACCCAGCACCAGTATCACGACCGCCGCGAGGAGTGCCCAGTTGATGGCGGGAATATAGATCTGGCCCTTTTCCTGTTCGGAGGTGTGCTGGACCTGCATGCGCGGCACGTAGCCCAGTTGCATTGCCTGGCGCGTGACAGAGAACGCGCCCGTGATCACGGCCTGGGACGCGATGACTGTTGCCAGCGTGGCCAGCGCGATCATGGGGTAGAGCGCCCAATCCGGCGCCAGGTGGTAGAAGGGGTTGTTGATGGCTTCCGGTTCGCGCAGCAGCAGCGCGCCCTGGCCGAAATAATTGAGCAGCAGTCCCGGCAGGACAAAGCCAAACCATGCGATCTGGATCGGCCTGCGGCCGAAGTGCCCCATGTCTGCGTAAAGCGCCTCGCCGCCGGTGACTGCGAGCACCACGGCGCCCAGCGCGATGAAGGCCAGCCACTTGTGGCTGGCGAAGAGCTGGAAGGCGTAGACCGGGTTGGCGGCCTGCAATACTTCGGGTGTTTGGACGATGCTGTTGATGCCAAGCACGGCGAGAACGAAAAACCACACCACCATCACCGGGCCGAACAGGGTGCCGACCCGTGCCGTGCCATGGCGCTGCACAAGGAACAGGATGAACAGCACCGTCAGGGAAATCGGGACGATATAGGCATGCAGGGCGGGTGCTGCCACTTCCAGGCCTTCCACGGCGGAGAGTACGGAAATCGCCGGCGTTACCATGCCGTCGCCATAAAACATGCAGGCGCCAAGGATGCCGAACATCATGATCATGCGCTGGCGCTTCGGATTGTCCCTGGCCTCGCGCAGCGCCAGGGCGATCAGAGCCATGATGCCGCCTTCGCCGCGGTTGTCGGCGCGCATGATGAAGACCACGTATTTGATCGAAACCACGATGATCAGCGACCACAGCACCAGGGACAGAATGCCTAGGATGTTGTCCGGCGAGGCCGGCAGTTGATGGGGGCTGGGGGCGAATACTTCTTTCAGGGTGTACAGCGGGCTGGTGCCGATGTCGCCATAAACGACACCCAGCGCGCCCAGGGCAAGAGAGGGCAGGCGTGTGTTGTTGCTGGTAGGCATCTATGGTTGCTGAAGGGTTCTTTAGCGGGTTGGCACCAGGACGGCATTGATCCCCATGCTGCGGATCCGGGTCATGGCCTGCTCGGCTTCGGCCTTGCTCTGGAACGGGCCGACATGAAGGCGCGTCTCGGTATAGGACTTGATGCCATGATCCGCCAGCCTCTTCTGAAGCTGGACGGCATTTTCATAATTGGAGAAAAGGCCCAGTTGGACCACGTAAGCCTTGGGCGCAGTGGTCTCTGTTGTCCTGGCGGGAGGCGCTGCCGGAACAGCGATGGGCTTGCTCTCCATGCTTGTCGGCGCAGTGGATTTTTTCGCGGGAGAAGGCGGGGAAATCGTCACTGCTTGCGGGGTGCTTGATTCTGCAATGGCTGTGCCGGCCGCTTTGGATGGGGCTGGGGCGGAGATCGCTTCGGTGCGCGGTTTTGCCGCTGCCGGAGTGAATTGGCTCGGTTTGTTCAGCACCTCTGGGGGAGGGGGGGCTGTCGTCGGCGCTGCTTCGCTATCCGGTGCCGGAAGAACGTCCGGGACGGGTGTTTCGGGAGGCGCTTCCTCGGCTGTTTTTGTTGGTACGGCTTCAGGCGGGGCGGGTTCGGGTGTTGCGACGGCGGGTGCTCCGGAGGTGGTGGCGGGAACCACGCGCTCTTCAGACTTGTAATTTAACACCGTAAGGGCGACGACGGCTGCAGTGACCAGAGTGCCTGCAACGATGAGGCGCCGCATGGCGCGTTTCTTGATCTCGGCGTGTTCGTCGTTGACCGCTTGCTCCGCCATTGAAACTTCCTATTCGCAGTGTCGTCAGAGAGAATGGGGCGAATGTTATCACTTCGCTTTTGCCGCCGCGAGGTTTATTTAATAAGGATTCCATGGTATTTTAGCGGGTTGTTAATAACCCTAATATTTACCTGAAACTGGAGATACAAATGGCTGTAGAACGCACCCTGTCCATCATCAAACCCGATGCCGTCGCCAAGAACGTCATTGGCAAGATTTATTCCCGCTTCGAAAGCAATGGCCTCAAGATTGCCGCTTCCAAAATGAAGCATCTGTCCCGCGCCGAAGCCGAAGGCTTCTACGCCGTGCACCGTGAACGCCCCTTCTTCAAGGACCTGGTGGATTTCATGATTTCCGGGCCGGTCATGATCCAGGTGCTGGAAGGCGAAAATGCGATTGCCATGAACCGCGAACTGATGGGCGCCACCGATCCGAAGAAGGCTGAGAAAGGCACCATCCGCGCCGATTTCGCCGAAAGCATCGATGCCAATGCCGTGCATGGCTCTGATGGCCCCGATACCGCCAAAGCTGAAATCTGCTATTTCTTCCCGGCAATGGAAGTTTACGCGCGCTAATGCCCGTCAATCTGCTCAACTTCGATCTCCCGCAGCTCACCGCTTTCTTCGCTGAAATTGGTGAGAAGCCGTTTCGCGCCAAGCAGGTGCTGCGCTGGATGCATCATTTCGGCGAGAGCGACTTCGCTCGCATGAGCGATCTGGCCAAATCCTTGCGGGAGAAGTTGAGCGTTTCAGCCGTGGTCGAACCGCCGCGGCTGATCAAGGAACAATTATCCGACGACGGCACCCGCAAGTGGCTGTTGGACGTCGGCGCCGGCAACGGCATCGAAACCGTGTTCATTCCCGAGGATGAGCGCGGCACTTTGTGCATTTCCAGCCAGGTGGGCTGCGCGCTGGAATGCAGCTTCTGCTCCACTGCGCGCCAGGGGTTCAACCGCAACCTTTCGGTGGCGGAAATCATCGGCCAGTTGTGGTGGGCCAACAAGGCGCTGGGGCGGCGACCGCAAAGGGAAGATCAGTGCCTTCCGCAGGAAGGTGCGGCCCCGGTGCGGGATGCCGGCGCCGATGCGGTCGCCGGCATCCCCTCCGCTGCCCGATCCCCCTGCGGGGGCCCCTCGGGCGACGCTGCAGGGCGCCATCCGAAAGGCGAGCGCATCATCAGCAACGTGGTGCTGATGGGCATGGGCGAGCCGCTGGCCAACTTCGACAATGTGGTGACGGCGCTCAACATCATGCTCGACGACCATGCCTACGGGCTGTCGCGCCGCCGCGTGACGGTCAGCACTTCCGGCCTGGTCCCGGCCATGGACCGCCTGCGTGACACCTGCCCGGTGGCATTGGCGGTTTCCCTGCACGCGCCCAATGATGCGCTGCGCGACGTGCTGGTCCCGATCAACCGGAAATACCCCCTGGCCGAACTGATGGCCGCCTGCCGGCGCTACATCGAGAAGGCGCCGCGGGATTTTGTGACTTTCGAATATGTCATGCTGGATGGCGTCAACGACAGCGTGGCACACGCGCGCGAACTGATAGCGCTTGTGCGGGATGTGCCGTGCAAGTTCAACCTGATTCCTTTCAACCCTTTTCCCATGTCGGGATACCGCCGCTCCCGCCCGGAGGCGGTACGGCGCTTCCGTGACGAGCTGATGCAGGCTGGGCTGGTGGCAACCACACGCAAAACGCGCGGCGATGATATCGATGCCGCCTGTGGGCAGCTGGCAGGGCAGGTGCAGGACAAGACCAAGCGGACTCAATACAAAATAGTGGAGGCTGCCGTATGAAAAAAGTGCTGGCTGTAATGTTGATGGCGTGGACCTTTACAGCTTTACCGGCATGGGCGGAGTCGCTGACAGGTGAATCAAGACGGGCCCAGATTCATACTGAACTGGGTGCCGGCTATTTTGGCATGGGCAAGCTTGGCGTTGCTCTGGAAGAGTTGAATACAGCCATCAGTGCCGACTCCAAGTATGCGCCTGCCTATAATATCCTTGGCTTGGTTTACATGGAGCTGAGGGAATATGACAAGGCGGACGAGAGTTTCAAACGTTCCCTCAGCATCGATTCGAGCAATTCTGATACGCACAACAACTACGGCTGGTTCCTGTGCCAGCGCAACCGCGTGGACGAGGCGATCGGCTATTTCATGAATGCATTGAAAAATCCGCTCTATTCCACGCCGGAAAAGGCCTACCTCAATGCCGGCCAGTGTTCTCTAAAAAAAGGCGATGATAAGGGCGCGGAAGATTTCTTTTTGCGCGCCATCAAGTTTCAGCCGGCACCACCGCATGCGCTTTATTATCTTGCCGACATCCAGTTTCGTCGCGCCAAGTACAATGATGCCCAGTTTTATCTTGAGCAGTTCATGAAGAGTGGACTGACGCCGGAAGGCTTGTGGCTTGGAGCGCGTATTGCTCATCGTATCGGCAACCGTGATGCGGAAGCAAACTATGGCCTGCAATTGAGAAAGAATTTCCCCGATTCGCGCGAGGCAATCGCTTATCGCAACGGTCAGTTCGACATTACGGGTAAGGCAGAGGGGCAGCAGTGACGGATATGGTTGAAGAACAGGCGTCCGCACCCTCAGAGGGGGCGGGAGCGAAGCTCAGGCGCGAGCGGGAAAGCCAGGGTCTGAGCATGTTTGATGTGGCGCGTGCGCTGCGTCTCTCAGAGAAACAGATTGCAGCACTCGAGTTGGACGATTATTCGAAGTTGCCCGGCCGTACTTTTGTGCGTGGCTTCATCAGGAATTATGCGCGCCTGGTGCAGCTTGACCCTGAGCCATTGATGGCTCATCTTTCTTTCGGGAAAGAAGAGGAATCGCATCAGATTCAGGCGCCATCGCAGAAGATCAGCTTTTCAGAACACCATGCTAAACCATGGCTGAAATGGCTGATGGTGGCTTTTGTCATTGTGGCTGTGGCTTCCTGGGGAGTGCTCGAGTGGCTCGGTCCTGAGCAGCCTAAGGGCATGCTGTCCCACACGACCGTGCCTGATGCTCCTTCTTCCCCGGCGCTGCCTGCCGTTGAGCCGCCGCTTGCACACGAACCTGCTGTTGCGATTCCATCCGATGCGTCGGCTGCGACAGAACCCGTCGTGCCCGCTGGCGTCTCCGTGCCTGCGCCAGCGCTGGCGCGATTGACAATGACGTTTTCTGGCCGTGCCTGGGTCGAGGTGCGCGACAAAAATGGCAAAATCATTCACTCGCAGAATAATGCTGCGGGCGCCGATCAGGTCGTGGAAGGTGAAGCGCCTTTGTCCCTGGTGATCGGGAGTTCGCCTAATGTGAAGTTGACCTACAAAGGCCAGCCTGTAGACCTTTCCGCATTCGCCAAGGCCGATGTGGCGCGCCTGACACTGGAGTGAGTTTCTAAACATGTTCAAAGTCGAGATTCCCCGCCGCAAAAGCCGGCAGATCAAGGTGGGTAATGTCCTGATTGGCGGTGATGCGCCGATTTCAGTGCAAACCATGACCAACACCGAGACCACTGATGTGGATGCCACCGTGGCGCAGATCGAGCGGGCTGCCAAGGCCGGCGCTGATATCGTGCGCGTGTCCATTCCCAGCATGGCAGCGGCTGAGGCCTTTGGCCTGATCAGGAAGCGTTCGCCGGTGCCGCTGGTGACCGACATCCATTTCGACTACAAGATTGCCCTGCGCGTGGCGGAACTGGGTGCCGATTGCCTGCGCATCAACCCAGGCAATATCGGACGCGAGGATCGCGTCAGGGCCGTGGTGCAGTCGGCCAAGGACCATGGCATCCCGATCCGCATCGGCGTCAACGCCGGCTCTCTGGAAAAGGATCTGCAGAAGAAATATGGGGAGCCCACGCCGGAAGCGCTGGTGGAGTCGGCCCTGCGCCACATCGAGATTCTCGAACGCCTGAATTTCCCGGATTTCAAGGTCAGCCTCAAGGCCTCGGAAATCTTCATGACAGTGGAGGCCTACAAACTGCTCGCCAGCCAGATTGATCAGCCGCTCCATCTTGGCATCACTGAAGCGGGCGGTTTGCGTTCCGGTAGCGTGAAATCGGCCATAGGCCTGGGCATGATCCTGGCCTCCGGGATCGGCGACACCATCCGCGTTTCCCTCGCCGCCGATCCTGTGGAAGAGGTCAAAGTCGGCTTCGATATCCTGAAGAGTCTTCACCTGCGCAACAAGGGCGTGAATATCATTGCCTGCCCCTCCTGTTCGCGCCAGAATTTCGATGTGATCAAGACGGTGAATGAGCTGGAACAGCGCCTGGAGGATGTGATGGAGCATCTCGACGTGGCCGTCATCGGCTGCATTGTGAATGGCCCCGGAGAGGCGCGCGAAGCGGATATCGGCCTGGCCGGCGGTGAGCCGAACCTGCTGTATGTCGAAGGCAAGCCGAGCCACAAGGTAAGCGACGAGGAAATCGTCGACCAGATCGAGCGCGAAGTGCGTGCGCGCATCGCGGCGATGAAGCAGGGCGGCCTGGGCGCGATTCCGGTCAAGGTGGCCAGTTAATCATTTGAAGGGGCGCATGCGGCAATCCGGCCTGCCGCCGACCCCGACTTTCCAGTAAAAACAATATGACAAGCAGCATTCAAGCGATCCGCGGCATGAACGACATCCTTCCGGAGCATGCCGCGCTGTGGGAATTTTTCGAGGATACGGTGCGCGACTGGCTGAAGAGCTACGGTTACCGTTGCATCCGCATGCCTATCGTGGAGCAGACCGGACTGTTCAAGCGCGCCATCGGCGAAGTGACCGATATCGTGGAGAAGGAGATGTATACCTTCACCGACGCCCTCAATGGCGAGAGCCTGACGCTGCGCCCGGAAGGGACCGCTTCCTGCGTGCGTGCCGTGCTGCAGCACAATCTGCTTTACAATGCGCCGCAACGCCTGTGGTACATGGGGCCGATGTTCCGACATGAACGCCCGCAGAAAGGACGCTACCGCCAGTTCCACCAGGTCGGCGTGGAATCACTGGGCTTCGCCGGCCCGGACATGGACGCGGAACAGATCATGATGACGGCGCGACTGTGGAAAAGACTTGGATTGCAGGATGTGGCGCTGGAGATCAACACGCTCGGCAGTTCGGAGGATCGCGCCCGTCATCGCGCCCGCCTGGTGCACTACCTGGAGCAGCATGCCGAGCTGCTGGACGAGGACTCGAAACGCCGTCTTAAAACCAATCCCCTGCGTGTGCTGGACAGCAAGAATCCGGACCTGCAGAACTTGATCGAAGGCGCGCCGAAGTTGTTGGACGACCTGGACGAAGCTTCTCTCAAGCATTTCGAGGAAGTGCAGGCCATGCTGCGCGAGGCCGGTATTGAATACCGCATCAACCCTCGTCTGGTGCGGGGGCTGGATTACTACAATTTCACCGTGTTCGAATGGGTGACGACTCGCCTGGGGGCGCAGGGCACGGTGTGTGCAGGTGGACGTTATGATGGCTTGATCGCCCAGATCGGCGGCAAACCGGCTCCTGCCTGTGGTTTTGCCATGGGGGTGGAGCGTTTGCTGGCGCTGCTGGAAGAACAGCAGTTTCGGGCGCCCGAGCAACCCGCCGATGCTTACGTGGTGCATCAGGGTGAAGCCGCGGACCGGTTCGCTTTGTTGGCTGCTGAAACACTGCGTGAGCAGGGATTGCATGTGATCCTTCATTGCGGTGGCGGCAGCTTCAAGGCGCAGATGAAAAAGGCGGATGCGAGCGGAGCGCGTTACGCGGTGATCATTGGCGATGAAGAAGCGGCGGAAGGGCAGCTTACCCTCAAGCCGTTGCGGGCGCTCGGTGACCAGGCACGCATGACGGCTGCAGAAGCGGTTGATGTGATGGGAAAGAAAGTGTAACTACAGAGTATGCGGAGAACACGGAAAAACACGGGGCCAACATTGCTCCGTGCTCTCCGCGCGCTCCGTGGTTGATAAGGTTTTTTTTGAGGTGTACATGGCTTACGATCTGGAAGAGCAGGAACAAATTGACACCATCAAGGCGTGGTGGAAGCAAAACGGCAACACCGTGCTGCTCGGTGTCGCGGTATTCGTGGCGATTGTGGCTGGAATTCAGGGCTGGCGCTATTACCAGCACCAGCAGACAACGCAGGCGGCAGGACTGTATGAGGCCTTTCAGGGCGCAGTCGAAAAGCACGATGTCAAAAACGTACGTGGTATTGCCGGGCAGCTCATGGAGCGCTTTCCGCGCACTGCGTACGCGTCACGGGCTGCTTTTATCGCGGCCAGATCCAACTATGAGAGCGGGGACGGCAAAAGCGCCATGGCCCAGTTTCAATGGGTGATGGATCATGCAAAAAGCGACGAAATTAAGGACGCTGCCCGGCTGCAGCTGGCGGGCGTATTGCTGGACGAGAAAAAACATGAAGAAGCGCTCAAGCTTCTTGATTCGAAGCATGGCGCAGGTTTTGATGGACTGTACGCCGATCTGAGGGGCGATGTGCTGTTGGCCTCCGGCAAGAACGACGAGGCGCGTGCAGCTTATCAGCTGGCTTTGGAAAAGATGGACCCATCCGGTGGCTATCGTGGGCTGGTGCAGTTGAAACTGGATGGTTTGGGGGGATGATGAATATTCGTATGGCACTGCGGGTACCCTTGGCGGGTTTGCTTGCCTTGTCACTGGGGGGATGTGCCGGCCTTGGTGAGTCCATCTCCACCGGTTTTGGCCTGTGGGAGGGCAAGGCCGGCGCAGAAAAACCTTTGCCATTGGCCGAAATCAAGCCCAGCGCATCTATAAATACTCAATGGCGGGCCGGTGTCGGCAGTGCTGGAGATTATGTATTTACCCCCGCCGTGGATGGTGGCAGTGTTTATGCCACGGGCCATGACGGGAGCGTTGCCCGCTTTGATGCCGAGAGCGGCAAGCAGTTGTGGCGCGTGGAAACAGGCAAGAAGCTTTCCGCCGGGGTTGGCGTGGGTTCAGGGCTGGTCTTGATGGCAACTCGCAAGGGAGAAGTGCTGGCCTATGATCTGGATGGCAAATCTCTATGGCAATCCAGAGTTTCATCGGAAGTGCTGAGCGCTCCCCAGGCGGCAGAAGGAATTGTCGTAGTGCGTGCCGCGGATGGGCAAATTTACGGACTGGATGCCCGCGATGGAAAGAGCAAGTGGGTGTATCAACGCGCACTGCCATCCTTGGCAATTCGCAGCCATGCCGGCGTGGTGGTGATGCGCGGTGGCGTATTCGCCGGATATGCGGGCGGCAAACTGGTGGCGCTGTCGCTCTCCAATGGCATTCTGGGCTGGGAAGCCAGCGTGGCCCAGCCGCGCGGCGCCACCGAACTTGAGCGCATCGCCGATGTGACCAGTCAGCCGGTAGTGGATGGCGGCAGTATTTGTGCGGTAGCCTATCAGGGGCGGGTGGCCTGCTTCGAAATTGTCAACGGCAACCTAATCTGGGCGCGCGAAATGTCGAGTGTCTCCGGTTTGTCGCTGGATGCTTCCTCACTGTATGTTAGCGATGCCCGTGGCGCGGTGCATGCCCTGGATAAAAGCAGTGGCGCCAGTTTGTGGAAGCAGGACAAGCTGCTGAATCGTCGCTTGAGCGCCCCGGTCGTGAGCGGAAAGCATGTGGCCGTGGCTGATCTGGAAGGTTATGTGCATTTCCTGTCGCGTGAAGACGGCAGTTTTGCCGCGCGTGCGTCCACCGACGGCAGCGCGATTGCTGCCACGCCTTTGTTGCTGGGGCAGAATCTGTTGCTGCAGACACGCAATGGCGGCCTATTTACACTGGCGACCCAATGAAACCTACTCTTGTTCTGGTGGGACGTCCCAACGTCGGAAAATCCACGCTTTTCAACCGCCTAACCCAGAGCCGTGATGCGCTGGTGGCCGATCTGCCTGGCCTGACGCGGGATCGCCATTACGGTCACGGCCGGGTGGGCAGCAAACCCTATCTGGTGGTGGATACCGGCGGTTTCGAGCCGGTTGCCAAGAATGGCATCCTGCACGAGATGGCTAAACAGACCCTGCAGGCTGTGGATGAGGCCGATTGCATCATTTTTCTGGTGGATGCCCGCCAGGGCTTGACGCCGCAGGATAAGATTATTGCGGAAGGACTGCGCAAGTCGGGCCGGCCCTTGTTTCTGGCAGTCAACAAGGCCGAAGGCATGCGCCGCGAAGTGGTGGCGGCAGAATTCCATGAGCTGGCGCTGGGTGATCCGCTGGTGATTTCCTCCGCGCACGGCGAAGGTGTGCGTGAACTGGTCGAACTGGCTCTGGAGGACTTTCCTGGCGAACAGGAAGACGAAGGCGAGGAAGAGGATCATCCCAAGGTTGCCATCGTCGGCCGCCCCAATGTGGGCAAGTCAACGCTGGTCAATCGCCTGTTGGGCGAAGAACGGGTCATCGCCTTTGATCAGCCGGGCACGACACGCGATAGCATCTACATGGATCTGGAGCGCGATGGTCGACGCTATACCCTGATCGATACTGCCGGTGTGCGCAAGAAGGGCAAGGTTTTCGAGGCGGTCGAGAAATTTTCCGTCATCAAGACCCTGCAGGCCATTGAAGATGCCAATGTGGTGGTGCTGGTGCTGGATGCGCGTCAGGATATCTCCGAACAGGATGCGCATATCGCCGGTTTTATTCTTGAGGCGGGCAGGGCGCTGGTGGTCGCGGTGAATAAGTGGGACGGCCTGGATGAGGCGCGGCGCGATGTGATCAAAAGTGATTTGGCGCGGAAACTGCAGTTCCTGGAATTTGCCAAGTATCACTACATTTCCGCATTGCAGGGCAGTGGCGTGGGCGGGTTGTTCAAATCCATCGACGGCGCCTTTGCGGCAGCGATGAAGAAGATGTCCACGCCCATGCTGACGCGCGTTTTGATTGCCGCGACAGAGAAGCACCAGCCGCCCAAGGTCGGCCCGATCCGGCCGAAGCTGCGTTATGCCCACCAGGGGGGGTCCAACCCGCCGCTGGTGATTGTGCATGGCACCGCGGTCGCTGGTGTGGCGGACAGCTACAAGCGTTATCTGGAAAGCACTTTCCGCAAGGCTTTCGAACTCGAAGGCACGCCGCTCAGGGTGCAATTCAAGCAGGGTCAAAATCCTTTTGCGGGCAGAACGCCAGCCCCAAAAACAGAGGATGAAGAGAAGGCGGCGCATCGGAAACGGCGGCGCAGCCGCAAGACTTACGGCAAAAAATACTAAGGGCCTCGTGGGCCCAAAGTCTCAGGGAAAAACCAGAGGTACGACATGTTCCAAACCGGCCCGCGCGAAATTGTTACGCCCTTCCGTCCCATCCCGCTCGATGTGCCGGAGGGAATGAAGCCCAATGAGTTTTTCAACAGTACCGAAAATCTCAATGATCTGGTGCATAACAATGGCCTGTTGCTGAACCCGGAGAATCTGCTGCTGTATCGCAAGGCGCTGGGGCACAGCACCGAGTTCGATACCTCGATCATCTACAACACTTCGCAATGCATACTCAATCCGCTGGGACGGCCGGTGCGCCGCACCCAGGTGCCGGATAACGTCAGGCATGTGTGGAACAGGATGAATCAGATCATCATCGACTACATGCTGGAAGAATATCCGGACCCGGCGCAACACCTGGTGTTGGCCGGTGAAGCCAGCCTGGACGCCACATGGCCGCTGACTTCTCCCGGCGTGCCCAGCATCCGGATGCTGCACAATCACTTCATCGTCTTTCCCATGGACGAGTTGCGTGAAGCCAAGCTGGCCGATCCCAAAAACCCCAATCTCACCGATGGGGGGCAGCACTCGCTGTTCGAAAAGTACATGCACGATGTTTACCGCGAATTCATCTGCAAGGCGCTCCATCTGGAGGTGTTGCGCCCGGTGAGCGATGATGGCGCGCGTTTCGATCTGACCGGCTACCCACAGGGCCTGCCGAGCTGGGAGATTCCCGGCGGGGCGGCCACCTTGGAAGATGTTCGTTTCTGGCATGAGTATGATCTGGTGCTTAAGGGATTCATCGATTTTTACCGCACCTTCTTCTCGCAGGTTTCGACGCGCAATGCGCCAATGCTGGACGATGTTTATTTCCCCGGGCAGGTGAAAAGTGTGCTGCTGTTCAACAACGATTTTCTCCGGACGGCGAAGAAGGTTCGCGAGCGCTGTATCACCGATGCCAAATACGCTAACGCGATCCGCTGGCAGCCGGCGTTCAAGCAGCTCATCTACCGCAATGACCAGGGTAAATTGATTGTTACCATCAGCCAGAACTCCATCGGCAACGCGATCACGGAACTGCTTGGTGTCGTGGTAAGCCGTGTGGCTGATGCCGAAGCTTATGAAAAACGGGAGCCCAAATTGATTGAGCGTTTGCTTGAAGTCAGGCGACGTTTGGTCGAAGCCGATCTGGGTGAGGGTATTGGCACTGATTATTGGCCAAAAACCTAGCCTTGGCCTGTGTTAAGCCAGGCCGGCGCTGGTCCCCTGGAGACGCTGTGTTCCGTAATGTGTGCGTCCTGCGGCGCAGGATTCAAGGAATGAACCTGTTTTTTTCAAGATCACCAAGCGCCAATGACTGTCCATTTCGAGTGTATGTGGTAGGGCCTGCCGTGGCGATTGGATCTCACCGCCATCGCAGAATTTGACAAGGAAGGCGATGGCCCGGATATGCTGAGGCTGATGGGGCGGACTGGAGTCGGGTGAATTTTTTCGGCAAACCGGAATTATAGTTTTTGCTGCGGTATTGAAACACTCTGTTGTTCCCCAACCTATAGTCACAGGTTTGCTGGCAATTGCCTGAAAAATCAATTAAAGTAGCTATTTACAATAAACATAGATTGCGTTTGGAGCAAAAAATGAGTGCTAAAGGGCAAATGTTACAAGACCCATTCCTGAATATTCTGCGTAAAGAGCATATTCCGGTTTCCATTTATCTCGTTAATGGCATCAAGCTGCAGGGGCACGTTGAATCTTTTGACCAATATGTCGTGCTGCTCAAGAATACAGTGACCCAGATGGTTTATAAGCACGCCATTTCCACAGTTGTGCCGGCGCGTCCGGTAGCGATTCCATTTGATCATCCCTCTGATGCACAGGGATTGCCTGATTAAGCTCCTAAAGTATGTTTGATCGCCCAAGCGGTGCCGATGTTGCCGTTCTGGTAAGTCTCGATTTTGGCGACACGGATTATGCTGAAAGCCTGGAAGAGTTGAGGCAGTTGGCTGAAAGCGCGGGTGTTCAGGTTGCGGCGGTTGTCGAAGGCAAACGCTCACGGCCGGATGCGGCACTTTTCGCTGGCAGCGGCAAGGTGGCCGAAATTGGCGATGTGCTGCGAGAGACGGGGGCCGGCATGGTTATTTTTAATCATGAGCTTTCTGCCGGTCAGCAGCGCAATCTGGAACAGCGCCTGCAAACTCGAGCCATTGACCGTACCACACTGATTCTCGATATTTTTGCCCAGCGCGCGCGCAGTCATGAGGGCAAGCTGCAGGTAGAACTCGCGCAGCTTGAGCATCTGGCTACGCGCCTGGTGCGAGGATGGACCCATCTGGAACGCCAGAAAGGGGGTATTGGCCTGCGTGGACCGGGTGAAACGCAACTTGAAACCGACCGGCGTTTGCTGGGCAAGCGGGTCAAGCTGCTCAAGGAAAAACTTGTGCTCCTCAAGCGTCAGCACCAAGTGCAAAGGCGTGCCAGGGCGCGTGGCAAGGTGCTATCGGTTTCCCTGGTCGGCTATACCAATGCCGGAAAATCCACCATTTTCAACCGCTTGACGCATGCCAATGCCTATGCTGCTGACCAGCTTTTCGCCACTCTAGATACCACTTCTCGCCGCCTCTACCTAGGAGCCGCTGGCGAGGCGGTGCTTTCCGATACCGTGGGTTTCATCAAGCATCTCCCCCACACCTTGGTGGCTGCTTTTCGTTCCACCCTGACCGAGGCGGTTGAGGCGGATTTGCTGCTGCATGTTGTGGATAGCGCCAGTCCCAATCGCGAACAGCAAATCGAAGAGGTCAATGCCGTGCTCTCGGGAATTGGCGCCAATGCGCCACAGATCATGCTGTTCAACAAAATTGACATCAAAGGCCAGCCCCCGGGCGTTGAGCGGGACGAGTATGGTAGAATCTCGAGCGTTCACGTCAGCGCGCTGACTGGTGCTGGAATGGACCTGATTCGCGATGTTCTGTCCGAGTTTGGTGAAAGGCTTCGGGCCGAAAGTTCGATGCCCGATATGGCGGTGACTGATGGAACAGCAACTCATTGAGTTATTGATGTTAACTTCAATCTGGGAAATAAATTAAAAAATGGCTTGGAACGATCCCGACTGGGGCAAGAAAAATAGTGGCGGTCCGCCCGATCTCGATGAGTTGTGGCGCAAATTCAACCAGCGTCTGAATGCCATGTTCGGGGGGAAGACCCCCTCTTCCGGTGGCGGCTCTCCCATGGGAGCCAAGGCCTTCGGTGGCATGGGCGTGATTGCGGCTATTGCCCTTCTGGTCTGGCTCGGCAGTGGCTTCTACATTGTCAATGCCGGCGAGCGGGGAGTCGTGCTGCGTTTTGGCAAGTTTTTGGAGACTACCCAGTCCGGCCCGCGCTGGCATTTGCCCTATCCCTTTGAAAGCGTGGAAGTGGTGAATGTGGAACAGGTGCGCACCGTGGAAGTGGGTTACCGCAACAACGTCAAGAGCAAGGTGCTGAAAGAATCTTTGATGTTGACAGACGACGAAAACATCATCGATATCCAGTTTGCCGTGCAATACATCCTGAAGAGCCCGGAAGAGTTTTTGTTCAATAACCGCCATCCCGAAGATGCGGTGCTCAACGCGGCGGAAACCTCGATTCGCCAAATCGTGGGCAAGAACAAGATGAACTTTGTGCTGTATGAGGGGCGCGCCGAAGTGGCGGCCCAGGCGACGAAGCTGATGCAGGAAATTCTTGATCGCTACAAGACGGGTATCAGTATCAGCAAGGTGACCATGCAGAACGCCCAGCCGCCTGAGCAGGTGCAGGCTGCCTTTGACGATGCGGTGAAGGCTGGCCAGGACAGGGAACGCCAGAAGAACGAAGGCCAGGCATATGCCAACGACGTGGTGCCCAAGGCGCGTGGTGCGGCTTCGCGCCTGCTGGAAGAGGCCAATGGTTACAAGCAGCGCGTAATTGCCAGTGCCGAGGGTGATGCTTCACGCTTCAAGCAGATCGTGGCGGAATACAACAAGGCGCCGGTTGTGACCCGCGACCGCCTGTATCTGGACGCGATGCAGCAGGTTCTTTCCAGCACCAGCAAGGTGCTGGTGGATCAGAAGGGTGGCAATAATCTGCTCTACCTGCCTCTGGACAAACTTATCCAGCAGTCAGCCCCCGAGGCGTCTGCTGCCAAACCAACAACCCTGCCTGAGCCTGCGCCATCCGCCGACAATACGGCGCGCTCACGTGAAGCATTCCGTAGCCGGGATCGGGAGACACGTTGATGAAAAAACATTTGAGTGGTTTGCTAACGGGCCTGTTGGCATTATTGGTTCTTTCCAGCCTGACTGTTTTCACGGTGGATCAGCGTCAACAGGCGATTGTATTTCAGCTGGGTGAGATCATTTCTGTCAAACACCAGCCCGGCTTGTATTTCAAGGTCCCATTGCTGCAGAACGTGCGTTATTTCGATACCCGTTTGCGCACGGTGGATACCTCGGAGCCGGAGCGCTTCCTGACCTCTGAAAAGAAAAACGTGTTGGTGGATTCGTTTGTCAAATGGCGCATCGTGGACGTCAAGCAGCATTACGTCAGCGTGGGCGGTGACGAGGCGCGCGCCCAGACACGCCTGATGCAGACGGTCAATGACAGCCTGCGTGCCGAGTTCGGTAAGCGTACGGTACACGAAGTGGTGTCGGGCGAACGTGACCAGATCATGGAAATTCTGCGCCAGAAGGCGGATCTGGATGCGCGCAAGATCGGCGTGCAGGTGATGGACGTGCGGCTGAAGCGGGTTGATTTGCCGCAAGAAGTGAGCGAGTCGGTATACCAGCGCATGGAAGCCGAGCGTAAGCGTGTTGCCAACGAATTGCGCTCCCAGGGGTTTGCCGAATCGGAAAAAATTCGTGCCGATGCGGATCGTCAGCGCGAAGTGATTCTGGCGGATGCGTATCGCACTGCGCAGCAGACCAAGGGTGAGGGCGATGCTACGGCGGCGGCTACCTATGCGGCGGCATATGGCCAGAACCCCGAGTTCTATTCCTTCTATCGCAGCCTAGAAGCCTACCGCCAGAGCTTCAAGAATAAGTCTGACGTGCTGGTGCTGGAGCCTAGCTCGGAATTTTTCAAATACATGAGGGCGCCAGGCGGCAAGGCAGCTAAGTAATGCAGGTGAATTTGCTTGCTGCCTTTGCCCTGATGCTGATTCTTGAAGGGCTTCTGCCTTTCATGGCGCCAGCCGCATGGCGTGAAACCTTCCGCAAAATGACGGAACTCTCTGACGGCCAATTGCGTTTTATCGGCCTGGGTTCGATGCTAGGCGGTTTATTGATGTTATTGCTGATTAAATGATGCAAACCTGGTTACTTCCCGAGTACATAGAAGATATTCTACCCCCTGAAGCGCGCCGCATCGAAAGCCTGCGTCGCCGCTTGCTGGATCTGTTCCACGTGCATGGCTACCATCAGGTGATTCCGCCACTGCTGGAGTACCTGCCTTCGCTTCTGACCGGCACAGGTCATGACATGGATATAAAGACCTTCAAGGTGGTGGATCAGCTTTCAGGCCGCATGATGGGGCTGCGCGCCGATATTACGCCGCAGGCTGCAAGGGTGGATGCGCATCTGCTCAATCGCCGAGGTGTGGTCAGATTGTGCTACGCAGGCAGCGTATTGCATGCCTTGCCCGACGGCATGATGCAGACCCGAGAACCCTTGCAGATTGGCGCTGAACTGTTTGGCCACCGGGGCCTGGAAAGCGATATCGAGATTCAACAGTTGATGCTGAAAGCGCTCAGCTTGATCGGAGTGCATGGCGTGCATCTGGATATGGGCCACGTAGGAATTTTTCAGGCATTGATGGCGCATGGTTCTGTTTCTGCTGAGCTTGAAGCGGCTCTGTTCCAGGCCTTGCAAGGCAAGGATGTCCCTACGCTGAAGCAATTGGCGCAAGATCTGGATAGATTGACTCGCAACGCTGTGCTGGAACTGCCGCGGCTTTATGGCGGTATCGATGTCCTGGCAGAAGCGCAGCAGTGTCTGCCGGATTACCCTGAGGTTCGTGCGGCTCTGGAGGAATTGAGCACTATCGCTGCCAGACTGGAGGGAATGGTGGATAGCATCGCTTTTGATTTGGCCGAGTTGCGTGGTTACCATTATCATAGTGGGGTTGTTTTTGCCGCTTATCTGCCGAATCAGGCGCATGCGGTGGCCAAGGGCGGACGCTATGACGAGGTGGGGAGTGTTTTCGGGCGTGCGCGGCCTGCGACCGGATTCAGCATGGATTTGAGAGTGCTGTGCGGCGCGCTGGGGCCGGCGGCGGCAGCGCCAGCCATACTCGCGCCCTATGTCGAAGACGCAGCACTGGATGAAATGATTGAAACCCTGCGCAGCCAGGGGGAGGTCGTATTGGTTGATTTGCCCGGTCATGAAGACTGTCAGGAAGAGCTGAACTGTGACCGCAGGCTGGTAAAACGGAACGCACAATGGCTGGTAGAAAAAATCTAGTTTAGGGGTGGGAGAGCATGACAAAGAATGTAGTGGTAATCGGCACCCAATGGGGGGATGAAGGCAAGGGCAAGATCGTGGACTGGCTCACCGATCATGCCCAGGGCGTGGCGCGCTTTCAAGGCGGGCACAACGCCGGTCACACGCTGGTGATCAATGGCGCCAAGACGGTGCTGCACCTGATTCCATCCGGCATCCTGCGTCCGAATGTCGATTGCTACATTGGCAACGGCGTGGTGGTTTCGCCCTGGGCGCTTATGGAAGAAGTGGATATGCTGGAAAAGGCCGGGGTGCAGGTATGCAGCCGCCTGAAAATTTCACCTGCCTGCCCGGTGATCATGCCTCATCACGTGGCTCTAGATCAGGCGCGTGAAATCGCCAAAGGCGCAGGCAAGATCGGTACCACAGGCCGTGGTATCGGACCCGCCTACGAGGATAAGGTGTCACGCCGCGGCATCCGCATCCAGGATTTGTTCCACCGCGAGCGTCTGGCGGCCAAGCTGGGCGAAATTCTCGATTACCATAATTTCGTGCTGAAGAATTATTTCAAGGCCGAGACCGTGGATTTCCAGAAATCCCTGGATGACGTCCTGCTGATCGCGGAGCGCATCAAGCCCATGGTGGCGGACGTCCCCAACCTCCTGTTCGAAGCCAACAAGGCAGGCAAGAACATATTGTTTGAAGGTGCGCAGGGCGCGTTGCTGGACATCGATCACGGCACCTATCCCTTTGTGACTTCCAGCAACTGCATCGCATCCAACGCGGCTACCGGCAGCGGCGTGGGGCCGCAGATGCTGCATTACGTGCTGGGGATCACCAAGGCCTACACCACCCGTGTCGGCTCCGGCCCGTTCCCCACGGAGCTGTATGACGCGGTGGACAAGCTCGACCCGAATGGCAAGCACATGGCTGAACGTGGCCAAGAGTTTGGCGCCACTACGGGCCGTGCGCGCCGCTGCGGCTGGTTCGATGCGGCAGCGCTGAAACGCTCGATCCAGATCAATGGCGTGACGGGGCTGTGCGTGACCAAGCTGGACGTCATGGACGGCATGGAAGCCGTGCGCCTGGGCATCGGCTACAAGGTGGATGGCGGCACAACCGATATCCTCCCGATGGGCGCCGAAACCCTGGCCCAGTGCGAGCCGATTTACGAAGACATGCCGGGCTGGACGGAAAGCACCGTCGGCGTGAAGAAGTATGATGAGCTGCCGGCCAATGCGCGTGCTTACCTCAAGCGCATGGAAGCCATTTGCGGCGTGCCGATCGACATCATTTCCACCGGTCCTGACCGCGAGGAAACGATCGTGTTGCGGCATCCGTTTGAGTAAATAAAAAGGGCGGGTTCCGAAGAACCCGCCCTTTTTGATTTGGTGCCCAGAAGAGGACTCGAACCTCCACACCTTGCGGCACACGGACCTGAACCGTGCGCGTCTACCAATTCCGCCATCTGGGCTTCAAGAAACGCGAATTTTATAGGAAACGAAACTTTTGTCAAATCAAAATAGCAAGGCCGCCAAAAAAAGCGGCAAAATCCAAGATCCTCATTTCGAGCGCGAGAGCCGGAATTATGAAAAACCCCTGCCGAGCCGGGAGTTTGTGCTCCAGTTGCTGGAAGAGGAGGGTGCGCCGATCAGCGATGAGAAGCTGATCAAGAAACTCGGGCTGAATGAGGAGGACGCCGAAATATTTTCGCGCCGCCTCCGTGCGATGGAGCGCGACGGTCAGATCATGCGCAACCGCAAGAATGCCATCTGCCTGATGGAAAAGCTGGACCTCATCAAGGGCACGGTGCAGGGGCATGCAGACGGCTTCGGCTTCCTGGTTCCGGACGACGGCAGCCCGGACCTGTTCCTGTCCGGCAAGCAGATGGACAAGGTGCTGCATGGCGACCGTGTCATGGCGCGGCAGATCGGCGTGGACCGGCGCGGGCGCCCCGAAGGGAGCATCGTCGAGGTGCTGGAACACGTCAACACACAGTTGGTGGGACGGCTCCACGTCGAGCACGGCATCCTGTTCGTGACGGCGGAAAACAAGCGCATCAGCCAGGAAATCCTGATCGAGCCGGGTTCGGCCAAGGATGCACAGCCAGGCCAGGTAGTGATGGTGCAACTGGTCCAGCAACCCTCCAAGCACAACCGGCCGATTGGCCGCATCGCCGAGGTCCTGGGCAACTATGCCGACCCCGGCATGGAAATCGAGATCGCGCTGCGCAAGCACAATCTGCCTAACGATTTCCCGGTGGATGTGGCGCAGGCTGCGAAGAAAATCAAGCCCAAGGTGCAGAAGAAGGACCACGAAGGGCGCGAGGATATACGCGACCTGCCGCTGGTGACCATCGACGGCGAGACCGCGCGCGATTTCGACGATGCCGTCTTCTGCAAGCCGCTGGGCAAGGGCTGGAAACTGCTCGGCAAGGGCGGCTGGAAACTGTACGTGGCGATCGCCGACGTCAGTCATTACGTCAAGCCGGGCGAGCCGCTGGACAAGGAGGCCATCGATCGCGGCAATTCGGTGTATTTCCCACGCCGGGTAATCCCGATGCTGCCGGAAGAATTGTCCAACGGCTTGTGCTCCATCAATCCCGACGTGGAGCGGCTGTGCATGGTGTGCGAAATGGACATCAACAGCAGCGGCGAGGTGAAGAAATACCGTTTCTATCCAGCTGTGATGAAGTCTCACAAACGCTTCACCTACACCACCGTGGCCGAGATGCTGGCCGATCCCAAGGGCAAGGCGGCAAAGGAAAACGAGGCGCTGCTGCCGCACATCCTGGAACTGGAAAAGCTCTTCAGGGTGCTGGTCAAGGCGCGCGCCAAGCGCGGCGCAATCGATTTCGAAACCATCGAAACCCAGATGATCTTCAACGACCAGGGCAAGATCGACCGCATCGTGCCGGTCCACCGCAACGACGCCCACCGCGTGATCGAGGAGTGCATGCTGGCAGCCAACGTGTGCGCCTCGGAATTCCTCAAGAAGCACAAGCATCCCGCGCTGTACCGTATCCACGAAGGACCGACGCCGGAAAAACTGGTGAATCTGCGCGAGTTTCTAGCCGATTTCGGCCTTGATCTCGGGGGTGGTGACGATCCGCACGCCAAGGACTATGCCAAGCTGCTGGACAAGATCAAGAGCCGGCCCGATGCCCAGTTGTTGCAGACGGTGATGCTGCGCTCCTTGCGCCAGGCGGTGTATAGCCCCGACAACGTGGGGCACTTCGGCCTGGCCTACGAGAACTATACCCATTTTACCTCGCCGATCCGCCGCTACCCCGATCTGCTCGTGCATCGTTCCATCAAGGCGGCGCTGCTGGGCGAGAAATACAAGCCCGGCAAGTGGGACGAACTGGGCATGCACTGCTCCATGACCGAGCGCCGTGCCGACGAAGCCACGCGCGACGTGGAAAACTGGCTCAAGTGCTACTTCATGCAGGACAAGGTGGGCGAGGTCTTCCGCGGCACGATCAGCGGCGTGACCGGCTTCGGCGTGTTTGTTGCGCTGGACGATATTTACGCCGAGGGTCTGGTGCACGTGACCGACCTGGGTGACGAGTATTTCCATTTCGACGCGGCCAAGCACCAGATGCTGGGCGAACGCACAGGGAAACGCTACCGCCTGGGCGACCGGATGCAGGTCAAGGTGATGCGCGTGGATCTGGAAACCAGCAAGGTGGATTTTGCGGTAGTCAAGGATGAGGGCCCCCTCGTTGCTGCGCCGGCGGCCAAGCCCCGTGCGCCCAGGGCGCGTTCCGAAAAGCCCCAGCCCGGCGGGACGCGGCGCAGGGGCAAGCCCAAAACCGGGCAGGCGTAATGTCCCAGTCCGTTCTGATTTACGGCTTTCATGCCGTCACCAGCCGTTTGCGCCAGGATGCCGGCGGGGTTCAGGAAGTCTATCTCGACCAGGGGCGCCACGACCAGCGCAGCCGGGATTTGCTGCAACTGGCCGAGGCCCGCGGGGTGAAGACGATGCAAGTGCCGCGCCAGCGGCTCGATGGCATGGCCGGCGACAAGCACCAGGGCGTCGTGGCCAAGGTCTCGGCGCTGGCAGCCTTGCCTCACACCCTGGACGCGGTGCTGGAAAACCTGCCGGAATCAGCCCTGTTGCTGGTGCTGGACGGGGTGCAGGACCCTCACAACCTGGGCGCCTGCCTGCGGGTGGCCGATGCCATGGGCGCCCATGCGGTGATCGCGCCCAAGGATCGTGCCGTGGGGCTGAATCCGACCGTGCGCAAGGTCGCCTCTGGCGCGGCGGAAACGGTGCCGTTCATTACCGTGACCAACCTGGCGCGCACCCTGCGCGAATTGCAGGAATTGGGCGTCTGGGTCATCGGCACGGCGGGCGAAGCGGAGCAGGATTTGTTTGCCATGAAGCTCGACGGTCCGGTGGCATGGGTGCTGGGCGCGGAAGGCGAGGGCTTGCGCCGCCTGACGCGGGAGAATTGCGACGAACTGGCGCGCATCCCCATGTTCGGCTCGGTGGAGAGCCTCAACGTCTCGGTGGCGGCGGGAATTTGCCTGTTCGAATCGCGCCGACAGCGTGTTTCATCGCGTACTTAGCACAGGGTGTTGGACTACGGCAAATCCGTCTTAAATCCATCTGTAGAGCCTTTACGGGAGGGTTTGATGGGTTTTGTGGTATCTTTGACTTCTCTGAAATTGTGGCTGTATTGAATGAAGAAACACTGGATTCCTTTCCTGCTCGCATTCGTGTTACCCCTGATTCTGGTTTTTTGGTGGTGGGGAGGCTTCAATCAGGCCAGTTTCGAGCTTGCTCAGCGCGGCCCCTATCACTATGCCTATCTGTCCCAGAAGGGCGATTACTACAAATTGCCTGAAAAGCAGCAGGAAGTTCTAACCCGCCTGCAGCAGCAGGGAGTTCAAGCGGGTGCCGCTATCACATTGCTGCTGAACGACCCTCGCTCCACACCCAAGCGGGACTGGAGTGCGCAGGTGGGTTATCTGGTTGAAGCCGAGGCAAAGGTAAGCGATCCTCTAGCCACCGGGAGCGTGCCTGTGAGGCAGGTTTTACTGGTCAAGGTCAAGGCGCAGCCCCTGCTGGCGCCGGGAAAGGCCTATGCAGCACTGCTGGAATACTTGGAGGAGCATCACATGAAGCTCAATCTGCCAACGGTGGAGCTGTACCAGGACGGGGTTTTGACCGTGGAAGTCACTCAGTAAAGCGCCCACGATGAGTTTTTTTGCATTGCTCGCCGCGCTGTTGCTTGAGCATTTTCGCCCGCTGCCACGAGACTTTCGTCTATATGGCTGGTTTTCCGGCTATGTGCATTATCTTGAGCGACAGTTTAATGCCGGTGGGCATCAGCATGGTGTGCTGGCATGGTTTCTGGCACTGTCGCCATTAGTGCTTCTGGTAACGCTGATTTCCATATGGCTGAATGCGTTGAATGGCCTGGTGGGTTGGGCTTGGAACGTCATTGCGCTATATCTCCTGATGGGCTTTGGCGCATTGGGGGAGAGAGCCGCGGCTGTGTCGTCAGCTCTGCGCAATCATCAGCTTGATCAGGCGCGCTGGTTGCTTGAACAATGGAGAGGGGGCGACAGCGCGGCTCTTTCTGCCAGCGAAGTTGCCCGCCTCGGCATTGAAGAGCTCCTGATTTCGGCTTTTCGCAGACTTTTCGGTGTTGCCCTCTGGTTTACACTGTTGGGCCCTGGGGGGGCGCTACTTTACCGGTTGTCACAGATTCTGGCCCAGACCTGGGGAGGGCTGAACGAGCAGGAGTTTGGAAATTTTGGAAAATTTGCTACTCGGGCATTTGCCTGGATGGAGTGGCTGCCAGCGCGCCTGACCGCGATCAGCTTTGCGATCGTGGGTGATTTCGAGGATGCCATGTACTGCTGGCGATCGCAGGCGAAACAATGGATGGAAGAGAGTCTCGGTATTGTGCTTGCCAGCGGTGCGGGTGCAATTGGCGTCAAGCTGGGCGACACTATTGAAACGCGAGGGAGTGTTGAATGCCGCCCCGAGATCGGGCTGGGCGATGATGCCGGTGTTGATTATATGGATAGCGCTATCAGCCTGATTTGGCGTACGCTGGCGTTATGGCTGGTACTGCTGCTGTTGATTGCACTGGCGCGCTGGACTGGCGCCTAATTTTACTTTGATAGAAAGATACTTATGAAAATCACAACCATAGACCTGATGCGCCACGGTGAGCCATTGGGGGGGAAAAAATATCGCGGCCAGAGTGATGATCACCTGAGCGAGAAGGGCTGGGAGCAGATGTGGGCGGCTGTGGGGGACCATCATCCCTGGCAGCATATTGCCACTTCTCCGCTGGCCCGTTGCGCCACGTTTTCCCACGAGCTGGCCAATAAATGGCAAATTCCGGTAAGTGAAGATAAACGCCTGATGGAACTTGGTTTTGGCGAGTGGGAAGGCAAGACACCGCAGGAACTGATGGAAAATGATCCTGATACGCTGCTACGCTTCTGGCGTGATCCTTTGCATCATCACCCCATAGGCGCCGAGCCGCTGACCGAATTTGCTGCCCGCGTGAGTTCGGTATGGCATACGCTGGTCAAGGAATACAAGGGTGAGCATGTGCTGGTGGTGGCCCATGCGGGCGTGATCAGGATGATCATGGCCTATGTGCTGGGGATGCCGATGGATCATATCTTCCGCATCCAGGTCGGCAACTCGTCCATTACCCGGATTCATATCGAAGGCGAAGGGCCTGCGGCGTTGCCGAGCCTGGTTTTCCACAACGGTCTGCTGTAAGCGCCCATGCTGCGCCTGATCTGCGCAGCATGTTTGTTTTTTGGCTCCCTGCCTGCCTGGGCTCAACCCGGCTCTATTCAGGACGACAGGGGCGTGGCAGTCAGCCTGCCACAGCCGGCGCGCCGGATTGTCAGCCTGGCACCCCATGTTACCGAACTGGTGTTCGCTGCAGGGGCGGGCGATTATCTTGTTGGCGTGACCGCGTTCAGTGATTATCCACCTGCAGCACAACGCATACCGCCGCTGGGGGATTCAGGCAAGGTAGACGTCGAACGTATTCTTACCCTGAAACCCGATCTTGTGATCGCGTGGCAAAGCGGCAATCATCGTGGCGATCTGGCCCAACTGGAGCGTTTGGGCGTCAAGCTGTTTGTGACCGAGCCGCGCCATCTTCAGGATATCCCCCGCTTGCTGCGCGCGATTGGGTTTCTCGCCGGGACAGATGCCGATGCTGCCCTGGCCGCCACCGGATTCGAACGGCGCATGGCTGAATTGAAGAAAAAATTTGCTGTTCGCAGGCAGGTCAGCGTTTTTTACCAGATATGGGATGCGCCGCTCATGACAGTGAATGGAGAGCACCTGATCAACGACGTCATTGAGCTTTGCGGGGGGCGAAATATATTTGCCAGCCTGTCTGCCCTGACGCCAGCGGTTTCAATGGAATCTGTGGTGGCGCTGAATCCCGAAGTGATTATCGCCAGCGGGGGTTTGTACCGGAATGAGCACGTGTGGAAAAACTGGCGGCGGTTCGCCGGCATGCGCGCCGCACGCAAAGAGCAACTGTATTTTATCCACCCTGATTTGATTCAGCGGCAGACTCCGCGAATACTGGAAGGCGCGCAGCGCTTGTGCGAACAGCTTGATCGTGCGCGCTAGCCACCCTCACGCTGCCACAGTACATCTGCTACCTGTTGCTCCCGATTGATGGCGCGGCTGAAGACAAACAGCAGGTCTGATAGCCGGTTCAGGTATTGCAGCAGGGCAGGAGAAACGGCCTCAATCTGTCCCAGACCGATGCAGTCGCGTTCGGCCCGGCGACATACGGTGCGGGCCACATGACACAGGGCGGCAGCGCGGGATCCGCCCGGCAGGATGAATTCCTTGAGCGGCGGCAGATCTGAGTTGAATTTCTGAAGCCAATGGTCCAACCGCAGAACGTGGTCTTCGTGGATAAAGGCGTGGCTCGGCATGGCAAGCTCCCCGCCGAATTCGAACAACTCATGTTGGATGTCAAGCAGCGATTCCCGCATCGTGGGCGAAAGCGTTTCCGTGAGCAGCAGACCCAAATGGCTGTTGAGCTCGTCCACCGAGCCGATGGCTGAGATGCGCGGGCTGTTCTTGGCGAGCCGGGAACCGTCAGCAAGGCCGGTGGTGCCATCATCCCCGGTGCGGGTAGCGATTTTGGTGAGGCGCATAAATCTTTCCGTTTAACCTAATAAAAATGTGGATTTGACGCGGCGCAACGATTCAGGCATTTTCTCCAGATAACTTGAGAGACCGACATGGATATTCATAACAAACCCATCAACGAACGTTACGAGTGGTTGCTGGAACTCGACCGCCGATATTCAGTAGCATTTACGAGTCCGGAAATGTTTCTGGCGCGTGAACGCTATCTTGCGCAACACCCGTCCGATATCGTGGTGCTCAAATGCATGGACGGACGCATCAATATCCCTATTGCCACCAATACCCCGCCGGGCATTATTACGCCGATACGCAACCTGGGCGGCATGTTCAACCTGGGTTGGCCGCATCTCGGAGAGGTGCTTGCCAATCATGTTCATGGCGTGGTTTCGCACGGGCGCCGGGTGCTGGTCCTGATCACTTACCATTTTTCAAAGGGTGACAAGCAGCGAGGCTGTGCCGGGTTTGGCTACAACACCGAAGCGGCCATTGCGCATACCTATGGTATCAAGAAACAGGTCGAGCATGTTTTCGGCCATGGACATGGCACGGTTTATCCAATTGTATGCGGCTTTGAAACCGATGATGACGCGCTGATCCTGCATGGCGAGACGGGCGAACTGCTGGATGTGGGGAAGCTTACGCACAGTGACATGGAAACGCTGGATCTGCGTCTGGAAAGGCTTTTTCCTGATATGCCGGGCCAGGTGCGGAGAGATCTGCGGCCGCTGATTCACGGCAATATGGTGCATGTGGCCGATATCAAGCTCACCTCGCGTGCCCTCGATATCGAGCATCGTGAATGGATGATGTGCGTCGGGCGTGGCTTCGATTTTCTGCATATGCCCAATCTTGCCCTGATCATCGGGCCGTATAGCCCGGATCTGGCCGACCCGATCCGCAAGGCGGCAGGGATTATCGAGGCCAACATGAAGGCCGGGCGTATCCCTGACGATGGTTTCCTCCTCCTGTCCTCCTCCCCTTATTCCGAACTCGGCGTGGATAGGGCGCGCGCGCAGTTAAAAGCGAGCTTTCTGGCTAAATTCGCAGCTAATGTGATACATGAGGAATTTCCCAAATTGGCTGGCAAGATGACTGTGCATACTGCGGTTCTGAACTGGCATTCTCGTGCCCTGGAAACCGTTAGCTAGGATGAGTCTTGGCAATTCATCCGAGAATTGATTGGCATGGCGAGGGAGGCGGTATAATCTGCAGCAGGCTTCATCCTGAAGCAAGCGTTTAACTCAACCGGACACCCCTGAACTCATACGCATGAAAATCGCTATTGCCCAAATCAACTGCATTGTTGGTGATCTTAGCGGCAACGCCGCTAAAATTTTCGACTATGCCAGCCGCGCCCGGGAGATGGGCGCAGAAGTGCTGGTGACGCCTGAATTGTCACTTGCCGGCTACCCGCCGGAGGATCTGCTGCTGCGCGATGGTTTCTATGATGCCTGTGATGCGGCCTTGTTCGAACTTGCCCGGCGCATTAATGGAATTGCCGTAGTGGTGGGCCATCCGCACCTGGTGAATGGCAAACGTTACAACGCTGCCTCCGTGCTGCAATCCGGCAAGGTGGTGGCGACCTATCACAAACAGCGGCTGCCGAACCACTCCGTTTTCGACGAGGTGCGCTATTTCTCTCCCGGCGCCGAGGGCTGCTCGTTCGAGGTCAACGGCGTGCGGTTTGGCATCAATATCTGTGCCGACATCTGGGAAGAGGGCGCTTCGGTATGTGCCAGCCAGGCTGGCGCCAGAGTGCTGCTGGTGCTGAATGCCTCTCCCTATCACATGAACAAGCTGATTTCGCGGTATGAAGCGGTACGCGAGCGCATTGGCGAGTGCGGATTGCCTGCGGTTTATGTCAACCTGGTCGGCGGCCAGGATGAGCTGGTATTTGATGGCGCCTCTTTTGTCATGGATGCGAATGGCAATCTGGTGCATCAGTTGCCCGCCTTTGTTGAAGCGCTGCGGGTGGTGGATTTTGAGAATGTTGTGCCGTTGTTGGGTGAAATTGTTGCGGAGCCTTCGCTGGAAGAAAACGTTTACCGCGCCCTGTGCCTCGGGGTCAGCGATTATGTCGATAAGAATGGTTTTCCGGGTGTGTTGCTAGGGCTTTCCGGAGGCATTGATTCTGCCCTGGTGCTGGCAATTGCCGTGGATGCCCTGGGGCCTGAGCGAGTGCGCGCGGTGATGATGCCCTCGCAGTTTACTGCGGATATCAGCCTCCATGATGCAGAAACCATGGCAAACACTTTGGGTGTGCATTACAGCGAAATCTCCATCAAACCGGTATTCGATGCTTTTCTCGATAGCCTGGCCGGCGAATTTGATCAGTTGCCTTTTGATGTTGCCGAGGAAAACATTCAAGCGCGCATTCGCGGCACGCTGTTGATGGCGCTATCCAACAAATTCGGCGCGATCGTGATCACTACCGGCAACAAGAGTGAAATGGCCGTTGGTTATGCCACGCTTTATGGCGATATGGCGGGAGGCTTTGCGGTACTGAAGGATGTCCCCAAGACGCTGGTGTATCGCCTTGCGCGTTATCGAAATCAGCTCGGCCCCGCGATTCCGGAACGCGTCATCACCCGCGCGCCCTCGGCCGAGTTGCGCCAGGACCAGACCGACCAGGATAACCTGCCGCCTTACGAAGTGTTGGATGCCATCATGGAGGCCTATGTCGAACACGATATTTGTCCCCATGACATCATCGCAATGGGGTTTGATGAGCGTGATGTACGACGTGTCATCAAGTTGATCGACTTGAGTGAGTACAAGCGCCGCCAGTCGCCAGTGGGCGTGCGTATTACCCCGCGCGGGTTCGGCAAGGACCGGCGCTATCCCATTACATCGAAATACCGTCCGTGGAAAGAATAATCAGGAGATGCATATGAAAAAAGTCGAAGCCATCATCAAGCCATTCAAACTCGACGAAGTGCGGGAAGCCTTGTCGGAGATCGGTGTGACCGGCCTGACCGTCACCGAGGTCAAGGGATTTGGGCGCCAGAAAGGGCATACCGAGCTTTATCGAGGCGCCGAGTACGTGGTGGATTTTCTGCCCAAGGTGAAAATCGAGCTGGTGATCGCATCTGAGCAGGTAGACGCGGTGCTGGAAGCCATCATCAATGCTGCGCGCACGGGCAAGATTGGCGACGGGAAGATTTTTGTGTCCACGGTGGAGAAAGTGGTGCGTATCCGGACCGGAGAAACCGACGAAGCTGCGATTTAGCAGTCTGCCAGGCACGGCTCTGCCCGGATGGCTCCTACCACAACTTCCACCAGGGTTTTGCGGCCCGTGCCGTTTCTCCCAGGTATTTGCTGTTGGGGTAGTTTTTGACCAATATCCTGCGAGTGTCGTCGCTTAATTCGCTCAAACCCAGCGCGTCATAGGATTTGACCATGATTGCCAGGGCTTCTTCCGTGGCGGGGGCCTGCGGATATTGTTGCAGCGCGGCTTGGGCGCGATTCACCGCGGCCACATGGGCGCCGCGGCGCGCATAGTAGCGAGCGACGTGCACTTCGTTCGAAGCCAGCGCGTTGACCAGGTAGTTCATGCGCAGTGTCGCGTCCGGCGTGTATTTGCTAGCCGGGAAGCGGGTCACCAACTCCTTGAATGCGTCGAATGAGTCCCTTGCTGCCTTGGGGTCGCGTTCCGAGAGATCCTGGCTGGCGATGGCGCCCAGCAGGCCAAGGTCTTCGTTGAAATTGGCCAGGCCTTTCAGGTAATAGGCATAGTCCACATTGGGGTGATTGGGATGCAGTTTGATGAAGCGATCACAGGCGGCAATGGCTGAAACCGGCTCGTTGTCCTTGAAATAGGAATATGCCACCTCAAGTTGTGACTGCTGGGCATAAAGGCCATAGGGATAGCGCGCTTCAAGCGTTTCAAAATACTTGATGGCCTTGGTGTAGTTACCATCGCCCATCTCGCTCTTGGCTTCCGCGTAGAGCTTTTGAGCCGACCAGCTTTTGGTTTCGTCCCGAGTTTCTGGGAAAAGACCGCATCCAGCCACCAGAACCAGCAAAATAAACGCTAAACTACGCTTCATGACCACATCCATACAAAATTTGACCGATTATAACCGAAACGATCTCCAACTCCAGTCCCTTAAACTGGAGATTCCCGCCTCATGTAGCGGGCTGCGCCTGGATCAGGCGCTCTCCGCCTTGTTGCCGGAATATTCCCGCAGCCGCCTGCAAAACTGGATCAAGGAGGGGCATGTCACCCTGAACGGCAAAGAGGTCTCCACCAGACAGATCGTATGGGAAGGCGACCAGGCCGAAGTGCGGACACAACTGGCGGCGGAAGACCTGTCTTTCCAGCCCGAGGATATCGCCCTCGATATCGTCTACGAGGACGATACCCTGCTGGTGATCAACAAGCCCGCCGGGCTGGTGGTTCATCCCGGCAGCGGCAACTGGCAGGGCACCATGCTCAATGCCCTGCTGCACCATGCCCCGAAACTGGCGGGCGTGCCCCGTGCCGGCATCGTGCACCGGCTCGACAAGGACACCAGCGGCTTGCTGGTGGTGGCGAAAACCCTTACCGCTCATACCGATCTGGTGCGCCAGTTGCAGGCACGCACGGTAAAGCGCGAATATCTTGCCGTGATCCAGGGGCGGCCGGAACGGGACGGCAGCATCGATGCGCCGATCGGGCGCCATCCTTCACAGCGCACCAAGATGACAGTGATTTCGGGCGGCAAGCCTGCAGTGACCCATTTCGTTGTGGAAGAGTGGTTCGCCCATCATTCGCTGGTGCGCTGCCAGCTCGAAACCGGGCGCACGCACCAGATCCGGGTGCACATGCTGCATATCGGCCATCCCTTGTTCGGCGACCCGGTGTATGCCGGCAAGGGCCTGAATACCACCCCGTCCTTGCGCGAATTGATCAGGAAGTTTAAGCGCCAGGCATTGCATGCTACACGGCTTGGCTTGATTCACCCGGAAAGCGGTGAGGCGATGGAATGGCGCGTCGACATGCCGGAAGACATGGCGCAGCTGCTGATTGATTTGCGCAGCAACGCGGTGGAATAAGCCCGTCATGGATTTCCTCATTCCCGACTGGCCGGCGCCCGCCAATGTTCAGGCAAGGGTGACGGCCCGTTACGGCGGGGTGAGCTTGGCGCCTTACGCCAGCTTCAACCTGGGTGACCATGTCGAGGATGACCCCGTCGCCGTGGCCGCCAATCGCTCTGAATTGCGGACCCTTTTGCCGGCAGAGCCGGTGTGGCTGAAACAGGTCCACGGCCGTGGCATCGTCACTGCAGATGAGACCGTGGGCGCGCCGGAGGCCGATGGCAGCATCAGCCGCAAACCGGGCGTCATCTGTGCCGTGTTGACCGCCGATTGCCTGCCCGTGCTTTTTTGTGACCGGAGCGGCACCGTCGTCGCAGCAGCGCATGCAGGGTGGCGCGGCCTGGCGGATGGCGTGCTGGAAGCGGCAGTGCAGAGCATGGCTGTCGAGCCGGGCGAAATTCTGGCCTGGCTGGGGCCCGCCATCGGCCCGCAGGCATTCGAGGTGGGCGAGGAAGTGCGGCAAATCTTTATGGCACACGATCCCATTGCAGCGCTGGCCTTTGTGCCAAGCTCTTCTACTGGCGCAGGGAAATGGCTGGCCGATATCTACCTGCTGGCGCGCCAGCGACTGGCTCGAGCCGGGGTGAGACAAGTTTCTGGCGGCGGTTTGTGCACTTACCGTGATGCGGCGCGTTTTTTCTCCTACCGTCGCGATGGCATCACCGGCCGCATGGCGTCGCTGGTTTGGCTTGACCCCTTATAACAGCGAATGCACGCAAGCTGATGCGCGCGAGTTCGCCGCCGTTGAGCCTGAATCGTCCATGGAGACCAGAGTGGCTTGGGTTCACAGCACTTCAGCGAAAAATATGGCTAGCGTGACATCGCATTGACGGTCCTTACCTATTTGACCGACTGTTTCAGGATATGTGCCCGATTCCGCAGCATTGACAGGGCGAGATTTAGATTTTCCAGAATCATGCCGAAGACTTGACAGCCTCCGTATAATAGCGGTTTTCGAAAATCATTCTCGTCCCATGTCCATACTTGCCTGGATCATCGTTTCAAGCCTGCTCGGCGGCGTGTTAAGCGTTGCCGCCGCTGCCTTGTTCGCCCTGTCAGCGCGCGCCTCGATGGTGCCCCTGCTGGTGAGCTACGCGATCGGCGCCTTGCTGGGCGCGGTGTTCCTGGAAATCCTGCCGCATGCCTTCGAGCTGAACCACGATGTGCATACCATGGCAGGCACGGTGCTGTTTGGCATCCTGCTGTTCTTTACCCTGGAAAAGCTGGTGCTGTGGCGGCACTGCCACCATACGGAAGAGTGCGAGATGCATGGCGTGCACGACGGCCATACCGACCACGGGCGCAGCGGCATGATGATCATGGTGGGGGATACCTTCCATAATTTCGTCGATGGCATTCTGATTGCCGCCGCTTTCATGGTGGACGTGCAGGTGGGGGTGGTGACTTCGCTGGCCATCATCGCGCACGAGATTCCGCAGGAAGTGGGCGATTTCCTGATCCTGCTGCATTCCGGCTATACCCGGCGCCAGGCGTTTATCTTCAATCTGCTGTCGAGCCTGGCGACGCTGGTGGGCGGTGTGCTGGCATATTTTGCGCTGCAATCGATGCAGGAAGTCGTGCCTTATTTCCTCGGTATTGCGGCTGCCAGCATGATTTATGTGGCGGTGGCGGATCTGATTCCGGGCCTGCACAAGCGCCCCGAGATCAAGGCCACAATCCAGCAGGTGACGCTAATCGGGCTTGGCATCAGTTCCATCTGGCTTGCCGGCCTTTTCCTTGGCGGCCATTGAGCGCCTGCGCTGAGGCGTGCCGAACAACCAGAGAAAGACGGCAAGCGGCGCCAGCCCGTAAAACAGGAAGGTCATTACTCCGGCGGTAATACTGGTTTCGGTGAAGGCCATCATCAATACCACGTAGAGCCAGCCGATGGCGATGATGTACATCTAGTTTTCCCCCATCACGCTATCCCACAATGCCTTGACCCCTGCTACGTATGGGGCGGCCTGCTCTGGATCGATGCGGGCATATTCGGCACTCTGCAGTCGTAGCGCATGCTGCCACTGGCGAAAGTGGCGGTAGGCGTCGCGCGTGCTCTCGGCCTGCTCGGCCGGAATCAGTCCCAGTTCAGCCGCCAGCCTGAGCAGCGCCAGGTTGCCGATGTTGCGCGTCAGTTCGGGGTGCGCATGGGCATGGGCGAGGACCAGGTACTGCACCGCGAATTCCACATCGATGATGCCGCCGCGGTCGTGCTTGAGATCGAACTGGCCGCTTTTGTTGGGATGGGCGTCGAGCATTTTCTGGCGCATTTCCAGCACTTCCTTTTTCAGCGCAGCCGCATCGCGTTCGTGCGTCAGCACCGCATGGCGAATCTGCTCGAAACGGGCGCCGATTTCCGCATCTCCTGCGCAATACCGGGCGCGGGTCAGGGCCTGGTGCTCCCACGCCCAGGCCTGGGTGTGCTGGTATTGGGCGAAGGCCTCGACCGAACTGACCAGGAGACCGCTGGCGCCATTGGGGCGCAGGCGCAAGTCGGTGTCGTAGAGCATGCCGGCAGGGGTCAGGCTGGTGAGCCAGGTATTCATGCGTTGCCCCAGTTTGGCGTAGACCTCCGCAGCTTCCTCTGCATCGTCGTCATACAGGAAGATGATGTCGAGATCGGAAGCGTAACCGATTTCCTTGCCGCCCAGCTTGCCATAGCCGATCACCGCGAAACGCGGCTGGTCGCGGTGCCTGACGCGTAATCCCTGCCAGCACAGGCGCAGGGTCTCATCCAGGATCATGTCCGCCAGGTCGCTGAGGTGATCGGAAAGGCGTTCAAGCGGCAAGACCTCTGCCAGGTCCTGCGCGACCAGGCGGAATATCTGGGCCTGCTTGAAGTGGCGCAGGATGTCCATTTGCCGTTCGGTATCGCCCTCGGCGCCATCCAGCAAGGCGCGCAGTTCGGCCTTGGCCTTGCCCCGGTCCGGGGCGGCATGGAGCGTGCGAATGTCGAGCAGTTCATCCAGCAGCACCGGGTGTTGCGTGAGATAGTCGGAAACCCACGGGCTGGTGCTGCACAGCCTTGCAACCTGGTTCAGGGTCTGCGGGTATTCCAGCAGCAGGGCGAGGTAGGCGGCGCGACGGCTAATGTTTTCCAGCAGCTTGAGGATGCGCTCCAGGGTTTCGTCCGGATTGGGGAAGGCTGTCGCCACTTCGATCAGCGGCGGCAGCAGGGCGTCGAACCGGCTGCGGCTGGTGTCCGGCAACTGCTTGTAACGATTGCTCTGGCGCAGGCTGGCAAGGCGTTGCCAGGTGCCGCTGCCATCCTTGTAGCCCAGTTCTTCAAGCCGTACCGCCGCTTCTGCCTCGTCCAGCATGCCCTGCCACAGGCCGGTAAGCGGGTGGCTCTGCTGCTGGCTGTGCGGCGCGGCGAAAACCTGTTCGAAATGGCGCGTTACCTTCTGGCGATGGACGTTGAGGGCGGCAAGGAAATCCTGCCAGCTGCCAAAGTGCATGGAAGAGGCGATCAGTTGGCGGTCATTTTCATTGCCTGGCAGGGTCTGGGTCTGGGCATCGTCAAGATACTGCAGACGGTGCTCCAGATTGCGCAGAAAGACATAGGCCGCGCGCAATTCGTCGACCGCTTGAGGCTGCATCAATTCGCGCTGGGCGATCAGGTCCATGGCTTCCAGGGTGGAGCGCGTTTGCAGCGCGGTTTCCTTGCCGCCGCGGATAAGCTGGAATACCTGGGTGATGAATTCTATTTCGCGGATGCCGCCGGGGCCGAGCTTGATATTGTCGTCCAGTTCGCGGCGCTGCACTTCGCGGCGGATTTGCGCGTGGAGTTCGCGCATCGAGGAAAAGGCGCCGAAATCCAGGTACTTGCGGAATACGAAAGGGCGCAGCATGGCCGCTAGTTCCTGGTACTGGCGGCCGCAAATGGGGCGTCCCTTGATCCAGGCGTAGCGCTCCCATTCCCTGCCCTGGGTGTGATAGTAATTCTCCAGCATGGCAAAGCTGCCCGCCAGCGGGCCGGAATCGCCATACGGCCGCAGCCGCATGTCCACGCGAAAGACGAAACCATCCTGCGTGTTCTCGTGCAGGGCGGTGATCAGTTTCTTGCCCAGCACGGTAAAATACTCGTGGTTGCTGACATGGCGCGGCCCCGTGGTTTCACCCTCTTCCGGATAGGCGAAAATCAGGTCGATATCCGAAGATACATTAAGTTCGCCGCCCCCGAGCTTGCCCATGCCGACCACGATCAACTCCTGAACGCTGCCGCTTTCTTCGCCGATGGGCTGGCCATATTGTGTGCTGAGCCAGGGCGTCAAACGCTCCAGGGCGAAAACGGTTGTGACCTCGGCCAGTTGCGAGGCGTTGCCCATGACTTCGCCGAGGTCGGCCAAGCCGCCGATGTCGCGCACGATCAGGCGCAGCATGACGCGCTTGCGCAGCATGCGCAGGGCGGATTTGAGGCTGGCTTCATCGTTGATTTCGGACGCTTCCAGCGCGGCTTTCATCGCTTCGGCATTCCATGGGGTGTGCAAATCGGCGTGCAATTCCTCCAGCAAATGGGGATTGCTTTGCGCCAGGCGCTGCACATAACGGCTGTGATGCAGCCCGGATTCGATGAGTGTCTGGTCGGATGAAAGCGAAGGCGTGCTCATGGTCGGTTTCTTGGTCTTGTATAAGATATACGATTCAGGATGTGGAAAGCGCGGGCGTAAAGCGATATTATTAGCCGTCATTGTATCCCCTTAGCGGCGTGAGGAGTGAGGGGAGAGGAGTGAGGGGCATTTAAGCGATCCGTCCTGGCTTTTTCTCACTTTTGCCTTGCCCCTCACTTTACAACGAGACTAAAACACTGCGGAGAAGAGCATTATGGCGTCGATCGAATCAATACTGCATGAAACCCGTCTTTTTCCCCCGAGCGAGGCCTTCCAGGCTCAGGCCAATGTATCGGGGATCGCCTCGTACAACGCTCTGTGCGCTCAGGCTGAGCAGGACTACGAGGGTTTCTGGGCTGGGCTGGCGCGCGAGCACATCGAGTGGAAAAAACCTTTCACCCAGGTGCTGGATGAGAGCCAGGCACCGTTTTACCGCTGGTTCCATGATGGCGAGATGAATGTCTCCTACAACTGTCTCGACAAGCACCTGTCAACGCAGGGCGACAAGACCGCGATCATTTTCGAGGCGGACGACGGCAAGGTCAGCCATGTCAGCTACAGGGAACTGCACCAGCGCGTGTGCCAGTTTGCCAATGGCCTGAAGTCGCTCAATATCGGCAAGGGCGACCGAGTCATCATCTACATGCCGATGTCGGTCGAAGCAGTGGTGGCCATGCATGCGTGCGCCCGGATCGGCGCGATCCACTCCGTGGTGTTCGGCGGTTTTTCCGCCAAGAGCCTGCACGAGCGCATTATCGATGCCGGTGCCATGGCGGTTGTCACAGCCGATGAAAGCATCCGCGGCGGCAAGGCGATCCCGCTCAAGGTGGCGGTGGACGAGGCGCTCGCCATGGGTGGCTGCGATTGTGTCGAGAAAGTGGTGGTTTACCGCCGCAGCGGCGGCGCGATCAAATGGGATGCCGCCCGCGATCTGTGGTGGCACGATCTGGTCCAGAATCAGGCCGCAACCTGCGAACCGACCTGGGTCAGTGCGGAAGATCCATTGTTCATCCTTTACACCTCCGGTTCGACCGGCAAGCCCAAGGGCGTGCAGCACTCGACTGGCGGTTTTCTGCTCGGCGCCATCCTGTCGATGAAATGGGTGTTCGATTACAAGCCCACGGATGTTTACTGGTGTACCGCCGACGTGGGCTGGGTTACCGGCCATACCTATGTGGCCTATGGTCCGTTGGCGATGGGGGCGACCGAGGTGATTTTTGAGGGGATACCCACCTATCCCGACGCCGGCCGCTTCTGGAAACTGATCCAGGATCACAAGGTCACCACCTTCTATACCGCGCCCACGGCGATTCGCTCGCTGATCAAGCTGGGCGCCGATTTGCCCAAGCAATATGACCTCTCCTCGCTGCGCCTTTTGGGCACGGTGGGCGAGCCGATCAACCCCGAAGCCTGGATGTGGTACCACGAGGTGGTGGGGCAGAGCCGCTGCCCTATCGTCGATACCTGGTGGCAGACTGAAACCGGCAGCCACATGATCGCACCGCTCCCTGGCGCAGTGGCGACCAAGCCGGGCTCATGCACCTTGCCCTTGCCCGGGATTATGGTCGATATCGTGGACGAAGTCGGCCATCCGATAGAGAAAGGCCATGGCGGTTTCCTGGTGATCAAGCGCCCCTTCCCGTCCCAGTTGCGCACGCTGTGGGGTGATCCGGAGCGTTTCAAGAAAACCTATTTCCCCGAGGAACTGGGCGGCAAGTATTATCTCGCCGGCGACTCTTCTCATCGAGACAATGACGGCTATTACTGGATCATGGGCCGCATCGACGACGTGCTGAATGTTTCCGGGCATCGTCTCGGGACCATGGAGATCGAGTCAGCACTGGTGGCCAATCCACTGGTGGCAGAGGCCGCCGTGGTCGGCAAGCCGCACGAAATCAAGGGCGAGGCCGTGGTGGCTTATGTGGTGCTCAAGGGCACGCGGCCCGAGGGCGACGCTGCGAAGCAGATTGCTCTGCAACTGCGCGATTGGGTGGGCAAGGAGATCGGCCCCATCGCCAAGCCGGACGAAATCCGTTTTGGCGACAACCTGCCCAAGACGCGTTCGGGCAAAATCATGCGCCGCCTGTTGCGGGCGCTGGCCAAGGGCGAAGAAATTACGTCCGATACTTCAACCCTTGAGAACCCGGCGATTCTGGAGCAACTCAAGACCCCGGTTAAGTAGCAGATACACAGCGTATAATTGAACCGCAGCGGGAGCGCTCCCGCTGCGGTTTTTTTATTAGCTAGAGTTTCCATGCTCAAAACCACCGCCCGCTGGCTGCACCGTTTTCTTGTCTCGGCACTGATCCTGAGCGGATTGACGTTCGCCTCTATCGTGCTGGGCTTGCGCTACTGGGTGCTGCCCAATATCGCCGATTACCGTGAGAGTATCGCCAGTTCCATCAGCCAGGCCGCCGGGCAGCGTGTGACCATCGGCGTGATGAATGGCGGCTGGGATGGCTTGCGGCCACACCTCAGCATGCGCGGCGTCGATGTCTATGATTCCGCCGGAAATGTTGCCCTGCATCTGGAACACATCGAAGGGACGTTGGCCTGGTGGAATCTGGCGCTGGGCGAAATTCGCCTCCATTCGCTGGAGATAGACCGGCCTGATCTGGCGCTGCGCCGCACCGCCAAGGGCGAGATCTATGTCGGCGGCGTGTGGGTCAATCAGCCCGGCAGCGAAAGCGGGTTTGCAGACTGGTTGCTGCGCCAGCATCGCATTATCGTGCGTGGGGCGACTGTGACCTGGCAGGACGATCTGCGCCAGGCACCCTTGCTCGCATTGAACCAGCTCGATCTGCGCCTGGAAAATAGGGGCAAGCGCCACCGCTTCGGTGTGCATGCCGTGCCGCCGCAGTCTCTTGCCTTGCCAATCGACCTTCGCGGCGACCTGAAAGGGGAAGGGCTGGGAGACCTTTCCGGCTGGTCCGGCACGCTTTATACACGCCTTGATTACACCGATGTCGGCCTGTGGAGAAGCTGGGTGGATCTGCCTTTCCAGTTGGAACGCGGTGCCGGTGGTGTGCGGCTATGGCTTGGATTGGATGGCAAGAGGCTGAAAAACCTGACAGTCGATTTGCAACTGAATAATGTCCTGGCGCGATTGCGCCCCGAGTTGCCAAAAATGGATGTTGCCCAGGTCAGCGGGCGCTTGAGCTGGAAGGATCTTGCTCCTGGGCAACTGGTGCAGGGCAGCGGGTTCAGTTTCCGCCTTAATGATGGCCCGGTCTTTGGCCCATCCAATGCAAGCTTGAAGATTCTCCCGGCGCGCGGGAAAAAAAGCGCTCAGGGCGAGCTGAAAGTAGATGGGCTGGAGTTGGGGCCTCTACTCGTGCTTTCCGATTATTTGCCCGTCGATGATGAAATGCGGGCGGGCTTGCGGCAAGTGCAACCGAAAGGCACGCTGCGCGAATTTTCTGCCGGCTGGAGTGGCTCATGGCCGGAACCCCAGCACTACGCGGTCAAAGGAAAATTTTCAAATTTCGCGATTAGCACTTATGCCTTTGCTTCTGGCGCCCGATTGCCCGGATTCGAAAATTTGAGTGGTAACATCGATGCCAATGAGAAAGGCGGCACGCTGAATCTCAATTCGCGTCAACTCAAGTTGGATTTTCCGGGAGTATTTGATCACGCGCTGGGCCTCGATACCCTGACAGCCCAGCTAGGCTGGAAGAGCAAAGGAGGACGGCACGAATTCAAGTTAAGCAGCGCGTCGCTAGCCAATAGCCATCTGGCGGGTACGGCTTTCGGAAGCTACCGCACCACCAGCAATGGTCCTGGGCAGATTGATTTGAGCTCCCAGTTCAGTCGCGCGGATGCGCGCTTTGTCAGCCATTACATGCCGCTGGTGATCGGTCAGGAAACACGCGATTGGCTGGCGCGTTCACTCAAGGCAGGAAATGCCAGCGATGTGCAATTGAAGCTGAAGGGGGATCTGGCGAAATTCCCCTTTGAGGATGGCAAGTCCGGCCTGTTCCAGGTGGCCGTCAAGGCGAACGGAGGAAAGCTTGAATATGCGCCGGGATGGCCTGCGATAGAGGGGATCGCGGTCGATCTGCTGTTCCGCGGCAAGCGCATGGATATTTTTGCCCGCGCAGGTCATACCTACGGCATGCAGATCAGCAAGGTCCATGTCCAGATACCGGATCTGCTTGTTTTTGATGAAATTCTTATGGTCGATGGCGAAGCACGGGGGCCGACTCAGGAGATGCTGAAATTCATCGATCACAGTCCGGTCAATGCCATGATCGACGGTTTTAGCCAGGGCATGAGCGCAAGCGGGAACGGTACATTCAAACTGGGCCTGACAATTCCCCTGCGTCGTCTTGACGATATCAAGGTGGCGGGCAGTTATCTTTTTCAGGGCAACAAGGTGATGCTGGGCGAGGGGATGCCGGCGCTGGAACAAGTGAACGGTGCTCTTCAGTTTACCGGTTCGTCGGTCGCCATTCACGGGATGACCGCGCAGCTTCTTGGCGGGCCTGCGGCCATCACGGCTTCTACCCAGCAGGGCGTGATCCAGATCAATGCAAATGGCAAGGCAACGGCGGCTGGCCTGAGCAAGGCCTTCCCGCACCCGCTGCTGCAGCGCCTGCAGGGAAGCGCAAACTGGAATGGCGCGATAAGCTTGCGCAAGAAACTGGCCAATGCGGTTTTTACATCCAATTTGAAGGGACTGGGCAGCACCCTCCCCTTGCCGCTCAACAAGGCGCCAGGTGACAGCGTCATGTTGCGCGTGGAGCGCAAGGCAGCCAGCCTCGATCAGGATGCCATTAGCTTCAGCTATGGCAATGTGTTGGCGGCACAATTGGAGCGGCACCAGCAGGCTGGCCAGATGAAGGTGGTGCGTGGCGCCATCCATCTGGGCAGCGGCCCGGTTGATGTGCCGGCGAATGGCATCTGGTTGCAAGGCTCGCTGCCTTACCTGGATATCGATCACTGGCGCGAGCTTTCACAAGGGAATGGGGGAAGTGGCGATGGGTTTGACATTGATGGCGCCAATCTGAAACTGTCTGTGGTGGATGCTTTTGGCAAGCGCTTCAGGGATCTGAGTGTGAATGCCTGGAAGCAGGGCGAAGGGTGGCAGGCCGCGCTTGAAAGCCAGGAAGTGAATGGAAGCGTCAACTGGAAGCAGGGTGGAGCAGGGAAGGTGCGTGGGCGCTTCAAGTCGCTAGCCGTCCCGCCTTCAGCGCCTCCCAAGCTGAGTGAGCCGGGCACTGCTGTCGAAAGTACGGAATTTCCGGCGCTGGATGTCATTGCCGAAAACTTCAGTATTCGTAATAATCAGTTGGGCCGGCTGGAACTTCTTGCTGCGCCGAGCGGGCGTGATTGGCGCATCGAACGGTTGAAATTGAATACGCCTGAAACCTCGCTCTCACTCGACGGGGTCTGGCAGGACTGGCTGCAGCAGCCGAAAAGCCGATTCAACCTGCATCTCGAAACCAGCGATATCGGCGTACTGCTGGAGCGGGTGGGTCATCCTGACAGCGTCAAGGGCGGCAAGGCGGTACTGAAAGGAAAACTTTCCTGGAATGGCAGCCCGGCCGAGATCCATTATCCATCCCTGAGCGGAACCATGTCGCTGGAAGCGCATCGGGGGCAGTTCCTGAAAATTGAACCGGGGCTCGGGAAATTGCTTGGCATTTTGAGTCTGCAAGCGCTGCCAAGGCGTATTACTCTCGATTTTCGTGACGTGTTCAGCGAGGGTTTTGCCTTTGACGATATATTCGTTAATGTGAAAGCCGATCAGGGCGTCGTCAGCGGTAACGATTTCAGGATGGAAGGGCCCGCAGCCAAGGTCAGCATGCAAGGAGAGGCCAGCCTGGATCGCGAAACGCAAAATTTACGCGTGCGCGTGGTGCCTGTAATGGGCGATACGGTTTCCAGCGCGGCTGCATTTTTGGGCGGACCCGTGCTGGGCTTGACTACGTTACTGGTTCAGAAAGTGCTCAAGGACCCGATCGGACAAATTATTGCCTATGAATACAGCATTACCGGAACATGGGATAATCCCACGGTGACCAAGTTGAAAAGAAGTGGCGGGGACAGTAAAGCGTGGGAAGGTAATTAGCCTTCTACGCTTGAATTTTATGTTTTCCAGCAGCATTTTGGAACAGAATGCGAGTCAATCAGAAATCAAGGGGAATCCATGACCAGCAAGGCAAAATCCAGTTTCGCCAAACCCAAGGCGCGCACCACCGTGCTGAAAACGGCACCGTCGCCCGGCACTTGCAGGATTGCCGCGATCCAGATGGCTTCCGGGCCGAATGTGTCCGCCAATCTGGCCGAAGCCGAGCGCCTGATTGCCACGGCCGCAAGCCAGGGTGCAAAGCTGGTGGCCCTGCCTGAGTATTTTTGCATCATGGGTCTGAAAGAAACGGACAAGGTTGCCGCGCGTGAAACCGAAGGCAAGGGGCCAATCCAGAAATTTCTCAGCGCCCAGGCAAAGAAACACAAGGTCTGGCTGGTGGGCGGCTCAGTGCCGCTCGAAGCTTCGGTTCCTGGTAAAGTGCGCAACAGTTGCCTGGTTTATGACGACAAGGGCAAACTTGCCGCACGTTACGACAAGATTCACCTGTTCGGCCTCGATCTGGGCAACGAGCATTACCGCGAAGAGGAAACCATTGAGGCCGGCGACCAGGTTGTGGTGCTGGAGACGCCCTATGGCCGCCTTGGTTTGTCCGTCTGCTACGACCTGCGTTTCCCCGAGCTATATCGCGCCATGAAGGACGTGGATGTGATCGTGGTGCCTTCCGCTTTTACCGACACCACCGGCAAGGCGCATTGGGAAACCCTGGTGCGCGCCCGCGCGATCGAGAACCTGGCCTATGTCGTGGCGCCGGCCCAGGGCGGATACCATCTGTCCGGGCGCGAGACGCACGGTAACAGCATGATCGTCGATCCTTGGGGCGTGATTCTCGACCGGCTGCCACGAGGCTCCGGTGTCGTGATCGCGAGCGTCAATCGCGGCTACCAGGCCAGCCTGCGCGCCAGCTTGCCTGCGCTACAACACCGCACCATCCACCAGTGTTGAAAGCGGTGATGGGAGAAGCGTAATGGGTGCTGAAAACCAGCAAGGCGGCCCATTCCCCATTCCCCATTCCCCATTACCATTCAGAGATTATTCATAAATGACAGTCCAAGCTCAGCCCCAAATCGAACCCGGCACCCTGTTTGCCACCGCCGAAAGCACGCTCCTCAAACCTTATCATCTGGATGAGGCCAGGCTGCAACAAGTCTTCGGCCAGATCATGACGCATCAGGCCGACTATGCAGATCTGTATTTTCAGTACAGCCGCGCGGAAAGCTGGAGCCTGGAAGAGGGGCAGGTGAAGTCAGGCAGTTTTGATATTGGCCAGGGTGTCGGGGTGCGTGTGGTGAGCGGCGAGAAAACGGCTTTTGCCTACTCCGACGAAATCAGTTTGCCGGCCCTGACCCAGGCTGCCGAAACCACGCGCGCCATTGCCCGGCAGGGCGGGGAAGGGCGTGTCCATGCGATGAGGCGCGCTAATGCCCATGGCTTGTATTTGCCGCATGACCCCATCGCCAGCCTGAGCGATGTGCAGAAGGTAAAACTGCTGGAGAAACTTGAACGCATCGCCCGTTCGCTGGACCCGCGCATCACCCAGGTGATGGCCGGACTGGCCGGGGAGTATGAGGTGGTCATGGTGGCCCGCAACGACGGTTTGATGGCGGCTGATGTGCGGCCTCTGGTGCGCCTGTCCCTGCAAGTGATCGCGGAGCATGACGGGCGCCGCGAGCAGGGAAGTGCCGGCGGCGGCGGGCGCTTTGATTACGCCTATTTCAGCGACGAAATGCTGGAGCATTATGCGAAGGAAGCTGTGCATCAAGCGCTGATCAACCTGGATGCCCGCCCGGCGCCGGCAGGCTCAATGACCGTGGTGCTGGGCGCGGGCTGGCCGGGCATCCTGCTGCACGAAGCCATAGGCCATGGCCTGGAAGGCGATTTCAACCGCAAGGGCAGTTCGGCTTTCAGCGGACGAGTTGGCGAACGGGTGGCCGCAGATGGCGTGACGGTAGTCGACGATGGAACCCTGGCACGGCGCCGCGGCTCCCTTAACGTGGATGACGAGGGCAACCCGACCCAGTGCACGGTGCTGATTGAAAACGGCATTCTCAAAGGTTATCTGCAGGATTCGCTCAACGCGCGCCTGATGGGCGTCGCACCGACCGGCAATGCGCGGCGCGAATCCTTTGCGCATATCCCCATGCCGCGTATGACTAACACCTACATGCTCAATGGCGACAAGGACCCGCAGGAGATTATCGCCTCGGTCAAACACGGCCTGTATGCAGCCAATTTTGGCGGTGGGCAGGTGGATATCACCAGCGGAAAGTTCGTCTTTTCTGCCGCCGAGGCCTACATGATCGAGGACGGCAAAATCTCGTATCCGGTGAAAGGCGCCACCCTCATCGGAAATGGCCCGGATGTCCTGACCCGTGTGTCGATGATTGGCAACGACATGAAGCTGGACCCTGGTGTAGGCACCTGTGGCAAGGAAGGCCAGAGCGTACCGGTCGGCGTCGGGCAGCCGACGCTGCGGGTCGACGGTTTAACCGTCGGAGGCACGGCGTGAAGCATTTTGCAGCCGCGGCTCTGGCTTGCTGCGTTGCCTTGATGACTATGAATGCGGCGTCGGCAGAGTTGTCATATGGTCCGGATACGCCCCATTATTTCGAACACTTCGACCCTGAGCAAAAACCCTGGCAGCCAGGCCCGGAGCTTAACATCGAGGAGGTTTTCAAGAATTACCAATATTTTGAAATTCGCTACTTGAAACAGGGAGCTGAGATCCAGGTGCAGCGCTATATCCAGAATCAGCGGGTTGTCGGCGAACGTTATCGCATCATGCCGGATGGTTCGCTGGAGAAAATCATCCAATGATGCAAAGTGGTGCGAGTGCACCAGTCTATGAACATATCTGGGGCATGGCTTGACATTTTTGCGGCGTGAGGGGAATATCAGCAGCCACAACAAAAGGATCTCCAGTACACGGGCAGGCGTGCTCTGTGGTCTGCTGTTCGTTTATACTTATGGCATGATTTCCATAGCTGGAACGTAAATTGCATGATTTGTACGGCTGATTTCTGGAAAATGTTTTTCATGATCCAAATCAGTCATGTGGCGGCAATAAATCTTATGCACAATTCAATATTTTGGAGTGAATACCATGGCTGAAGCTAAAACTGAAACTAAAACGAAAAAAACCGCCGCTTCGAGCGCCAAGACTGAAGCCGTAAAAGTAGCCAAGCAAGCAACTGCAGCGAAGCCCGCCAAGGCCGCAGCGCCCAAGGTCGCGCCTAAAACGGCAACCACGAAAGCAACGCCTGCAAAACCAGCGGCAAGCCGAGCCGTCAAGCCAAAAAGCCTCAAGAACGTATCGCCGGAACAACGCTACATGATGATTTGCGAGGCGGCTTACTACAAGGCGGAACGTCGTGGCTTCTCACCTGAAAACGAAATCCAGGACTGGATAGAAGCCGAAACCGAAATTAATCGCATGCTGAACATGTAAACCGCAACTGCCGTTTACTGCCGGCCGGGGGTTACGGTGGATGTGCCCTTGAGAAATTCGTCAAACTCGCCCATGGAAATTTCCTCTACTTCCATGCCTTTTCGGGCGAGGTGACGCACATCGTAGTGCTCATTTTGAATGTCTGATATTTCGGCGGTTTTTGCTTCCGCCTCGATAGCGCCATTGGGCGTGGTGTGGGTCGGATCTCCAGTTGGCATGTCCTGCGGGTATTCAGGCCTTTCTTCGAACTCATAATCCGCCTGTTCCGGACCGGGCTTTTCGCTGCTGTCAGTCTTGAAGCGCCAGAAGACGGCGGGAACCTGGAACCCCAGTTTCTCCCTTAAGTGGCGTTTGATCTGGATTTCCAGGATATTCGAAAAGCGCAGCTTTTTCTGGGGCACCGCCTGAATCAGCACTACCGGATTATTCTCATAGTCGAGGGTATAGACCTTGAAGGATTGAACATCGCGCGCCTGAAGAAAAAGAATGACTTCGTCGTTGATTGTCTTCAGGGTGCGTTTGTCGATTCTCGACGGCTTGTCCTTGCTAAGGAAGGAGAACATTGCGCTCGCTAAGTCTGTATTGTGATGATGGGTTTGCTTCTAGCGCTCTTTTGCATTGCAGTGATCAGCCGGCAACCTCGTAGCCGGCATCGTTGATCGCATTCCTGAGCTGCTCCACGCCACTTTTTTCCGCATCGTAGCTGATGGCCACCTGGCCGTTTTCCAGGCTGATTTCCACGCTGCTCACGCCGGGAATCGGCTCCAGAACATTCTTCACGCTACCCACGCAGCCCATGCAGGTCATGCCCTTGACAACGAAAATGATTTTTTCCATTTGTGATCTCCTTGATGATATCGCGATGATAACGGATATCGGCTAATTCTTGACAGCAAGCAAAGCTGGTCCACCTAGCGTATGTTCTTCCATTTCTTCAGCAGCAACGAATTACTCACCACCGAAACCGAACTCATGGCCATGGCTGCACCGGCAATCACCGGACTGAGCATGCCGAATGCGGCCAGGGGGATGCCCAGCACGTTGTAGATGAAGGCGAAGAACAGGTTCTGGCGGATTTTGCCCAGGGTGGCGCGCGACAGGCTGATGGCATCGGCCACGCCGTTCAGGTCGTTGCGCATCAGGGTGATGTCCGCCGCCTCGATCGCCACGTCCGAGCCTGCGCCGATGGCGAAGCTGACATCCGCCGCGGCGAGCGCGGGGGCGTCATTGATGCCGTCTCCCACCATGCCGACCACGTTGCCTTGCGCCTTGATTTTCTGGATTTCCTCCGCCTTGTGCTGGGGCAGCACTTCGGCGTGGAAGCGCTCGATCCCGGCCTCGTGGGCGATGGCCTGGGCCGTGGCGAGATTGTCGCCCGTAAGCATGATGACCTCGATGCCCATATTCTGCAGCCGTGCGACGGCCTGGGCCGAGCTGGCGCGCAAGGGGTCGGCGATGGCGATGTAGCCCAGAATGGCTGATCGGTTCGCCACGATGACGACTGTTTTGCCTTGGGTCTGCATTTTGCCCAGTATTTCCACATCCGGTGTCAGGCCGTTTTCGGTGATGAAGAGAGGGGAGCCGAGGTAATGGCTTGCGCCCTCGATTTCAGCGCTCACCCCTTTGCCCGGGATGGATTGGAATTGGGAGATGGCCGGGAGGTCGATTCCGGCCGCTTTCGCCCGCGCCAGGATGGCTTGAGCCAAGGGGTGTTGCGAACCCTGTTCCAGCGCGGCGGACAAGCGCAGCACTTCCTGGCTTGAATGCGGCTCCATGGGCAGGATGTCGCTGATCGTGGGCTTGCCCTCGGTCAGCGTGCCGGTCTTGTCGAGCACCAGGGTGCGGATTTTTTCCGCCCGTTCGAGCGCGGCGGCGTTTTTCACCAGGATGCCGATCCTGGCGCCGATGCCGGTGCCGACCATGATGGCGGTGGGCGTGGCGAGGCCCAGGGCGCAGGGGCAGGCGATCACCAGTACGGCGACCGCGTTGACCAGCGCGAGGGTGAAACTGCCGCCCAGCCACATCCAGAGCGCGAAAGTCACCAGGCTGATAGTGACGACCGCCGGCACGAAGATGCCGGATATGGTGTCCGCCAGGCGCTGGATCGGTGCCTTGGAACCCTGGGCCTGCTCCACCATGCGGATGATGCCGGCCAGCAGGGTGTGGGAGCCCACGCCCGTGGCGCGGCAGCGCAGCATGCCTTCCTGGTTCTGCGTGGCGGCATAGACTTTGGTGCCAGGTGTTTTGCCGACGGGCATGCTCTCACCCGTGAGCATGGCTTCGACCACGCTGGAGCGGCCGTCGATGACTTCGCCGTCCACCGGGACGTTCTCGCCAGCACGCACGACGAAGATGTCGCCTGCCTGAACGCGCTCGATCTCCTCTTCCACCATGACGCCGTCGCGTTCCACCCAGGCCGTGCGCGGCTGGAGCTTGACCAGTTCTTCAATGGCGGAGGAGGTCTTGGCCTTGGCGCGGGCTTCCAGCAGTTTGCCCAGGAGCACCAGGGTGATCACCGCCGCGCCGGCTTCGAAATAGACATGCTGCGGCAGGTCCCACACGGTGACGACGGCGCTGAACAGCCAGGCCATGCTGGTGCCGAGCGCCACCAGCACGTCCATGTTGGCGCCGCCGCCGCGCAATGCGTGCCAGGCGCCGACATAAAAGCGCTTCCCGGCCCAGAACTGCACCGGTGTGGCCAGAGCAAATTGTAGCCAGCCCGGCAAAATATCTGCGTGCGCATTCCACAGCATGAAGGGCATCTGGGCGATGAGCGGGAGGGTCAGCGCGGCGGCGATCCAGAACATGCGGCGCTCGGCCTGGAATTGCGCTTCCTTGCGTGCCTTTTCCGCGGCGCGGCTGGTGCCGGCGATTTCGTAGGCGTTATATCCGGCCCTGCGCACCGCATCAGTCAGGCTGGCGAGGTTTGTCTGGGCCGGCTGGTAGCGGATATGGGCCTTTTCCGTGGCGAAGTTGACCATGGCCTCCACGCCGTCGAGCTGGTTCAGGACTTTCTCGATGCGTGTGGCGCACGCGGCGCAGGTCATGCCGGTGATCTGCAATTCAGTGGATTTGAGCGCTACCGAGAAGCCGGATTTTGCGATGGCTGCGACGAAATCCGCCGGGGTGTTCAGGTTTTCGTCGTATTCGATGCGCGCTTTTTCAGCCGCAAGATTCACCACGGCGGTGACGCCGGGGATTTTGTTGAGATTCTTCTCCAGCCGGGTGGAACAGGCTGCGCAGGTCATGCCCGCGATGGGCAGCTCGATGTGTTTCATGCGAGCCGCCCCGGTGGGAAGGGCTTAGCGCCTTTGCAGGATTCCATCGACAATTCTGACCTTGTCGCCCACCGCGAGAGGTGGTTGCTCCGCAAAAGGCATGATTTCCGTCTGGCCGTTGTCCATCCTGACGCTGACCTCATAGCTCTTGCTCTTTTTGACTTTTTTCTCGACCTGGTGGCCCGCGAAAGCGCCGCCCGCCACGCCGGCAATGGTGGCGAGATCCTTGCCCGTGCCGCCGCCGACCTGGTGGCCGAGCAGGCCGCCCACGACGCCGCCTGCAACCGCGCCCAGGCCCGTGCCTTCGCCTTCTTTTTCAAGCGTCCGGATGTCGCTGACCGTGCCGCAGTTCTCGCAGATTTTTTCCTTGCCGGATTTGCTTGTCGACTTGGTGGTCGTGGTTTCGGCACCCACGGCCGGAATGTTGGCGCCCAGGCCGAAGAGGGCCACGGCGGTCACGGCAAGCCGGGCAAGGCGGAGCAGGGAAGTCGTCATGATCGAATCTCCTTTGTGGTCGTGAAGAGAATCCATTCTATTCCAAAAGCATCCGGTTTACTCGGGGCGCATCTGCGGGAACAGGATGACGTCGCGAATGCTGGGGCTGTCGGTCAGCAGCATGATCAGCCGGTCGATGCCGATGCCCTCGCCGGCCGTGGGCGGCAGGCCGTATTCCAGGGCGCGGATGTAGTCCGCGTCGTAGTGCATGGCTTCCGCATCCCCTGATTCTTTTTGGCGCACCTGGTCCATGAAACGTTCCGCCTGGTCTTCCGCATCGTTGAGCTCGGAGAAACCGTTGGCCAGCTCGCGTCCCACGATGAACAGCTCGAAGCGGTCGGTGACGCCCGGGTTCTGGTCGTTGCGGCGCGCCAGGGGCGAGGTTTCCGCCGGGTAGTCGATGATGAAGGTGGGCTGGATCAGCAGGTGTTCGGTGGTTTCCTCGAACAGGGAGAGCTGCAGGCCGCCCACGCCATCGGTGGGGTGGTGGGCGGCATTCATTTCCTTGAGCGTGGCGAGCAGGAAGCTGCGGTCGTGCAACTGCTCGTCGCTGTACTTGCCGGCATGGTATTTCTGAATCGCCTGAATGACGGTGAGGCGGTCGAAGGGCTGCGCCAGATTGATGGTGTGGCCCTGATACTGCACTACGGCATGGCCGAGAACGGATTTCGCCACGTCGCGCAGCATGTCCTCGGTGAGGTCCATGAGGTATTTGTAGTCGCGGTAGGCCTCATAGAACTCGATCATGGTGAATTCGGGATTGTGGCGCGTCGAGAGGCCTTCGTTCCTGAAGTTTCGGTTGATCTCGAACACCTTCTCGAAGCCGCCCACTACCAGGCGTTTGAGGTAGAGTTCAGGCGCGATGCGCAGGAACAGTTCCATGTCCAGGGCGTTGTGGTGGGTGCTGAAAGGCCGTGCCGATGCGCCGCCCGGGATCGGGTGCATCATGGGTGTTTCCACTTCCAGGTAGCCGCGCTCGACCAGGAAGGTGCGGATGCCCTGGATGACCTTGGAGCGTACCATGAAGGTCTTGCGCGTTTCCTCGTTGGTGATCAGGTCGAGGTAGCGCTGGCGGTATTTCTGCTCCTGATCGGTCAGGCCGTGGAATTTTTCCGGCAGCGGACGCAGGGATTTGGTCAAGAGGCGCAATTCGCTGGCGCGCAGGGAAAGCTCGCCCTTGTTGGTCTTGAACAGGGTGCCGCGCGCGGCGATGATGTCGCCCATGTCCCAGCGTTTGAAGGCTTCATGCACGTCCGCGCCCACGCCTTCGTCGTTGATGTAGAACTGGATGCGGCCGCCCATGTCCTGCACCGTGGCAAAGCTGGCCTTGCCCATCACGCGCTTGAGCATCATGCGCCCGGCTATGGAAACCTCGATGTTTTGGCCATCGAGGTCTTCCTTCTGCATGTCGCCATAGAGAAACTGGAGGTCCGACGCCATGTGGGTGCGGTCGAAATCATTGGGAAAGGCGATGCCTTCCTTGCGCAGCTCGCCTAGCTTGGCGCGGCGCTCGGCGATGATCTGGTTTTCGTCCTGTTGAATTGGTTCCTGCTCGCTCATGCGTTTAAACCCCTTGTTTTAAGCTTGCTTCGATGAAGCCGTCGAGATCGCCATCCAGTACTCCCTGGGTGTTGCCGACTTCGTAGTTGGTGCGAAGATCCTTGATGCGCGATTGGTCGAGCACGTAGGAGCGGATCTGGTGGCCCCAACCGATGTCGGTCTTGGAGTCTTCCATGGCCTGCTTTTCTTCGTTGCGCTTCCTGAGCTCCAGTTCGTACAGGCGCGCCTTCAGCATGGCCATGGCTTCGGCCCGGTTGCGGTGCTGCGAACGGTCGTTCTGGCACTGCACCACGATGTTGGTGGGCAGGTGGGTGATGCGGATCGCCGAATCGGTCTTGTTGATGTGCTGTCCGCCGGCGCCGGAAGCGCGATAGGTATCCACGCGCAGATCGGCCGGGTTGATTTCCACTTCGATCGATTCGTCCACCTCGGGATAGACGAATACGCTGGAGAATGAGGTATGGCGGCGGTTGCCGGAATCGAAAGGCGATTTGCGCACCAGACGGTGCACGCCGGATTCCGAACGCAGATAGCCGAAGGCGTAGTCGCCGCTGATCTTGAGCGAGACGCTTTTGATGCCGGCGACCTCGCCCTCGGATTCTTCCAGCACTTCGGTCTTGAAGCCTTTGCGCTCGCAGTAGCGCACGTACATGCGCAGCAGCATGGAAGCCCAGTCCTGCGCCTCGGTGCCGCCGGAGCCGGCCTGGATGTCGAGGAAGCAGTTGTTGGGGTCCATGGGGTGGGAGAACATGCGGCGGAATTCCATGCCCCCGACGATTTTTTCCAGCTCGCCGGCATCGCTCTCGATGCTGGCCAGGGATTCGTCGTCGCCTTCCTCGCGCGCCATGTCGAACAGCTCGCGCGAATCGCGCAGCGACTGGTCGAGGCGGGTCAGGGTGTCGACCACGTTTTCCAGTTCGCGCCGCTCCTTGCCCAGTTCCTGGGCGCGCTTGGCATCGTTCCAGACGGCCGGGTCTTCCAGCAGCTGGACGACTTCGGTCAGGCGTTCCTGTTTGACCTCGTAGTCAAAGATACCCCCGAAGGTCCTGGCTGCGCTTCATCAGGTCAGCCAGATGGTTTTCGATGGCGTTAAGTTGTTCGGCTTCCATGTGCAATTCTTTGTGCGATTCAAAACGCGAAATTATACCAGAAGGCGCAGGTGCCATCAGGGCGGCGGCGCGGCTAAAAAAACGGCATAATTGAGCCCAATCATGAATGTCACGACTACAGATTCCCCGCCATGGGCAAAAGTTTACGGCGAGCCAATGGTTGAGTTGCCGCTGGATCTTTACATCCCGCCCGATGCGCTGGAGGTGTTTCTTGACGCCTTCGAGGGGCCGCTCGATCTGCTTCTGTACCTGATCCGGCGCCAGAATCTCGATGTGCTTAATATCCCGATGTCGGAAATGACCCGGCAGTACATGCTGTATGTGGAGGCGATGCGCGAGAAACAGCTTGAACTGGCCGCGGATTACCTGCTCATGGCGGCCCTGCTGATCGAGATCAAGTCGCGCATGTTGCTGCCGCGGCCGGTGGCGAGCCAGGAGGAAGAGCAGGACCCGCGCGCCGAACTGGTGCGCCGCCTGCTCGAATATGAGCGCATGAAACTGGCCGCGCAGCAACTGGATGCGCTTCCTCAGGCCGGGCGCGATTTTGCGCTGGTTCAGGTGTGGCTGGAACAGGCCGTCGAGAAGCGTCTGCCCGAAGTGAACCCGGACGACTTGCGCCAGGCCTGGCTGGGCGTGGCGGCGCGCGCCAGGGTGCATCGCCATCATCGCGTGACGCGCGAGGAGCTGTCGGTGCGCGAGCACATGAGCTTGATCCTGCGCCGTTTGCAGGGATGCGGTTTCGTCGAGTTCGAGGCGCTGTTCGAAGTCGATAAAGGCTTGCCGGAAGTGGTGGTGAGCTTTCTCGCACTGCTAGAGCTGGCGCGCGAGTCGCTGGTTGAAATCAGCCAGACGGAAGCTTTCGCGACGATCTATGTTAAGCTGGCTGATGCGGGCGTTGATTTGGAATGATGCCCCTGAACGAGATTAAAATCATACTGGAAACCGCCCTGATTTCAAGCCAGGAACCGCTGTCCTTGAACCAGTTGGGCAGGCTCTTCGACGAGGATCTGGGTGCCGAGACTTTGCGCAAATTGCTTGAGGAGTTGCGCCGCGACTGGTCCGGGCGTGGTGTGGAACTGGTCAGCGTGGCAGGTGGATGGCGTTTCCAGACGCGTCCGGAATTCCAGAAATATCTGGAACGGCTTAACCCGGAGAAGCCGCCGCGCTATTCGCGGGCGGTGATGGAAACCCTGGCTATCATTGCCTACCGGCAGCCGGTGACGCGCGGCGATATTGAGGAAATACGCGGTGTGGCGGTTTCCACGTATGTAATCAAATCGCTGGAAGAGCGCGGCTGGATTGACGGCGTTGGACACCGCGACGTGCCCGGCCGGCCGGTCTTGTATGCGACCACGAGAAAGTTTCTGGATGACCTCAACCTGCGTTCGCTGGGTGAGTTGCCTCCATTGGAAGAATTGGCCGCTTTGAATAACGCTGCCGGAATTGAAGAAAATGCCTGAAAGATTACATAAAATGCTGGCCCAGGCGGGCCTGGGATCGCGCCGCGAAATGGAAGAACTGATTCGCAGCGGTAAGGTGACGGTCAACGGCCTGGTGGCCGAGATCGGCGCGCAGGTGGGAGAAGACGACCTGGTCAAGGTCAATGGCCGCCCCGTGCGTTTCCGCATGGCATCGAAATTGCCGCGTATTTTGCTTTACCACAAGCCGGAAGGTGAAATCGTCAGCCGCGACGACCCGGAAAAACGTGAAAGCGTGTTTGACGTGCTGCCGCAAATCCGCGGCGGCAAGTGGATCGCGGTGGGCCGGCTGGATTTCAATACCAGCGGCTTGCTGATCTTCACCACTTCCGGCGAACTGGCGAATCACCTCATGCATCCGCGTTTCGAGGTGGAACGGGAGTATGCGGTGCGCACGCGCGGCGAACTGACGCCGGATCAATTGCAGCAACTGCGCCAGGGCATCGAGATGGAAGATGGTCCGGCCAGCTTCGAGAGCCTGGTGGACGAGGGCGGGGAAGGCAGCAATCACTGGTATCGCGGCGTCCTCAAGGAAGGCAGAAACCGGGAGGTGCGACGCATGTTCGAAGCGATGGGGCTGACCGTGAGCCGCCTGATGCGCGTTCGTTTCGGCATCCTCAGCCTGCCGCCCCGCGTCAAGCGTGGCCGCTGGCTTGAGCTTGAGCCCGCAGAGGTGGCCGAGGTGCTGCGCTGGGCGGGCATTGCCTTGCCGGAAGCGCCAAGGACGGCGGAAGGCCGCAAGGCCGCTCCTGTTGTTGATAAGCACAGTGCTGAGCGCAAGTCGCGTTCACAACCTCCACGCTCCGCAAGGGTCGCAAAAAAGAGCCCTTTAAGGCATTCCACCAAGAAAGCGCCTGGTCGCTAGGCCTTGCGTGGCGGTTGATTCGGCGTGATCAAACGAGTAACCTAACAGCATAGATTCATAAACCAAGCGGAGACTGTCATGTATACCGAAATCGAAGATAACGAAATGATGGATGTGGTAACGCGCGAAAAACTGGTGGCTGATCTGAAAGTCGTCATCGCGGATACCGAAGAGTTGTTGCGCGCAACGGCCGACCAGGCGGGCGAAAAAATTGCTGCAATCCGAGTCAAGGCAGAAGAGAATCTGCGCAATGCAAAGCTCCGTCTGGCGCGTGCCGAAGCGGCTATTGTCGAACGCACCAAGGCCGCGGCCAAGGCGACCGACGACTATGTTCGCGCCAATCCTTGGAGAGCAGTAGGGATCGCCGCGGGCGCCGGTTTCATTATTGGCTTGCTGGTGGGTCGCCGCTGATTTGATGTCTACCGGCCCAACACCCGATCGCGGCAGGCAGCCCGGCCTTTTTGATTCTGTCAAGGGGCTTGCCTCGAGTGGCGTAGCGATTGTCCGCACCCGCCTGGAGCTCCTTTCCACGGAGGTGGCGGAAGAAAAAGAGCGTTTCCTTTCCCTGCTTTGGCTGGGGCTGGCAGCGCTCTTTTTTATCGGGCTCGGGATCGTTTTCGCAGCCGTGCTGCTGACGGTCGCTTTTTGGGAAAGCCATCGCCTGCTGGTGCTTGGCATTCTTACCCTGCTGTTCCTGGGTGCCGGGGTTTCCGCTTTGTTCACGGCGTTGAAGCAAGCCCGCAGTGGCTCCAAACTGTTTGCGGCCAGCCTCGCCGAACTTTCCAAAGACCAGGAGCACCTGCGTCCGTGAGCAAGCGCCTGATCGAACTGACTGAACGCCGTGAGCGGCTGGTCGCCTTGGCGGCCTTGCAGCGTTCGACATTCTCTCACAATCTTTCTCCTCTGAAGACCGGATGTGCCGTGGCCGACAAGGGCGTCATGGCGCTGCGTTACCTGCAGCGGCATCCGGCTTTGGTGGCTGGGGGCGTTGCGCTGCTGGTCGCATTAAGGCCGCGCAAGGCCTTCGTCTGGTTGAGGCGGGGGTGGTTCACTTGGCGCATGGTGCAGAAAGTGCGCCAGCGCCTGGTCGGGATCTAACAGGGAATTCCGGCGAGAAAAGGCCTGTCAGCAACTGCCCGGCCCTACCTGCTTCCTGTTTTGCTCATGATATTTTCCGCTATATTCAGGTTTTCCCGTTTGTCGTTTTTCTCTTCAACCGTGAAAAGAGGTGCATTCTGTGGCGCATCCACAAATCCGCATATGGCATGAATACCCCGACATTGCGCTGTTTTATCGGCGTGCCGCAGAGGGGATCGAACGTGTAGCAGCCGAGGCCATTGCCCGGCAGGATGCTTTCAGCATTGTTCTGGCGGGAGGAAGTACGCCTCGGGCGGTTTATCGGCACTTGTGCCATATCCAGACTGAATGGTCGGCCTGGCATGTCTATTTTGGCGACGAGCGCTGTTTGCCGGCGGATCACCCCGAGCGCAATAGCGTGATGGCCGACCAGGCCTGGCTGGATCGTGTGGCGATTCCACCCGGTCAGATTTACAGGATTCCCGCGCATCTGGGTGCCGAAACAGCAGCATCCCAGTATTCGGCCGTGCTGGATGATATTGCATGTTTTGACCTTGTGCTTCTGGGGCTCGGACAGGATGGACATACCGCCAGTCTTTTTCCGGAGCAGGAGTGGGGCAGGGTTGAAACTCTGGGAGCGGCATTGGCCGTACATGACGCGCCAAAGCCACCGCTGGACCGTGTTTCACTCAGCGCCTGGCGCCTCAGTCGTGCCGCAAAGGTCTGGTTTCTGGTGACAGGGCAAGACAAAGCGGAAGCCGTGCGGTCGTGGCGCAGGGGTGAAAACATTCCCGCTGCCTCGATTTCGCCACTGAACGGAGTGGATGTCTGGCTTGCCGGGGTGTGCTAAAGACATGCAGGCATAAATAAAGGGGGCCTCGGCCCCCTTTTTTTGGTTTTTACAGAGAACTATTTGCTAATCGTGGTAAGTGGGTATTGCTTTTGCGCGATGCCCAATTTTGCGTGATCGCTTGCCTCTTTTGCATTTTTAATGACTGCCGCGCTGTCATTCATCTTGGCGGCTTCTTTGGCTTGCTTTAACGCATCCGCCGCTGTTGTCCACAGGGCGTCTTTATCCTTGGCTGACTTGACGTCTGCTTCTGCCTGGGCTAGAGCCTTTTTGGCCTCGTCCGACAGTTGTGCCTTTGGCGCCTCAATCTTGGCAGGTGCTTGCGCAGCCTCGGGTTTTGTCGGCATGGTGCTTTCGCAGCCGGCCAACATCAGCATGCCTGCTGCAGCAAACGAGAACATGATTTTTTGCATGAAATATCGACTCCTCTGATTTGTGGTGAATGTTGTTTCCGTTTTCAGGCTGGAACTCAGGTACGGGCTTCTTTTGGCCTCGTTTCCGGCATCCGGCGCAGGGGATAACATAATAGTTTGCGGTCGATTCGTCAAACCGTGTTGGTAACCCCAAGGGGGCATGATGCAGACATGAACGCTGGTTTACCGTGCCAAGTCAAACCCGTATAATAGCGTCTTTGTAAATAAGGATAAAAAAATCATGCGTGTCGTTCAAAAAGCGCTCACCTTTGACGATGTCCTGCTGATTCCCGCCCATTCCGCTGTTCTGCCCCGCGACGTCAGCCTGAGCACCCAGCTTACCAAGGAAATCACACTCAATTTGCCCCTGGTTTCCGCAGCCATGGATACGGTTACGGAAGGCCGCCTGGCGATCGCGCTGGCGCAAGAGGGCGGCATCGGCATCATTCACAAGAACTTTACTTCCATGGAACAGGCGGCCCAGGTGTCGATGGTCAAGCGCTTCGAAAGCGGCGTGGTCAAGGACCCCATCACCATTTCCCCCGCCATGACAGTGCGTGATGTGCTCCATCTCACGCGCCAGCACAGGATCTCCGGCTTGCCGGTGGTCGAAAACGGCCTCGTGGTGGGTATCGTCACCAACCGTGACCTGCGTTTCGAGAGCAATCTCGACCAGCCGATCAAGAATATCATGACCCCGCGTGAACGCCTGATCACGGTCAAGGAAGGCGCATCACGCGAAGAGGCGCTGGCGTTGATGCACAAACACCGTCTGGAGCGAGTGCTGGTCATCAACAATGATTTTGCGTTGCGTGGTTTGATCACGGTCAAGGATATCCAGAAATCCACCGAACATCCGCTGGCCTGCAAGGACAGTCTGGGCCGTTTGCGTGTGGGTGCTGCCGTGGGCGTGGGCGCAGGCACGGAGGAGCGCGTCGAGTTGCTGGTGGACGCTGGTGTGGACGTGATTGTGGTGGATACCGCGCACGGCCACTCTCAAGGCGTGCTGGAGCGCGTGCAATGGGTAAAGAAGAATTTCCCCCAGGTTCAGGTGATTGGCGGCAACATCGCCACCGGCGCAGCGGCGCTTGCACTGGTCGATCATGGCGCGGATGCCGTCAAGGTGGGCATAGGCCCCGGCTCGATTTGCACCACGCGCATCGTGGCGGGTGTCGGTGTGCCGCAAATAACGGCCGTGGATAATGTGGCCCAGGCGCTGCGCGATACGGGAATTCCCTTGATTGCCGATGGCGGTATTCGTTATTCAGGCGATATCTCCAAAGCCATTGCCGCTGGCGCGCATCTGGTGATGCTGGGCGGCCTGTTCGCGGGCACCGAAGAAGCACCGGGAGAAATCGAATTGTTCCAGGGCCGTTCCTACAAATCCTACCGCGGCATGGGTAGTCTGGGCGCAATGCAGCAAGGCTCCAAGGACCGCTATTTCCAGGACAACGAAGCCAATGCCGACAAGCTGGTGCCGGAAGGCATCGAAGGCCGCGTGGCTTACAAAGGCAGTGTCCTGAGCGTGATTCACCAGCTGATGGGCGGCTTGCGCTCCAGCATGGGCTATCTCGGGTGCAAGAACATCGCCGAGATGCACGCTCGCGCTGAATTTGTTGAAATCAGCAATGCGGGCATCCGTGAATCGCACGTCCATGATGTGCAGATCACCAAGGAAGCACCGAACTATCACGTGGATTAGTGAGGAGTGAGGGGTAAGGAGTGAGGGGTAAAAAACAGCTCACTTCTGCCTCGTGCTCTTCACTATTTACTCCTTACTCCTCACTGCGAAGCGTGCCATGCACCAGAAAATCCTTATCCTCGACTTCGGTTCCCAATATACCCAGTTGATCGCCCGCCGCGTGCGTGAATCCAGCGTCTATTGTGAGCTGCATCCCTACGACGTCAGCCCCGAGTTCATCCGCGAATTCAAGCCAAACGGCATCATCCTTTCCGGCGGACCGTCCTCGGTGTACGAGGAAGAAACGCCGCGTGCCCCGGACGTGGTGTTCCAGCTTGGCGTACCCGTGCTGGGTATCTGCTACGGCATGCAGACCATGGCGGCGCAACTGGGCGGCAAGGTCGAGAATGCCCACCATCGCGAGTTCGGCTATGCCGAGGTGCGTGCGCAGGGACATTCCGCCCTGCTGCGCGACATCCAGGACCGCGGTAACGAGGAGGGCCACGGCCTGCTCGATGTGTGGATGAGCCACGGCGACAAGGTCACGGAACTGCCGCCCGGTTTCAAGGTGATCTGCTCCAACGCCGCTACCCCCATCGCAGGGATGGCGGACGAAGCGCGCCACTTTTATGGTGTCCAGTTCCACCCCGAAGTAACCCACACCCTGCAGGGTAAGGCGATTTTCGAGCGCTTCGTGCATGACATCTGCGCATGCGGCTACGACTGGAACATGCCGGATTACGTGGAAGAAGCGATCGGCAGGATACGCTCAGAAGTGGGTGCGGATGAAGTCATCCTCGGCCTGTCCGGCGGCGTGGATTCCTCCGTGGTGGCGGCGCTGCTGCACCGCGCCATCGGCAAGCAGCTTACCTGCGTGTTCGTAGATAACGGCCTGCTGCGCCTGAATGAGGCCGAGCAGGTAATGAAGACTTTTGCCGATAATCTGGGCGTCAAAGTCATCCACGTCGATGCTGGCGCGGAATTCATGAAGCATCTGGCCGGGGTGGCCGACCCGGAACAGAAGCGCAAGATCATCGGCCGTGAGTTCGTCGAAGTTTTTCAGAGCGAATCGGCCAAGCTGCCTAATGCCAAGTGGCTGGCGCAAGGGACGATCTACCCGGACGTGATCGAATCCGCCAGTTCCAAGACCAAGAAGGCCCACACCATCAAGTCGCACCACAATGTCGGCGGCCTGCCGGATACCCTGCATCTCAAACTTCTGGAGCCCCTGCGTGAACTGTTCAAGGATGAGGTGCGCGAATTGGGCGTCGCTTTGGGATTGCCCCACGACATGGTCTACCGCCATCCATTCCCTGGTCCGGGCCTGGGTGTGCGTATCCTGGGTGAGGTGAAGAAGGAATACGCCGATCTGTTGCGCCGCGCCGATGCAATTTTCATCGAGGAATTGCGCGCCTCAGGCTGGTATGAAAAAACTTCGCAGGCTTTTGCCGTATTTCTGCCCGTGAAAGCGGTAGGGGTGATGGGCGACGGCCGTACCTATGATTACGTCGTCGCATTGCGCGCGGTGCAGACCCAGGATTTCATGACCGCGCACTGGGCCGAATTGCCCTATACGCTTCTGGGCAAGGTTTCCAACCGCATCATCAACGAAGTGCGCGGCATCAACCGCGTTGTTTACGACATCTGTGGAAAACCGCCAGGAACGATAGAGTGGGAATGATTTTGGTTTTGGCAGCGTAGCGCAACGACTGGCGGTTTAAATAGAAAAAGCCCTGTTTTAACAGGGCTTTTTCTATTTTGTCTGGCAATGTCTGGCACTGTCAGGCACCTTCAAGCAAAACTATTTGATGGTCTAATTGGGGGTATCATTTTTATAGATACCATTTATACTATTCAGTACCATCATGTTAATTTAGTGTTAATGATGGTATTGATTGTTTGTAACGCTATGATAGTAAATTATAAATATTCATTAAAACGTGATTTTATAATGATGGTATCAAAAGGTGGTGAACGGAAATGCTGACCGACATAAAGCTGAGGAATCTCAAGCCGGAAATTAAGCCATACAAGTTGAGTGACCGGGATGGACTCTATGTGACCGTCTTGACGACGGGCACCGTGTCGTTTCGTTACAACTACCGAATCAATGGGCGCCAGGAAACTTTGGTTCTAGGGCGGTACGGTTCGGATGGATTGACGCTGGCAGAGGCCAGGGAAAAACTCGCTGAGGCAAAAAAGGGGCTTGCTGCCGGTAAATCCCCATCAAGGCATAAAGCGCGTGAAAAGCAAAAGATGGCAGGCTCCGATTCGTTTGGGGAATGGGTAGAGCACTGGCTGAAGAATTATCAAATGGCAGAATCAACACGAGACATGCGGCAATCGGTGTTCGAGCGTGACCTAAAGGCACCATTCGGGCGTCTTAAGATGGGCGAGATTACGCATGAAGACTTGCGTGCCCTGTGCGACAAGATTGTGGAACGTGGGGCACCAGCCACAGCCGTGCATGCCCGCGAGGTGGTACAAATGGTGTATCGCTATGCTATAGAACGCGGACACAGATACGAGAATCCCGCAGATTTGGTGCGCCCGACATCAATTGCACGCTTTCAGCCAAGGGATCGGTCATTGTCACCCGAAGAAATCAAGTTGCTTTACCATTACCTTGAGCGGGTTTCGACAGCACCGACAATTCGATTGGCGGTCAAGTTGCTGCTGCTAACCATGCTGCGCAAGTCCGAACTCGTCGAAGCTGTGTGGGAAGAAATCAACTTCACTGAGGCGGTTTGGACGATTCCGGCTGAAAGGATGAAGCGGCGTAATCCCCACAACATATACCTATCGAATCAAGCACTGGATATTTTCGTTGCGCTGAAGACATGTGCCGGCGGTTCTCGCTACGTCCTGCCATCGCGTTACGATCCAGACATCCCAATGAGCAAGGCTACGCTGAATCAAGTCACTTCACTGGCCTACAAGGCAGCGCAAAATGACGATAAGCCTCTTGGTAAATTCACTGTCCATGATTTGAGGAGGACGGCCTCTACGCTGTTGCATGAGGCAGGCTATAACACCGACTGGATTGAGAAGTGCTTGGCTCATGAGCAAAAGGGTGTACGCGCTGTGTACAACAAGGCCGAGTATGCTGAACAACGGCGCACCATGTTGCAGGATTGGGCCGATATGATCGACCGCTGGACTACGCGGCCTGGAGTCCTGGAGCGAGTGGCTGGATAGCGGCAGCTTTCCGCTCCTCAATCCACTGTTCCACTTCCCGTAGATCCCATGCAACAAGGCGTGCCGTGATGGCAAAGCGACGCGGGAATTCTCCGCGCTTCTCCATGTCGAGGATCGTTCGCTCAGACAGCGGAACGATCTTGAGTAACTGCTTGCGGTTAATCAGCGTTTTTCCCGGCGTTTTCATTTCATCATAAGTTAGAACACGGGCATTCATTGCTTGGGTTTCATGTTGCATTTCGCGCTCATTACCTCACATGTCAAGGCAGGTAATAACTGTGCAGTGCCCGCCAGCACATATAGCTTGCACTCGAAAAGGGCTGAACCCCACTTACTCAGCTTCGGAGAGTTTGCCTTTTGCGGTTTCGACTACTGGCTCATCAGCTTCCGCAATTTGAGGCTCGCTTGCTTCAGCGACAGCCTCCGAAGTCTCCTTTCTGCGCGCAGCAAGAACCGCACGAGTAGCGATCTGCCGTACCTGACCTGCGAGACGAAGAATCCGCCGCTTCCATTCGTAGACCCCGCGCGCATATTGAGTATCCGTAATAACGCAGGAAAGCCAGAGCGCATCCATGTTGGCCATCATGCCGTCGAATTCTCGAATGATTGCCAGATATTTTATCGAGCGCGGCGAGGTGATCTGGACGTCAACCGTCTTTGCGCTGGTGTAACCGATGGTGGTTTCGATACCGTTGCTTTCTGCGATTTCCTTGAGCCGGGCCGATTCCTTCTGGATTCCATCCAATGCCTGATCGATCAAGGCGTCCACCATCGCATCAACTTCCTGTGCCTGCTCTTCAGTTCCTATGAATCGCAAAACAACGCTCAATGAAAAAAGTGCGTTGGCACACATCTCGTAGCCGCGCTCGAAAATCTGCTGGGCATGCAGCGAATTGAGCAATGCCTTCTGGGTAAGGAACGGCCTGCTGTTGTCCTGCCGGATTGATGGAATTTGCGTGGATGCGCTCTTCTGCTTCTGTGCCATTTGATACCCCCTTTGTGATTGAGAGGAGCGTATCCATTGGGCATCAATGCTGAAGTCCGAAATGTGACCTAAATAGACGCATTTCGACATCACGTGACGAAAGGGACGGTACAGAATTCAACCATCTTTCGTTCCGTCTATGGCGGTCGAGGTGAGGGTAGCTGGCCTTCTTCATAAACAGCATTTTCTTAAACCCCGGCGGGGCAGCCCCGTCAGGACGGTGGCCTACCTGCCATTATCGTCAGGAGGCAACATGGCATCATTAAACAAAGTCACGCTCATCGGACATCTGGGGGCGGATCCCGAGGTTCGCTATACCAAGGAACACGAAGCGATTGCTACGATCAGAATCGCGACAACGGAGACGCGCAAGAGTAAGTCAGGTGAACGCAAGGAATTCACCGAGTGGCACCGGGTCATTTTCTTTAACCGGCTGGCTGAAGTCGTGGGTGAGTACCTCAAGAAGGGTTCGCCAATCTACGTCGAAGGACGTATTCAAACGCGTAAATGGCAGGACAAGGAAGGTCAAGATCGCTATGTGATCGAGATCATTGCCAGCGAGATGCAGATGCTGGGTTCTCGCCCGTCCGAAAAGGACACGCCACAGCCTGGCAAGCCCAAACGCAGTGCAAAAACCGGCGCCAAGCCCGAACAGGCAACCGGCCCTGCATTCGAGGATGTGCCGGACATCGAGCCGTTCTGAGTATCTCGTTTCATTTTTCCCAACCGGGAGGTCACTCTCCATGGTTGGGAGAAGCCTCCCATTTTCATCAGGAGGTTTGTTTATGGAACGCGTCATTCTCGTTCTGGCCATGTTGGCAGGGCTTCATGTTGTTCTGTCATTTCTTCGCTTTGCAGTTGAAAGCCTGAAGAGTGTTCTCATTCGGTCACAAGAAAAATCGGCAACGCCAGAGGCAGTCAATGTGGTTGAGCCTGCCGAGGTCGTCGAGATGCTCAAGGAGAAATCAACTTACTGGCAGCTATACGACACACCTACGTACATGCGTCGGAATTGGATCGACATTGATTCCGGCAAAAATGGCGATGCTTCCTTTGAAGTAATCGCCTGAAATTTTAACCCCGTGCGGGGGCATCGCCTCCGCATCAGGGGAGGGGTGCCCCCATTTTTTATGGAGGCATCTCATGGAACTCGTACTTCTTGCTTGCTGCATCACTGGCTGGATCATCAGCCGCCCAATCGTTCGTGCGCTTGGGATCTGATTTGCAGCACTGCCTGTGGGGGACTCCCCCGCAGGTCAAAGCGCCTTCGACCGAGAGCTCTTTGACCTGCGGGGATCACTCCAGGCCCGGAGTGATTTTCGCTGTGGCTGTTCAACCAACCTCAGGAGAAAATCATGAAATCCCATCCCTTTATCGTTCAATTTTTCGACCCGTTGCCGATGGCCTTTGCCTGCGATCTCTACCAGAGACTCAAGGAAGGGCGTACCGACCCGGAAACCCGCGACATGATCCGCAAGGCTTTATCCATGTCAAAGCAACCAAGGAAAATTGAATGACTCCCGCCCCGGCATTCCGGGGCTTTCCAGAGTGCGTTCCTTGAGCGCATTCCGGAAACAGGTATTTGATCGAGCGGTTATCCGCCCGAACAAATGGCGGTAGCTGGCCGCTGGAAACAAACAGCATTTTTCAACCCGACCGGGGACACAGTCTCCGCAAGGGGGCAGGTGACTCCGGTTTTTCATACTGGAGGCATCATGCACTTAAGTCACCCAGGCATGCTTGTCATGCCGGCAAAGCGGTATCACGAGGATAAAGCAATTGGACACACGGGCATCGTCAAGATACTCAGAAGTCCAGCCCACCTTCGTGAATACCTAGATTATCCGCACCACCAAACGCCAGCGATGGCTTTCGGGAGCGCGGTTCATTCTTTCATTCTGGAACCGGATCGCTTTTCTGAAGAAATTGCGGTGGCCGAAAAGTTCGACCGCCGCACCAAGGAAGGCAAGGAAGCAGCAGCAAAGTTCGACGCTGAGAATCAGGGCAAAACGCTGATCACCTCAGAAGAGCTGGCTACGCTGACCTTGATACGCGCAGCTGTTCATTCCCATCAGGGAGCGGCCAAGCTGCTCAGCCGTGGCGATGCCGAACTTTCAGTGTTCTGGACCGATCCGGCAACCGGGATTGCCTGCAAGTGTCGCCCGGACTGGTTCAACGGGGAGGTTATCACCGATCTCAAGTCCTGTATCGATGCGAGCGCTGCTGGTTTTTCACGGGCTATAGCGACATTGGGCTACGACGTGCAGGCAGCTTTCTACGTGGACGGTATTAAGGCGGCAACGGGAATGGAGCTTCCATTCATCTTCATCGCTGCCGAAAAGGAGTCGCCGCACGCGGTGGCTGTTTATCGCGCCGACCCGGAAGTTATCGAGGTTGGTCGCAAAAAGTATCGGGCGGCGCTTCAGCTTTTGAAGTGGTGCCAGAAATCGGGTAATTGGCCGGCTTACCAGCCAGGTGGCGAGATCGAATTGATATCGCTGCCACGTTGGGCTGCCAATGCCGAAGACTTCGAGTTGTACGCCGCCTGACCGGCGGTTTTTCTGTAGTTCATCAACCCCGGCGGGGATACCAGTTCCCGCTCATGGGGCCATGGTGTCTCCGCCATTTTTATTGGAGAAAACTATGTCTCAAACTTTGCGCAATTTACAAAAATCCCGCCAAGGGAATACAGACGATAATCGAAATACGGCCAACGTGGTGCCTTTCCCGGCCATGCTGGTGCAGTTCAAGGGGGAAATTGCCCGCGCGCTGCCCAAGCATCTGAATGCGGAACGCATGACGCGAACCGCGCTGACGGCCTTTCGATTGAATCCGAAATTGTCTGAAACGGATCCACGCAGTGTTTTTGCGGCGGTCATTCAGGCCTGTCAGTTGGGATTGGAAGTCGGCCTGATGGGCGAAGCCTACCTCGTGCCGTTTGGCAGCCAGTGTCAATTGATCCCCGGTTATCAAGGGCTCATGAAGCTCGCACGCAACAGCGGGTATGTGCAGGACATCTATCCTCACGAGGTGCGGATCAACGACAAGTTCGACATCGTGCTTGGCCTGAATCGCACGCTGATGCACGAGCCGTTGAAGAAGAATGGCTTTCCCGCTGGAGATGAGGAGAGAGGCCAGATCATTGGCTTCTACGCCGTCGCTGTTTTCAAGGATGGCGGACGCACATTCCTCGCCATGTCGAAGGAACAGGTCGAGCAGGTACGGAATAACTCCCGTGGTTACCAGATGGCCAAGAAATACCGTAAGGAGAGCACGTGGGATACGCATTTCATTCCGATGGGCCTCAAGACGGTTATCCGCCGCCTGTGCAATCTGCTGCCGAAGTCTCCGGAGCTTGCCTTGGCTCTTGCCATGGATGAAATGAACGAGCGCGGTGAAACCCAGAATATCGGGATTGCCGAGGCCATCAACGGTTCCTGGGCGCCGGTCATCGATGATGAACCCGGTAAACAGGATGCCGATGAGCAGGGGCAAGGCAACACTGTTTCAACTCCTGTCCGCGAAGTTGGCGGAAAGCTCGGTGCCATGCTGGCAACCATCGGCAATGCAGCAACTGTCGGTGAGCTGGACGAAGTATTTCTTCGGGCAGAGGATTCCTTCGAAGGCAATGAGCTTGAGCAACTGCTGATTGCCTATCGCAGACGCAAGGAAATGTTGCTCAACGCTTCTTCTCAAGTAAGCGACATTTTTGGGGAGGCGGGGAAATGAGCATCATCGAAAATAATGGCTACCGTCTCGAAGTTGAGCCGTTCCAGCTTTTCAAGCCTGATGAAAAATCGGCCTGAGAGAACGAGCTAATGCCCTCCATCTTCACCGGGGGTGTCGGCAATCAACATCGGAGGGCGGCCATGCGCATGGAAGACGAGCAAGCGTTCCAACTCCAAGCGTCGTCGGTCGCAGCCAGTGCTGCAGATAGCAGTGGAATTCCCAAGTGGACTGAGGATGACATCATCAGGCTGCATGGATATCTGCTGGAAAAATCGCTGCATGACCTGTTCGATTTGAGGGCATCCGCCGCAACGCGGGCGGAAGTTCTCGAATGGTTGCTGGCGACGAAGGGGCGGTCAAACGCATTTTCATTCATGGCGTGCTGTCGTCTGTTCGGCATCAATTCCGAAGAAATTCTGGAACAGGTGCTGGAAAGATACCGGCAACGCCACACACATTAACCACCGGCGGGACAGTCATCATCCCGTCATGGGTTGCGGCTGCCCGCCTTTTTCATCGGAGGCAATAATGCAACTGCAAGCATCAATCAAGGTCGGGAGTATTTTTCCTGGCCGCAACCCACGTAGTTATTTCGATCCATCCGAGATGGCGGAGCTTGAAGAGTCCGTCAAATCGAAAGGCGTGCTCCAGGCAATCCTCCTTCGTCCTCGTGACGTGGGGAGGTACGAAATTGTCGCCGGTGAACGCCGGTGGCGTGCCGCGAAAAAAGTGTTCGGGGACGATTACGAAATCCCGTCACTGATTCGCGATCTGGATGATGGCGAAGCCGATGAGGCCGCGCTGATTGAAAACGTCCAGCGCGCCAACATGAGTCCGACCGAGGAAGCCGAAGCTGCTGCCAAGATTCTTGGCCGTTGCCAAGGTGACCGGGACGAAGCGGCGCGACGTTTGGGCTGGTCGCGCTCAACGCTCGACAAGCGGCTTGCGCTGATGAACTGTTCTGAAAAAGTCCGAAAGGCCTTGTCTGAGCGGCGTATTCAGTTGGGCCACGCCGAGCTGTTGGCTGTTGTGACGCGAGACAAGCAGGATGCGGTTCTGGAGAGGCTTCTCTCCCAATCCGCCCTGCCGACGGTTGTCCAGTTTCGCGGGCAACTTGAGCAAATCTCGCGCTCGCTGGGGAGTGCCATTTTCGACAAGGGCGAATGTGCCGGATGCCAGCATAACTCGGGCAACCAGCAAGCCCTTTTTGGGGAGGCGATCTCCGCAGGGCACTGCACTCACGGTGTCTGTTACGACGCGAAGACCGAGGCTGTACTCGAAGCCAAGAGGGCATCTCTGAGTGACGACTATCCGACCACTCGGATTGTCCGCCCTGGAGAGAACTTCACGCTGTTGCGGCTCGTGGCTGATGGCGATACCGGTGTGGGCGAGGAGCAGGCGAAAGCCTGCCGTGCCTGCAAGAACTTCGGTGCCGCCGTTTCCGGGGTGCCGGGGAAGCTGGGCAATGTTTATCCTGATCTGTGCTTCGATGCGGCATGCAATGCCAAAAAGGTGGCGCTACGTATCAAGGCCGAGAAGGATAAGCACAAGCCAGAAACCGAGTCAGCCAAGGAATCAGGCAAAAAATCTGGCGCAGCAGCCAAACAGGCAGCCAAAGCCGAAGCCAAGGTTCAGGACTCGCAAAAAGTCAGGGACTATCGGCTGGAGGTATGGCGCAAGGCACTCAGGCGTGAGCTGATGGTGGATCGCGAGAGAAATCTTACGGTGCTCATTGCGCTTTCGTTGTCTGGCAATGCCCGGCACATCAGCGACAGCAAGCTGACCAAGGCTCTTGGTTCTCTCATGGGGCAGGAGTATGCGGATTTCTCGTTGAAGACTGACGAGGCTGCCCGTGTTGTCTCGACGGCGGATGAAGCCATCAGGGACAAGATGCTCATGGGGCTTGCTGCCTCTGCGGCTGATGGTGTCGAGGAGAAGACGCTGGTGCAACTCCTCAAGTACCTCGAAATTGATATTGCGCGGCACTGGAAGCTCTGCGAGGACTTCCTGAAGCTGCTCACCAAGAGCGAGATCGAGGCGGTGTGCGATGAGATTGGACTGAAGTCCTGCATGGGTGGTGCATTTGCCAAGGCCATGTCAGGAAAGAAGGACGAGCTCATCAAGGCGTTGTTGAAAGTAGGCTCATTCACCTATGAGGGCAAGGTGCCGCGTTCGATGCGGTATAGCGCCGAGTAACGTAGTTTCAATTTAACCCAACGCGGGGATCACGATCCCCGCAGGGGTCGTGGTGCGCCTGCATTTTCTATGGAGGTACCACCATGTTTTTTCAAGAACTCAAATCGTTGTTGGATGGATGCGCGGCGATTGCCGTCACGCTGTCGTCAGGCCGGGATGGGGCGATTACCGTCACGGTGCGCCCCACCCCGAAAGAGGCAAAGGACGTTGAAGCGCTGTCCACGCCGCTGGTTCTCACCGGCACGGCAGAGGAGCTCGACGACCAGTTCGTCGGATTGCTCAAAAGCTATGCCGAAGAGCACAAATCGCTTGCCGAACAGCTCGAAGCGACCCGATCCATTCTCGAAGCGGCCAAAAAGGACGCCAACAAGAAGGCGGAAAAGGCGATCAGCAAAGGCGCCCAAGTAGTCGAGCCAGCAGTGGCTGACGATGAGGGCGACGATGAGCAAGGCGGCGAGCCGGAAGCGGCGGGCAGTCAGGCCGAAGAAAACCTTTTTGCATGAGGAGGCGGCCATGACCATTACCGTACAGAAGCTGCTGCGTTCATTCGCTTACAACGGCATCGCATTACCTGACCCTGGGCCGGAACTGAGCCCGGAGCAGGTGAGGGATGTCTATTCCGCCACCTATCCGGAAATCACGACGGCCTCCATCGAGGGGCCTGAGCAGAAAGGGGATCGTCTCGTCTATATCTTCCGGCGCGCAGTCGGAACCAAGGGCGTGGCGCCCCAGAGCCGGCTAGGTGTTGTCGTTCGCCGACGTGAAGATGGATTGACCTATATCGAACTGCGCCCGGCGGGGATTGCGGCAGACAATTATCTGGAGGATGCCATCCGGCATTTTTTCTGGGTAGTTGATCGCCTGATCCGTCTGGTCGTTCGGAAGGGATAGGCCATGGTGTCGCTCAAGGAACGGCTACAGGCCGGTGCCGATGGCGACTTCTCGCAACTTGAAGAGGGGATCCCGAAAGGGGTTCCCGCCTTCGATCACGAGGAGATGAAATTATGCGTACAAGCCTTGCAACGCTTGGTGCTGCGATCCCAGGAAAAAGTGCAGCCCGGCGAACGTTGCCAGCCGGACGCTTCCGTCCAGCCACTGATCCTCTGAGCCTGCCAAGGTTCGGGAACTCATTGGCCGGAACCCTCGACCCGTGTCTTGATCTTCGTCGTTGGTACATGCTGGCGCTTCGCTGGCTGGATGCGGGGGAGATTCAAGCCGATGCGTCGGGTATGCCGCAGTCGCTGGTGCAGCAGGCTTTCGCCCGCTGGATTAACCGGCATGCGGGTCAGTTGGAGCACTTTGCATTCGGTGCTCTGGTGGCCACGGGAGCGGAAGCGATCAGCTATGGATTGCAGTTCTCCACCGAACAGGATGAAGAGACCCAGTGGTATTGGGCGCTACAGTCCGAGCAGGTGGTTTGGCTGTCGCTGAAAGAACGAATCACCTGCATCGAGGCTGCGAGTCCCGGTTTGGGCGAGACGGCGCTTTACTGGCTGCAACGTGCTTCCGGAAAAACGCTCTTCGCTTACACCCCGGCAACAGCCCGGCAAGTCTGTGAATACATTCACTGGCAGGGCAGCAGCGAGCAGGATGACTGGGTCGAGGAGATGACCGCGATGGGCATGACCGCCGCCGATATGGAGGAGGCCATTTCGCCCGATTGGTTCGACGGCCATTTCCCGAACTGGGTGATCAACTCCAAGCGAGTGCTGGATGACTCGGCCTTGGGGGAGATAGCGGCTGCCGGAGGTGAATTTTCGCCACTGGCGTCAGTGCTGCTCGATGTTGAGCGGCTGGATGCCGATGGTGGTGAGCTTCCTGGTCTCGAAGGCATGGATGTCGAATGTGTCTATTTTGGGGCTTACCTGAGATGGGGGGCCGATGACCCGCTGGAGCGCGTGTTCGATGATTTTATCGAGTATGCGAACAGTGTCGGCGACGGTTACACCGATCTCTTCGGCGCGCAGGCGGTGCCTCTCGATCCCGAGGAGTTTGCCGCATGGCAACGTAGAACGGAACTGGGCCTGCAATTGCTTTCGGCCCTGGATAGACTGATCGGTTTTATTTCCGAGCCGGTCTGATTTTTTCAACCCTGCGGGGGTGTCGTCACGCCCGCACGGGGTGGCGCATCCCCGCATTTTTTTGGAGGTCGCCATGACGATCAGTGTCAGCACTTTTTCAAGCAGCCAGTCATACCGGCTGAGTAGCGCCATCCTCGTGTATCAGGACGCAAGCCGCAATCCGGCTTTCGCTTCGGTTCACGATGTATCAACGGATGACGCAGATAAGCCCATCATTCAGGCGGGTGTCCCGGCAAGCAAATCGGGACTCATGTCGCTGATGAGGATTCTCGATCCAAAGGCGATGGTGCGGCCCGCTCTCAAGCCGCCCAATGTGCTCGCCGAAGGGCCGGGGTTTTTCGTGTGGTTCAGCAAGCCACAACCCAGGCAGGTCTGGTTCGACTGCAAGGAGTTGGGGGCGCGTACCGGACGTGTTCCGTGTCCGGGGTTGATATTCATCGTGACCAACAAGGCGTGGAAGATATTTGCCTACAAGGGGCGGCAACGTCCCGATGCAGATACGAAGTTGTTTGTCGCGCCGTTCTTCAACGTCTGGAACACAGGGAACATCTGTGTGGGGAATGCCCGGTTGCCGAAAGGCGATATGGCGTATCAGAGCGAAGCATGGGAGGAAGCGTTTTTCCGTTCCTACTTCACGCATCCGAACATCCATACGGCCAAGGGATTGACCCGTTACCGGGCTGGCCCCTTTGCCCTGTGGCGTGACTTGCTTGATGGCAGGTTAGCCAGGTTTCCTACGCGCTCGCTCGTTTCAACGGGCAAGACGCTGATCGAAACCTTCGAGGCATCTGTTCTGGAAGCGGAGGCGTGAATGGATACGCGCGATATTGCTTTGCAACAATCGGCGCCAGTAACTTTGGTGCCTCGGTACAGTGCTTTCGAGCCCATGGTCGGCAACGGCCACCGATTTCTGGTGACCGGCGACGGGCTGTGGCTGGAGGCGCGTCGTCCCTGGCTGTATCTGCGCACGCCGCTGGCTCGCCAGCGGAATGTGCCCATGCCTTACGGTGTCGTTGGTCGGGAGCTGTCGCTTGCGTTTGGCAAGATTCCTCGCCGTCTGATCTTCGAGTTTTTCCGTTATGCCGCAGAGCGGTGCCCGGATGAATGCGTGGGCTGGATAGTGTGGAATGCGCGAACTGGCTATATGCGATTGGAACGCCTGGAAGAACTTTCCGCCGGATGTAGCCACGTTCGCTATACGCGACCGCTCCTCGATGAGGATGAACATCTGGTGGTTGATATTCACTCACACGGTCGTTTGTCGGCCTTCTTCTCGTCTGAAGATGATCGTGATGACAGGGGTGAGTTCAAGATCGCCGGCGTGGTCGGTAACTGCGATAAGGCTCGTTGTTCCACAGCTTTCCGCCTATGCGCTAACGGGCTGTTCCTGCCGCTGGCTTTCGGTGCGGAGGATACGAAGGGAGGGGATGATGGCTATACATCTACTCTCTCCTGAACTCCTCACGCGGGAAGTTCGTGTCGCGGTGATCGGCGCGGGCGGCACCGGCTCTCAGATGTTGACGGGATTGGCTCAGCTTCATACGGCCATGATCGCGCTGGGGCATCCCGGCGGTCTGGAAGTCACGGTGATGGACAGCGACCAGGTTTCGGAAGCCAATGTCGGGCGGCAGATGTTCTATCCGTCTGATGTGGGGCTTCCGAAGGCGACGGTGCTCGTCAATCGCATCAACATGGCGATGGGCACCGCATGGCAAGCCGAAACGCAACGCCTGACCTGCAACGAAAATCTGCGCACTGATCTGGTGATCGGCTGCGTGGACAATCGCATGGCCAGAAAGGCAATCCTTGATGCGGTATCCCGTGGCGGTGGCGGCTATTGGCTTGATCTGGGCAATCGGCTTCACGATGGTCAGGTCATTTTGGGCCAAGTGCCATCTCGCTGGGACAAGCCAAGTGTCGAACGCCTGCCGCATGCAATAGACCTGCTCCCTGAAATCGGGGACGAGGCGCAGGAAGCCGATGACAACACACCGTCATGCAGTCTGGCGGATGCGCTTGAAAAGCAATCGCTCTTCGTCAACAGGGGTGTTTCGCTTTATGCATTGAATCTCCTGTGGGAGCTTTTCCGCTACGGACAGATCGCCTACCACGGCGTTTTCGTCAATCTCAAAAATGCCCGGACGACACCGCTTCCCGTCGATCCGGAAACATGGGCCCGATTTGGTTTTCCGAAACGCAAGCACAGTCGCAAGCGCGGATGAAAACAGGGCATTTACCCGGCAGCAACGCCGGGCTTTCCAGAAAGGGTTGCAGCAGCCTTTTGCGGAAAGCGTATTCCGTACCTGCCCGTTGGGCTGGGACTGAAAGGCGGTAGCTGGCCGCTAGAAACAAACAGTATTTTTAACCCTGCGGGGCGTCAGCCTCCGCAAGGGGACATAACGTCTTCCGCATTACTTAAGGAGGCGTCATGACTCAACTTTTCAGGGGTACCGCCTACCGGTACTTCATCAATCTGAACGAACGCGGCTGTTTCCATGCCGATGTTCGTAACACGCGTGGCCGGAGCATTTTCGAGATCAAGGGTTTTGAGATTTTCGAGGATGGCTGGATGCAACACCGTAGCGACATTGCCGGACTGAAGCGTTACCTGGTTCATCTTGGGCTCATGAAGCGCGAACAGCGTCTGGCGATGGGGAGCCAAGGCTAAAGCAGTTGTAAAACATTTCGGCCATCAGGCCACAACCCAAGCGGGAACACATCCCGCAAGGGGGCCTGTGTCTCCGCATTTTTTAAGGAGATAGACCATGGGAGTAGGTAATTGGCTTCCGAGCATGGAGCACCGCTTGTTTTACGTTGATATTGATTCCTGGTTGGATGTAGAGGCGTTTTCAAAACTCATCCAGTCTGGTGAGATCGATGCTGATGTCAGCTACGAAGCATTTCTCCAAGAGTCCTACGACTCCGAACTGGAGATGGTGGTGAGTGCATTGGAATCGACGGCAAGCGTTTTGCGGCAACACGGCATTCCGTTCGAACCGATTCAATATGGTCATCGCGCGTCGATGAACCTGCTGGAGCGAAAGGAATGGATGCAACCGTTGCTGGAGTGCGGGTTGGTGCGTGTGGCCGTCAAGGAAGTTGAAATATCCAAGCTGGCTGTTGTGACCTATCCGGTTCAGCAGCTTGATGAGGATTGCGATCTCGCCAACCTCAGTCGTGCCGATTTCGTATCCGGTTACGGCCTGACGCCAGAGCGCTTCATCACGGCATCGTCAATGCAGTTGGACGCATTGGACGACCTGCTGATTTCTGCCATCGAGGAAGAGATCAATGCGGTCGGTGCAAAAACCGTCACGCGTCGAAGCTGTGCGTGGACGAGTCGTCAGCTCATGGTTTCGACGCCGCTGAACATTGCCGTATCGAAATTCCGAAAAGCGTATCGCCACGGGCTGCCGAGAAAGCAATTGCGGCATGCAGCGTGAAATGGCTTTTCGATCATCAACACGCCGACGGTCTCGGTAATCGCTGAGATTCGATAAGGCATATAGGCATCAGGTCTTGTGGCGCTTGGCGAGAGCTGGCGCTCCATGACGGTCAGTTGTTCATTTAACCCTTCCGGGGACACACCCCGGAAGGGTTACGTGTTTCCGGTTTTTCCAGGAGATACATGTGAAACTCAAGAAACTTGCAGAGGCCACGATGTGGCTTCCGGGTCTGGCCCCGGACGATTCACTTCAGGTTATTCCATGCTTCACTCAGACGGCGGAGATCATCGCTTTTCCGTCGGTAGATCAGGCGCAGGTAAGCGTGCCTGTGAATGAAGATGGTGCGCTGGATTTGTCGATAGCTGTACCGACAATCCATGCGAGCAAACCGCCCCGGATTCTTTGGCCAAACCTTGATCCGGTGTTGCACTCGAAGCTGCGAGGCGATGTCACCAAGTTCGATG
>CAYLMA010000004.1:0-142075 GCA_964384915.1 uncultured Sulfuricella sp. | reverse complement strand
CTGTGCGGCGAGGAAAGCTTCGGCACCGGCTCCGACCACGTGCGCGAGAAGGACGGCTTGTGGGCGGTGCTTTTCTGGCTGAATATTCTGGCCAAGCGCGGCCAGTCGGTGGAAGACGTCGTGCACCGGCACTGGGCCGAATATGGCCGCAACGTCTATTCGCGCCACGATTACGAAGGCCTGCCGTCGGACGCGGCAAACGGCCTGATGGCGCACCTGAAAAGCCGGTTCGCCAGCCTGCCGGGAAAGCAGTTCGGCGCTTATACGGTCAAGCTCTGCGACGATTTCAGCTATACCGATCCCATCGACGGCAGCGTGAGCACCGGCCAGGGCCTGCGCGTCATTTTCGAGGACGGCTCGCGCATCGTGTTCCGCCTTTCCGGTACCGGCACCGAGGGCGCCACGCTCAGGATCTACCTCGAAGCCTTCGAGCCCGATGCGGCACGCCAGAAGATGGATGCGCAGGAAGCGCTGGCCGGGCTGATCGCCATCGCCCACGAGCTGTCGCAGCTCAAGGCGCGCACCGGGCGCGAACAGCCGACGGTGATTACATGAACGTGAAGAGTGAAATGTGAAGGGTGAAGGGTGAAGCGTGAAATGTGAAGCCGCTTCGCTGTGAAGTGTGAAGGGTTTTCCATTTCACGCTTCACATTTCACGCTTCACTGACTAAATGAGCTAACGAATCTATGAGCAAATCCTATTCCGATTCCTCCATCCGCGTCCTGCGCGGGCTGGAGCCGGTCAAGCAGCGGCCGGGCATGTACACGCGCACCGACAATCCCTTGCACATCCTGACCGAGGTGGTGGACAACGCCGCCGACGAGGCGCTGGCGGGGTTCGCCAAGGTCATCAACGTGCGCCTCCATGCCGACGGCTCGGTCTCGGTGAGCGACGACGGGCGCGGCATCCCGGTCGGCATCCACCCCGAGGAGGGCGTGTCGACGGTCGAGGTGGTGTACACCCGCCTGCACGCGGGCGGCAAGTTCGACAAGAAGGCGGGCGGCGCCTACCAGTTTTCCGGCGGCCTGCATGGCGTCGGCGTGTCCGTGACCAATGCGCTGTCGAAGCGGCTGGAAGTGTCGGTGACGCGCGAAGGCGGCGTGCACCATATCGTGTTCGCCGGCGGCGACGTGGTGGAGCCGCTGGCGCTGGTTCGCGCAGCGCCCAAGCGCGCCTCCGGCACCGCGGTGCGGGTGTGGCCGGATGCCCAGTATTTCGACAGTGGCGACATCCCGCCCGCCCAGCTCGAACGCGTCCTGAAGGCCAAGGCGGTGCTGCTGCCGGGCGTGCGCGTCAGGCTGGAGACCGAGGACAAGGACGGCATCCTCAAGGATGAGAAGGAGTGGCTGTACCAGGACGGCCTGTCCGATTATCTCAGGTCGCAGCTGGCGGATTACCTGCTCGACGGCCTGTTCTGGAAGCTCGCCAAGTACGCGCCCGCTTCGCACGAGGCCTTTGCCCAGGGCGAGGGCGCGGAATGGGTGGTGGCCTGGACCGAGGAAGGGCCGATCGTGCGCGAGTCCTACGTCAACCTGATCCACACCCCGGCTGGCGGCACGCATGAATCCGGCCTGCGCGACGGCGTGTTCAATGCGCTGAAGAGCTTCATCGACCACCACAGCCTCCTGCCCAAGGGCGTCAAGCTCACCGCGGATGACGTGTTCAGCCGCATTTCCTTCGTGCTCTCGACCAAGATGCTGGACCCGCAGTTCCAGGGCCAGACCAAGGACAAGCTCTCCTCGCGCGACGCGCTGCGCCTGGTCACCACCATGGTGCGCGACCCGCTCGAACTGTGGCTCAACGAGCACCAGGAAGCGGCGAAAAGAATCGCCGATCTGGCCATCAAGGCCGCCCAGGTGCGCCAGCGCGCCGGGCAGAAGATCGAGAAGCGCAAGTCCTCCGGCGTGGCGGTTCTGCCGGGCAAGCTGGCCGATTGCCAGTCGGACAACCTGGAGGAGCGCGAACTGTTCCTGGTCGAGGGCGATTCCGCCGGCGGCTCCGCCAAGCAGGGGCGCAACAAGGACACCCAGGCCATCCTGCCCTTGCGCGGCAAGGTGCTGAATACCTGGGAGCACGAAGCCGACCGCATTTTCGCCAACAACGAGATCCACAATATCGCCGTGGCCCTGGGCGTCGATCCGCACGGGCCGGACGACACGCCGGATATGTCCGGCCTGCGCTATGCAAGAGTGATCATCCTGGCCGACGCGGACGTGGACGGCAGCCACATCCAGGTGCTGCTCCTGACCCTGTTCTACCGCCATTTCCCTGCGCTGGTGCGCACCGGCCGGGTGTGCGTGGCCCAGCCGCCGCTGTACCGCGTCGATGTCCCGGCGCAGGGCAAGAACAAGCCGGCAAGGAAATTCTACTGCCTCGACGACGGCGAGCTGGAAGGCACGCTCGACCGCCTGCGCGCCGACAAGGTGCGCGAGGGCGCGTGGCAGGTGTCGCGCTTCAAGGGCCTGGGCGAGATGAACCCGACCCAGTTGTGGGAAACCACCCTCAACCCCGACGCGCGCCGCCTGCTGACCTTGCGCACCGACGATTTCAGCGGCTACGTGCGCGAAGTGTTCAACAAGCTGATGGCCAAGTCCGAGGCCGCTTCGAGGCGGGCTTGGATGGAGGAGGCGGGGCATCTGGTGGAGGCGGACGAATAGTGGCGTTCTGACGTGCCGCTCGCGCGGCGAGACTCGCCGACCCGATGCGAATTTGCAGACCTGGCTTGATTGAGTAAGTGCTTATCGGAACAAGAAAAAACTGGTAGCATGAACCCCGGATTATCGATGACAAATAACTAGGGAGACCTCACGTGATCCGTGGTGCGATATTTTTGGGCGTACTGCTGCTTGGGTGCGCGGCGCTTACGCCTGCATTCGCCATGCAGGGGCCTCAGGGCGCGCAGATCGGTTCCGGCCTGACCGGATCTTCGCTCTGTCTGTCGTGCCATGATGGCTCGACCGCAAAAAACAGGCATGCGCCAGACATTTTTCCTTGGAATTCGCACCCCTTGGGTGTGGCCTATCCGGTCAGGGACGGATACCGGTCTCTATGGGAAGCCGAGCAAAGAGGCGTGGTCATTGTCGAGCAGATGGTCGAGTGCCAAAGCTGCCACTATCCGCACAATATGGGCCCCATGGGCGGCACGGGCGGCCAAATGAACCAGCCTTTCCTGCGCATTGTAAACACGGGGAGCGCCCTGTGTTTCGCTTGCCATGTCAAATAGCCTTGGCCAGGATTTATATCAAGGCAGGTTCATCCCGTTCTTTGCATATCAATTTGCCTGGATATTTGATCGGCGGATGATTACAATGATTGCGTTGCAATCAATTGGGCGAGAAAAATGGCCAGCATTACGATCCGAAATCTCGATGACAAGCTCAAAACCAGCCTGCGCCAGCAGGCGGCGCTTCATGGCTGGTCGATGGAAGAAGAGGTGCGCCAGATCCTGCGCAGAGTAGTCATGCCTGCACAGGAGGAGGGCAGCTTTGCCCAGCGCATACATCAAAGGTTTGCAGAGCTTGGTGTCGATGAACTGCCGATTCCCGAGCGCCAGGCCACACGACAGCCGCCGCAGTGGCATGATTCATGAGCCAGCATTACCTGCTGGATACCAATATCCTGTCGGAATTGATGCGCCCCCAACCCGATGGCAATGTACTGGCCTGGTTTGAGTGCCAGCCGGACGCGGTATTTGCTGTCAGCGTCATCACGCGGGCTGAAATTCTGCTGGGTATTGCCCTTCTGCCATCTGGCAGGCGGCGTGATGAACTTGCCAATGCGGCGGAACGGATGTTCCAGGAAGATTTTTCCGGGCGTTGTTTGCCATTAGATGACAGGGCTGCAGATGAATATGCCGCACTCGTGGCTGCTCGCACCCGTTCAGGCCAACCCATCAGCACTGAAGATGCGCAGATTGCCGCGATTGCGTTAATACATGATCAGCGTCTGGTAACGCGCAATATAAAGGATTTTACCGGCATAGCCGGGTTGGGCATGGTCAATCCCTGGGACGCACCATCGGATAATGTGAGCAGGTAACGAGTATTTAGATGAAAGACGAAATCGACAACAATACCCCCGACCTGTTTCCGCACCTGGCGGTGAAGGAGGCTGAGCCGCACGCAGCATTGCCGCCGCCCGAACCGCCAGCGCCGCCCGTGGACGTGCTGATCGATGAGCCGCAGGATGACCTGGCGGACTACGCCAAGGCGGCCTATCTCGCCTATGCAATGGCGGTGTCCAAGTCGCGTGCCATTCCCGACGTGCGCGACGGTCAGAAGCCGGTGCAGCGGCGCATTCTCTACGCCATGCGCGAAATGGGCAACGAGCCGGACAAGCCGCACAAGAAGTCGGCGCGCATCGTCGGCGACGTGATCGGCAAGTACCACCCGCACGGCGACAGTGCGGTGTACGAGGCGGCGGTGCGCATGGCGCAGGATTTTTCGCTGCGCTATCCGCTGATCGACGGGCAGGGCAACTTCGGCAGCCTGGACGGCGATTCGGCGGCGGCGATGCGTTACACCGAGGTGCGCCTGACGCCGATCGCGCAGTTGCTCTTGTCCGAGCTGGACCAGGGCACGGTGGATTTTCGCCAGAACTACGACGGTTCCTTCCAGGAGCCGGTGGTGCTCCCGGCGCGCCTGCCTTTCCTGCTTTTGAACGGCGCTTCCGGAATCGGCGTGGGCATCGCCACCGAGGTGCCGCCGCACAACCTGCGCGAGGTTTCCGAGGCGGCGGCCTGCATGGTGGAGTCGTCCGATTTCACTGAAACACAATTGCTGGACATGATTCCCGGGCCGGATTTTCCCGGCGGCGGCCAGATCCTTTCCAGCCCGCAGGAAATCCGCAACGCCTACAGCAGCGGGCGCGGCACCATCGCGGTGCGGGCGCGCTACGTGTTCGAGGAGATGGCGCGCGGCCAATGGCAGCTGGTGATCACCGAGCTGCCGCCCGGCGCGTCGGCCGCCAAGGTGCTGTCCGAGATCGAGGCGCTCACCAATCCCCAGCCCAAACTGGGCAAAAAGTCCATCGACCAGGGTCAGACCCAGACCAAGACGCTGCTGCTGTCCCTGCTCGATACGGCGCGCGATGAATCCGACAAGGAGCAGTCGGTGCGCATCGTCTTCGGCCCCAAGAGCTCGCGCATCGACCGCGACGAATTCGCCCGCACCCTGATGGCCTATACCAGCCTGGAAACCACGGTGTCCTTCAACCTGGTGCAGGTCGGGCTGGACGGCAATCCGATGCAGAAGTCGCTCTTCACCATCCTTTCGGAATGGTGCCAGTTCCGCGTCAGGACGGTCGAAAAGCGCCTGGGCCACCGTCTCGGCAAGGTCAACGAGCGCATCCACATCCTGGAAGGCCGGCACATCGTTTTCCTCAACATCGACGAGGTGATCCGCATCATCCGCCACTCCGACGAACCCAAGTCGGCCCTGATCGAGCGCTTCGCGCTATCCGAGCGGCAGGCCGAGGATATCCTCGAAATCCGCCTGCGCCAGTTGTCCCGGCTGGAAGGCATCAAGATCGAGCAGGAAATCGCCGAGCTCAGGAAGGAGCAGGCCAAGCTGGAGTCCCTGCTCGCCAGCCCGGCACGCATGAAATCCCTGGTGGCGCGCGAGATCCGCGACGATGCCAAGAAATTCGGCGACGAGCGCCGTACCCTGATGGCGCCCTCACGGCGCGCTTCCCTGTCCGAAGCCGCCGTGCTGGACGAGCCGGTGACCATCATCCTCTCCGACAAGGGCTGGCTGCGCCAGCGCCAGGGGCATGGCGTCGATGTGGCGGCGCTGTCCTTCAAGGAAGGCGACAAACTCTTCGCCGCGCTCGAATGCCGCTCGCCGGATGCCTTGCTGTTGCTGGGTTCCGATGGCCGCGCCTATACCCTGAACGCGGCGCAGATCCCCGGTGGCAAGGGCGATGGCGTGCCTGCTGCCTCACTGATGGGCCTGCAGGCCGGGACGCGCATCGTCGCCATGCTGACCGGCCGGCCGGAGGAGCAGGTGCTGCTGGCGAGTTCCGGCGGCTATGGTTTCGTGACCACCATCGGCGACATGCTCTCGCGCCAGAAAGGCGGCAAGCTGATCATGACGCTGGAGCCCGGTGAGCAGGTGTTGACCCCGGCGCGTATCGCCCCCGGCGGCCAGCGCTATGTGGCCTGTGTGTCGGGCAGCGACCGCTTGCTGGTGTTCGCCCTGGACGAGGTCAGGGCCATGCCCAAGGGGCGCGGTGTGATCCTGATGGGGCTGGAGGAAAAGGACAGCCTCAAGCTGACCGCCGTGTTCGCGGATACCCTTGCCACCAAGGGCGTGCGGCGCGGCAAGGCGATAGAGGAAATGCCGCGCTTCGAGGTCGGCCGCCGCGCGCGCAAGGGCACCCAGCTCAACCTGAAAGTGGAAGCGCTGTTGACCGTGGCGGAAAAGGCGGATTAGACGATTTCAGTGCTTGCAAATGAATGCGTCAGCGCGAAGCGGCGGTTCATCCTGAAAGAAAGCATTTGAACCTCGAAGGTGCAAAGAATGCTAAAGAAGAACAATGTATCGCCGGAATTCGCCTGGCCGCCAGATAGGCGAATGCCAGATGTCTTAAGCTACCCTTGCTTTCTTTGCGGCTTCGCGTCTTTGCGGTTTAGAAGCGCGGTTTTCAGGAAAACCGGACTTGATTCCCGTCCCTGTCGTATGCCAGATAATTTGAAATCGCGCCGTTCTGTATGGAGTCGACCATCTTCTTCAAGGGTTCCTGCGCTTCCTCTGATGTCGGCATGACGCCGGCGCGCCCTCCCATGCAGGCGACAAACACAATTTTCCATTCCTGACCCATTTGCTGTGATTCCGCTACGAGATCGGAAAAACTGCCCAGTTCGTCAAGCGCTTTGTCCGTGCACATTTTTGGCGTTAATACGCCTCCCCGGCCTTCATGAAAACGCTTGATCTGCTCTTCGGCATAGCCTTCAGGCAGTTCGGGTTGCGTGAAGACGAAAAGAAATCGTTGCGGCTCGGTTTGCTGTTTGGCGGCTTCCAGCAGATCTTCGTAGCTTGAAATGTTCATGCTGCTTTGTCCTTCCTCTGTAATTAAGCGGATTATTTTATCCGCGATGCTTGCCCGCATGGGGTATTTTTGCGAGAACGCCGCAGGACCGGGCGAAAATTATTTCAAGTGCTTCGTCCATATATCACCGATGCCCGATTATCACCTTTCCCGGTAACGAAAAGAATCCGGAATATCAAGGCGGGCTTGCGCCTCGGCAGCCATTATTCAAGCACTGCCAAATCGCCGTAACGAAGGTTTGCACCGATCACTTTAGCTAATCCTTTGGCCGGCATCGTGCTGACCAAAATTATTTTTATGCCCGAATCTATCCCTGAATAGAGGCGTATGATCGTATATAAGAACATACTAATTTACTTAGGAGACGATCATGGGCGATGAAGATAATAAACCGGGCCTGGCCGAGCAGGCCTACGAGAAAGCGGTCCAGTACGAACTGGATTACGGCTGCTGCCCGCAATGCGTCCTGGTCACGGTGCAGGAGACGGTGGGCATCGTGGATGACAGCACCATCAAGGCCAGCCACGGGCTTTCCGGCGGCGGCGGGCTGATGGCGCAGGGCGCCTGCGGGGCGCTGACGGGCGGCCTGCTGGCGCTCAGCGCGAAATACGGACGCGACCGCGACAAGCTCGACAAGGGCCGTTACATCAACAACTTCAAGAAGAGCAGGGATCTGGTCGAGCGCTTCCGCCAGGAGTTTGGCGGCATTACCTGCGAGGAACTGCAACAGCAGTTCACCGGCCGCACCTACGACATGTGGAATGCGGCGGAATACCAGGCATTCGACGACGCGCGCGGCAAGCAGTGCGCCCATGCCACCGGAACGGTCACCAAATGGGTGGTCGAGATGATGAAGTGAAGCTGCTCTCTGGCGGCTGAATCAAATGCTGGTAACAAACCAGCGGCACAATAGGGATTCCGGTTCTATTCCAGTAGCGGCCGGAGTTTTATAACAACAATGACCCATACTGGAAATATCATGTCCTCCGCAACACAGTCCGTGCTTTACATCCGCCTGCCGTGCTGGAAAATCTATCCGGGCGGCGTGATCTACGTCGCGGATTACATCCACAAGCAGCGCCCCGGCATCCGCCAGCACCTGCTGGACCTGGCCCTGGTGGCGCCCGCCGACCGCAAGCGCGTGGTCAGGGAGCACCTCGAATCGCTGCGCCCGGACATCGTGGCCTTTTCCTGGCGCAACATGCAATCCTTCGGCCCGCACCCGGAAGACGACGCGCTCGGCGTGGTGATGAATTTCGACTATTCGCCCAGCTGGACGCGCAAGCTCAAGGCCGCCAAGAGCGCGTTTTCCATCATTTACGACTACACCGCCAGCCGGCTCAACAACTTCGGCTACATGAAGCTGGTGCGCAAGCTGCTGCCCGCGACGCGCATCGTGGTGGGCGGCACGGCGGTCTCCATCTTCGGCAAGTACGTGGCCGAGAAATGCCCCACCGACACGGTGATCGTGATCGGCGAAGGGGAGGACGCCATGCTCTCCATCGTCGATGGCTTCAGGGAACCCGCCGGCGAGGTTTACTACAAGGACCATGCCGGCCGCGTCGAACATCGCCCGCGCGCCGAAACCTTCGACCTGCGCCAGTTGACGGCGGTGGATTTTCCCTATGTCGAGTCGATATTTCCCGATTTCCACAGCTATATCAACGACGACATCGGCGTGCATACCAAGCGCGGCTGCCCGTTCCAGTGCCATTTCTGCCTTTACAACAAAATCGAGGGCGCGCACCAGCGCTACCGCGAGCCGCTCGAAATCGCCAAGGAAATCGAGGCGCTCAACCGGAACTACGGCGTCAAGCGCATCTGGTTCACCGACGCGCAATTCTGCTCGACCAAGCGCAGCACCGAGCATGTCAGCCTGATCCTCGACGAACTGCTGCCGAAGAAGCTGGACATCACCTGGTCGGGCTACCTGCGCCTCAACCACCTGACGCCGGAACTGGCGCAGAAAATGCTCGCCACCGGCCTGGGCAGCGTCGACCTGTCCTTCACCGGTTCGCAGGAGATCATCGACAAGCTGACCCTGGGCTATTCGCTGGAACAGCAGATGGAGGCCTTCCGCATGTTCAAGGCCAGCGCCTATACCGACCAGAAAATCAAGCTCTACATGCCCTTGAACGCGCCGGGGGAAAGCGTCCACACGCTGCGCATGACGATAGAGAAAATCAAGGAGCTGTACCAGATGTTCGGGCGCGACAACGTCCTGCCGTTCATTTTCTTCATCGGCATCCAGCCCAACACGCCGGTCGAAAAACTGCTGATCAAGCAGGGCTACCTCAAGCCGGACTACAACCCATTGTCGCTCAATCCCTTCCTGATCAAGAAACTGCTCTACAACCCGGAACCGCTTGGCCGCCTGATCGGCCGCGCCTATCTCGAAGCGGTCGATGCGCTAGACGCCAGCAGCGAATACATCGGCCGCCTGACCATGGAGATCATCGAGCGCGAGCTGAACCGCATGCCCAGCGGGCGCAAGAGCCGGCCCATGGTCGCGCCCAGCCTGCCGGTGCTGAAACCGCGCGAATAGAATTCGCTTCAACCCCTCCCAGCCTCCCCTTGTGCGAGCAGCCGCTACGCGGATCGCCTGCCTGACCCGCTTCAGGGGGGAGCTTCCCCTCCCCTGATAAGGGGAGGATGGGAGGGGTTAAACGGTAAGCGGCAGCGCCGGGATTGTCCGGCCGCTGCATTCGTGCCAAGATGCCGCCATGTTTTCCGCACCGAGCGCCTCCAGATATTCCCGCTACGCCCTGCTGCTCCTGGTGCTGGCCGTCCTGGCCTGGTCCGGCTGGCAGCCCAAGGACCTGTTCACCTGGTTCCTCGAAGTGCTGCCTGTGCTGATCGGCCTGCCGCTGCTGGCGCTGACTTTCTCGCGCTTTCCCCTCACCCCGCTGGCCTACGGCCTGCTGGCGATCCATGCCGTGATCCTGATGGTGGGCGGGCACTACACCTACGCCGAGATGCCGCTCTTCAACTCGCTGCGCGATGCGTTCGAACTGTCGCGCAATCACTATGACCGCGTCGGCCACGTGGCCCAGGGCTTCATCCCCGCCATCGTGGCGCGCGAGATCCTGCTGCGGCGCTCGCCGCTGCAAGCGGGGAAATGGCTGTTTTTCCTGACCACCTGCGTGTGCCTGGCGATCAGCGCCAGCTACGAGTTCATCGAGTGGTGGGTGGCGCTGGCATCCGGCGACGAGGCGGTGGCCTTCCTCGCCACCCAGGGCGACGTGTGGGATACCCAGTGGGACATGTTCCTCGCCCTGTGCGGCGCGCTGGCCTCTCAGTTGCTGTTCGCGCGCCTCCATGACCGGCAGTTGGGGGAATTGCAGAGAAAAAGCAAATGAAACCACGGAGAACACGGAGTGCACAGAGGATGGCAAGCTGGATTGTTTTCCGGCCTCACTCTACGGAGATATGCTCAGCGAAGTTCAGTCCCTTGCTTTTACTCCGTGTTCTCCGTGCCCTCCGTGGTTAATCGCTTTTTTCAGGGTTTAAAGTGCTGAACGCCATCTGGATCGGCTTCTTCCTCGCCGCATTCGCCATCGGGCTGGGCAAGTGGCTGTTTTTCGGCCAGGTGGATATTTTCCCCCTGATGATGAAAGCGACTTTCGATTCCGCCAAGACCGGTTTCGAGATCGCGCTGGGGCTGACGGGCGTGATGACGCTGTGGCTGGGCGTGATGAAAATCGGCGAGCAGGCCGGTTTCCTGAACCTGCTGACGCGCCTCCTGGCGCCGCTGTTCCGCCGCCTCATGCCGGACGTGCCGCCCGATCACCCCGCGCTGGGCGCCATCACCATGAACATGGCGGCCAACATGCTGGGGCTGGACAATGCCGCCACGCCGATGGGGCTCAAGGCGATGCGCGAGCTGCAAACCCTCAACCCCACGCCCGACACCGCCAGCAACGCGCAAATCCTGTTCCTGGTGCTCAACGCCTCCTCCGTCACGCTGCTGCCGGTGACCATCTTCACCTACCGCGCCCAGCTCGGCGCGGCCGACCCCACCGACGTGTTCATCCCCATCCTGCTGGCGACTTATTGCTCCACCCTGGTGGGGCTGGTGTCGGTCGCGCTGATCCAGAAAATCAATCTGTTCGACCGCGTGGTGCTGGCCTATCTGGGCGCCATCACGGCGGCCGTCGCCGGGCTGGTGGGCTATTTCGCGCAGCTTGACGCCGCCGCCATGCAGGCGCAATCGGCCCTGCTCAGCAATTTCCTGCTCTTCTCGCTGCTGGTGGCCTTCCTGGCCGGGGCGGTGGTGAAGAAAGTGAACGCTTACGAGGCCTTCATCGAGGGCGCCAAGGAGGGCTTCCACATCGCGGTGGGCATCATTCCCTACCTCGTCGCGATGCTGGTGGCGGTCGGCGTATTCCGCGCCAGCGGCGGGCTGGAGGCAATCATGGAAGGCGTGCGCTGGCTGGTGCAGGGCCTGGGCTGGGACACCCGCTTCGTGGACGGCCTGCCCACCGCCTTGATGAAGCCCTTGTCGGGCAGCGGCTCGCGCGCCATGATGATCGAGGCCATGCACACCCACGGCGCCGATTCCTTCGCCGGGCGCCTGGCCTCCATCATCCAGGGCAGCACCGAAACCACGTTCTACGTGCTGGCGGTGTACTTCGGCGCGGTCGGCATCCAGCGCGTCCGGCATGCGGTGACGTGCGGGCTGCTGGCGGATCTGGGGGGATTCACGGCGGCGGTGGCGGCGGCTTATTTCTTCTTCGGCTGAAGCAAATCGGGCTCAAAACAGCTTGGTCTGCGGCTGTTTATTGGCCGTTTCCATGAATTGTTCAAATTCTTCGTTCGATAGCGCCGGGTTGCACAGGAAGCCCTGAAATTCGTCGCATCCTGAGGTTGCCAGAAAGTGTCTCTGCGTTTCGGTCTCAACGCCCTCGGCGATGACGCGCAATTTGAGCGCTTGGGCCATGTTGATGATGGCTTTCACAATCGCGGTGTCGCTGTCATGATCCGGCAATTCCGAAATGAAGGAGCGGTCGATTTTAAGCTTGTGGATCGGGAAGCGTTTCAGGTAGCTGAGGCTGGAATAACCCGTGCCAAAGTCGTCGATCGACAAACGTACGCCCATTGCGGCCAGCGCGTCGAGACGCGCCAGCGCTTCATCGATATCGCGCAGCAGGATGGATTCGGTCAATTCCAGCTCCAGCATGGCGGGCGGCAGGGAAAAAGTGCGTAAAACGTCGGCCACGCCCTCGACGAAGTTGATTTGCTGAAACTGCAGGGCGGACACGTTCACGGCCATGGTCAGATTCCGGCCTTGAGCTTGCCATTGGGCGCACTGCCGGACGGCTTCGGTGAGCACCCAATTGCCGATGGCCACGATGACCCCGGTTTGCTCGGCCATCGGAATGAAACTTGCGGGGGGAATGTCGCCCATGTCCTTGTCATGCCAGCGGATCAGGGCTTCAGCGCCGAAGATGTCGCCGCTCGCGAGATCAACCTGGGGCTGGAAGTGCAGGCGGAAGTCGTTGTTCTCGAGCGCAAGACGCATGGCATGGTCGAGTTTCATGCGCGACAGCAGGCCGATGTTCATTTGCCGCTGGTAAAAGCGGAAATCCGCGCGGCCACGCTCCTTGACGTGATACATGGCGCTGTCGGCATTCTTGATCAACTCGTCCATGGTGGCGCCGTCGCCCGGGTAAAGCGCGATGCCGATGCTGCAGGTCACGGTGAAAGACATGTCATCCAGGGTGAAGGGCCGGGACAGGGTATCGAGAATGCGCTGCGCGGTGATTTCGGTGCCGCGCGCATCGACCTGGTTGAGCAAGAGGACAAATTCGTCGCCGCCCAGGCGTGCCGCAGTATCGACATGGCGCAGGCAGTCCTTGAGGCGCTCCGCCACTTCGATCAGCACCCGGTCGCCGAACAGGTGGCCGAGGGAGTCGTTGATGTGCTTGAAATGATCAAGGTCGAGGAATAAAACTGCGCAGGAACCGCCGTTGCGGTCGGCAAGGCTGAGCGCGTGATCGATGCGCTCGGCCAGCAGCAGCCGGTTGGGCAGGCCGGTAAGCGCGTCGTTGTAGGCCAGTTCCTCGATGCGCTTCCTGGCCGCATGGGTTTCGCTCAAGTCCTTGAAAAAGCCGATGTAATGAATGGGGGCGCCTTCATCGTCCAGGACTCGCACCATCGAGGCCAGGCACAGATAGGGTTTGCCGTTCTTGCGCCGGTTCCATACTTCGCCCTCCCACAGGCCTTCACGCACAAGCTGCTCCATGAATTTCTCCACGAAGGCAGCTTCGCTGAGATCGGAAAAAAATGCATGTGAAGGCCGCTCAAGCAACTCCGCCTGGGTATAGCCGGTAAGCTGTTCGCAACTGGGATTGACGGCGATGATCCGGTGAGCGGCGTCCGTGACGAAAATGGCATCCAGGCTGGATTCGAAAACTTTAGAAGCCAGCTGCAGGCGTGCCTCGTCGGCCAGTTGCTGGGTGATGTCGCGGTAGGAAAATACCCGGCCGATGGGCCTGCCGCGCGCATATTGCGGCAGGGTGACGCGTTCCAGCACATGCCCTGTGCGCAGCACCAGCACGTCGGTTGCTTCCAGCAGCGGGGAGCGGGAGATGGCGCCGAGGCGATCGGTGTAGTGCTCGGTATCCAGCACGCACTGGTACATCCAGGCATAGATGCCGGCGTCGTTGCGCTGGGTCAGCAATTCATGCGGCAAATTCCACATCTCGGCAAAGCGATGGTTATAGCCGCGGATGCCTCCTTCCAGATCGGACACCAGAATCCCGTCCGCAGTGGATTCGAGCGTGGCCCGGAGCTCGGCAATGAGTTTCTCCAGCTCATTTTCCACTTTTCGCTGCGCGCTCTGATCGCGCGCCGCCACGACATAGACCGAGGCGCCCTGGCTGACCTTGATGAGGGAAACGCGCCGCTCCACCTGAACCGTCGTGCCATCGCGGCGGCGCAGCAGGGTTTCGGAATAAATATGGTCGGAGAGGCCGGCCGCCACGTCTTCCCAGAAGAACATGTCTTCCGGAGTGGCGGACAGGTCGATTACCGGCTGGCCGACGAATGCGCCGGGTTCAGCGCCGAGAAGGGTTTCTGCCGCATGGTTCACGGCCACGATACGGAGTTCGATCGGGTCCACCAGCCACACCGCTTCAATCATGCCCTCGATGAGGGGTTGCCAGTTGCTAGTGTACTGTTTCATGCGCTTTCTCCTGGCGTGTGGACTTCACGCGCCCGTTCGAAGAAATAGCACATGCGCTTGCGGGGGGACAAGTAGTCGAAAGCGTTTCTTGGCAATTGCAGCGGTTTCAGGCTGCGGCGTATGCCGATGTTTGGCTCATCTTCCAGGTCGATGACCAGGGCCTCGTCCCTGGGGATTTGCGGGTCGTGAATGATGATGCGCGGCTTGAGGGGGCGGCAGGAATTGACGGAAACCACCAAGGCAAAGCGTTCATCTGAGAGTTGCACAACCGACCCCGGCGGGTAAACGCCCATCATGTGCACGAACTGCGACAGGGTGGCGGCGTGGAACTGGGATTTCCGCTGGGCAAAGATCAGCGCCAGGGCTTCATGGGGGGTGATCGCCAGCCCCGGATTGCTTGGGTTGCAAAGATTGTCATACAGATTGACAAGGGCGACAATACGGCTTGGCAGCGCCATGCGCTCTTCGGTGATGCGCTGTGGATAGCCCTTGCCATCGGCGAGTTCATGATGCTGCCCGATCACCAGCAACGCGCCCTTGGAGAGGCCCATTTTCTGCCCCAGCGTGACGCCGTGGGCAACGTGCTCCTGATAAATTTCACGTTCCAGGGCGGTGAATTGCTCATCGCTCCAGCGCAGGCGGTTGGGCAGTTCGATTTTTCCCAAATCGTGCAGCAGCGCGCCCATGCCCACGTCCAGCAAATCCTGCCCGCCAAGGCCGCTGGCTTTGCCGAGCAGGAGCGAAATGACGGTCACGTTGATCGAGTGCAGCGAGGTTTTTTCCCCGGCGTTTTCGGACAGCAGGCGGATGCAGGCTTCATGTTCACCCATGATTTCGCCCAGAAAACCCCGGATCAGGTTTTCCGACTGTTCGCGCGAGGCGATGGGCTGGGAATGCACTGTTTCGATGGCCTGCCGGTAGCTGCGGCTGGCGTCGGCGAACTGGCGTTCGCAGGCTTGCAGGCTGGCCCGCTGGTTCGAGAGGAGGTCGCGGCGCAGGCGTCTGGCAGCGATTTCCGGCGATTCTGCCTCGCTTGCGGATTGCTCAGGCTGTTGTTTATCCGTGATTTCCACGAAGTGCTGCTGCAGTGCCTCCGGGTCGCTCTTGTCCGGGGAAAAGCGCACCTGTTCCAGGCCCAGGGAGCGCACAATGTCGATCTGCTCTTGGGAACGGAGAGTGAAGCTGTTCATTGGGAAGGGGTGGCCCATCCACCCCAGGTCGAGGTGGATGTGCATCCCGATGCGCAGTTGGGATATGTCGATGAATAGAGGCTGGCTATCGGCCATGTTATGCGGGCAAAATTGATTTACGGTTTTATACCACGGACGGCGGGGTCCGATTATAAATTTTCTCTGATTTCTCTCACGGCAAGCGGGCGAGGGAGCGTTTCCTTGCCCTGCGCAGCCACTTTTCCGAGCCGATGATGGCATAAATTATTACGCTCACGCCAAGAATGCGCCCCCACGACCAGATGTCGATAGGCGCGGTGCGGAACCATTCGTTCATTGCCGGCAGGTAGGTGAACAGCATCTGCAGCAGGGTCATCGCCGCCACGCCCGCAACCAGCCAGTGATTCGAAAACACCCCGAGCTTGAACATGGATTCGCTCATGGAGCGGCAGTTGAAAAGGTAAAAAAGCTCGCCACAGACGAAGACATTGGCGGCGACGGTGCGCGCATATTCAATCGAGGCCCCATGCTTGAGCTCCCACATGAACAGCCCGAATGCGCCTGCCAGCAGCAAGGCGCTGACGATGGCGATGCGCCCCATCAGGATGGGCGTGAGCAAGGGGGTCGCGGGGGTGCGCGGCGCGCGGTGCATGATGCCTTTCTCGATCGGCTCAAAAGACAGCATCAGGCCGAGCAGGACGGCGGTCGTCATGTTGATCCACAGGATCTGCACCGGCAGGATGGGCAGGGCCACGCCGCCGATGATGGCGGCGGTGATCACCAGGCCCTCGCCAAAATTGGTGGGCAGGGTCCACACGATGAACTTGGTGAGATTGTCGAACACCCCGCGCCCTTCTTCCACTGCGGCCTCAATGGAGGCGAAATTGTCGTCGGTGAGTACCATGGCGGCGGCTTCACGCGCAACCTCGGTGCCGGTGATGCCCATGGCCACGCCGATGTCCGCCTGCTTCAGGGCCGGCGCGTCGTTGACGCCGTCGCCGGTCATGGCGACGATCTCGCCATTGGCCTGCAAGGCCCTGACCAGGCGCAATTTCTGCTCCGGCTCGACGCGGGCGAAGACGTGCGTGTGGCGCACCGCCTGCGCCAGGCCGGCGTCGTCCAGCTGAGCCAGTTCGCGCCCGGTCAGGATGCCTGCCTGTCCGTCATGGAACAGGCCGATCTGGCGGGCGATGGCGGCGGCCGTGACGGCGTGGTCGCCGGTAATCATTTTGACCGCGATCCCGGCGCGGTGGCAGGCCTTGACCGCGCGTACCGCCTCCGGGCGCGGCAAGTCCATCATGCCTTGCAGGCCGAGAAAAAGCATGCCGGACGCGAGATCGCCGTGGCCCAGCTCGCTCTGCCCGCCGGCGGCGGGTTTTCTGGCCAGGGCCAGCACCCGCAGCCCCTGCTCCGCCATGAGGGTGTACGCCTGCGTGATCCCTTCATGATCCAGCGCCATGGCCCGGCCTTCCGGCCCGAGCATGGCAGCGCAGCGTTCCAGCACTTTTTCCACCGCGCCCTTGAGGTAAATGCTACCGGGATGCAGGGTGGCCATGTACTGGTGGCGCGATTCGAAGGGCACGGCGTCGAGGCGCGGGTGGGCGGCATGGCTGCTTTCCGGCTCCAGCCCGGCTTTCATCGCCGCCACGATCAGCGCGCCTTCGGTCGGGTCGCCGCTGACGTGCCAGGCGCCGCCCTTGTGTTCCAGGCCGGCATCGTTGCACAGCAGTCCGGCCAGCAGGCATTCCCGCGCGGTCGGGCTGATGGCCGGCGTGATCTCGCCGTGCGGCGCATAACCCACGCCCCCGGCGGTGAATGCCTGGTTGCCGGAAAAAATACGCTGCACCATCATCTGGTTCTGGGTCAGGGTGCCGGTTTTGTCGGAACAGATGACGGTGGTGCTGCCCAGGGTTTCCACTGCAGGGAGCTTGCGGATGATGGCGCGGCGCCTGGCCATGCGCGCCACGCCGATGGCCAGCGTGATGGTCACCGCCGCGGGCAGGCCTTCCGGAATCGCGCCTACCGACAGGGCGACTGCCGCCATGAACATGTCGAACGCGCTTTCGCCGCGTACCAGGCCGATCACGAAGGTGAAGGCCGCCAGCGCCAGGATGGCATAGAGGAGGATTTTGCTGAACCATTCGATCTTGCGCGTGAGCGGGGTGGAGAAAACGTCGGCCTCTTCCATCAGGCGTGAAATACGCCCGGTTTCGGTGGCGTCGCTGGTCGCGACTACCATCCCCAGCGCATGGCCGCTGGTGATGAGGGAGCCGGCGTAGGCCATGTTGGCGCGGTCGGCCAGCAACGTATCCTGCGCCAGCGGCGTGGCGTGCTTGGCGACCGGGAGCGATTCGCCGGTGAGGGAGGATTCGTTGACGCGCAGTTCGCGGCAGTGCAAGAGGCGCAGATCGGCTGGCACTTTGTCCCCTTCCGCCAGCAGCACCACGTCGCCCGGCACCAGTTGTTCCGATGCCATGCTGGTTTTCTTGCCGCCGCGCAGCACGCGCGCGTGGGTGGCCACGATCTTCGCCAGTGCGGCTATGGCGCTCTCGGCCTTGCTTTCCTGGATAAAACCGATGCCGGCGTTGACCAGCACCACGCCCAGAATCACGCTCGCGTCCACCCATTCCTGCAGCGCTGCGGTGATGGCCGACGACACCAGCAGCAGGTAGACCAGGGGCTGGTGGAATTGCAGCAGCAGGCGCAGCAGCGGCCCGCGCCCTTTTTTCGGGGTCAGCCGGTTAAGGCCGAAACGCGCCTGGCGGCGCTTTGCTTCTTCAGGTTCAAGGCCGCGCTCGGGATCGCTTTCCAGCAAGGCTGCGGCTTCGGAGGCTGGAAGATGGTGCCAGAGTATCTGAGGAGTGGGTTCCATCTGGTTTCTTTCTTTTATGAAGCGCTTCCGGGCAGAGCGCATAATCCAAGCGTATAACACTTTGTCCCTCTGCTGGTGCAAGCGTTCACGCAATAGGCTGGACGTAGTCTCGCCAATCATGGCCCGTAGTGCTGTAAAATGCTTGCCCTGACGCCCTGCGACGCTACAATGTCCGTCTTTGCGGATAACATTCTAAACGGTGCAGGTTGCCATTTTGTGCCCAATTTTGCCGCTTTTGCGGTGTGGAATAAGTGATAAAAGTGACAAAATTACCCACAGATAGACAATTGCGCGCCCGCGTAAAACTTTTCGGCAATTTGCTCGGCAATGTATTGAAAACCCAGGAGGATGGGCACGTGCTGGCTGCGGTGGAAGCGCTGCGCAAGGGCTATATCCGTCTGCGCAAGACAGGCGATCCGCGTCTTCGCCTGCAGCTGGAGAAACTCTTGGGTACTCTGGACCCGGAAACGCTGACGCACGTGGTGCGCGCTTTCAGCACCTATTTCAGCCTCGTCAACCTGGCCGAGGAGTCTTACCAGCACCAGATTCGCCGCGCCCAGGTGCGTGGCGGGGGGCCGCTGTGGAAAGGCTCGTTCGACGCCACGCTGCGCGAGTTCCATGAGCAGGGTATTACCGCCGCGCAATTGCAGACCCTGCTCGACAAGGCGGCCTATATCCCGGTGCTCACCGCACACCCGACAGAATCCAAGCGCCGTACCATCATGGAACACCTGCGCCGCATCTTCCTGACCGGCGAGCAACTGGACGATCCGCGCGCCGGCAAGGGGCGGCACAAGGAACTGACCCGCCTGCTGGAGCAGCAGATCCAGACCTTGTGGAAAACCGACGAGGTGCGCACCACCAAGCCCCAGGTGCGCGACGAAATCAAGAACGGGCTGTTCTATTTCAGAGAAAGCCTGTTCAAGGCCGTGCCCGAAACTTACCGCTACCTGGAAAAAGCCATCGAGCGTGTGTATGGGCCGGAACTGGCCGAAGGCGAACAGATCCGGATACCGAATATCCTGCGCTTCGGTTCCTGGATCGGCGGCGACCGCGACGGCAATCCCTTCGTTACGCCGGAAACGACCGTGCTCGCCCTGCGCCTGCACAAGCGCGAAATCCTGCGCCATTACCTGAATGAAGTCAGCGATCTCAGCCATGTCCTGACCCACTCGAAACGCCTGTGCACCATCAGCGAATCCATGAACGAGAGCCTGCGCCAGGACGAACAGCGCTTTCCCGCGGTATTCGGCGATTTCCCGCAGCGTTTCGGACAGGAGCCTTACCGCCGCAAGCTGTATGTGATGCGGCATCGGCTGCGCCATGGCCTGGGCATGCTTGATGCCGAACTGGAAGGAAGAACGGGCGCTCCTTTTGCGGACGCTTACCAATCGGAACAGGAATTCCTGGCCGATCTCTGCCTGATCCGCGATTCGCTGATCAGCCATGGCGACAGCGGCATGGCCCACGGCGAGCTACAGGACCTGATCCGCCAGGCCGAGACCTTCGGTTTTTACCTGGTGCATCTCGATATCCGCCAGGAATCCACGCGCCATACCGAGGCGGTTGCCGAACTGTTCGCGCAGTTCCCGGGGCTGCCGGATTACCATGCCTTGAGCGAAGACGGACGCCTCGAAACCCTGGGCGGCGCCATTGCCCGCGCCCAGGAATTCAAGCTCGACAAGAGCAGGCTCAGCGCCGCCACCCGCGAAACCTTCGAGGTGCTCGAAGTGATGGCGCGCATGCGCCATGAAATCAGCCCCCGGGCCTTTGGCGCCTACGTCATCTCGATGACCCACGCCGCCAGCCATGTCATGGAGGTCATGTTCCTCGCCAGCCTGGCCGGCCTGGCCGGGCGCAACGAGGCGGAATGGTTCTGCAACATCAGCATTTCGCCGCTGTTCGAAACCATTGCCGACCTGGAGCACATCGAGCCGGTGATGACGGCGCTCCTCGACAATCCGGTGTATGCCGCCCTGGTCAAGTGCTCCGGCAACCTGCAGGAAGTCATGCTGGGTTATTCCGATTCGGCCAAGGATGGCGGCATCCTCGCCTCGGTGTGGTCCCTCTATGACGCGCAGACCCGGATTACCGCGCTGGCGCAGTCGCGCGGCATCGAGTGCCGCCTGTTCCACGGCCGCGGCGGCACGGTGGGGCGCGGCGGCGGGCCGACCCACGAGGCCATCCTGTCGCAGCCGGAAGGCACGGTGCGCGGCCAGATCAAGCTGACCGAACAGGGCGAGGTGCTGTCGTTCAAGTACAGCAATACCGAAACCGCTTCCTATGAGCTGTCCATGGGCATGACCGGCCTGCTCAAGGCCAGCACCAGCCTGGTTCGCGAGCCGGCCAGGGAGAGCCGCGATTTCCTCGGCATCATGGACAAGCTGGCCGAAGACGGCGAGGCGGCCTTCCGCGGCCTGACCGACAAGACGCCCGGCTTCATCGATTATTTCTACGAAGCCACCCCGGTGACCGAGATCGGCCTGTTGAACATCGGCTCGCGCCCCTCCCACCGCAAGAAGGGCGACCGCTCCAAGGGCTCGGTGCGCGCCATTGCCTGGGTGTTCGGCTGGGGCCAGTCGCGCCACACCATGCCGGCCTGGTTCGGCATCGGCACGGCGCTGGAAAACTGGCGCGGCAGCGACCCTGAGCGGCTTGCCAAGTTGCAGCATATGTACCAGGAATGGCCGTTCTTCCGCGCCTTGCTCAGCAACACGCAGATGGCCCTGTTCAAGGCGGACATGAGTATTGCCGCGCGTTATGCCGAACTGGCCGAGCGCAAGGAAGAGGCGTTCGCCATCTACCAGACCATCCGCGATGAATACTATCGCACCGTCACCCAGGTATTGAATATCGCCGACGCCAAGATGCTGATCGAGGAGAACCCCACCCTGGCCTTGTCCCTGGCGCGCCGCAGCCCTTATTTGGACCCGCTCAATCACATCCAGGTCATGCTGCTGAAGCGAACCCGCGACGAGTCGCTGTCGCAGGAAGAGCGCGAGCAGTGGACCAACCCCTTGCTGCGCTCGATCAATGCCATTGCGGGCGGCATGCGCAACACGGGTTGATTTTGAATTGAACCGCAAATTCGCCTTTCCAGGCGTCCGCATGTCTTATATAAGACCTATGGACCCCCGCCCGCCTTTCTGATATAAATCGGGGCCTATGAAGAAAGAACCGTCCACCCCGAGTTTTCTCCCGCTGTACGAGCAGATCAAGCTCCTGATCACGCGCGGCCTGGCGGAGGGAGAGTGGCAGCCGGGCGCGGCGATTCCCAGCGAAATGGAACTGGCGCGGCGCTATCAGGTGAGCCAGGGGACGGTGCGCAAGGCGATCGACGAGCTGGTGGCAGAAAATTACCTGTTGCGGCGCCAGGGCAGGGGCACTTTCGTCGCCACCCATGCGGACGATGGCACGCTGTACAGGTTTCTCCACTTGATGCCGCTGCAAGGCGAACGCGAATACCCGCACAGCCGGTTTATCGGGTTCGGGCGCGGCAAGGCGGATGCCGAGGTGGCGAAGCGGTTGAATATCCGCACGGGAAGCAGCCTGGTGGTGCTGCGCCGGGTGCTTGAGTTCTCCGCCAAGCCCGTGGTCTACGACGATATCCGCCTGCCCGCCACCCTGCTCAAGGGCATTTCGAGCGCGCTGATCGAAGAGCATGTCAACGCCTACAAGGGGACGCTCTATTCGCTCTATGAAACCCACTACTTCATCCGCATCGTCTCCGCCCAGGAGCGCATCCGGGCTATACTGGCCGACGAAACCAGCGCGCCGCTGCTGAATGTGGCGGTCGGCGCGCCCTTGCTGTGCATCGAGCGGGTTGCCTTTACCTACAACCGGCAGCCGGTCGAATGGCGCATGAGTTATATCAACACCGAAAATTACTACTATTTCGACGAATTGAATTGAGGTCAGCATGGATAACCTGAAACAACGCGCACTGGATTACCACGAATTTCCCAAGCCCGGAAAGCTCTCGGTGGAATCCTCCAAGCCCTGCGGCACGGCGGAGGAACTGTCGCTGGCCTATACGCCGGGGGTGGCCGAGCCGGTGCGCGAGATCCACAAGGATGCCGAAAACGCCTACCGCTACACCAACAAGGGCAACCTGGTCGCGGTGATCAGCGACGGCACGGCGATTCTCGGCCTCGGCAACCTCGGGCCGCTGGCTTCCAAGCCGGTGATGGAAGGCAAGGCGGTGCTGTTCAAGCGCTTCGCCAACGTCGACGTGTTCGACATCGAGGTCAACGCGCCCAGCATGGAATCCTTCATCGAGACGGTGGTCAACATCGCGCCCACTTTCGGCGGCATCAACCTGGAAGACATCGCCGCGCCCCAGTGTTTCGAGATCGAGCGCATCCTCAAGGAGCGGCTCGACATCCCGGTGTTCCACGACGACCAGCACGGCACCGCCATCATTATCTGCGCCGGCCTGCTCAACGCGCTGGAATTGCAGGGCAAGAAGCTGGCCGACGCCAAACTGGTATGCCTGGGCGCCGGAGCTGCAGGGCTGGCGGGCATGAAGCTCCTCATCGCCATGGGCGCGAACAAGGAAAACATGACCCTGGTGGATTCCAAGGGCGTGATCCACAACGGGCGCAGCGATCTCAATATCTACAAGCAGGAATTCGCCAAGGACACCTCGCTGCGCACCCTGGAAGAGGCGATGCGGGGCGCCGACGTGTTCATCGGCGTGTCCGGCCCCAACCTGGTGACCCAGGCCATGGTGAAAAGCATGGCGGCCAAGCCCATCGTCTTCGCCATGGCCAACCCCGACCCCGAGATCCTGCCGCAAGACGCGCACGCCGCGCGCGGCGACCTGATCATGGCCACCGGGCGCTCGGATTTCCCCAACCAGGTCAACAACGTGCTGGGCTTCCCCTACATCTTCCGCGGCGCGCTGGACGCGCGCGCCAAGAAGATCTCCCAGGCCATGATGATCGCCGCCGTCAAGGCGCTGGCGGAACTGGCCAAGGAACCTGTGCCGGAGGAAGTGCTTACGGCCTACAATGCCACGGCCATGGCCTTCGGCAAGGATTACATCATCCCCAAGCCCTTCGACCCGCGCCTCATCGAGCGCATCCCGCCCGCGGTGGCGGCGGCCGCCGGGGAGTAGCACCCCCATCATGGAAGCGCACGACGTCATTGTGCAAACCATTGTCGCACGCCATCCGGATGTTCAGGCCATCTACCTGTTCGGCTCGTGGGGAACGAAAGATGAATGGCCGGATAGTGACGTGGATATTGCCATGCTGCTGCCGCCGGATAAGGCCAAAACGCTGGGAGCGCTTGATCTGGTCAAGACCCAGTCCGAACTTGCCTCGCTGCTGCATAAACCGGTGGATTTGCTCAATTTGCGCCAGATTTCGACAGTTTTTCAAAAAGAGGTCGTCATGGCGGACCGCCGCATTTTCACAGCGAATGAATATGCGGCGGAAGAGTTTGAGATGCTGACGCTGTCCTTCTACCAGAAACTCAATGAGGAGCGTGCTGAGATTTTATCCGAGGGCTTGCGCAGCGGGAGGTTTTACGACGTATGAATGAGATCATCCTCAACAAGAAAATCAGCATCGAGCGCTGCATCGCGCAAATCCGCAAATACTACGCTTTGGAAAGCGATAAACCCTTTGCGGAGGACTACCTCAGACAGGACTCGATCGGGATGAATCTGCAGAGAATATGCGAACTTGCCATCGATATTGCCAATTACCTGATAAAGAGCAAAAAACTGGGGTTGCCGCAAGATAGCGCCGATGCGTTTGTGTTGCTCCATCGTGCCGGCCTGATTCCCGCGGGAATGGTCGAGTCCATGAAAGGCATGGTGGGGTTCCGCAATATTCTGATACATGAGTACAAAAAGCTTGACGTGGCAATCATGATCGATGTGGTCGAGCACCATCTCAACGATCCTCTGGATTTTGCCAATCTGGCGCTGGAAGCGCTGGGCTGAAGCATGAACACAAGTCGCCCGGTTTACCTCAATCTGTTCAAGATCAGGTTGCCGCTGCCGGGGGTGGTGTCGATCATGCACCGCGCAAGCGGTGCGCTGCTGTTCCTGCTCTTGCCGCTGCTGCTATACCTGCTGCAAATGAGCCTGGCCTCGGAACAGGGTTTCGCCCAGGTGCGGGCCTGGTTTGACCTGGCGCTGGTGAAGCTGTTCCTGATCGGCGTGATCTGGGCCTACCTGCACCATTTCTGCATGGGCCTGCGCTACCTGGCCCTGGATTTCGACATCGGCGTGGATCTGCCGCAGGCGCGCTTCAGTTCCAAGCTTGTTCTTGCCGTAAGCATAGGCGCGGCAATATTGACCGGAGCCTGGCTATGGTGAAGCGCATTGCCAGCGGCGCCCACTACGGCCTCAAGGACTGGCTGGTCCAGCGCGTCAGCGCCGTGGTGATGGCGTTCTACAGCCTGTTCCTGATCGGCTTCTTTCTCACCCAGCCGCACAGTTTTTCCTCCTGGCAGGGCCTGTTCCACAGCCTGCCGCTGCGCCTTGCAAGCCTGCTGTTCCTGTTCAGCGTGTTTCTCCATGCCTGGGTCGGGATGCGCGACATTTTCATGGATTACGTCCATCCCACCGTGGTCCGCCTGGCCCTGCATGTGGCGGTCATCCTGGCCCTGCTGGCCTATGCGGCCTGGGCGGTGCAGATTTTGTGGAGCGTGCAATGAGTATCGCCAAGCGAACTTTCGACCTCGTGATTATTTGGCGGAGCGACGTGAGCAGGGAGCAGGGGCCCCGCTTACGGGGATGTGAACGTCCGCGAATCGGTGCTGGCCGCCGATACACCAGCAGTATGTCGAAGAGGGCATGACGTGATTCAGAAACGGACTTTTGACGCAGTGATTATCGGCGGCGGCGGGGCAGGGCTCAGGGCTGCGCTGCAATTGGCCCATGCCGACCTCAAGGTGGCCGTGGTGTCCAAGGTGTTTCCCACCCGCTCGCATACCGTTTCCGCCCAGGGCGGCATCGCCGCCAGCCTCGGCAACGTGAGCGAGGACAACTGGCACTGGCACATGTACGACACGGTCAAGGGCTCGGATTACCTCGGCGACCAGGACGCTATCGAGTTCATGTGCCGCCAGGCCAACGAGGCGGTGATCGAGCTGGAGCATTTCGGCATGCCCTTCGACCGGCTGGAGAACGGCAAGATCTACCAGCGTCCCTTCGGTGGCATGACCCAGGACTACGGCGGCGCGCCCGCCGTGCGCACCTGCGCGGTGGCGGACCGCACCGGCCATGCCATGTTGCATACCCTGTACCAGCGCAACATCGCGGCGCGCACCCATTTCTTCGAGGAATATTTCGCCGTCGATCTGGTGATGGACGAGGAAGGCTATTCCCAGGGCGTGGTGGCGCTGGGGATCGAATCGGGCGAACCGATCTTCATCGAGGCACGCGCCACCATCCTCGCCACCGGCGGGGCGGGGCGCATTTTCTCCGCCACCACCAACGCCCTGATCAATACCGGCGACGGCCTCGGCATGGCGCTCCGGGCCGGCATCCCGCTGGAAGACATGGAGTTTTGGCAGTTCCACCCGACCGGGGTTTACGGCGCCGGGGTATTGATCACCGAGGGCGTGCGCGGCGAGGGCGGCTACCTGGTGAACAAGGACGGCGAGCGCTTCATGGAGCGCTATGCGCCCAACGCCAAGGATCTCGCCAGCCGCGACGTGGTGTCGCGCGCCATGGCTGTCGAAATATTCGAAGGGCGCGGCTGCGGCAAGGACGGCGACCACGTGCTGCTCAAGCTCGACCACCTCGGGCCGGAAGTGATCCAGCAGCGCCTGCCCGGCGTCCGCGAACTGGCGCTGAAGTTCGCCCACATCGATCCGGCCAGAGACCCCATCCCGGTGGTGCCCACGGTGCATTACATGATGGGCGGCATCCCCACCAACCTGCACGGCCAGGTGGTGATGCCGACCGCGACCGGCCCGGAAGAAGCGGTGCCCGGCCTGTACGCCATCGGCGAGTGCGCCTGCGTGTCGGTGCATGGCGCCAACCGGCTGGGCAGCAATTCGCTGCTCGACCTGATCGTGTTCGGCCGCGCAGCCGGCAACGACGTGATCGAATACTGCCGCGAGAATCCCTACCCGCGCCCCGTGCCCACCCAGGCGCTGGAGCGCATCGCGGCGCGCCTGGCGCGCTGGGACAGGAAGGGCGGGGGCCTCACCGTGCCGGAATTGCGCGAGGAAATGCGCAAGACCATGCAGCTCCACTGCGGCGTGTTCCGCACCGAGGAAGTATTGCGCGATGGCGTGAACAAGATGCTGGAAATCGCCGCCAAACTGCCCGAGGTGGTGCTGCGCGACCACAGCAGGATATACAACACCGGCCGCATCGAGGCGCTGGAGCTGGAAAACCTCATGGCCGTGGCGCTGGCCACCATGTTCTCCGCCGCCGCGCGCCGGGAAAGCCGCGGAGCCCATGCGCGCGACGACTACGCGGCACGCGACGACAAGGCGTGGATGAAGCACACCCTGTACTTTGCCGAGGGAAATCGCCTCGATTACAAGCCGGTGCGGCTGAAGCCCTTGACGGTGGAGGCGTTCCAGCCCAAGGCGAGGGTGTATTGAGCCTCGATTACGCCACGCTCGATTTGTTGCGCCAGAGCCACCCCGCCTGGCGATTGCTGCGCTCCGATCATGCACCGCTGGTGGCGAGTTTTTTGCAGCGCATATTCATCGTTCCGAACGTGCGGGTGATGGCTCAGGCTGACCTGGTGGAGGCGCTGGAGGATGAGATTTTTGCCTTGCGGGAAGGCCTCGGGAGTGAGATGTTCCCGAAACCGGCGCTCGAATACCTCAATGACTGGGCGAGCAGCGAAAAGGCCTGGCTGCGCAAGTTTTACGTGCAAGGTTCGGACGAGCCAAATTTCGACCTGACCCCCGCTACCGAGAAGGCGATAGCCTGGCTTGGGACGCTGACCGAACGCAGCTTTGTGGGCACCGAGTCGCGCTTGCTCACCCTGTTCGAATTGCTCAAGCAGATGAACGAGGGCAGCGAAACTGATCCAGAGGCACGCATTGCCGAGCTGCAGCGGCGGCGCGACGAGATCGACGCCGAGATGGCGCGCGTTTTGTCTGGCGATATTCCGCTGCTGGACGACACCGCGTTAAAAGACCGCTTCCAGCAATTCATCCAGATTGCGCGCGAGTTGCTCGCCGATTTCCGCGAGGTGGAGCATAATTTTCGCGGGCTTGACCGGCGCGTGCGGGAACGCATCGCGCTATGGGAAGGCTCAAAAGGCGAGTTGCTGGAAGAGATCATGGGCGAGCGCGATGCGATTTCCGACTCCGACCAGGGCAAGAGTTTCCGCGCATTCTGGGATTTCCTGATGTCCAGCAGCAGGCAGGAAGAGCTGTCGGCGCTGCTTGATCGCGTCCTCTGCTTGCCGCCGGTCGCCGAGCTCAAGCCCGACGCGCGAACGCGCCGCGTGCACTACGACTGGCTTGAAGCCGGCGAGCACACCCAGCGCACCGTGGCCCAGCTCTCGCAGCAATTGCGGCGTTTCCTGGACGACCAGGCCTGGCTGGAAAATCGCCGCATCATGGATATTCTGCATGGCATCGAAGCCAAGGCGCTGGCCTTGCGGGCGTTTTCCCCGCCGGGCGCGGTGATGGATATCGCGGACACGGCAGCCGATATCGACCTGCCGATGGAGCGGCCGCTCCATACCCCGGCCATCAAGCCGGTGATCGCCGATGTGGCGCTGGAGACGGGCGATGCCGATGTGGACGCGGCAGCGCTTTACGCGCAGGTGGTGATCGACAAGGGCGCCCTGGCGCGGCATGTCCGCCATGCCTTGCAGGACCGCGCGCAAATCACGCTGAGCGAGCTGTGCGAGATGCAGCCGCTGCAGCACGGGCTGGCCGAACTGGTGGCCTACCTGCAGCTTGCCGGGGATACTTTCAAGGCCGTGGTGGATGAGGATGCGACCGAGACCGTCGTCTGGAGGCGGGAGGGGGCGGATGGCCAGGAACAAATGAAGCAGGCGCGCTTGCCGCGCGTGATCTTTGTGAGGTGAGGGTAGTGGAACAGGAACTGGAAATTGGGGCGGCAGGCGTCGATTTATCGGCACCGGTCATCCTTTTGCTCAAGGGCGTGATTTACCAGGAAGCCGATGCCGGCCTGTGGAATACCTTGCTCAACTTGCAGGCGCGGGTGCGTGATTACATGGCGGTGCTGGGCCTGGAGCTGGTGCTCGACGAGTCCGAGGGTTATGCCTTTCTGCGCGCGCGCCCGGAAAGCGGGGACGATGCGGCGCCCAGGCTGCCCCGCCTGGTGGCGCGGCGGCCGCTGTCCTTTCCGGTGAGCCTGCTGCTGGCGCTGTTGCGCAAGAAGCTGGCCGAATTTGACGCCAGCGGCGGCGACATGCGGCTGGTGCTGAGCCGTGATGAAATTGTCGAGCTGGTCCGGGTGTTTCTGCCCGAAAGCAGCAACGAGGCGAAACTGATCGACCAGATCGAGACCCACCTGAACAGGATCGTGGAACTGGGCTTTCTGCGCAAGCTCAAGGCGGGCGCGGGCCAGCCTGCATTCGAGGTGCGCCGCATTCTCAAGGCTTTTGTGGACGCGCAATGGCTGGCGGATTTCGACGCGCGGCTGGCGGCCTATCAGGTTCAGCTTGGAGAGTCTGGCGATGAATGATTTGCAGACCCTGGGCTTCGATTTCGTCGCCGACGACACGCTTTCTGGCTTTCGCCTGCAGCGCCTGGAAGTCTTCAACTGGGGCACTTTCGATGGCCGGGTGTGGACGCTGAATCCGGCGGGAAAAAACGCCCTGCTCACCGGCGACATCGGATCGGGCAAGTCAACCCTGGTCGATGCGGTCACCACGCTGCTGGTGCCCGCGCACCGCATCGCCTACAACAAGGCCGCCGGGGCCGACAGCAAGGAGCGCTCGCTGCGCTCCTACGTGCTCGGGCATTACAAGTCGGAGCGCAATGAAGTGTCCGGTTCCGCCAAGCCAGTGGCTTTGCGCGATCACAACAACTATTCGGTCATCCTGGGCGTGTTTCACAACGCGGGCTACGACCAGACGGTGACGCTGGCCCAGGTTTTCTGGATGAAGGAGGCACAGGGGCAGCCCGCGCGCTTCTTCGTCGGCGCGGAGCGCGATTTGTCGATTGCGGCTGACTTCGCGCAGTTCGGCCCGGACATTTCCGCCTTGCGTAAGAAACTGCGGATCTTGAATGCAGACGTATTCGACAGTTTTCCGCCCTACGGCGCCTGGTTCCGGCGACGCTTCGGCATTGAGAACGACCAGGCACTGGAATTGTTCCATCAGACGGTGTCGATGAAGTCCGTCGGCAACCTCACCGATTTCGTGCGCAGCCACATGCTCGAGCCGTTTGAGGTTGCGTCACGCATCACGGCCCTGATCGGGCACTTTGATGACCTCAACCGGGCGCATGAGGCAGTGCTCAAGGCCAAGCGCCAGGTGGAAATGCTGACGCCCCTGATGGCGGATTGCGACCGGCATGCCGATCTCACCAGCCGCAGCGAGGAACTGCGCGCCTGCCGCGAGGCGCTCAGGCCCTGGTTCGCAGGACTGAAACTCGGGCTGCTGGAAAAACGCATCGCCGGCCTGGCGGAGGAATGGCAGCGGCAGAATGCTCAGGCCAAACGATTCGAGGAAATTCGGGACGCCCAGCGGGTAAGCGAAACTGAATTGAAGCGCAGCATTGCCGAAAACGGCGGCGACCGGCTGGAGCGCCTCGCCGTGGAAATCCGCAGGAAAGACCAGGAGCGCCAGGCGCGCGAGCGCAAGGCCGAGCGTTATGGCGAGCTGGTGCGCGTCCTGGGTGAGACGCCGGCCGGCGATGAGGACGGATTCGGCGCCCAGCGGCAGCGTTTCGCGGGCCTGGCGGAGGCTGCGCTGGCAAGGGAAGCAAGCCTGCAAAACGGCCTGACCGAGCACGGGGTGAGCTTGCGGCAGGGCAGGCAGCAGCATGATGAGATTTCAGCCGAAATCGACAGCCTGAAAGCGCGGCGCAGCAATATCCCCGCCGAGCAGGTGGCCATGCGGGTGGCCCTGTGCAAGGCGCTGGGTTTGTCCGAGGCGGAAATGCCGTTCGCCGGTGAGCTGCTGCAGGTGCATGAGGACGAGCGCGACTGGGAAGGGGCTGCCGAGCGGCTGTTGCGCAATTTCGGCTTGTCGCTGCTGGTGCCGGACGCCCATTATGCGGACGTTGCGGACTGGGTTGACAGAACCCACCTGCGGGGACGCCTGGTGTATTTCCGGGTGCGCCAGGGTTCGCGCGCCGAGCTGCCCAGCCTGCACCGGGATTCGCTGGCGCGCAAGCTGGCCATCAAGCCTGATTCGCCTCTCTACGACTGGCTGGAACGCGAGCTGGCGCACCGCTTCGATGTTGCCTGCTGCGCCACGCAGGAGCAGTTCCGGCGCGAGGCCCGCGCCATTACTCGAGCCGGGCAGACCAAGGCGCCCGGCGAGCGCCACGAGAAAGACGACCGTCACCGCCTGGATGACCGCAGCCGCTACGTGCTGGGCTGGAGCAACGCGGCCAAGATCGCAGCACTCGAGGCCCGGGCGCGGCAGCTGGAAATGAAGCTGGGAGAGCTGGGCGCCCTGCTCGGCAAGATACAGGCCGAGCAGGGCGCGCTCAAGGAGCGCCTCACCGTGCTTTCGAAGCTCGACGAATATGCGGATTTCAGCGAACTCGACTGGCAAAGCCTGGCTGTCGAGGTGGCGAAACTACAGGAAGAGAAGCGTCAGCTGGAGTCGGCTTCCGACTTGCTCCAGAGCCTGAGCGCGCGCCTGGCTGCGCTGCAGGGCGAGCTTTCCCTGACGGAAACGGCGCTGGCGGACAAGACGCGCGAACTGGGGGCAACCCAGGCCAAACGCGAGGCCGCCGAGAATCTGCGCGAGCAAACCTTGGCGCTGCTCGGCCCGGCGCAAAGCGGCTGGTTCGAGCGCCTCGAAGCCCTGCGCGGCGAGGCCCTGGGCGAGCACTCTCTCAGTATCGAATCCTGCGACAACCGCGAGCGGGACATGCGCGACTGGCTGCAGGCCAGGATCGACGCCGAAGACAGGAAACTCAAATCGCTGCGCGACAGGGTCATCCAGGCCATGGCCGCCTACAAGGAGGCGTTCAAGCTGGAAACCGCCGAGGTCGATGCCAGTATGGAAGCGGCCTCCGAATACCGGACGATGCTGCAAAACCTGGCGGCTGACGATCTGCCCCGCTTCGAGGCGCGTTTCAAGGAATTGCTCAACGAGAACACCATCCGCGAAGTGGCCAACTTCCAGTCGCAACTGGCACGCGAGCGGGAAACGATCAAGGAGCGCATCGCGCGCATCAACGAATCGCTCACCAAGATTGACTACAATACCGGGCGCTACATCGTGCTGGAAGCGCAGACCGCGCCTGATGCCGACATCCGCGATTTCCAGGCCGAGTTGCGCGCCTGCACTGAAGGCGCGCTGACGGGCTCGGAAGACGCCCAGTATTCGGAAGCCAAGTTCCTGCAGGTCAAGCACATCATCGAGCGCTTCCGCGGGCGGGAAGGCCTGTCGGAACCGGACCGCCGCTGGGCCGCCAAGGTGACCGACGTGCGCAACTGGTATGTGTTCGCCGCCAGCGAGCGCTGGCGCGATGACGACAGCGAGCACGAGCATTATTCCGATTCCGGCGGCAAATCGGGCGGGCAGAAGGAAAAACTGGCCTACACCATCCTGGCCGCGAGCCTGGCCTATCAATTCGGGCTGGAATGGGGGGCGGTGCGTTCGCGCTCTTTCCGTTTCGTGGTGATAGACGAAGCCTTCGGGCGCGGTTCGGATGAATCCGCACAATACGGTTTGCGCCTGTTCGACCAACTCAACCTGCAACTGCTGATCGTCACCCCCTTGCAGAAAATCCACATCATCGAACCCTACGTTTCCAGCGTAGGCTTCGTGTATAACGAGGAAGGGCGCGATTCCAGGCTGCGCAATCTGTCGATCGAGGAGTACCGCGCGGAAAACGAGCGCCGACGGGGTGTCGTCGGCGCTTAGCGTGATCAGTTTGACAGCGCCCTAGTATGTTGATATAAACATCAACATGAAAGCCCGGCTACTTTATCGCTTTGAGCAGGATTTTGAAGATGGCGCCATGTTGCGCATGGTGATCTGGGAGGTGGCCAATTCCGTCCTTCCCTCGGGGCACCGGTACAAGTACAGGCTCGTCTATCTGGAAAACGGCAAGCGCGTGATCGGTTTTGACAATGAGCGAGGCAAGGGCGATCACAGGCACGAGGGCGAGATGGAATTTCCATACCACTTTGCGGGAGTTCCGGCCCTCGTCAAGGACTTCACAAACGCTGTCAGGTAAAGGAGAAAAGCATGAGGACATTGACGATCAAGATTCAGCCCGATGTGCTGGCTGCGCTCGAACAGGCGGGCCAGGAATTTACCCATGCATGGGAATCTGGTGAATACGCTGGAGAGTTCATGAGCTTCGAGTCACCCTCCACCCTCTTTCGCTTGCTTACTCCGGCACGATGGGGTGTCCTGGATATGCTGCAAAGGACTGGGCATTGTGGCGTGAGGGAACTTGCGCGCCACCTTGGCCGTGATGCCAGCGCGGTGCACCGTGATATTTCTGCGCTGATTGAGCGGGGCCTGGTCGAGAAAGATGAATACGGCAAATTGTTTGTTCCATTCAACCGTATTCACGCTGAATTCGATCTCGCGAAAGCGGCATGATCGATGGCAGAGTGAACTGGACCCGGCCGGCCGATTTGCGCGCCCAGTTGCAGAGGCTGTGGGACAGGGGGGAGCTGCTATCCGGCCTGGTGACGGGGGAGGCGCTGTTTCCGCGCCGCTTGGCGCTCAAGGTCCCGAGCTCGGCCGAGATGGCCGAGCGCTTTGATGAAGTGCGGGCCTGGGTCGCCGAGTTTCGCGACATGCGGCACTGCCGGGTGGAAATGCGCGCGTTCAGACATCGCGTTTTCGGGGCAAACACCATTCCCGCGGAGGTGTGGATAGACAGCCTCGACGCCGCCATTGCGTTGACGGCCAAACGAAGGGAAGTTTCGCGCTTTGCCGTCTTGCTGGAAACAACCCGCCAGCGTCAGCCGCCATTGCTGGAGTGGCTTGCCAAACGCCCCCTGCGCGCGCTGGAGCTGGCCGGCGAATGGGACCGGCTGCTGGAGATCGTCGCCTGGTTGCAGGCGCATCCCCGCCCCGGCGTGTATCTGCGACAGGTCGACATTCCGGGCGTGCACAGCAAATTCATCGAGGCGCATCGCGGCGTGCTCATTGAACTGCTGGACAGCGCTCTGCCCCCAGAGGTTATCGATTTCTCCGCCAACGGCGTTAGCCAGTTTGCAGCGCGTTACGGCTTGCGCGACAAACCCTTGCGCATCCGTTTTCGGCCGCTCGATCCGGGGTTGTTGCCCTCCTTGCCCGGGCAGGATATCACGCTCGATGCCGGGAGCTTTGCCCGGCTCGAACCCGCGGTCACAAGAGTGTTCATCACCGAGAACGAGATCAACTTTCTGGCCTTCCCTATGCTGGAGGATAGCCTGGTCATTTTTGGCGCGGGCTATGGTTTCGAGATGCTGGGCCAGGCCGGATGGCTGTCGCGCTGCCGCGTCCATTACTGGGGCGATATCGACACCCACGGCTTCGCCATCCTGGACCAGATCCGCAGCCAGTTCAACCATGTGGAGTCGTTCTTGATGGATCGCGCCACCTTGTTGGCCTTCGAACCGCTATGGGGCGAGGAAGAGAAGCAAACGCTACGCGACCTGCCCAGGCTGAATCCCGAGGAAAGCGCGCTGTATGATGATTTGCGGGACAACCGGATACGCGGGAATCTGCGCCTTGAGCAGGAAAGGATAGGCTACGGCTGGGTTGAGTCGGCTCTGTCGCAGCTCGTCAAGCAGCCCGGCGGGGCGCAAAATTGACGCTGGATGGGCATATACTCAGGCATGCCGCCCTGTGCGGCGAGACGTAAAGGAAGCATATGAAATTTTCCATCTACCGCTATAACCCTGAAACCGACGCCAGGCCCTACATGCAGGACTACGAGCTGGACATCGAGGCGGAAGGGAAGATGCTGCTCGATGCCATCCTGCTGCTCAAGGAGCAGGACGAGTCCTTAAGCGTGCGCCGCTCCTGCCGCGAAGGCGTGTGCGGTTCGGACGGCATGAACATCAACGGCAAGAACGGCCTGGCCTGCGTCACGCCCTTGCATGAACTGGAGCAGCCGGTCGAACTGCGCCCGCTGCCGGGCCTGCCGGTGATCCGCGACCTGATCGTGGACATGAGCCAGTTCCTCAAGCATTACCGCTCGGTCAAGCCCTACCTCATCAACGCCGACCCGGAACCGGAGATCGAACGCCTGCAGTCGCCCGAGGACCGCGCCGAACTGGACGGGCTGTACGAGTGCATCCTGTGCGCCTGCTGTTCCACCGCCTGCCCCTCGTTCTGGTGGAACCCGGACAAGTTCGTCGGCCCGGCCGGACTGCTGCAGGCCTACCGCTTCATCGCCGACAGCCGCGACCAGGCCACCAACGAGCGCCTGGACGACCTGGAAGACCCTTACCGCCTGTTCCGCTGCCACAGCATCATGAACTGCGTCGAGGTCTGTCCCAAGGGGCTGAATCCCACGCGGGCGATCGGCAAGATCAAGGCGTTGCTGGTGAAGAGGGCGGTGTGAGTTCAAAGATAGACTGCAGCGGCGCGATGTCGCTGAAATCCGAATTCGTGAAGAAAAAACCTGAGGCGAAGCGATGAGTGGCTGGGGCTGCCCACATGAGATTAAGGGCCATTGCCAACGGGTGAATAACTTGCCCTGCAATCCGGGCATGAAGGGCTGCGTGCTGTTCGGGCGTTTCGTCTGGGCGGACCCGAGCAAGAACCGTCCCGCCGGGGGGTGGGGCGGCAAGGCGCAGAAGCCGCCGGAAGAGGAACTCAACCGCCTGCGCTGGCGCTGCCGGCGCGGGATGCTCGAACTTGATCTGGTGCTGGAGCGCTTTCTAGGGGAAAATTACGCCAAACTGACGGCGCAACAGCAGGCTGAATTTGATACCCTGCTCGATTTGCCGGATCAGGATCTGTGGGCTCTGATCCGTGGTGGTGGAACAGACGCGCCTGAAATCGTGCAATTCCTGCGCGCCTGTCAGGGATGAAAATAATAAGCCGGGACGGTTTTTCCGGCGGATACATGGAGAAGTGACATGGCTGAACGCAAGGTATATCTGGATCTGGGAAATGGGCAGCCGCCTATCGAGTTGCCAATTTATTCCGCCACGATGGGACCGGATGTGATCGATATCCGCAGTCTGGGCAAGCATGGCGTGTTTACCTATGACCCCGGCTTCATGTCCACGGCGAGCTGCAATTCCGGCATCACCTACATCGACGGCGATGCCGGGGTTCTGCTGTACCGCGGCTACCCGATCGAGCAGCTGGCCGAGCACGCCGATTTCATCGAGGTCTGCCACCTGCTGTACTACGGCGAACTGCCGGATGGCGAGCAGAAGGCCTCGTTCGACAACATCATCCGCACCCACAGCATGGTGCATGACCAGATCAACAACTTTTTCCGCGGCTTCCGGCGCGATGCCCATCCCATGGCGGTGATGGTGGGGGTGGTGGGCGCGCTGTCGGCGTTTTACCAGGATTCGGCCAATGTGACCGACCCGAAACACCGCGAGATTTCCGCGCACCGCCTGATCGCCAAGGTACCGACCATCGCGGCCATGAGCTACAAATACAACATGGGCCAGCCGTTCGCCTATCCCAGGAACAGCCTGTCCTATGCGGCCAATTTCCTGCACATGATGTTCTCCACGCCGTGCGAGGAATACCTCCCCAACCCGGTGCTGGTCAAGGCGCTGGACCGCATCCTGATCCTGCACGCCGACCACGAGCAGAACGCCTCGACTTCCACCGTGCGCCTGGCCGGATCGAGCGGAGCCAATCCCTTTGCCTGCGTGGCGGCGGGCATCGCCTCGCTGTGGGGGCCGGCGCATGGCGGGGCCAACGAGGCGGTGCTCAAGATGCTGGAAGAAATCGGGGACGTTTCCAACATTCCCCAATTCATCGCGCGCGCCAAGGACAAGAGCAATCCCTTCCGCCTCATGGGTTTCGGCCATCGTGTCTACAAGAATTTCGACCCGCGCGCCCGGCTCATGCGCCAGACCTGCCACGAAGTGCTCAACGAACTGGGCATCTACGACGACCGCCTGTTCAAGATCGCGCTGGAGCTGGAACGCATCGCGCTGGAAGACGAATATTTCATCGCGAAGAAGCTCTACCCCAACGTGGATTTCTATTCCGGCATCATCCTGCGCGCCATGAATATCCCGACCAACATGTTCACCGCGATTTTCGCCATCGCGCGCACCATCGGCTGGATTTCGCAGTGGGACGAGATGATCACCGACCCCGAGCAGAAAATCGGCCGCCCGCGCCAGCTCTATTGTGGCGCCGAGCAACGGGCATTCGTGCCGATCGGGAAGCGGTGAAGGGTGAAATGTGAAGGGTGAAAAGTGAAGGGTGAAAAGTGAAGGGTGAAAAGTGAAGGGTGAAAAGTGAAGGACTCAGCGGGGATGATTTTACCTTTCACTTTTCACAACGAAGGCGCAGCCGGGTGGCTTCACTTTTCACAAAGAATCATCGAGGATGGGCACCATGAATGAAATGCAGGCGTTTCTCGATAACTCTTACCTCTATGGAGGCAATGCAGGATTCATTGAGGGGCTTTATGAATCCTGGCTAGCCAACCCGGAAAACGTCAGCTCCGAATGGAGGCGCTATTTTGAGCGCCTGCAACTGAGCGAAGGCGCCGGCGAGCGGGATATCGCTCATGCGCCGATTCGGGAGGCCATGCTGCAACGCATGTTGCAGCCGGCTGCGGCTGGCGGCACGGCCCTGATTTGCACGGCTTTTCTTGAACAGGAGCGCAAGCAGGTCAAGGTGTTGCAACTCATCAACGCCTACCGTTTTCTTGGCGTGCGCCATGCCAATGTCGATCCCCTCAAGCGCTTCGAGCGCCCCCAGGTGCCTGAGCTGGAACTGGAACACTATGGCCTGGGCGAAGCCGACCTGGCGGCCGAGTTCGATACCGGTTCCCTGGTGGGCCTGGACCGGGCCACGTTGGCGCAGATTCTGTCCATGTTGCAGGAAACCTATTGCGGCACATTTGCCGCCGAATACATGTACATCAGCGACCCAGTCCAGAAACGCTGGCTGCAGGCGCAGATCGAAGGCCGGCGCGCGCGCGCGAGTTTCGCTGCGGCGCAGAAAAAACATATCCTGGGGCGTATCACCGCCGCCGAGACGCTGGAAAAATACCTCCATACCCGTTTTGTCGGGCAGAAGCGTTTTTCCCTTGAAGGCGGCGAGAGCCTGATCCCCCTGCTCGATCACCTGGTCGAGTTGTCCGGCGCCGGCGGGGTGCAGGAAGTGGTGCTCGGCATGGCGCACCGCGGGCGCCTCAACGTGCTGGTCAACATCATCGGCAAGATGCCGCGCGACCTGTTCAAGGAATTCGAGGGGGTGCATGCTCATGATGAACACATCACCACCGGGGACGTGAAATACCACCAGGGTTTTTCGTCCGATGTATCCACTTCGGGCGGACCGGTGCATGTCACCCTGGCCTTCAATCCATCGCATCTGGAAATCATCAACCCGGTGGTGGAAGGCTCGGTGCGAGCGCGCCAGCACCGCCGCAGCGACCGCCTCGGCGAGCTGGTGCTCCCGGTGCTGATCCACGGCGACTCGGCCTTCGCCGGCCAGGGGGTGGTGATGGAAACCCTCAACATGTCGCAGACGCGCGGCTTCAAGACCGGCGGCACGGTGCATGTGGTGGTCAACAACCAGATCGGATTCACCACCTCGGATGCGCGCGATACGCGCTCCAGCCTGTATTGCACCGACGTGGCCAAGATGGTCGAGGCGCCGGTATTCCACGTCAATGGCGATGATCCGGAAGCGGTGCTGCTGGCGGTGCAGATTGCCTTCGATTTCCGCATGACCTTCAAGAAGGATGTTGTGATCGACATGGTGTGCCTGCGCCGTCTGGGGCACAACGAACAGGACGAGCCGGCGGTGACGCAGCCCCTGATGTACAAGAAAATCGCCCAGCATCCGGGCACGCGGCGGATTTACGCGGAGCGCCTGGTTGCGGAAGGGGTGGTCTCTGCCGACGAGGCGCAGCAGATGATCACCAACCATACCGCCACGCTGGATGCGGGCGAGCAGCTGCGCTGCAAGCCGGTGCTGAGCAACTTCAAGCGCGCCTTCGCCACCGACTGGAAAAAGTTCACCAACGCCAACTGGAACCAGCCAGTCCATACCGCGGTGCCGCTTCCCGATCTGCAGCGCCTGGCGGAAAAGCTGACCACGGTGCCGGATGATTTCAAGCTTCATCCCCGGGTGGAAAAGATTCTTGCCGACCGCAGGCAGATGGGGGAGGGCAAACTGCCGCTCGACTGGGGCATGGCGGAGAATCTTGCCTATGCCGCCCTGCTGGAAAACGGCTACGGCGTGCGCATTTCCGGGCAGGACAGCGGGCGCGGCACCTTCTTCCACCGCCATGCCGTGCTGCACGACCAGAATCGCGAAAAATGGGACGCGGGCGAATATGTGCCGCTGCAGCACATTGCGGAAAATCAGCCGCATTTCCTGGTCATCGACTCGGTGCTGTCGGAGGCGGCGGTGCTGGGCTTCGAGTACGGCTATTCGACCGCCGAGCCGGACCAGCTGGTGATCTGGGAAGGCCAGTTCGGCGATTTCGCCAACGGCGCACAGGTGGTGATCGACCAGTTCATCTGCGCCGGCGAGACCAAGTGGGGGCGCCTGTGCGGGCTCACCCTGATGCTGCCGCACGGCTACGAGGGGCAGGGGCCGGAGCACTCCTCGGCGCGTCTGGAGCGCTATTTGCAACTGTGCGCCGAATACAACATGCAGGTGTGCGTGCCGTCCACCCCGGCGCAGATGTTCCACATGCTGCGGCGCCAGATGCTGCGCCCCTACCGCAAGCCGCTCATCATCATGAGCCCGAAGAGCATGCTGCGCCACAAGGAGTCGGTTTCCACCTTGGACGATCTCGCCAACGGCGCCTTCCAGCCCCTGATCGCGGAGCAGGAAAAGATCGATTCAAGGAAGGTAAAGCGGGTGATCGCCTGCTCCGGCAAGGTTTACTACGACCTGGTGGCGGCGCGGCGCGAGCGCAAGATCAGGGACATCGCCATCCTGCGCGTCGAACAGCTTTACCCCTTCCCGCATGACGAGTTTGCCGCGCAGATGAAGCTGTACGCACAAGCGAAGGAAGTCATGTGGGTGCAGGAAGAGCCGAAGAACCAGGGGGCGTGGTACACCATCGAGCACTACCTGCGCCAGCACATGAAACCGGGCCAGGTCTTGAGCTACTCCAGCCGCAAATCCTCGGCCGCGCCTGCCGTGGGCTACATGGCGGAGCACCTGGAACAACAGAAGGCGCTGGTGGACGCGGCGCTGGAATAATTGAAAAACCCATTAACCACGGGGAGCACGGGGCACACGGGGTACAGGTCTGGAGTCAGTTTCCCCCGTGCTCCCCGTGTGCCCCGTGGTTAAAAATAATATCGCTGGAGAGAATATGATCATCGAAATCAAAGTCCCGGCCCTGTCGGAATCAGTCACCGAAGGCACCCTTTTGACCTGGCACAGGCAGGAGGGAGAGGCCGTTGTCCAGGGCGAGAACCTGATCGACCTGGAAACGGACAAGGTGGTGCTGGAACTGCCCGCGCCGCAAGCGGGCGTGTTGAGCAAGATCGTGAAGCACAACGGCGAAGTGGTCCGTCCCGGCGAGGTGCTCGCCCTGATCGATACTGAAGCCAGAGTGGCGACCCCTGCCGCGAAAGCTGCCGCACTCGAACCCGCCTTGGGCCCTTCGCTACGCAAGCTGGTGGCGGAGCACGAACTGGACGCGGCGCAGATCGAAGGCAGCGGACGCGGCGGGCGCATCACCAGGGAAGATGTGCTGGCGCAACTGGAAAAGCCCGCTCCCGCGGCCTTTGCCAGCGCGCCGGCGCAAATCCCTGCTCCCGCCATGAGCGGTGACCGCCCCGAACAGCGCGTGCCCATGACCCGCTTGCGCGCACGGGTCGCGGAGCGGCTGGTGCAGGCGCAGCAGACCGCCGCCATCCTCACCACCTTCAATGAAGTCAACATGCAGCCGGTGATGGAACTGCGCGGCCGCTACAAGGAGAAATTCGAGAAGGATCACGGTGTCAAGCTCGGCTTCATGTCCTTCTTCGTCAAGGCCGCAGTCGCGGCGCTGCAAAAATTTCCGGTGGTGAACGCCTCGGTCGACGGCAGCGACGTCGTTTACCACGGCTATTTCGATATCGGCATCGCGGTGGGTTCGCCGCGCGGCCTGGTGGTGCCGGTGGTGCGTGATGTGGATCAGTTGTCTTTTGCCGAGATCGAGAAGCGGGTCGCCGAATATGGCAGCCGCGCGCGCGACGGCAAGCTCAGTATCGAGGAACTCACGGGCGGCACCTTCTCGATTTCCAATGGCGGCGTGTTTGGATCGATGATGTCCACCCCCATCCTCAACCCGCCGCAAAGTGCGATCCTCGGCATGCACAAGACCTATGACCGGCCCATCGCGGAAAACGGCCAGGTGGTGATCCGTCCCATGATGTACCTGGCGCTCTCCTACGACCACCGCATTGTCGACGGGCGCGAAGCAGTGCAGTTCCTGGTGGCGGTCAAGGAAGCGCTGGAAGATCCTGCGCGGCTGCTGCTGGGGGTTTGAGGCCGGGAGTGCTTACGTCCGGCACGGATGTCATCGCCTGCCTTGAGCGCGGGGGGGGCGACCGGGGGCTGGTTCTGGACCTCGCACAGCACGCCGCAGCGGCGCATCTGCAGCGGCTTTATGAAGATCTGCTGCTAGCCCCGCCGTTCGCCGGAATCCCGTTGTTGCGCCACCTGGCCAGGCCGCGCCCGTTGCGCGGACTGTACCTATGGGGTGGCGTGGGGCGCGGCAAGAGTTTCATGATGGATGCCTTTTTCAATTGCATCCCGCTGGAACACAAGCGCCGCGTTCATTTTCATCATTTCATGCAGGATGTCCATGCTCGCCTCGCGCTCCTGAAGGGGCAGCGCGACCCCCTGGCGAGCGTTGCGCGAGAGTTCGCCCGGCATGTGCGCCTGCTGTGCCTGGATGAGTTCCATATCAGCGATATTGCCGATGCGATGCTGATGCGCGGCCTGCTGGAGGGTTTGTGCGACCATGGCGTCGCGCTGGTCATGACTTCCAATAGCGCGCCGGACAATCTGTATCGCAATGGTCTTCAGCGTGTTCGTTTTCTTCCCACGATTGCTTTGATCAAGTCGCGTCTGGAAGTGCTCCATCTGGATGGCGGCGAAGACTATCGCCAGCACGCGCTGGAACAGGCAGGCCTTTACCACGCGCCCTGCGACGGGCAGTCAGAGCAAGCCTTGTCCGGCATTTTTCACGAGCTTGCGCCCGGCGTGGAGGCGTGCGCCTGCAGGCTGCAAATCTCGGGCCGGGAGATGCATGCGCGCTGCGAGGGGGCCGGGGTGGCCTGGTTCGATTTTCAAGAGTTGTGCGATGCGCCGCGCAGCAAGGCGGATTACATCGAACTGGCGCGGCGTTATCACACGCTGCTGCTGTCCGGCGTGCCGCAATTTGAAGAGCAGTTGCTCTCACAGGCGCGCCGTTTTCTTTGGCTGGTGGATGAATTGTATGACCGGCGCGTCAAGCTGGTGCTGTCAGCAGCAGTGCCCTTGGCGCAACTGGGTAAAAATGAATTACTGGGCGGGGAATTCGAACGGGTGTCGAGCCGCCTGGCCGAGATGCAGTCCCACGCCTATCTGGCGCAGCCTTATCAGCCTGCCTGAGTAAGATATGCCAACATGTCGGAATTCATAATCTGTGCAATGGCATCCGGTTTCTGGAACGGCAGGGCGTGGTCGGCGCCGCTAATCCGGTGGCACACCCAGTCTGTGCGCTGTTGCGCGATCTCCTGGCAGAAGGAGAGGATTTCCGCCGACGAGCGTTCGCCGACGAAACTGCTGACATGCTGCTGGGCGGCGATCAATCGCGCGCGGTCGACTTGTCTGGCGGCATGGGTGACGGCTTCGAGAATGGCGGCCAAGCCTTTGGGGCGATGCGCCAGGCGTCCACGCACAATTTCCTCATTGCGGGAATTGCGGTTACGCTGGGGCGAGACGGCATCCAGGAAAACCTGCAGGCCATATTCCAGTTCATCGTCGATGCGCAGTTTCTGAGCCGCCTGCAGCAAACTATCGCGCCGGTTGAGCAGTTCCGGCTCGTTGCCGCTGCCCAGCAGGCCGGGCTCGAACAGAAAGGTTTTGCCAACCGCGGCAGGGCGTTCTGCCTTGAGTTGCATGGCGATCAGGCCGCCATAGGAGTAGCCGCCGAGATCGAAGCTGTTCCATCCCAGTGAGTCAAGCAATGCAGCCATATCGGCTACCACGTCGCTGGTTGCGAAAGGGTGCTCCTGGTGGTCGGGGAAGCGGGTTTTCCCTGTGCCGCGCAGGTCCGGCACAAGCACCTCGGACCAGTGTAGCAAGCGGCTGACGATGGGTGCCCAGGTGATCTGTCCATCGACCCCGCCTCCATGCAGCAGGAGCAGGCGGCGAGAAGTAAACGCGCTGCTGCGGTAGAGGCGGTAGTAAACACCCTGCTGCGGCAGGTTGAGGTAGCCTTCGCAGTCGGGAGTAAGCGGGGCGGTGGTCATGAGTGATGAGCAATGGGTGATGGGTGATGGGTGATGTTCAATTCGATTTTTCCCATTCCTCATCACTCCTCACCCATTACCTCACCTAGCCGATGCCGAGTTGTTCCACCCAGGCAAGTGACTCCAGGTGGGCCTTGTTGACTTTTTCGGGGTCCATCGCCATGGAAGCGGCGATCGCCTCGATCTTGCCCGGATCGGCATCTTCGCAGGCGATGGTAAGCTCCAGGAAGGGGCCATACATGCCCTTGCGGGTCAGCAACGCATCGCAGATGGTTTCTGGCAGGTAGAGCTTTTCGAGAACGTCCTCCATGGACATTTCCAGCATGGCGTCCAGCATCGAGAAAATTCCCACGATGAACAAGTTGTCGCGGTCGCTTTTCTCCAGATAATCCTGGCCTAGCAATTCGGTAAGGCGGCCTCGGGTGATGGCTGTTTTCATCAGGGCGGGCGGTGTCGAGTCATTGCCGGCGGTGGCCAGCAGCAGGGTGAGCCAGCGGTAGAGCTGCTGGTAGCCAAGTATGGCGAGCGCATGGCGGATCGACTGGATCTCGCATGAAAGGCCGAAACCCACCGAGTTGATATAGCGCAGGAGCTTGAATGAGAGCGCCACATCCGCCTTGAAGCCGTTCTCGATGTTTTTTACGTCATCATTGTTGCGCACCTTGTTGAGCAGCGATAGCACGGTGGCGTGGGCCGGGTTGATGATCTTGGCGGAAAGGGTTTCCGGATGGGCAAAATAGTAGCCCTGGAAATAATGGAAACCGAGTTCCTTGCAGAATTTGTACTCGGTGTGAGTCTCGACTTTTTCAGCAATCAACTTGGCGCCGCAGTTTTTCAGGCTGCGCACGAGAGCAGCTGTTTTGTCCAGGCCGAGTTTGCGGATATCCACCTTGATGTAGTCGGCAAGCGGCAATAGATGGGTGCTGATCGGGCGATGGTCGAAATCGTCCAGGGCAAAACGGAAACCCATGTGGCGCAGGCCCTGGATGCGCGCGATCAGTTCCGGCGTGGATTCCACCGTTTCAATCAGTTCCAGCACCACCCGTTTGGCCGGGAGCAGTTCAAGGAAGTCGCTCTCGAGCATGGGCGCGGCAATATTGATGAAGGCGAGTTTGTCTCCCAGCAGCCAGTTGGCGTCCATGTTGCTGAAAGTGTTGACCAGTACTTTGCTGCCGGCTTCAAGATCGCTGCTGATCATTGCTGCGGATGCGTCCGCGCTGTGGCGGAATAACAGTTCGTAGGCGACGATTTTCTGCTGGAGGTCAACAATCGGCTGACGGCCAATAAAGGCTTGATTCTGCATGGTTAGGCTCGATTGCGTTCGGGGTTAATGAACGGCGGTTTTTGCAAACAGGGCTGCGCGCGTGCTGTCCGGATTCATGCGCAACAGTTCTTCCATGTCCAGCACCAGCACGACTGAGCCATCACCCGAGAGCGTTGCGCCGGCAATTCCCTTGGGCTTGATATCGAGGAGAGGCTTGATCACCACGTCGTCGCGTCCGATAAAGCCGTCGATGGCGAGTACGAAAGTGGTGTCAGCGCTTTGCATCAGAACGCCAAAGGCCGGCGCGCCATTTTCAGGCCAGCCTATCATGCTTGCCAGGGAACGCACGGCCATCACTTCCTCGCGCACGATCATGGTGGCGCGGCCGGAAACCTGTTTGACGTCTTTGGGATCAATTGGCGTGATTTCCCTGACCATGGAGAGCGGCACGGCAAAGGGCTGGTCGCCAACACGCACCAGCAATACCGGCAAAATCGCCAGCGTCAGCGGCAGGGAGATGGTGATCGTTGTACCCTGTCCAACCGAAGAAGTAATTTCGATGCGGCCATTGAGTTTGCCGATGTTGGTTTTCACCACATCCATGCCGACACCGCGCCCGGATACGTCCGAAATCATGTCCTTGGTGGAAAAGCCAGGCAGGAAAATGAGTTGCAGGCTTTGCCTGTCGTCAAGGCTGTTCGCCGTATCCAGATCGATCAGGCCTTTTTCCACCGCCTTGTGGCGGATGGTGTCGGGGCGCATGCCGCGCCCATCGTCCGCAATCTCGATGATGATGTGGTCACCTACCTGGGCCGCGGTCAGGCGTACCACGCTTTTCAGCGGCTTGCCGGCGGCAGCGCGTTCCTCAGGGCTGTCCACGCCATGATCCACTGCATTGCGAACCAGGTGCACCAGCGGGTCGTTGAGGTCCTCGATCATGGTCTTGTCAATTTCGGTGTCTTCGCCGGAGAGCAGCAATTCCACATCCTTGCCCAGTTGCCGCGCCAGATCGCGCGCCAGCCGGGGGTATTTCTGGAACAGCCGCCCGATGGGTTGCATGCGGGTTTTCATCACCGCGCTTTGCAGATCTCCAACCAGCAGATCCAGCTGGCTGACAGCTTCGTCCAGCGCCTTGAGCGTGCTGGCATCCTGTTTGCCGGCGAGTATGTCCGCGCGCAAGCTGGTGAGGCGGTTTTTGGTCAGGCCGATTTCGCCGGTATAGGTCAGCACCTGGTCGAGGCGCGTGGTATCGACGCGGATGGTGGTTTCCTTTACCGCGGACGGAGTGGCTTGCGGCGCCGCTGCCCTGGGAGGGGGGGCGGCGGGAAGGAGTTCCGGGTGGGGTGCGGGGTGCGCTTCGGTCAAAGCCGAAACGGAGGGCGCATGATGGGGTGCCGGCGCCGAGTCGCCGAGCAGGGTGTGATATAGCCCATCCCAGTCGGGACTCTGGCTGTCCGCAGCGGGCGCAGCAGCGGCAGGGGCCGCTTCAGGCTGGGGTTGTGCTGCATGAAGCGATACTTGACCGCCGGCGATGACGGCATCCAGCGCATCGAGCAGATATTTTTCTGCGGGTGGCGGTACCTGGGCCTGTCCAAGATGTCCGAACATGTCGCGCACAACGCCTGTGGCAGCCATGATGACGTCCATGATGCCCGGTGTCAGGGTGAGTTCGGCGGTACGCAGCTTGTCAAACAGGTTTTCGGTGCGGTGGCACAATTCCACCAGTTCATTGACATTGAGGAAGCCGGCCCCGCCCTTGATGGTATGGAAACCACGAAAAATATCGTTGAGCAGGGATTTGTCTCCCGGACGTTTCTCCAGTTCCACCAGCTTGTTGTCCACATCGGACAAGAGCTCGCCTGCTTCCATGAGGAAATCCTGGAGCAGTTCTTCCATTCCGGCGAAATGACTCATGATTTCTCCCCTGTGCTGTTATTGACGCCTTGGTCCCATTGCATGGCTCAGAATCCCAGGCTCTCAAGCAGATCATCTACCTGCTGCTGGTTGGTGACGACATCGGTACGGCCTTCGGCATTCACGACCGGCCCGTTCAGTAGGCCAATATCCACTTCGCAGCGTTTTTCTGCCGGAGTGCTGTCGATCAGCAATTGAAGCAATTGTGATTCCACCTGCTGCGCCAGATCGATGACTTTTTTGATCACCTGGCCGGTCAGGTCCTGAAAATCCTGGGCCATCATGATTTCCATCAACTGTGCATTGGTGGCCTGGGTGTGTTTGGGTACCTCATGGAGGTAACTGCGGGTATCCGTTACCAGTTGCTTGAATTCGTCCACGCTCAGCTGGTTGCTGAACATCCGGTCCCATTTCACCGATAGAGCGGAGGCGCCGGATTCAATTCTTTCCTGCAGCGGCTGGGCAACTTCCGTTGCGGAGAGCGCCCGTTCAGCGGCCTGTTCTGTCTTGACAGCGATATAGTTGAGGCGGTCGCGCGTGTCCGGAATCAGGCCTTCAACTGCCCTCTCCAGTGTCTTGTCGTAGCCCAGTTCGCGCAGCGTGTCGTGCAGTTTTCGCGTCATTTGGCCCAATGAGGAAAACACTTTGTCGCCGGAAGGCTCTTCGCCGCTATCGACGATTGTTGCCGTGCCAGCATCGGTTGCTGAAGATTCCTGTGGCTTTGCTTCAGCAGGTGGTTCAGTGTTCTGGCTTGCCATTACGATGCTGTCAAACAGTGCTTCCAGATCGTCTGAATCACCGTTGTTCTGTGGCGTGTTACTCACTCGTCACCTCCCCTTGCTATACCTGTTTTTCAAAGATTTTGTTCGATTTCCGCCATGCGCTGCTGCTGGATATGCGGTAATCCCTGGCATGTGCCTTACTTGGCGACCATTTTCTCGAACACCTTGTTCAGTTTTTCTTCCAGTGTCGCCGCCGTGAACGGCTTCACGATATAACCGCTGGCGCCTGCCTGAGCCGCTTCGATGATGTTTTCCTTCTTGGCTTCGGCGGTCACCATCATCACCGGAAGATGCTTGAGCGAGGCATCCGCGCGTATCTCGCGTAGCAACTCGATGCCTGTCATGTTGGGCATGTTCCAGTCGCTTACGACAAACTCGAAACTGCCGCCCTTGAGTTTGCTGAGTGCCACCACGCCATCTTCTGCTTCGTCGACGTTCGTAAAGCCCAGTTCCTTTAGCAGGTTGCGCACTATTCGGCGCATTGTGGAGAAATCATCCACGACCAGGATCTTTAAATTCTTATTTACCATAGTTACTCCAGTTAGTGCTTCTCAGTGTCCACTACCTGTTATTTCATCAACAACGGCCGCAGCGTTTCAGCCAGGACCGTGGGGTCGAATTTGGCCACATAGGCATCCACTCCCACCGCTTTCCCCATGCTGCGGTTGGCATCTGAAGACAGGGAGGAGTGCATGACTACCGGGATTCCCTCAAAACGGCGGTCGCTCTTGATCTTCTTGGTGAGAACGTAGCCATCCATTTCGGGCATTTCGGCATCGGTCAGGATCAGGCTGATCAGGCTGCTGACCGGCATGCCGTCGTGCTGCGCGCGCGCCGCGAGATTCTGCAGTTTTTCCCATGCTTCGTTGCCGTTGTTTGCCTGTTGATAAGGGACTGCCAGCTTGTCCAGGGTCATCATGATTTCCTTGCGCGCGATGGCGGAGTCATCGACAAAGAACAGGTATTGTTCCGGCGACATGTCAATCGGAACCAGCTCAGGAATCGCCTCCATGCCGAGCGCATTCACCAGGATCTGTTCCACGTCGATAATCGATACCAGGCGCCCGTCTGGAAGTTCGGTGATGGCCGTGATCAATCCCTCGGCGCCTGCCAGCATGGATTGCGGCGGTTTGATTTTTTCCCAGTCGACACGCACGATACGATCCACTTCATATACCAAAAACCCCTGCGTGTGCTTGCTGTACTCAGTAACAATCATGGTCTGGCCCGTGCCTTCAGGCACGTTGTCGAGCTGCATGAAATCCGCCAGTGCCAGCACCGGGATGATGTTGCCGCGCAGCGAGATCACTCCCAGCACGCCGCCCGGCATGTGGGGTGTCTTGGTGATGAAGGGCGTTTGCGATACCTCGCGTACCTTGAACACGTTGATGCCGAAATATTCTCCCGTTCCCAGCGTGAACAGGAGAATCTCCATCTTGTTGGAGCCGGCCAGCTTGGTGCGGGCATCAACCGATTCGATCAGCGCGGCATGGGCTTGGGTCGTCATGATGTCGGTCCTGGAAAAGTCAACTCATTAAGCGGCGGGTAAGGATTTCAGACAGCTTGGCGGGTTCGAATTTCGAGACATACTCGTCCACCCCCACCGAGCGCCCCAGTTCCTGGTTCGATGCGCCGGAAAGCGAGGAATGCATGATGACCGGAATGCCGGCAAAACGCGGGTCGCTCTTGATGTTCTTGGTGAGGATGTAGCCGTCCATTTCCGGCATTTCCACATCGGTCAGCACCAGTTGGATGAGGCTTTTGACGGGCTGCTTGGCGGCTTCGGCGCGCGCGGCGATCTGCTGTAGTTCTTCCCATGCCTGCTTGCCGTTGGTGGCGCTGCGGTAACGGATATGCATGGCTTCCAGGGTGCGCTCGATCTGCTTGCGCGCGACCGGGGAATCGTCGGTGAAGAAGATGGTGCGTTCTTCCTGCAGGGGTACCAGGCTGGAAAAGATGATTTCGTGTTCGTCGTAATGGGTGGTCTCGGCGAGAATTTTCTCCACGTCCATCAGCATGACCAGGCGGCCGTCCTGAAGTTGGGTGACGGCAGTCACCAAGCCGCCCATCTGCGCCGTCAGCATTTCAGGCGGCACCTTGATCTCCGACCAGTCAAGCCGCAGGATGGTGTCTACGCTCTCCACCAGGAAACCTTGGGTGCGGGAGTTGTACTCGGTGACGATCATGATTTCAGGAGGGGCGCCGGTCACGATGCCAGTGTATTTAATCAGGTCCACCACCGGCACCAGCGCGCCGCGCAGGCTGACCATGCCTTCCACGGAAGGAGGCATGTCCGGCGCACGGGTGATTTCCGGAACGCGCATGACTTCGCGGACCTTGAAGACATTGATGCCGAAAGTTTCCTTGCGCCCGCTGTTCTGATCGGTGCCCAGGGTGAACAGCAGGATTTCCAGCTTGTTGGTGCCGGCGAGCTTGGTACGGGCATCAATGCGTTTTAACAGTTCTGACATCTTAATTTTGACTCCAAGGGGTTCCGCTACGAATGGAGGATAACCAATTTTTCTCGCAGTTGCATTATATCTTGAAGCGATTGACGGTGTTTCTCAAATTATGCGCCATCTCTTCCAGTTCGCCGGATGCGGCGAGGGTGTGGTGGATGGCGGAGCTGTTTTTTTCGGTGATGGATGCAATTCTTTCGACGTTGCGGCTGATTTCTGCGCTGGTGTTCACTTCCTCGTCGGTGGCCGTCGCGATATTGCCCACGCCTTTTGTTACATTTTTGACTGTTTCTCCCGATCCGGCCAGAACCATGGCCAGGTTCTCCATCGCCTCCTGGCTGTTGGCGAGGTGTGCCAGGCCGCTGTCGATGGATTCGTCCACCCCGCTGGAATGCTGGGAGATACATTGGACTCGACCCAGTAATAATCGCCGTTCTTGCAGCGGTTTTTTACAAAGCCATGCCACAGCTTGCCGGCCTGGATTTGACGCCACAGGTCGGCAAAGGCGGCCGGCGGCATGTCAGGGTGGCGCACGAGGTTATGGGATTTGCCGAGCAGTTCATTTTCGCTGTAGCCGCTGACTTCAATAAAGTCGGCATTGGCGTAAGTGATGACGCCGCGCATGTCGGTTTTCGAAATCAGTACTGCGCTATCACGGTAAACCGTTTCGGTAGCGGTAACCGGCAGGTTTTTTTTCATCGCTGCTTCCCCTTGCTGCTGTGTATTGCCGGAATTTTTGTGTTTTTATGTTGAAGTTAACGGCAAAACATCGGGATGGTCAAGCGCATTAAGGCCCTTCCGGCCCAATGGTTTAGCCCATGTGATGGAGGCGCCAGCCTGGCGCAGTTTCAAACCCTGAAGCGCCCAACGATGCTGTTCAGCTTGCCGGCAAGCTGTTCCAGGTGGTGCGCGGCTCGTGAAGTCTCGTTACTGGCCTGGCTGTTGATTTCCGCCATTTGCGCAATATTCTCAACGTTTTGGGCGATTTCATGGGCGGCCGATTTCTGTTCGTTGACCGAGGCAGTGATGTTGTCAACGCCGCCAGTGGCGTCGCTTACCGAGCTGTTGGCTTCCGCCAGCACCATTGCGACATTTTCCAGAAGATCCTGGCTTGAGCGCAAGGAGTTCTGGCCGCGCGCGATGGCGTGCTCAACGCCGCTGGACTGGCCGTGGAGTGTTTGGGTGACCGCGTCGATCTGGCTTGCAGATTGAGCCGATTTTTCCGCCAGTTTGCGCACTTCATCGGCCACCACGGCAAAGCCGCGTCCCTGCTCGCCGGCCCGGGCCGCTTCGATGGCGGCGTTCAGGGCTAGCAAATTGGTCTGTTCGGCGATGTCCTTCACCTGTTTGGTCATGTTGGTGATGACGCTGGTGCTATGCACGAATTCATTTACGGCGCTTGCAATTTCATCCACGGCGGTTTCGACCTCGCTCACCTCTCCGATCAGTTCCGACAGGCTGACATTGCCTTTCGCTGTTTCCTGCAGGCTGTTCTGCGCCATTTTCCGCACTTCTTCGGCATTGTCCGCCACCGATGCCACGCTTACCGTCATTTCCTCCACTGCGGCAGCAGTGCTGGCGGCGGCTTCACTTTGCCGGTTTGAGCCCTGGGCAACGTTGTGTGCGGTTGTGGCGAGTTGCGTGGAGGCTTCGGCCAGTTGCTCCGAACTGGCATGGACATCATGGATAATTCCCTGGAATGTGGCGGCGAGGCCGTTGAATGCCTGTGCTGCCTGGGCGATTTCGTCGCCGCCATGGACCGGCGCGCGCAGGGTCAGGTCATTGCTGGCCTGCATGCGGGTAATCGCCTGGCGCAGGTCGGTGATGGAGCGGGAAATGCCGCTGATAATGAGGTAGGCGACGATGATGCCAATGGTGATGCCGCCTGCTATGCCGCCAATGGTAAGGCTGCGGATCAGTGAAAAACGCTGCTCGTCTTCCTCGATAGCCTGCTTGTTCTCGTCTATGATGAGCTGGAATAACCGGGTGCGGGTTTCGCTGGCGGCATTGAAATGGGGCGTTACTGCGCTTTCAGTGATGCGATGAGCTTCGTCGAACTTGCCTGCGAGAATGGATTCGCGTGCCGGCAACAGGCCTTCCACTACATATCTTTTTCTTTGCGCGCCATGTTCTTCGGCCTGTTTACGGGCTTCCGGGGGCAATTCGTGCTCCATGAACTGCTGCCATAATTCGGTGATTTTGTCTTTGTTCTTGAGGATTTCATCCGTATGGGAGGTGATGGCGTGATCGTGCAGCTTGCTCGATGGGTCGGCAGGGTCATGCTGCAATGCGAGGAGGATAAGCGCGCGGTTCTGCGCCATGAGACTGCCTATCTGGCTTAATTCGATGATGGGCGCCAAATGGTTTTCATTTGCTTCTATTGCTGATTTTCTAAATGAATCAACGACCAGCATGCCGGTGGTGCCGCTGCCCGCCAGCAGCAGGGACATGAAGGCGGCAAGCAGGATAAGGCGGGAGCGGATGGTCAAACGGCTGAGCATGATGGATGTGCCTCTTAAGAAGAGCAAATATTGTGCAGGTTCTAACTCGTACATGGAAATACCCTTAGCCGCTGATTCATCTGTTAATTGGTGTTCGGCCTGATATCATCATAGGGGATTCCCTGATTGTATCAGGGTCCATGTTGGTTTAGTGGGGCCTGCGGTTTCATTTTTCGCCATATCATCCCGGTATATAATCTTGAAAAGCATGGGTCCAATTTGACCGCTGGTTGAGCGTGGGGTGAAGCTTGAACGATGGAATGAAGCAGATCAGTCCGCAGGAGTTGGAGCAGGCGTTCAGCCTTTTTAATGAGGCCTCGGCCCAACTTACCGGCGCCTACCACGAATTGCAGGGTCAGGTTGAAAGGCTGACGGGCGAGTTGGCCGTAGCCAATGGTGAATTGCGCCGCCAGTTTTTAGAAAAGGAAGCCTTGTCTCAGCGCCTGGCCATGCTTTTGGCGGCGCTGCCGGCAGGTGTGGTGGTGGTGGATGGCGCGGGTCGGATTAGCGAATCGAATGCTGCCGCGAGGCGCTTGCTGGGCGAGGACATTGATGGGCGGGAGTGGGAGGCGGCGCTTTCGTGCAATCTGCGCCAGACAGCTACGCCGCATGAATGGGAAATGACGGCTGCGGATGGTTCGCCGCGCCTGCTCAATCTCTCGATCAATCCTCTGGATGGATTGGGTGGGCAGATTGTGCTGTTGCATGATGTAACAGAGGCCCACCAGATGGAACGGGAGTTGCAGCGCCATCAACGCTTGTCGGCAATGGGCGAGATGGCCGCCGGCCTGGCGCATCAACTGCGTACCCCGCTCGCTACCGCGCTGCTGTATACCGCCAACTTGAGCAAGCCGGGGCTGGCCGATACGGATCGAACCCGGTTTGCGGGCAAGGCCGTGGCGCGTTTGCGCCATCTGGAGCACCTGATTCAGGATATGCTGTCTTTCGTTAAGGGCCAGGCGGGTGCGCGTGAGATTCTGCCGTTGTCGGGGTTGCTGGCGGATCTGGCGCAGATCATGGAGCCGCAAATGCTTGAGCGCGGCGTTTTCCTGATGGTTGAGGATCTTTGCCCCGATTGCTTGTTGCGCGCAGATCGCAAGGCGCTGACCGGCGCGTTGCTGAATCTCCTGGAAAACGCCCTGCAGGCTTGTGACGCGGGCGGTAGGGTCGCGCTGCGGGCAAGGTGGCTTGATACCGGTTCGTTGCAACTGAGCGTGAGCGATACTGGGCAAGGTTTTGATGCGACAGTGAGCGGCCGGCTGTTTGAGCCTTTCTTTACTACGCGTAGCGAGGGTACTGGCCTTGGGCTGGCGATTGTGCGTAATGTGGCTGAAGCTCATGGTGGAAGTGTAGAGGCGCACTCCACCCTGGGAGAAGGGAGTGAGTTCGTGCTGTGCTTGCCGGTGGAACAAGCATGAACCGAAGTTTCAATAATCGCTTGTGCTCTTGCCGGTCTTTAGTGCTTTGTGAGGACACTTTTCTTGGTTGGGCTTATGAATCACATTACGCTATTCCTTTGCATAATGCGCCTGCCGAACAAAATCCTGTGCAATCATCGCGTGCATTTGTGGAATATCCAGGATAAATGAAAACACTGCCGATTCTGATTGTTGAGGATGACAGGGATTTGCGCGAGGCCTTGTGCGACACCCTTGCGCTGTCCGGATATGAGGCAGTTAGTGCTGCGGATGGCGTGATCGCCCTGGAGATGCTGCGCCGCCGCACCGTTGGCCTGGTGGTGACGGATGTGCAGATGCAGCCGATGGATGGGCACACGCTGCTGCTCGAAATCAAGCGTGCTTATCCGCATTTGCCGGTGTTGCTGATGACTGCCTACGGCATGATCGACAAGGCGGTGGAAGCGATGCGGGCAGGAGCGTGCCATTACCTGACCAAGCCCTTTGAGCCGGATACCTTGCTGGCCGAAGTGGTGCGTTACATGCTGCCGGCCCCCGCCGATGGGGCGGTAGAAATGATTGCCGAAGATGTGCGTTCGCGCGAACTGTTTGCCCTGGCGCAGCGGGTGGCTGCAACCGTGGCGACTGTCATGATTACGGGCGAAAGCGGCACCGGCAAGGAAGTCGTGGCGCGTTTTATTCACCGCTTTTCCCCGCATGCGGACGGTCCTTTCGTGGCCATCAATTGCGCGGCCATCCCAGAGAATCTGCTGGAAGCGACCTTGTTTGGCTATGAAAAGGGGGCTTTTACCGGCGCCCTGCAGTCCCAGCCAGGCAAGTTTGAGCAGGCTCAGGGCGGCACCTTGCTGCTGGACGAGGTGTCTGAAATGCCGCTGGCGCTACAGGCCAAATTGTTGCGCGTACTGCAGGAGAGGGAGGTGGAGCGTGTCGGCGGGCGCAAGGCGATTCCTCTGGATGTGCGCGTGCTGGCTACTTCCAATCGCGACCTTGTGGCCGAGGTGAAGCGCGGCGGTTTCCGTGAAGACCTGTATTACCGCTTGAATGTGTTCCCGCTGGAGGTGCCCGCGTTGCGTGAGCGACTTGCCGATATCGTGCCGCTGGCGCAGCAGTTTATCAGCCGTTTTTCTGCCGGCTTCGGGCGCGCCGGAATTTCCCTGTCAGAGGGGGCGGCAAGGCAATTGACGCAATATGGCTGGCCGGGTAACATCAGGGAGCTTGAGAACGTCATACAGCGCGCGCTGATTCTGGCGCCGGGTGATTTGATCGAGGCTGAGCACTTGCATTTGCCGCGGCCTGAGAGGAAAGAGCCGTCCCCGTCAGGGATAGAGTTGACTGGGGAGCCGCCGTTGGACATGAAGTCGCTGGAGCGGGCGCATATCATGGAGGCGCTGGCCGCAGTGAAGGGGTCGCGCAAGTTGGCCGCGCAGCGGCTGGGGATGAGCGAGCGTACCTTGCGTTACAAATTGCAGCAATATCGGGAAGAAGGCGCGGCCTCAGGGCAGGCCGAGTGTGATTAAGGTATGGTTTTTGCTTGGTTGTGGCATATAAACTGATGCCGGAGAATTTTTGCCATGAATATGCAGGGAATTGATCAGCTTCTCAGCCAGATGCGTGCGACTGCCGCCATGGCGGCAGGTGGGAGTGCGCAGCAAGCGCCGCAAGGAGGGACGGATTTTGCCGCTTTGCTCAAAAACTCTGTTGACCAAGTCAATAGCGTGCAGCAAGAATCTTCCGCAATGGCAAAAAATTTCGAACTGGGTGCGAACGATGCCAGTCTGCAGGAAGTGATGATTTCCCTGCAAAAAGCGAACGTGTCTTTTCAGGCCATGGTGCAGGTGCGAAACAAGCTGGTTTCCGCGTATCAAGATATTATGAATATGCAGGTATGATGCCTCTGGTTTTTTTGCGGAGGTTTCTTTTTTTCTTCTTCCCGGTGCGTTTAGCAGGGGTTAACAGACACAGAGCTCATCAATGGCAGTAGCGGCCCAGGACACGGCTTTAGGCAGATTGCGCGGAGGATTCGGCCATTTGAGCAATCAGCAGAAGTTGGGCTTGATGTTTGCTGTGGCCGCGCTTGTCGCGCTCTTGTCTGGTAGTTGGATGTGGTCCCAGACGCCCGATTACCGGGTGCTCTACAGCAATCTTTCCGACCGTGACGGCGGTACGATTATCTCTTCCCTGCAGCAGATGAACATCCCCTACAAGATGGCCGAAGGCGGAGGGGCAATTCTGGTGCCCTCCAATCAGGTCTATGAAATGCGCCTGCGCCTTGCTTCCCAGGGTTTACCCAAGGGAAGCGTTGTCGGTTTCGAGTTGATGGATGGCCAGAAGCTTGGCATGAGCGAGTTCCAGGAGCGGGTCAATTACCAGCGCGCCCTGGAGGGTGAAATCACCCGTTCCATCCAGTCGCTTTCCGCGGTGCAGGGTGCGCGTATGCACCTTGCCATTCCACGTCCCTCGGTCTTTATCCGTGAGCAGCAGAAACCCAGCGCTTCCGTCTTGCTGAGCCTTTATCCAGGCCGTAGCCTCGATGCGGCCCAGGTGAGCGGCATCGTGCACCTTATTTCGAGCAGTGTTCCGGATCTGCCCCTAAAAAATGTGACGGTGGTGGACCAGAACGGCAATCTGCTCACGGGCGCGGGGGATGGCGCAGGCGCACATGCGGGCCTGGACCCGACGCAACTCGACTACTTGCACCAGGTCGAGCAGAGCTACGTCAAGCGCATCGAGTCGATTCTGACGCCGATTTTGGGGCTGGGGAACGTCAAGGCCCAAGTTGCGGCTGACCTGGATTTTTCTACGGTCGAGCAGACGGCCGAAACCTATAAACCCAATCCGGTGCCGAATGAAGCCGCAATTCGCAGTCAGCAGATGAGCGAAACCAGTGGCGATGCAGGCAAGCAGGCCAGCGGCGTGCCGGGTGCGTTGTCCAACCAGCCGCCTGGGGCGGCGAGTGCGCCGATCACCGCAGCGGCGCCTGGCGCTGGGGGGGCGGCGGGAGCGGCTGCCGGTGGTGGGAGTGTCCATAAGGAATCCACCGTCAACTTCGAGGTGGATAAAACCATCCAGCATGTTCGGCAGCCGGTGGGTGGCGTCAAGCGCCTCTCTGTGGCGGTGGTGGTGAACCACCGCAAGGATGCAAAGGGCGCCAACAAGCCGCTGACGCCGGCTGAATTGAGCCAGATTCAAAATCTGGTCAAGGAGGCGATGGGTTTCAGTCCGACCCGTGGTGATACCTTGAATGTGGTCAATGCGGCTTTCACCGAAAGTGAAGCTGAGGAAATTCCTGCCGTTCCGCTGTGGAAGGAACCGGGTAATATGGCTCTGGTAAAAGAGATTGCGAAAAACCTACTGATTGCCGCCTTGCTCTTCTATCTGGTGTTTGGCGTGATTCGTCCCATTCTGCGCGAGCTTGCCCGCCCGCATGCGCATGCGGGCGGGGCAGGGGCGGAAGAAGAGGAAGTGGCCGAAATTTCGCCGGAGGCAATCGCGAAGGCAAGCCAGGCGGCAGGTTATGAAGAGAATCTCAAGGCGGCCAAGGAACTGGCAAAACAGGACCCGCGTGTGGTGGCAAGTGTCGTGAAAGATTGGGTGGGTGCAGAGTGAGCGACGAAGGCATTCTAAAAAGTGCGATTCTGCTGATGTCTCTGGGAGAGGAGGAGGCGTCCGAGGTGTTCAAGCATCTCGGGCCGAAAGAGGTGCAGAAGCTGGGCACGGCGATGGCGTCACTGAAGAACGTGAAGCGCGATCAAATCGAAGGCGTGCTGCATGATTTTCGCAAGGAGGCTGAGGAGAAAACCAGCGTTGGCATGGCCAATGACGATTATGTCCGCGCTGTTCTAACCAAGGCGCTGGGCAGCGAGCGCGCCGGGAATCTGATCGATCGTATCCTGCAGGGCGGCGATACTGCTGGCATAGAAAGCTTGAAGTGGATGGATGCTGCGGCCGTGGCGGAGCTGATCAAGAACGAACATCCCCAGATCATCGCCACTATCCTCGTCCACCTGGACCGGGATCAAGCCAGCGAGGTGCTGAGTTTCTTTGTAGAGCGCCTGCGCAATGATGTCATCCTGCGCATCGCAACGCTGGATGGCATCCAGCCGACGGCGCTGAGAGAGCTTAACGATGTGCTGACCAAACTTCTGGCTGGCAATACCAATCTCAAGAAAAGCGCCATGGGCGGTGTGCGAGCGGCTGCGGAGATTCTTAACTTTATGGGCGCGGCTAACGAAACCTCGGTTATCAACAGCGTACGTGACTATGACCCGGAACTGGCGCAAGGGATTCAGGACGAGATGTTTGTGTTCGATAATCTGAATGATCTGGACGACCGTTCGATCCAGTTGTTGCTGCGTGAGGTTCAGTCCGAGTCCCTGATCCTCGCTTTGAAGGGCGCGACACCAGACCTGCGAGAGAAGATTTTCAAGAATATGTCCTCCCGTGCCGCAGAGATGCTGCGTGACGACCTTGAGGCCAAGGGGCCGGTGCGGCTGTCCGAGGTTGAGGCTGAACAGAAGGAAATCCTCAAGGTGGTGCGCCGCTTGGCCGATGAGGGGCAGATCGTGCTCGGAGGCAAGGGTGACGAGCAGATGGTCTGATGTGACTCACACGCTGTCTTGCCGGAGCGGATTTTGCGGTTGCTTACGGCGTGGTCGCGCTATACGGTCGCAAAGACCGCGGATGTAACAACCCTCTTCTGTGCTTTGCGCCTTGTTCTTCCCGAATATGGAGCAAGGCATGACCAAGAGATTCATTAGCGAGCCCTTACGCATGTCCAACATAATTCCAAAAGAGCAGTTGAGTGCATACCAGCGATGGGAAATGGATGCATTTGAAGATGTCGGGGCCGGGGGTGAAGGCGCAGGCAGCGGCCAGGTGGCGCTGCCCACTGCGGAAGCGATCGAACTCATGCACCATCAGGCACACCAGGAGGGGTACCGTGAAGGCCTGGAGCAAGGAAGGGAGCAGGGGTACCGTGAGGGGCGGGAGCAGGCGAGGCAGGAAGCACAGACCCTGAATAACTTACTGAACCAGGTGAATGATTCCCTGCAACAACTGGATCAGGAGATGTCGCAAGCTTTGCTCGATCTGGCGCTCGGCATCTCCCGACAGATGCTGCGCCAAGCCCTGGAAGTGCGACCGGAACTGATTCTGGCCGTGGTGAAGGAAGCCATCAACAGCTTTCCCCAAGCCAATCAGCATCCGCAATTGGTGTTGCATCCACAGGATGCTGAGCTGGTGCGTTCCTGTCTTGAAGCCGAGCTTGCTCATGGCCATTGGCGAGTGGTCGAAGATGACCAGATTGAGCCTGGCGGCTGCCGCCTCGAGACCGCCCATGGCGAACTCGATGCCACGCTGGAGCGCCGCTGGAAAAGCGTGCTCGAATCGCTCGGGCAAGATGGGAATTGGTTGGCGCCGAAATGAATCTGCGAGAGAATTGGCAAAGCCACCTGCAGTATTGCCTTGAAACCGTGGAGGACAATCCTCCATGGGTCGTCACTGGCCGTCTGACTCGTGTGACCGGACTGGTGGTGGAGGCGGTGGGGCTCAAGCTGGCAGTGGGCAGCAGCTGCGTGGTTTCCATGCCGGATGGCCATGATGTGGAAGCTGAAGTGGTCGGCTTTGCCGGGGAGCGTTTGCTGCTGATGCCTTCCACCGATGTGTATGGCCTGATCCCGGGAGCAAAAGTCACGCCCGCAATCAGCAGCTTTCCACCCCCGCCAACAGGCCGTTCCGGAAAATCCAGCAAGCATCGTCGTGCCGAGGACCGCGCCAAGCATGTGGCGGTGGGTGACCGGTTGCTGGGGCGCGTCATTGATGGCGCAGGCCGGCCCCTTGATGCATTGGGGCCGCTCCAGACCGATTGCACAGTCCCGTTGCAAAGCAGGCCTTTCAATCCACTGGCCAGAGCGCCTATTCGAGATGTTTTGAATGTCGGTGTGCGCGCCATCAACGCCTTGCTATCTGTGGGGCGTGGCCAGCGCATGGGGCTGTTTGCGGGCAGCGGTATAGGCAAGAGCGTGTTGCTGGGGATGATGGCGCGTTATACCAGTGCGGATGTGATTGTGGTGGGACTGATCGGCGAGCGCGGGCGTGAGGTCAAGGAGTTTATCGAGAATATTCTGGGCGCCGAAGGCCTGTCGCGCTCGGTGATTGTCGCCGCGCCAGCCGACACGCCGCCCTTGCTGCGTCTCCATGGGGCGTCCTATGCGACGGCGATCGCGGAGTATTTCCGCGATCGGGGCAAACATGTCTTGCTGATCATGGACTCCCTGACCCGCTATGCCATGGCGCAGCGCGAAATTGCACTGGCGATTGGCGAGCCGCCGGCCACCAAGGGTTATCCGCCCTCGGTGTTTGCCAAGCTGCCGCAACTGGTGGAACGTGCGGGCAATGGCCGCGAAGGTGGCGGCTCAATCACGGCATTTTATACCGTTCTAACCGAAGGCGACGATCAGCAGGACCCCATCGCCGATAGCGCACGGGCCATTCTCGATGGCCATGTGGTATTGTCGCGCTCCCTTGCCGATCAGGGGCATTACCCTGCAATCGATATCGAGGCTTCAATCAGCCGGGCCATGACTGAGCTGATCAGCCCGCAGCACCTGGAGTGGGTGAGGCGCTTCAAGCTTTTGTATTCACGCTATCACCGCAGCCGGGATCTGATCAGTGTTGGCGCCTACGTCAAGGGAGGCGATCCCCTGCTTGACGAGGCAATCATGATGTACCCGCGCCTCGAGGCTTTTTTGCAGCAAGGTATGCGGCAGCAGGTCAATGAGCATGAGAGCGTGGCTCAATTGGCTGCGTTGTTCAGTCATTGAGCGGATGAAGCGTTATGGCGCGAAAATTTCCGCTGCAACCTCTGCTCGATATTTCCCGGAATAATCTAGACGCAGCGGCAAAAAACCTGCAGGCGTTAAGGGTGCGCTGGAATGACGCCGAGGAAAAACTCAAGCAGTTGCTGGCATACCGGGAGAGTTACAGGGAGCGCTTGCGCGATTCCGGTAGCGGTGGCACGTCAGCCATGGCGCTGCGGGATTTTCAGCTCTTTTTGGTCAAGCTGGACACGGCCATCAAGTTGCAACAGGATGAAGTGGCGCGTTGCCAGGCAAGATGGAATGACGGTCAGCAGGAGTGGCTGCGGCAGCGCGGCAAGCTCAAGGCTTTTGATGTTTTGTCACAGCGCCACCGGCGTGCCGAGGAAAAACGCGAAAACCAGATAGAGCAGAAAGAACAGGACGAGTTTTCCAGCAAGCTGAGTGGCAGGGGCGGTGATGAGTGAGCTAGTGGTCTGCTTCGTAAATCAAGGAACATGATGAAAACGATGGATTCCGGTCTGTGGCAAGGCGCGAACCGCAGCAATAGCCACGCCTATTGCGAGGATGAGCAACGCCGCCACGGGCCGGAAGACGCGTTTTCATGTTCCGGCATTTGCGAAGCAGGCCACTAGGCATGTATATTGCTTGATGATTGGCACAGATAATGTGCTGAATGAGGTCACGCTATGCAAGCAGCGCCAGTTACGGCGGTCGTGCCAAAAAATCCCGGTAATGCTGCGCAGTCCACGGGGGTGGATGGTGAGGCTGCGGACGGCTTGAGTTTTTCTGCCTTATTCAAGGCACAGGTCAAGGGTGGGCAGGGATCGGATAAAGGGGTTGATGCGTCTCCCGATGCCGAAGCCGTGGATAATGTTTTGGCTAATGTTGTGGCGCGGCAGGACGCGGAGTTTCTGCCTGGTGCCGAAATGCCGGCTAATGGCAGCCTGATGGCGTTGGCAGGAGGGCAGCGAATAACGCGAGCCGATGAATTAAAGGAACAGCCACTCACCGGCAGTCTGGTTCCTCTGGCGGGGGATCCGCGAATAACGCAGGCAGAAGATGCAAGCGAACAGCCTCTCTCCGATAGTCTGATTCCAACAGCGCAAGATCGAAGAATGGCGCAAGCCGAAGATGCCCGTGAGCAGGCGCTGAATGATGGTTTTATTCCGGTTGTGGGGGTTTTTGCGCCACTTCCGGCGGTTGTTGTGCAGCAAGCCAAATATCCTGTTCCGAATGCCGTGGTTGCCGGCAAGGCGTTGGAGGGGATCAAGAGCGCTCCAGATGCCCAGGCACAGTTTGACAAGAAACTTTCCAAGGTAAATGCGGCTTACTTGGGCTCTGATCGAGGGGCAGAATTTGCCGCGGACGGCAAGATGTTGCCGCAGGGCCGGCTGGATAAAAATGGAGAGGGGCTGTTTTACCCGGTGTCGGCTGCAGAGCCGCAGCGTGTTCCGGAAAGCCCGGTTAACGCCCTGCCTGTCATGGTGGCGGCGAACCCTACATCCGTGGCCGATACAAAAGCCTTGCTGCATCCCCCTGCAGCCCTTCATACGCCCGTGGGTGCTTCAGGCTGGAGCGATGCCTTGGGCCAGAAGCTGGTGTGGATGGCCGGTCAACAAACCCAGGTGGCCGAACTTCACCTGAATCCCGCCCATCTGGGGCCGATGGAGGTGCGGCTTTCGGTCAGTAACGACCAGATATCCGCCATTTTTGTTTCACATCAACCCGCTGTGCGCGAAGCTATCGAGGCTGCCATGCCTCGCCTGCGCGAAATGTTGGCTGATGGCGGGTTGAATTTGGGGAGTGCCACAGTGAGTTCCGATTCCTTGCCGCAACAGCAATCTTCGGGCCGTGAGGGTTCACCCGGTGCTTCGCGGCAAACGGATTTGTCAGACATCGGTAACATGCGCCCATCGATAAATATGGGAGGGGTGGTTCCACTGCGCCATGATGGCAGTGGGATGGTTGATCTGTTTGCCTGAAATGCTGGAACTTGCCGGCCTTCCCGGGTTGGCCTTTCTGGATCTCTCCCGTCTCGGTGTTGTTTTGCTGCAACACCTGAGCGCTTGAACGCCCTGATCCAGTCTCCTCTGCAAAGCGATTTTTCTTTGTGATCAAGTTGGCTTTCTGGTTGAATACTTGCATGCCGTTGATTATTAAGACTTAATCTGTCGTTTTCTTGCCGCCTGATACCCGCGCTGTCTATAGTTGGATGCATGCCGGCCAGCCATGGACTGTCAGCACATGTCCTGGTAGTTGTTAAAGCACATAAATTATCAATCAAAACTACTTGTTTTTTATATCATTTAAGTTTATAAGTTTCATCAAAGCGAGAAATGTCCGCTCTGATCGAGCGCGGCGGAAAATGAAAGCGAGGGAGCGATGGCCAAAGACAAGGAGAAACCGGCTGCAGATGCGGACCAAGGGACGCCTAAGAAGGGCAAGGGGAAACTGCTGATTATAATTGTCGCGGCAGTGGTGCTGCTGGCCGGAGGCGGTGGGGCGGCCTGGTACTTTATGCATGCCAAAAAAGACACCCATGGCGGCCAGGAAGAAGCAAAACCAAAAGCTGATCCTGCGAAGCCTCCCGTCTTTGTGAAGTTGGAGACTTTTACAGTCAATCTGGCGACAGAAGGCGAGGATCACATGCTGCAGACGGATATCGAGCTTAAAGTGGCGGATGCCAAGGCGACCGAAATGGTCAAGGCGCATATGCCAGAGATCCGCAATGCTCTTCTTTTACTGCTCTCGAGCAAGACTGCCAGTGCCTTGGCGACTACCGAAGGAAAACTGAAACTGAGCGGAGAAATCAAGGCGCAGATCAATAAGGCTCTGCACGTCAAAGAGGATGAAGGCGTGTCCGGGGTGTTTTTTACGTCTTTCGTGATTCAGTAAGCGGCCAGACAATGATGCCGGGACATCGGAAAAATGGCTGACGATATACTTTCACAAGATGAAGTCGACGCCCTTCTCAAGGGAGTGACAGGCGAGGTCGAAGAAGAGGCCGGGGCTGAAGACGTTTCCCACGTCAGGCCTTACAACATCGCCAAGCAGGAGCGCATCGTGCGCGGGCGCATGCCCGGGCTGGAGATGATCAATGAGCGCTTTGCGCGTTTGCTGCGTATCGGTTTGTTCAACTTTATCCGGCGCACCGCTGAAATCTCCGTTGGGCCGGTGCGCGTAATGAAGTACAGCGAATTCATCCGCAATCTGGTGGTGCCGACCAACCTCAATCTGGTACACATAAAGCCCTTGCGCGGCACCGCGCTATTTATATTTGATCCCAATCTGGTATTCCTGGTGGTGGACAATTTGTTTGGCGGTGACGGGCGCTTTCACATGCGTGTCGAGGGCCGGGATTTTACGCCCACCGAACAGCGCATCATTCAGAACATGCTCAATGTGGTGTTCGAGGAAATGAAGAAGTGCTGGGAGCCGGTCCATCCGGTGGAGTTCGAATATATCCGTTCGGAAATGAACACCCAGTTTGCGAACATTGCCACTCCCAGTGAAGTCGTGGTGGTGACGACCTTCAACATTGAACTGGGTTCGGGCGGCGGCGACTTTCACGTCTGTATCCCCTATGCTATGATCGAACCGATTCGGGATGTCTTATACAGCAGCATGCAGGGCGAGCGCATGGACGTTGACGAGCGCTGGACCCGCCTGTTGACCAAGCAGATCCAGATAGCTGAAGTCAATCTGGTCGCTAACCTGGGTGAAGCGCCCGTGAATTTGGGGCAGATACTCAATATGCAGGTAGGTGATGTGATTTCCCTTGATATTCCTGAAGCCATCGTGGCGGAAGTGGATGGCGTGCCGGTGCTGGAATGCAAGTATGGGGTTCTCAACGGCCAGTACGCACTGAAGGTCAATAAGATACTGTCGATGCCGGAGCCTGAATCTTCATCGGAGAGAAGCAATGGCTGAGGAAGAAGGCCAAGTTGGCGCAGATGACTGGGCTGCGGCCATGTCCGAGCAGGGCGAAGCTGTCAGCGCCTCTGCCGAAGACGACTGGGCGGCCGCAATGGCGGAGCAGGGAGAGCCCGCTCCGGCTGCCCAGCCACAAGTTGCCACAGCCCCTGTTTTCGAACAGTTTTCCGCGTCTACCAGCCATGGCGGCATGGCAAACAATCTGGATATGATTCTGGATATCCCAGTCAACCTTACGGTTGAACTGGGGCGCACAAAAATCGCCATTCGCAGCTTGCTCCAGCTTGCCCAAGGCTCGGTGGTGGAGCTGGATGGCCTGGCCGGCGAGCCGATGAATGTGCTGGTCAACGGCTGTCTGATTGCTCAGGGCGAGGTGGTTGTGGTGAACGACAAGTTTGGAATCCGCCTGACCGACATCATTTCCCCCGCCGAGCGGATTCGCAAACTCAACCGATGAATTTCCTGCGGCCTTACGTTGGCGCCACATTGGGCGTACTTTCTTTTCTGGTTGCAACTTCCATTTTCGCCGCGCCGGCCCAGACGCCACCACTGCCGTCTTCACCGGTCTCCTTGGGTGGTGTGCTGCAAGTGCTGCTCGGGCTGGCCGTGGTTTTGGGCACGGTGGCTGCAACAGCCTGGCTGCTGAAGTGTTTTGCGCCCGGCCAGGTTTCAGCCGGGGGAGCTATCAGGCTGATTGGCGGCATTGCCGTAGGCCCAAAAGAGCGAGTGGTGGTGGTGGAAGTTGGGGATACTTGGCTGGTGGTGGGGGTGGCGCCGGGCCAGGTCACCGCGCTGCACAACATGCCCAGGATCGCAAATTTGCCCGAGGCCAATGCCCTGAATGGGAGTGACCAGCGGTTTCCGGCCTGGCTCAAAGATGTCATGAACCGGCGCCAAGCGGCGGCTGGCGACAAGTAATCCATGGGCCGGGAATCGCTGATGCGTAATCTATTCATCGTCGCAGCTTGGGTATTTGTGCTCGTGCTGCCTCGGATGGCGTTTGCCGCTGATGCAGGCTTTCCTGCCTTGACCAGCACGCCATCGCCCGGCGGTGGCCAGACTTATACCCTCAGTATTCAGACCCTGCTGTTTCTCACGGCGCTGACCTTTCTGCCCGCCGCACTGCTGATGATGACCTCATTTACCCGCATCATCATCGTGCTTGCCCTTTTGCGTCAGGCACTGGGCACCATGCAGTCCCCACCCAACCAGGTAATCGTAGGGATGTCCTTGTTCCTGACTTTTTTCGTCATGGCTCCGGTGTTCGAGAAAATCTATAACGACGCTTACCAGCCGTATGTTGAAAAGAAGATCGAGCTCACGGCAGCACTGGAAAAAGGCACTGAGCCGCTCAAGGCTTTCATGCTGAGGCAGACGCGGCATGAGGATCTTGCTTTGTTCGTCAAGCTATCCAACAGCCAGCCGCTGACCGGGCCGGAAGCCGTGCCGCTGAGAATCCTCGTTCCGGCTTATGTGACCAGCGAACTAAAAACTGCATTCCAGATTGGATTTCTGATTTTCATTCCATTTCTCATTATCGACATGGTCGTTGCGAGCGTGCTGATGTCGATGGGTATGATGATGCTGTCGCCCGTCATGATTTCCCTGCCTTTCAAGCTGATGTTGTTCGTGCTGGTGGATGGATGGAGTCTTATCATGGGTTCATTGGTGCAGAGCTTTTACACATGACGCCGGAAACCGTCATGACAGTGGGTCGCCACGCCCTTGAGATAACCATCCTGCTTGCCGCGCCCATGCTGCTGGCAGCATTGGTGACGGGGCTGCTGGTGAGCATTTTCCAGGCGGCGACGCAAATCAATGAAATGACTCTGTCCTTCATTCCCAAGTTGCTGGTCATGTTCCTCGTGATGTTTCTCGCCGGGCCGTGGATGATCACCCTGATGGTGGATTACATGCGGCAGCTGTTTTCCGGTATCCCGGGCATGATCGGCTAGCTTATGCCGGTCATGGCATTTCATGCTGACGCTGACTTCTGAACAACTCCTTGCCTGGCTGACGGCCTTTATCTGGCCCTTGTTCCGGATAGCTGCGCTGGTCGCCAGTGCGCCAGTGCTAGGTAACCCTGGTTTTCCCAATAGCGCAAAAATGGGCCTGATCGTGGCCATTACGCTGGTCCTGTCGCCGGTGCTGGACCCAATGCCCAATGTGGATCCGGGTTCTGCTGCAGGTTTGTTGATTTTGGCCCAGCAGGTGGTGATTGGCATTGCCATGGGTTTGGCAATGCGGGTGGTTTTTGTCGCGGTCGAGATGGCGGGCAGCCTGCTCGGCTTGCAAATGGGCCTAGGGTTCGCAACTTTATTCGACCCGATCAATTCGGCCCAGGTGCCTGTGGTCGCCCAGTTTATCGGGATACTTTTTTCGCTGGTTTTTCTGGCGTTCAATGGGCATTTGCTAATGATCGAGGTTTTGGCCGAAAGTTTTCGGGCCTTCCCGATCTCGGCGCAACCGGTATCGGCTCTGGGATGGAAAACGCTGGTTGACTGGGGGGGCGAGATTTTTCGTGCCGGCTTGCTGCTGGCTCTGCCCTTGATTGCCGCTTTGCTCATAGCCAACCTGTCGATCGGCATCATGACACGTGCCGCCCCGCAGTTGAATATTTTTGCCGTGGGCTTTCCGATTACACTGGCGGCCGGTTTTCTGGTGCTGTATATAACTTTGCCCTACATGGTGCCGGTTTTCGAGCACATGATGCTCGACGGTCTGCAGATGATGTTGCAGGTTGCTCGGGCAGCCCGGCCTGCCGGGCCGTGAAGCAAGGTTGTCTCTGTTTGGTGCGGGAGCCATGGCTAATGATCTGATCGAGCCGATTTCCAGGCGAATATGGGAACAAAAATACCGTTACCATTCGCTTGGCGAGATTCGCGATGCCACAATCGAGGATACCTGGCGCCGTGTTGCGCATGCCCTGGCTGCGGTCGAGAAACCTGATTGTGCGGATGAATGGGCGGCAAGGTTTTTCGGTTTGCTGCAGGACTTCAAATTCATTCCGGGCGGTCGAATTCTGGCCGGGGCAGGCAGCCATCATCGCGTGACCCTGTTCAATTGCTTTGTGATGAACTGCGTTGAAGACTCCATAGCGGGGATTTTCGAAGTGCTCAAGGAAAGCGCTGTGACCATGCAGCAGGGCGGCGGAATCGGCCTGGATTTTTCCACTTTGCGGCCGCGTGGGACAGTGGCGCAGCAGGTGGGCGCAGTAGCCAGCGGCCCGCTCTCCTTCATGCACATCTGGGACAGCATGTGCGGCACCATACTCTCCACCGGCGCGCGGCGAGGCGCCATGATGGCGACCCTGAGCTGCGACCACCCCGATATCGAGGCATTCATTGATGCCAAGCGCGACCCTCATGCCCTGCGCCATTTTAATCTTTCCGTGCTGGTGAGCGATGCCTTCATGACTGCAGTGGAGCAGGACGAGGCGTGGCCGCTGTTATTTCCCTTGGGCGCGGATGAAGACGCTTCGGGTGAGATGGTCGAGCGGCATTGGACGGGCAGTGAAGCACCGCAATTGTGTCGGGTGTTCAGGCGGGTGAGGGCGCGTGAGTTATGGGAAAGACTGATGCGCGCCGCCTTTGATTGCGCCGAGCCTGGCGTAATCTTCATCGACCGCGTCAATCTGAACAATAATCTGTGGTATTGCGAGCATATCAGTGCGACCAATCCGTGCGGCGAGGTCCCTTTGCCTGCAAATGGCGCTTGCAACCTGGGGTCGCTCAATCTGACCCGTTTCGTGCGCCAACCGTTCACTTCCGGCGCGGCACTGGATATGGATGGCCTCGGAGAAGCTGCAGCGCTTGCCACGCGCATGCTGGACAATGTGTATGAGGCCTCACTTTTTCCTCTGCCGCGACAGGCTGTTGTGGCGCACTCCACCCGGCGGCTAGGATTGGGCATCACAGGCCTGGCCGATGCGCTGATCATGCTCGGAATGCGTTATGGGAGCCCGGAATCGCTGCGCTGTGCCGATGAAATCATGGCGCGAATCTGCCATGCGGCCTATCGAACTTCCACCCGGCTGGCGCAGGAGAAGGGCGCATTTCCCATGTTGGAACTTGAAAACTATCTGCAGGGAAGGTTTGTCAGCAAGCTGCCGGCGGATATCCGGCAAGATATCCGCAGCCACGGCATCCGTAACAGCCACCTCACGGCAATTGCGCCTGCAGGGACGATCAGTTTGCTTGCCGGCAATGTATCCAGCGGGCTGGAGCCGGTTTATGACTGGCGATGCCGCCGTACCGTGAGAGCCGCGGATGGGGGGCTTGTTGTCTACGAAACGCAGGACTATGCATATGCTCTGTTCCGCGCCCGGCATGGAGAGCGCGCGCCCTTGCCGCCCTTTTTCGTGACTGCCGCCGAATTGCCTCCAACTGATCATCTGGCGATGCAGTCAGTATTGCAAAACCATGTGGACAATGCCATCTCCAAAACTATCAATGTTCCGCAAGCGCTGGACTTTCCGGCATTTGGCGATCTTTATCGACATGCTTACAGGCTGGGTCTCAAGGGGTGTACGGTATTCCGGCCGAACCCCGTAACCGGGCAGGTTCTGGCGGCATCCGCCCCATCCCGTCCGGAGCGTGGCTGCTGCTCTCTCGAGCGTGAAGCAGACTAGGCCGTGCTGTTTCATAAGCCCTGATAATCAGTTAAACTTCACTTTTTTTGCGGGAAATAGCTTCATGCTTAAAGGCAGCCTGGTAGCGATTGTGACGCCTATGCACGAGGATGGCAGTCTGGATCTGGACCGCCTCTGTGCGCTGGTGGATTTTCACTTGTCGGAAGGCACGGATGGCATTGTGATCGTAGGCACTACCGGCGAGTCGCCGACGGTGAATTTTGAAGAACATTGCCAGCTGATTCGCACCACGGTGGCGCACGTGGCAGGGCGGATTCCCGTCATCGCCGGAACTGGCGCCAATTCGACCAGCGAGGCCATCGAGTTGACGCGCTGCGCCAAGGAGGCGGGAGCAGATGCCTGTCTGCTGGTCACGCCCTACTATAACAAGCCAACTCAGGAAGGCCTTTACCGCCACTTCAAGGCGGTTGCCGAAGCAGTGGATATTCCGCAGATTCTCTACAATGTCCCCGGCCGCACGGCTTGCGATCTCAGTAACGATACTGTGCTGCGCCTGGCGCAGATTCCAAACATCATCGGCCTCAAGGATGCGACAGGGAATCTGGAGCGCGGCACGGACCTTATCCTGCGTGCTCCAGCCGATTTTGCGCTCTATTCTGGTGACGATGCCAGTGCGCTGGCATTCATGCTGCTTGGTGGCCATGGCGTGATTTCGGTGACCGCCAATGTGGCGCCGCGCCTGATGCATGAAATGTGCGCTGCCGCTTTCCGCGCTGATCTGCCCACGGCGCTGGCAATTAATGCAAAGCTGTTCGCGCTGCATCAGAAGCTGTTCGTGGAAGCCAACCCTATTCCCGTGAAGTGGGTGGTAGCGCAGCTGGGACTGATCGGCAATGGCATCCGCCTTCCCCTTACTCCGCTTTCGACGGCTTTCCATGAGACGCTCAAGGCCGCCATGAAACAAGCAGAACTGATCTGAAGGTTATTATGAAGTTTCGCAAACTGGTTTTACCGATCACCCTCCTGGCGCTGCTGGCGGGTTGCAGTTCTTCTTTTCTGGAAGGCAGGAAAATAGATTACAAGTCTGCAGGCAAAGTGCCGTCGCTGGAAGTGCCGCCGGACCTGACCGCGCCCTCTACGGACAGCAAATTTGTGGTGCCGGATGTGAGCCCGCAAGGCAGCGCCACTTTTTCCACCTACAATCGCGAGCGTGCGACGCAACCCCAGGCAGGCAGCAAGGATTTGCTGCCGGAGCAGCCCAAGGTTTCGGTGGAGCGCGCAGGAAGCCAACGCTGGCTGGTGGTGCGCGCAACGCCGGAACAGGTTTGGCCGGTGGTAAAGGAATTCTGGCAGGAACTGGGCTTCATCATTAAAACTGAAATGCCAGAATCCGGTGTAATGGAAACGGATTGGGCGGAAGATCGCGCCAAGATTCCTCAGGATGTGATCCGCAGCACCTTGGGCAAGGTGCTCGACAGCCTGTACTCCACGGCCGAGCGCGACAAGTTCCGCACTCGCCTTGAGCGCGGCAAGGATGCTTCTACCACCGAGATTTACATCAGCCACCGCGGCATGTATGAAGTGCTCGAAGGGGGAGATGGCGGCAAAAAGACCATCTGGCAGCCGCGCCCGTCTGACCCGGAAATGGAAGCCGAAATGCTGCGTCGCTTGATGGTGCGCTTCGGAGTTGAAGAGACGCGCGCCAAAACACAGCTTGCCACTGCGCCCGTGGAAGAGCGTGCCAGAATCAACCGTGCAGAGGATGGTTCCCAGACCTTGCTGGTGCTGGACCCGTTTGACCGTGCCTGGCGCCGCGTAGGCCTGGCCCTGGATCGTGTCGGCTTTACCGTGGTGGACCGGGATCGTTCCAAAGGACTGTATTTTGTGCGCTACGTCGATCCGGAAATCGACAGCAAGAAAGAAGAGAAAGGCGTGCTATCCAAACTGGCATTCTGGAACAGCAGTGACAGCAAGGCCGTGGGCAAGGAACAATACCGCATCCAGGTGACAGAGAAGGCGGAAAATTCGCTGGTGCAAGTGCTGAACAAGGATGGCAAAGCCGAAAACTCGGATACAGCAGGCAAAATCCTCAAGCTGCTGCACGCGCAACTGAAGTAATGAGGTTCGCTTCCCTCGGAAGCGGTAGCCGTGGCAATGCGCTGGTCGTTGAGGCGGGGCATACCAGGGTGATGCTGGATTGCGGTTTTGCGATACGCGAAACCGTGAAACGCCTGGCACGCCTGGAACTGGCGGCTGAAGATATCAGCGCCATTGTCGTGACGCACGAACATGCCGACCATATTGGCGGCGTCGCGGCTTTTGCGCGCAAGTACAATTTGCCTGTCTGGCTCACTCACGGCACATTCAGCAGTAGCTCCTCGCAATTCAAGGACGCTCAGGTCGTTCACCTGTTTGATTGCCATCACCGCTTCATGATCGGCGATGTGGAAATCGAACCCTACCCGGTTCCTCACGATGCCCGTGAGCCGTCGCAATTCGTGTTTGGGGATGGTTCCCGGCGCCTTGGCGTGCTCACCGATGCCGGATGCTCAACGCCTCACATCGAGGCCACCTTGGACCGTTGCCATGCGCTGGTGTTGGAGTGCAATCACGATGCGGATATGCTGCGCAATGGCCCCTATCCGCCGGGTCTCAAGCAGCGTGTCGCCGGCCGCTTCGGCCATCTGGATAATGCCGCGTCGGCGGCACTGCTGGGGAAACTGGACGTGAGCCTGTTGCAGCATGTGATTGCTGCGCATCTGAGTGACAAGAACAACCAGCCTCATCTCGCCCAGGGAGCGTTGAGCCGGGTTCTGAATTGCGAGAAGGAGTGGATCGGGATTGCTGAACAGGAGGCGGGGTTCGAATGGCGGCAGATTATTTGAGTCGCTTGCCGTAGATAAAAAAAGCCAGCCCGAAGGCTGGCTTTTTCTTGGTGCTTAAGCCTGATTACTTGGCAGCGGCGGGAGCAGCAGGAGCGGCAGCGTCAGCGGCAGGAGCAGCAGGAGCGGCAGCGTCAGCAGCAGGAGCGGCAGGAGCAGCAGCGTCAGCGGCAGGAGCGGCAGGAGCAGCAGCTGGAGCAGGAGCTTCAACAACAGGAGCAGGAACAGGAGCAGCTTCTTCTTTTTTGCCGCAAGCAGAGAGGGACAGAGCCAGCAGAGCGGCGAGGAGTACGGAGTGTTTCATTGTTTCTTTCCTTTGAAAAATTACATGTAATTATGATAAATGGTGCCGGTTATTCCAATAGAATTGGGGCGCCAACCGACGCGAAGTATTCTATACACCTTCCCTGAAAATTGCTAGGCCCCGGGCTGAATAATATTGCCAATAAACATGTTGCCGGCATGTCTTGGTGAATTTGATTTCATCTCCTGCTGAGGCGGTCATAAACCCAGTGTTGTAGCGGGTGCCGCGGGTTCGGAAAGCGCCTGGATTTCGTTGAAGCGCCGTATCAGGTCAAGGGCGGCTTCCTTGTCGTGCAGGCTCAATGCCGCACGTGGATGCTCATAATGAAAGCGATGCAGGAAGTGAGCATCATCCGCAATGATAAAGGAGTCGCTTGCGACGCGTGCTTCCGCGGTGGTTTGAAAAACGCTGACGGCGTGGCTGAACTGCTTGATCAGGTTCATCATGCGTGGGCATTCGCTGTCCAGGTAGCGCGTGTCATGCAGGACGATAGCCAGGTGGTTGGTGCGGCCGGCAAGGAGGAAGTTTTGCAGCAACTCGAAGCGATGCGGGCTGTTGTAACCTTGATTGCGCAGGTCGTAATCGAAAATGCGCAGTTGATGGCTGGCCTGCTGGATGATGGCGTCAATCGCCTGTTCGTATTCCAGCGGCCCCTCCAGGCGGCGATATTCGGGTTTGGCGGGGATGGTCGGTTCAGACATGATCAGAGGCCCTCACTCCAGCACAATATATCCGGCACAGTACCACTGGTGCAGCAGGTTTTCCACTTCGCCTTCCAGTTCCATGCCTGGCGGCAATGCACGCTGGTCGGCCAGCGTGGTGAGCTGGGCGATGCAGGTGGAACTGGCGTCAATGCTTTCGCCATTCAGGTAGAACTGGTCGGCATGAAACAGCATCAGGCTTTTGAGATCGAGCCGCACCCCGGTTTTTTTTGCGCGCAGGATGAATTTTTCCAGGGGGAGCGGCCGGGCGGGCGGGTCGAAAAAAACGCTGCGCTTGGGTTCGGTCAGGTATTTTCCCAGGAATCGCGCCACCTGGCCCCGATCCCAGCGTATCTGGCTGAGTATCGAGCTTACCTTGCGCACCATTGCATTGCTGATCTGGGCCGGGTGTGGCTGGGTTTTCAGGTCCGGGTCATGGTAAATGCCGTCGAGCTTGATTTCATCCTGCAGGTGCACCAGGAACTGGGTGGCGAGTTCCTGTGCGTAAGGCGCCTGGAAGCCGACCGAATAGGTCATGCAATGGTCCTGCGCCAGCCCGTAGTGGGCGCATTGCGGCGGGAGGTAGAGCAGGTCGCCGGGGCCGGTGATCCACTCCTGCTCCGGCTGGAAATGCTGCAGGATGCGCAGCGGCGCGCCGGGCAGCAGGGTCTGGTCGCCCTGGGTGCTGATCTGCCAGCGGCGGTGGCCGATGCCCTGGATCAGGAACACATCGTAGGGGTCGAAATGCGGCCCGACGCTGCCACCCTTGGGGGCGTAGCTGACCATCAGGTCATCCAGCCGGGCGCGCGGAATGAAGTTGAACTGGTCCAGCAGTTCAGCGCCTTCCGGCAGGAACAGGTTGACGCCCTGTACCAGCAGCGTCCAGCGGGTTTGCGGCAGGCGCTGAAAATCTGCCTCGCTGAACGGGCCGCGCCGCAACAGCCATTTGTCCCCCTTGTTCTGCACCAGGCGCGCTTCCGCTTCCTCCAGGCAGGCCAGCCCGGCCAGTTCGTCCGGGCTCAGCAGGCCGCCGAAGCCGGGAAAGGCGTTGCGCACCAGCAGCGGTTTCTTCTGCCAGTATTCGTGCAGGAATTGCTGCGGCGTGAGGCCGCCGAGAAAGGGGAGTCGCATGGTCGTGGCCATTGGAAATGGGGAAGCGGAAAGTATAGCAGTTTGGCAAAATCAGTTAGAATGTGCGCGCCATAACCTTTGAAAATGATTGAGATCCCGATGCTAGAAATTGGACAACCCGCCCCCACTTTTCGCCTGCCTGACTCCGATATGGAAATGCTGGGCCTGAAAGACTTCAAGGGCAAGAACCTGATCCTGTATTTCTACCCCAAGGACGATACGCCGGGTTGCACCATCCAGGCGATTGAATTCAGTGAGTTGGAAGAAGATCTTGGTCATCTGGACACCGTGGTGCTCGGGATCAGCCGGGATGACTGCATTTCCCACGCCGCATTTCGCGATAAGCATGGCCTGTCAGTCCGCCTGCTGGCCGATACGGAGGGTGAAATGTGCGAGAAATATGGAGTTTGGCAGGAGAAGGAAAAGGACGGCGTGAAGAAAATGGGGATCGTGCGCTCCACTTTTATTATTGATAAACGGGGTGTATTGCGTCACGCGCTCTACAGCGTGAATCCCCGCGGCCATGCCGCTGAAGCGATGCGCCTCGTGAAAACCATGGAGCAAGCATGAAGATTGCAAAAAATACCGTTGTATCGATCCGCTACGAGCTGCGCAACAGCGAGGGCGAAGTGCTGGAAAATAGCGAAGAGGCCGTCAGTTACCTGCATGGCGGCTATGACGGCATTTTCCCGACTGTGGAAGAAGCGCTGCAAGGCAAGGCCGTGGGTGAAAAGTGCGAAATCACCCTGGAGCCGGATCATGCTTTCGGCGAATACGACGCCGATCTGGTGCGCATCGAGCCACGCAGCCAGTTTCCGGATGACAAGCTGGAAGTGGGCATGCAGTTCGAGGGCGCCGCGGATGGTACTGGGGATGGCGATGATGACTGGATTCTCTACACCGTGACCGACGTCACCGATGACAAGGTCGTCGTGGATGGCAATCACCCCCTGGCTGGACAGCGCTTGCTGTTCAAGTGCGAGGTGACCGAAGTGCGCCCCGCCACCAAAGATGAAATTGCCCACGAGCACGCGCATGGCGAGCACGGGCACCATCACTAAGACCTAACCCCCCCTCAATCCCACCTTGTGCGAGCATCCGCGCGCGGATGCTCGCACAAGGGGAGAGGATGGGAGGGGTTGCCGCCTCACCCCATCTTCTTCAACCGGTAAACAAGCTCCAGGGCCGCCTTGGGGCTCAATTCATCCGGGTCCAGCTGTTTCAGCGCCGCGACTGCGGGATGCTCTGCTTCCTCGGCGGGAACGGCGGCGAACAGGTCCCGCTGCGGGCTGCTTTCCAAACCTTGCTGTTCCAGTTGTAGCAGGCGCTTTTTTGCCTGCTGGATCACACCCGCCGGCACCCCCGCCAACTGCGCCACCTGCAAACCATAGCTCTGGCTCGCCGGGCCTTCTTCCACGCTGTGTAAAAAAACGATGCGGTCGCGGTGTTCCACCGCGTCGAGGTGCACGTTGGCGACCTGTTTGAATTCCTGTGCGAGCTGGGTCAGTTCGAAGTAGTGGGTGGCGAACAGCGTGTGGCAGCGGGTTTTTCCGATCAACTGGCGCGCGATGGCCCAGGCCAGCGCCAGGCCGTCGAAAGTGGAGGTGCCTCGCCCGATCTCGTCCAGCAGCACCAGGCTGTTTTCGGTGGCGTTGTGCAGGATGTTGGCGGTTTCCGTCATTTCCACCATGAAGGTGGAGCGCCCGCCGGCCAGATCGTCGGAGGCGCCGATGCGGGTGAAGATCTGGTCCACCGGTCCGATGCGCGCGCTCTGCGCCGGGACGAAGCTGCCGCAGTAGGCCAGCAGCACGATCAGCGCCGTCTGGCGCATGTAGGTCGATTTGCCGCCCATGTTGGGGCCGGTGATGAGCAGCATCTGGCGCGCGCGCGAAAGCCGGGTGTCGTTGGCGATGAAATTGTCGGTCTGGTTTTCCACCACCAGGTGGCGGCCCGCGTTGATGTCGATGACCGCATCCGCGCAGAATTCGGGCGCGGCCAGGTTCAAGGCCCCGGCGCGCTCGGCGAGGGCCGACAGCACGTCCAGCTCGGCCACTGCGGCGGCAATCGCCTGCAGGGCGGCAAGGTGGGGCTGGAGCATGTCCAGCACGCCTTCATAGAGCATTTTTTCGCGCGCCAGCGCGCGCTCCGAGGCGGACAGGGCCTTGTCCTCGAAGGCTTTCAGTTCCGGCGTGATGTAACGCTCGGCGTTTTTCAGGGTCTGGCGGCGGCGGTAATCCTCCGGCACCTTGTCCGCCTGGGCGCGGCTGACCTCGATGTAGAAGCCATGCACGCGGTTGTATTCGACCTTGAGGTTGGCGATGCCGCTGCGTTCGCGCTCGCGGCTTTCCAGCTCCAGCAGGAAATCGCCGCAATTGGTCTGGATGGCGCGCAGCTCGTCCAGTTCGTCATCAAAGCCGGTGGCGATGACGCCGCCCTCGCGCAGCACGCTGCTGGGCTCGTCCATGATCGCCCGTTTCAGGGCGGCGGCGAGGTGCTGCGGCGCATCACCGGCGAGATCGAGTTCCCTGAGGCGCGGGCTGTCGAGGTCGTTGAGGATGCCCTGCAACTGGGGCAGCAGGGCCAGGCTGTCGCGCAGGCCGGACAGATCGCGCGGACGTGCGCTGCGCAGGGCGATGCGCCCGGTGATGCGCTCGATGTCGGCGCACTGGCGCAGGACTTTGTGGATGCCCTGATGGGGCGCGCTGCCGCCATCGCCCAGCAGCGTGGCAATGGCATCCTGGCGCCCGCGCAATACGTCGTAATTGCGCAGCGGATGGTGCAGCCAGTGGCGCAGGGTGCGGCTGCCCATGCCGCCGGCGCAGGTGTCGAGCAGGGAGAGCAGCGTGGGCGAGGCCTCTCCGCGCAGGGTTTCGCTGATTTCCAGGTTGCGCCGCGCCGCGGCGTCGAGCAGCACATAGTCGCTCTCGCGCTCCACGGAGAGGCCCTGGATGTGGGGCAGCTTGCCGCATTGCGTGGTCTGGGCATACTCCAGCAGCGCGCCGGCGGCGGCGATCGCCGGATGCAAACCGGCGCAGCCGAAGCCATCCAGGTCGCGCGTGCCGAACTGGGCCGTGAGCTTGTTGCGGGCGGAATCCAGGTCGAACTGCCAGGGCGCCAGCGGCTTGGTGGCGCACTTTGCAACGCCCAGGGCGGCATGGGCAAAGCCATCGGGATGCAGGATTTCCGATGGGCCGAGCCGTTCCAGCGCCGCGGCAAACTGCTCCGGCGCCATTTCCATCAGCGTGAAGCGGCCGCTGGCCAGGTTCAGCCAGGCCGCGCCGATCAGGTTTTTGTGCGCGCTCACGGCCAGCAGCAGGCTGTCGCGCTTGTCGTCGAGCAGTGCGGCGTCGGTCAGCGTGCCGGGCGTGACGATGCGCGCCACCTTGCGCTCCACCGGGCCTTTCGAGGTGGCCGGATCGCCCACCTGCTCGCAGATCGCCACCGCTTCGCCCAGCTTGACCAGCTTGGAGAGGTACTGCTCGGCCGCGTGGTAGGGGACCCCGGCCATCTTGATCGGCTCGCCCGCGGAGGCGCCACGGGTGGTGAGGGTGATGCCCAGCAGTTGCGCCGCCCGCTCCGCATCGCTGAAAAACAGCTCGTAAAAATCCCCCATGCGGTAAAACAGCAGCATGCCGGGATGTTCCGCCTTGATGCGCAGGTATTGCTGCATCATCGGCGTGTGTTTTTCAAGGCTTGGGGAAGCGTCTGGTTTTATCTGGCGTGACAATTTGTTGCGACATCCATGGAGAAAATTGCGAGCGGGGATTTTATCCTGCTTTTGAGATCAGGGGCGGCAAGAAGGTGTTTCCAGGAAACGCGCCACGCATGAAGGCCGCAGCCGGGCTCATTCCTCGCCGCTATCCAGGATGACCGATCCGTCCGGCCCCCAGTTGACCTGGGTGATGCCCGGTTCCTGTTCCTCCAGGCGCTTGCGTTCGAAGTCTTGGGCTGACATGATGCCGTTGTTGAGCCTGGCCTGGTCGGCCAGGCGCAGGTTTTCCAGCATCAGGTTGCGGTAGGCCAGCGCCTGGGCGATGCTCGACACCAGCTCGTAATCGTTCCAAGGCTTGTTGAGAAAGCGGTAAATCTGCGCCTCGTTGATGGCGCCGATCACGGCGTTGAGGTCGGCGTAGCCGGACAGGATCAGGCGCGCGGCATGGGGCTGTATTTCCCTGAATTCCCTGAGGAAGGCGACGCCGTCCTTGCCGGGCATGCGGTAATCCGACAGTACCAGGTCCAACGGATTGTGGCGCGCATAATCCAGGGCCGCGTCGGTGGAGGTGAAGGTTTCCACCCTGACCGGATATTCCACCCCGTCGTAAATGCATGGCGTGTTGGCCAGCACGCGGCGCAATGCCTTGAGAATATTTTCCTCGTCATCCACCAGCATGATGCGATAAGTCATTCAATCTCCTTTCTTGGCGCGGATATGGAGTGTCATGGGGCGGCCTGACGAGCGCTCGAAATTGTGGATCTGCTCGATGATGACCTCGGTCAGCACGAAATCGCGCGACAGCAGCATGATGCCCTCCGCGGTCACCAGGTCGCGCGACAGGCTCATGCCCGGCTTGAGCTGGGTGGATTTGAGCTCGACTTCGGCTACGGCTAGATTTGCCTGCCCGCCCATCATGGGAGCGAACACATCCACCACCTGGGGGTCGTAACGCTTGCCGCGGCCATCGACGATGTAGGCCACCGCCTCGCTTTGCGTCAGCCGTTTGCTCAGCAGCGTGCCGATCTGCACCGCGTCGTAATCGTTGGCGAGCGCCAGGATGCGGGCGCCCATGGGAATGGTCAGGCCGGACAGGCCGTCGGGATAGCCCATGCCGTCCCAGCGCTCGTGGTGGGCGCGGATCAGTTTGGCCACGCCGTGCAGCTGTTCCAGCCCCATCAGCGCCGCCTGGCCGGTGGCGGGGTGGTGCAGCACCATGTCGCGCTCCTCGCCCGCCAGCACGACAAACGGCTTGCCCAGCACCTTGTCGGGCAGGCCGATTTTTCCAATGTCGTGAAGCAGGGAGGCGACGAAAACATCATTTACCTCGCTATCGGAGAGGTTCAGGCGCTTGGCCAGGGTGCGGGCCAGATCGGCCACGCGGCGCGAGTGGCCGGCGAGGCTGCGTTCCCTGAGCTCGATCAGGTTGGAAAAGATCTTGATCGAGGTGATGAAGCTTTCCTTCAGCTTCTTGTTGGCCAGTTCCAGGAAGCCCATGGTCTGGCGGACTTCCTGGGTGCGCTCCAGCACCTTGGCTTCGAGGCTGGCGTTCAATTCCTTGAGCTCCTCGTTCTGGCGCAGCGTCAGTTCCTCGAGGCGGCGTTTTTCCCGTTCCAGGTTCTTGACATCCAGCGCCTGCCTCACCAGAAGCACGATATCGTTCTCTTCCCAGGGCTTGGCGACGTAGCGGAAAATCTCGCCCTTGTTGATGGCGGCGATGGTGGAGCCCACGTCGGCATAGCCGGTGAGCAGGATGCGCATGGTGTCGGGCCATTTGTGCCGCACCTGTTCGAGGAACTGTGCCCCGTCCATGCCCGGCATGCGCATGTCGGAAATCACCAGGTCCACCGCCTCCCGTTCCATCAGCTCCAGGCCTTCCACGCCGCCGCCGGCGGTAAATATCCTGTAGCCGATGGGGCGAAACAGGCGCTTCAGCGCGCTCAGGATGTTCGGTTCGTCATCCACGAACAGCAAGGTGGCGGGGGCGGGTTGGGGGTTGTCGCTTGGCATGTCGTTCATGATAGCCGATCCGCCTGTTTCACCGGTAGCCACACGCGAAAGGTGGTTCCCTTGCCGGCCGCGCTCTCGACTTCGATCCGTCCGTGGTGCTTCTTTACGATGCCGTAGGAAAGCGACAGCCCCAGCCCCGTCCCCTGGCCCACCGGCTTGGTGGTGAAGAAGGGGTCGAAAATGCGGGCAAGGTGTTCGGGCGCGATGCCCTTCCCGCTATCGGCGACTTCCACCCACACCTCGTCCCCCTCGCGCCCGGTGCGGATGGTGATGGCGCCGTGGCTTTCAATCGCGTGGCCGGCGTTGACCAGCAAATTCATGAACACCTGGTTCAACTGGGAGGGAATGCATTCGATTTCAGGCAGGACGCCGTATTCCTTGATTACTTCCGCCTTGTACTTGAGCTCGTTCCATACGATGTTGAGCGTGCTGTCCAGGCCGCGATGGAGATCGCACCATTGCCATTCGGCTTCGTCCACGTGGGAAAAATCCTTGAGATCCTGAACGATTTTTTTCACCCGGGTGATCCCCTCTCTTGATTCCGCCATGAGGATGGGGATGTCTTCCCTGAGGAAAGGCAGGTCGAGTGTTTCCTTGTAAGCCCTGATCCTCGCCAGGCTCGCGCTGTCAGGAGGGAAATCGCCTTCGGCCGCCTCGAATGCGGCCAGGACGGAAAACAGGTCGAGGATGTATTTTTCCAGCGTGCCGAGATTGGAGTGCACGTAGCCGATCGGATTGTTGATCTCATGCGCCACGCCCGCCGCGAGCTGCCCGATGGAAGCCATTTTCTCCGATTGCAGGAGCTGGTTCTGGGCGGCTTTCAGATCAGCGATCAGGCTCTGCTGCTCTTCCCGTTCCAGGGTCAGCGCCTGGTTGCTCTCATGCAGGCTGGCGAGCAGTTCGTTCCGCTCCAGCACGTGCTCCACCTGCTGCGCCACCATTTCCATCAGCATTTCATCCTGCTCCGTAAAGGGCTCGCCGCTCTGCTTGTCGGCGAGGTAGATGACCCCCACGGTTGTGCCGCTGACCACCAGAGGCACCCCGAGCAGGCTGCCCATCGGCGGGTGGCCGGGCGGGAACCCGCAGGAGCGGGGATCGTCGGCGATGCAGCCGACGCGGGTGATCTTGCCTTCTTTGTAGAAAGCCCGCAGCAGGCCCTTGCCGCGCGGGTAAGGGCCGATTTTCTCCCGCTCGGCGGCGGAAATCCCCTCGGTCAGGAATTGCCGCAAAGTGCCGTGGCGGTCGAACAGGCCGATAGCGCCGAATCTGGCGTCGAGCAGGGTCATCGCGTCCGCCAGGATGCTGCGGTGGAAGGCTTCTCCATCCCTGTTTTCGGCAAGGGCTTCCTCCGCCTGCCGCACCCGCTCCATGTTGGCGTGGAACAGCATCATGCGCACGTTCGATTCCGCCAGCGCATCCATTTGCCGGTCCTTCTCCTGCTCCGCCCGCTTCAGCTGGGCGTGGACTTCCTCCAGTTCGCGGTTGGCCGATTGCAGGGCGGCAAAGCTGGACTGAAGCTCGTCGTGGGCCTGCTTGAGCGCGCTGGTGTCGCGCAGCGAGGCGATGAACATGCGCTCGCCGTCGAGCGTCATCGCGCCCAGCGCCAGCTCCATGGGAAAAACCGTGCCGTCCTTGCGCTGCCCCTGGACCGTGCGCACCCCATGGCCGATCACCTTCGCCTCGCCGCCATTCAGGTAATCGCGGAAGCCCGCGCCGTGCCCGGCGCGATAGGGCTCGGGAATCAGCATGGCGACGTTCGCGCCGATGACCTCGGAAGCCGGGTAGCCGAAAACCCGCGCGGCGGCATGGTTGAATGATTCGATCACGCCCTGCTCGTCGATGGTGATGATGCCGTCGGCGGAATTGTCCAGAATGCCGTCCAGGCGCGCCCTGGCGCTCACCACCTCGCGCACGGGATTGCCCATCTGCCAGCGCAGCAGGGCAAAGCCGAGCAGCAGCAGCGCGGCGAGAAAGGCGATGACGGCCGGGAGGTGCCTGCGGATCGGCTGCATCAGCTCCTCGGTGTCGCTTTTCACCGCCACGCCCAGCCCGCTTTCGCCCGCCGCCTGGTAGGCGGCGACCGCTTCATGCGCGCGGTAATCGGGCGCGGTGCCGACCCCGCTTTTTCCCTCGATGGCGAGGCTCAAGGGCAGCGCCTTGCCATCCATGACACGCGGACTGTCGAAGGGTTCCGGGCGGCTGCGGGTGGGGAAGCAGCGCATCCGCTCGCCCGGCAAGGGCGCGCACAGCACGACCTCCCCGGTCTCGCCCGCGCCCCGGTAATCGAGAAAACCGCTGGTCATGGCGGCGAGCGGGTATTCCAGCCTCACCGTCCCGCTTTTCGCCCCGTCCTTCAGCAAGCCCACCTCGAGGCCGAGATAATAGCCGCCGCTCCATAGCAGGCTGGCGTTTTCCGGCTGGCGCAGGCTCACGGCGAAGGGCGCGCGGAGAAAAGCCCCGCTCGTGGCCACGAGTTCGCCGCGCGCGTCGTACAGCGCGATAGCCGAGAGTTTCTGCTCCAGGCGGATTTCATCCAGTTGCGCACGGCTTTCACGCCGCGTTCCCTGGTCCGCCGCGCCCGCGTTGATCGCGGACAACAGGGCGGCCAGGCGGGGCTGCCGGCTGGCGATGCCGGCGCCGATGGCGGCGCCGTTGCCGACATCGAGCTGGAACAGCGCGACCTTGTCGTGGAGCGTCCGCTCCAGGCCGTTTTCCAGTTCAACCCTCAACTGCTGCGCCAGCATGGAAAAAATGACCCCGCCGGTGGCGAGCACGGTGAGCACCAGGATGGCGATGGCGAGCGCGCTGATGCGCCTTTCCGCGCCCGGCGCGCCGAAAACGACGTCAAATGGATTTTTGTTCGCGGCTGTCACGTTGGCTCGATGCTTTGTTCACGGGTCCCGTTCATGCCCTGCTTCACCGGCAACCAGACGCGGAATCTTGTGCCCTTGCCGGGAGTGCTGTCCACCTCGATCTGGCCGTGGTGTTTCTCCACGATGCCATAGGAAAGCGACAGCCCCAGGCCGGTGCCTTGGCCCACCGGCTTGGTGGTGAAGAAGGGGTCGAAAATCCGCGCGATGTGCTCCGGCGCGATGCCCTTGCCGGTGTCGGACACCTCCACCCACACGCGCTTTCCTTCCCGTCCGGTGCAGAGCGTAATGGTGCCATGGTTTTCGATCGCATGCGCGGCATTGACCAAGAGGTTCATGAACACCTGGTTGAGCTGCGGAAGAATGCACTCGATTTGCGGCAAGTCGCCGTATTCCTTGACCACCTCGGCCTTGTACTTGAGCTCGTTCCACACGATGTTGAGCGTGCTTTCCAGGCCCTGGTGCAAATCCGCGGCCTGCCATTCCACCTCTTCCACATGGGAAAAGCTTTTCAGGTCGAGCACGATTTTCTTGACCCGTTCCAGCCCTTCCCTGGATTCCGCCAGCAGATCGTGCAAATCCTCGCGCAGGTAGGCGAGATTCGTTTTTGCCTTGAGCGCGCGCAGCGCCAGCAACTCCGGCGCGGCGCCGTCAAGGCTGGCCTCGAGCCGTTCGCACGCGTCGAGCAGCGGCAGCAGCTCGTTCACGTAGCGCCCCAGGGTGCCGAGATTGGAAGCCACGTAGCCGACCGGGTTGTTGATCTCGTGCGCCACCCCGGCGGCAAGCTGGCCGATGGAAGCCATTTTCTCGGCTTGCAGCAACTGGTTCCGGGCCTCCTTCAGCTTCTGGTTGGTGGCCTCCAGTTCCGCGATGCGGCGCTGCTGGTCGAGCTGCAACTGGATGTTTTCCAGCGCCAGGCTGGCGAGATTGAGCACGGCGGTGCCCTGTTCGCGCTCGGTGTCGCCGAAGGGCGGCTGGTCCGCAGGGCGGTTCACGCTCAGCGCGCCAATGACCTGGTCGCGCAGCTTGAGCGGCCAGCACAGCGCGGAGCTTGGCGCCGCCTGTTCGCGCCGGCGCTGGATGCCGGGATGCTTGGCGGCGTCGAAATCGCCGTTGATCAGGACGGGCCGGCCCTGCTCGGCGACCCAGCCGAGCACGCCGCTGCCCAGGGGAATTGCGCTGCCGGTTACGCCTGGCGGCAACTCCAACCCCGCGACGATGGTGAGTGCCGTGCGATCCTCGCTCAGCAGGGCGAGCGAGCCGCTGCGCGCATCGAAACCGGTGACGATGTGGGCCAGCAGTTGCTGGTAGATCTTGTCCGGGTTTTGCAACAGCAGCGGGGATTGCCCCAGCCGGTACAGATCGTAAATCCAGGACAGCCTGGTCATGCGGTCGAGTGCCATGGCCTTAGCCCAGCATCAGGCTGGTCGCGGCTTCCACCTGTTCCGGCCGCGGCAGGCATTGTTCCAGCCGCTCCCGGTCGAGTTTCATCGCATCAAGCAGGGCCGGGGGAATGCGCGCAAACCAGTCGTCCGCGGGGGCTTCCTCAGCGCCGTGGCGCGCCAATACCGCGGCGACCTGCACGATTCCCGTCAGCATCTGGAACGGGCGGTGTTCTGGCTGGTAGTGGTGGCGGATGGCTTCCTCGATGGCGAACGGGAAATTCCATCGGCGCGCCACCTCGGCGCCCAGTTCGGCATGGTCGAAGCCCAGGGCGGCGCGTTCGGCCTCGATCAGGCCGTATTCTCCCGCTTGCGCGGCTTGCCACAACGCGGCAAAGCGCTCGTGGTCGCACACGTCCAGCACCATGATGCCGATGTCGTGCAGCAGGCCGGCGGAGAAAGCCAGTTCGCCATCCTGGCGCAGGCATTTGGCCACGGCCCTGGCATGGATGGCGCTGGACAGGCTCTGCTGCCAGAACTGCCTGCGGTCCACGGCGGCCGGGGTGGCACTCGAGAAAACGCCGATGATGCCGGCTGACAGCACCAGGCTGCGCACGGCGCTGAACCCCAGCACCACCACGGCCTCCTGAATCGAGCCCACCTGGCGCGGCAAGCCGTAAAAGGCGGAGTTGGCGACCCGCAGCACCTGGGCTGAGAGCGCCTGGTCCTGGCCGATTTTCCGTGCCAGGTGCTGGCTGTCCAGTCCGGGGTCGTCGAAGCTGTGGATCAGTTCCCGCGCCACGGCGGGGATGGCCGGCAAGCGGTGCAGGTTGTCCAGGATTTCATGCATCTTGTTTCTCCTCTCCCAGTTGCTGTTGCGGGGCGAAGGCCAGCACCACGCCCTGGGAAAAAGACATGCGGCCCATCGTGGTTTGCCAGCAGTGCATGCGCATGCCGTCGGGCAGGGTGACGATGGCGTCTCCCGGGCAGGCCAGCAGTTGGGGCGGGACCAGGCCCTGTGCGGGCTCGCCCAGCAGCGGGCGTTCTCCGCCGCGGCCGAGCAGGTAGTGGGCCATGGAATTGGCGACGGCGATCCCGCCGCCGCTGTCGATGCCGATGACGGCCACCGGCAGGGATTCCAGAACCTCCTGCGCAACCTGCAACATTTTCAGGTTGCGCGTCAGCTCGCGCGTTTTTTCCTCCACGCGCTGTTCCATCTCGTTGTGCAGGCGGTCGTTTTCGCGCTTCATTTCATAACGCTGGAACGCCTCCTCGATGTTGGCGCGCAGCAGGTCGTCCTCCCAGGGCTTGGTGAGGAACTTGTAGATGGCCCCGTGGTTGATGGCGTCCGTGATCGAAGTCAGTTCGGTATAGCCGGACAGCACGATGCGCACCGTGTCCGGATACAGGTCGCGCACCTTGGAGAGAAACTCCACCCCGGTCATTTCCGGCATGCGCTGGTCGGACACGATCACCCCGACATCGTTTTGCGCCAGCAGCTCAAGGCCTTCCCGCCCGCTCCCGGCGCGCAGGATGCGGTAGCCTTGCGGGCGCAGCAGGCGCGCCAGCGCGGACAGAATGTTGGCCTCGTCGTCCACCAGCAGTATCGTGCGTTCCATGCCTTATCTCCCTGAACCGTCCTGCAGCGTATTGTATAGATAAAGCCTGCAACCGTGCTTTTCACGAAACTCGGCTTTGGCGCCTGCCCGGCCGGATCTTCTCGCCGATGCCATGGTCATTGTTCCTGCTCCGCGTTTTCCATGCCTGTCCGCCGCATTTCGTCCTGCTTGGCCTCGTACACCACGAAGGCTTCGTGAATCTGCGCGCGCAGTTGGCCATCATCCCACGGCTTGCTGAGGAACTTGAAAATGGCGCCACGGTTGACCGCATCGGTGACCGATTCCAGGTCGGCATAGCCGGACAGCACGATGCGGATGGTGTTAGGGTACATCTCCTTGGCCCGGCTGAGAAAGTCGGAGCCGTTCATGCCCGGCATGCGCTGGTCGGACATGATCACCTGCACCTCGTTGAGCGCCAGCAGTTCCAGCCCTTCCGCCGCGCTGGCGGCCTTGAGGACGCGATAGCCCTGGCCCCGGAACACGCGCTGCAAGGCGGAAAGGACGCCGGCTTCATCATCGACCAGAAGCAGGGTGCGTTTCGCTTCATTTGGCGAGATGGAGCCTAAATCCAGCTTGCGGCCTTCACGCAGCAGGACTGAAAAATCTTCCGTGGCCAGCGGGCGGCTGAAATAATACCCCTGCATTTCGTCGCAGCGGTGCTTGCGCAGGAATCTGAGTTGCGCCTCGCTTTCCACGCCCTCGGCGATGACGCGGTGTTTCAGGCTATGCGCCAGGGAAATCACGGACAGCGCGATGGCCGCATCATCCGGATCGGTGGTGATGTCACGCACAAAGGACTGGTCGATTTTCAGGGTGTCGATCGGGAAACGCTTGAGATAATTCAGGCTGGAGTAACCGGTGCCAAAATCGTCGAGGGAAATCTTGACCCCGATTTCCTTCAACTGGCGCAGGATGGCAATGGTCTGCTCAGGGTCCCGCATGGCCGCGCTTTCGGTCACTTCCAGATCCAGGTATTGCGCCGCTACCTCATTCAGGCGCAGCGCCTGGGTTACCACCTTGGCCAGGTTGGCATGCTGGAACTGGCGTGGAGACACGTTCACGGCCAGGGAAATATCGGGCAGGCCCTCGTTCTGCCAGGCCTTGAGTTGGCGGCAAGCGGTTTCGATCACCCACTCTCCGATCGGCACGATCAGCCCGGTTTCCTCGGCCAAAGGGATGAAATCGGCGGGAGAAACCATGCCGAGCAGCGGATGGCGCCAGCGGATCAGCGCCTCCGCGCCGAACACCTTCCCGCTATGCAGGTCGACCTTGGGCTGGTAATAAAGCGCCAGCTCGTCATTCAGCAGCGCGCCGCGCAGGCTGGTTTCCAGTTCGAGCCGCTCGAGCGTGCGCGCGTTCAGTTCCGGCGAATAAAACTGGAAACTGTTGCGCCCCAGATCCTTGGCGAGGTACATCGCCACGTCCGCGTATTTCAGCAGCTCGGCGGCCTGCCCGCCATCCTTGGGATAGACCGCCACGCCCAGGCTGGCGGTGACCAGCATGTCGCGGCCTTCTATGCTCATGGGCGCCGCCACGGCGCCGAGCAGATGGCGCGCCAGCGTCACGGCATCGTCCTCGCTCGCCATGTCCGACATGACCACCATGAATTCATCCCCGCCCAGGCGGGCCACCGTGTCGCCGGGGCGCGCGCAGCGCGCCAAGCGCTCGCCCACCTCGCGGATCAGGGCGTCGCCGCAGCCATGGCCGAGGGTGTCGTTGACCAGCTTGAAGCGGTCGATGTCGAGCATCATCACCGCCACCAGACGGCCGGCGCGCTGGGCGAAGACGATGGACTGTTCCAGCCGGTCGCTGAGCAGGGCGCGGTTGGCCAGCCCGGTCAGGGCGTCGTGGGTGGCCTGGTACTCGAGTTGCGCCTCGTAATCCATGCGCTCGCTGACGTCGTTCAGCACGCCTATGAAGTGCGTGACCCGGCCCCGGTCGTCGCGCACCGGCGCGACCAGCAGCTCGTTCCAGAACATGCTGCCGTCCTTGCGGTAATTGCGCAACGTCACGCGGGTCTCGCGTTCCTCACGGATCGCGCTGCGCAATTCCTGGACACCGGGCTGGTCGCGATCCTCGTTTTGCAGAAAGCCGCAACTGCGCCCCAGCGCTTCTTCCCTGCGATAACCTGTAATGCGCTCGAAAGCGGTATTGACATAGATCAGCGGGTTGTGCGGCTGGGCGGCGTCGGTGATCAGAATGGCGTTGAAGCTGGAATCGATGGCGCGTTCCAGGAGGTGCAGCCTTTCCTCCTGATGCCTGCGCTCGGTAATGTCGCGCGCCACTGCAAGAATGACCCGCTTGCCCTGCAAAACCAGGGGGCTGGCGCTGATCTCGACGGGGATGCGGCGGCCGTCCCGGGCAAGGTGCAGTTGCTCGAAAAGGACGCTCTTGCCGGCATTGATTTGCGCGATGAGGCTCCCGACGTCGGTTCCGGAATCCGGCGCATCGATATCGAACGGGGTCAGCGCAAGAAACTCCTCCCGGCTGTAACCCAGGCGCCGGCAAGCGACCTCGTTGACCTCGACAAAGCGGCCCGGCTTGCCATCGGGTTCCAGGCCAACCACGTACACGGCATCCCGGATGCTGGCAAACAGGGTGCGCAAACGCTCCTCGCTCTGGCTCAGCCGCTCCTCCGCTTCTTTGCGTTTGCTAATATCGCGCAGTACCACCTGGGCAAATGGCTGGCCGCCGATTTCGACCAGCCGGGCGCGTTTCTCGACCTGGAACGTGGTGCCATCCTTGCGCCGGTGCAGGGTTTCCCTGGCGACGTCGCACTGTTCCCGCAGTTGCCGCCACTCCTGGGCGAAGCCTCCTGTCGCCCCACCGGCGCACAGTTCTTCGCTTGTCATGGTCAGCAATTCCTCGCGCGCATAGCCGTAGGCCTCAAGCGCGCGCTCATTGGCGTCAATGATGCGGCCGTGCTCGTCCAGCAACAGAATGATGTCGTTGGCAAACTGGCTGAGAAAATCGAATCGCCGCTGCAATGCCTGTGTTTCCGCATCGGCGCGGATCTGCCTGGCGGCGGCGCTGGCCCGGCTGTGGCGCAGCAGAATGGCCAGGATGGCTGCCGCAAGCAGGCCCGCCGCGAGCAGGGAAACGTACAGTGCCAACTGGTGGATCGGGCGGAAGATTTCCTCTTCGTCGATCTTCGCCTCCATCGCCCATGGGGTTCCCTCAACCTGCCGCACGTAGGAGACGACCTGCTTGCCGCGGTAATCCGTGCCCGATGCGAAACCGGTTTCCCCCTTGGCTGCACGGGCGGCCGGCAGGTTCGCCATGTCGAGAGGCAGGCTCAGCGTCAGCATCGTGCCGGCACGATGGCGCAACTCGTTGAGGTAGACCACCACGCCGTTCTGCGGGCGTACCAGCAGGGTTTCGGCCGTCCTGCTGTCCATGGGCCAGGACTGGATCAGCGGGAATAGAAATCTGGCAGGGTCGATATGGAAATAAACCACCCCGACCGCGCGCGCCTCCTCGCCGCTGCCGCGCAGCAGCGGCGCGGCGAAATCCAGCTCCGGCTTGCCCGTCTCTCCGATGTGCATGTCCCCCATCACCACCTGCCGCGAACGCATCGCCTCCAGGGCAAGCGCGCGCAGGTGGTCGTCATGGGGAGCGACCTTGGCGCGGGTGGAAAGGCGCACTATGCCGCTCTCGTCGAGCAGCATCAAGGTGTCGTAATGGTAGATGCGCAGCATCGCTTCCAGCGGGGCCAGCAGTTGCTGGCGCAATTCCCCTTCGGGCGCGCCGTCGAGAAACCATTGCTCCGCCAGGGGGACCAGCGGAGAGCGCGTCACGAGGGTGGCATTGCCCCTGCGTTCCTCGATCCAGGCTGAAATCTGGCCTGCCTTGAGATTGGCGATGTCCGCCAGGTTGCTTTCGTTTTGCTGCTTGATTTCCCGTTTCTGGTATTCAAACACCGCGTAGCCCAGAGCCGCGACAAGCAGCGCGGCCACGGCCATCCACGCAATGGGAAAGGCGGCCAGGGGTTTATCCTGCTTGTCCATGTCCTTTTCCCCCTTCACGATGCTGGCTTGTCAGCCGCCAAGGGCTGTTTGATGGGGAGCCTGATGCGCACCTGCGTGCCCTGGCCGGGCGTGCTTTCAACCTCGATCCGGCCATGGTGCCGCTCGACGATGCTGAAGGCGGCGGAGAGCCCCAGGCCGGTGCCAGAGCCCACCGGACGGGTGGTGAAGAAAGGTTCGAAAATGCGCGGCAGGGCTTCCGGCGCGATGCCGCATCCGCTGTCGCCAATCTCCACCCACACCTGCCCGTTTTCCCGCCCGGTGCGCACCCGGATGGCGCCCGCTCCCGCGATGGACTGGGCGGCGTTGAGCAGGATGTTCATGAAAGCCAGGTTCAGGTGCGCCGGCAGGCATTCAATCTCCGGCACCTCGCCATATTCCCGGATCACCTCGATCTGGTCCGGTATGGCGCCGCGCAATACGCCCAGTGTGGTGTCGAGGCAGTGCTGCGGGGTTTCCCAGTGCCAGCCGTCCTCGCTGTCGATATGGGTGAAATCGCGCAGGTTGCGCACGATTTTTTTCACCCGAGAGATGCCCTCGCGGCTTTCCTCCAGCAACAGCGGAATATCCTGTTTGAGAAAGTCGATGTCCAGCTCCCGGCAGAGCGCGGACAGGCGGGCCACCGAAGCTGAGGCGGGTAGATCGCGCTCCACCTGTCCGCATGCTTCCAGTATGGTAAACAGGTCGCGCATATACCCTTCCAGCGAAACCAGATTGGAATGCACGAAGCCGATAGGATTGTTGATCTCGTGCGCCATACCCGCTGCGAGCTGCCCGACACAGGACATTTTTTCGGCCTGCACCAGCTGGCATTGCGCATGGGCCAGGAGCTGATTCTTGCGCACCAGGCTGCGCTGCATTCCGGCCATCTCGGCATTCAATTCGATCATGCTCGCGTTGAGCCGGGTCGTTTCGGCGATATCGGGCTCAGCCACGACCAGCAGCCTGTTCCCGCATCGGTAAACCGTGCCGCGAAAGGAATGAACGGCGGATTCAAGCAGGCCGATGTTGAGTATGCCCTGGTAGACGACATCGCCCTCGGGCAAGGCGCCCGCCAGTCTGGAAAAAGTCGGGTTCACGAACATGCCGGCCACATTCGACGGCCCGGATGGCACCTGATCATGCCCGCTCAGCGCGAGGAAGCCGCAATTGCCGTCAAGCAGCAGCCCATTCTCGTCGCACAGCACGCACACCAGCGTCGAAAACTCGCGCAGAAAGCCGGGAATGGCGCTGAAATTTTCGAATATGTCCGGCAGGGCGATCATGCCGATTCTCTCAGGCAGTCCTTGGCGTTGGCGGCCCACAGGTCCGCGCCGACGGCTTTCCACAATCTGTCCGCCTGATTGGTGGCGAGGCCGCCAGCCAGGATGGCCGGACACTGGTTTCCCAGTTCAGCGCGCAATTGCTGGACAAGCAGTCTGGCGGTTTTGATCTGCCCCGGCAGGGACAGGGAGAGGCCAAGCATTTCCGGGCGCCAATGGGCAAGCTGGGCAAGCAGATCGCGGGCGGGCACATCTGCGCCAAGAAACTGTACTTCCCACCCCGCGACTTCAAATGCATCTGAAACCATGCGCAGGCCCAGGCTATGGTGGTTGGCGGGGACACAGGCGAACAGCGCTTTGCGGTTCAGCGGCGCGGCAAAATCGGCGTCCGCGAAAGAGCGCGCCATCGCGTTCTGGGTAATCGCCGTGGCGAGGTGTTCCTGTGCCACGGTGATGCGGTTGTTCTGCCACAAGGCGCCAATTTCATACATTGCCGGCTGAATCACTCCGATAGCGACATCCACCAGGTTTTTTTCCCGCGCCATCGCATCCAGCACGATTTGCGTTGCGCTCTTGCGGTTGCCGTCCAGCAGGGCCTGGAGATAATCGCGGCTTTGCGGCTGCGGTGCCGGCGCAAGCCGATGGTAGCGGGTGGCCTCCCGAGGCCCGCCCGCCAGGGCATCGATGCCGGCCTGCCACAGCGCATCGACGGGAGCGGCGGATGCGGGCGCCAGCCGTTCGCGGAAGAACTGTTGCAGCAAGCGCAGCGATTCGTCCAGATGCCCGCCGGGCACGCCCCGGCTCTCAAGCACGCTCTTCAGCCACAGCACATAATCAAGAAAGAGGCTGCTTTCTGCGCCATAAAGGGCTGCAAGGAGATACTCCACGTGATATTGCAGATCTTCCCGGCAAGTTGCCTGGCCTTTTGCCCCGAAGCGATGCAACAACTCCGGATGAGCGGCATAAATCCGCTGCGTCACCGTGCTCACCGCTTCCGCGCTCAGGCTTTCGACCCTGGCCAGAATTTCGCCTGAAACGGGCTGACTGATCTGGCTCATTGCCACGCTCCTTGCAGGATTACTGGGTAATCAGTTCGAACACCCTGATTTTCGTGCTTTTCGGCACCAGCTTCAAGCCCTTGGGAATCCCCGCATGGGAATCATGGAAGGCATGGCTGCGGTGCCAGTTTTCGAAATGAGCGGCTGTCTGCCACCAGGTCAGCAAGCAGAATTCGCGTGGCTGGTCGACCGGGCTGACCACTTCCATGCGAATGAAACCTGGTGCCTGGTCCACATGGTGCGGGCGCTGCAGAAAGGCCGCGCGCACTTCATCGACCATGTCGCTGGCAATAGTGAAATAGCTTTGGGCGAGGATCATTCAGTTGTCCTAGTCAAGTGTCTGGGCCATGTGGGCGGGATGGTCACGATGGATGGTACAAGTGATTGGGTGGCTGTTGCCGGCAACTATATATCATTTCTGTTGCGTTGAAAGTCGCAAGTAAATGCAGTTGATCGTCCCCGTTTGTTTATCTGGCCGAGGATTTGTGCGGTGCTTTCTTCGATGACGAGGAGTGAAAAGCGCTTGCCGGGGCGCATTGGCTTCGGTTAATGTGAATGCCATTTTTTCCCTGGTTTTTCAATCATAGCCAATGAATAATCGCCTTGCCCTGTGGCGCCGCCTTGGCCTGCGCGGACGTTTGCTGCTGCTGCTCGTGCCGGTGCTGGTCCTGGCCGGCGCAGCCCTGCATGCGCTCCAGCTGCAGCGCGAGGCGGCCGAGTACCGGGCTGACATGATCCACGAGGCGGAACATCTCATGGGATTGCTGGCGGCAAGCCTGGTCGAGCCCGCAGTCAGCGGTGATTTCGCCACTGCTGGGCAGATCGTGAGGCGCATCGGAAGCCCGCTGATCGCGCACGTCGAATGGCGTGGCCGCTCCGGCGGGAGCGTTGCAGCGCGCGGCCTGGCGCCGGCGCCGATTGCGCCGTCCTGGTTCCGACGCCATTTCGCCATCCCCCAGGCCAAGCAGATACGCGAGCTGGAAGTGGGCGGCGAGCATTACGGCCTGATCCGGGTGGAATTCAGCGCCGCGTTGCTGGAAAACCGCTTGTGGCGCGCAACTCTCAACCAGTTGTGGCAATACGGCCTGGAACTGTCGCTGCTGGTGCCGATCCTGTCTGTCTTCCTGGCGCGCTGGTTGCGGCCGCTGGAAGCCATCAACGCAGCCGGGCAGCGTTTCATGGGCGGAGATTATTCCGTGCGCATACAAGATCCAGCGCGCTACGTGCCTGAAATCCGGGCCATGGCGGAGATGCTCAACCAGGCGGTAAAGCAGGTGGGCGGACTGGTGCAGTCCCTGTCGGAGCAGCGGCGCGTGATCGATAACGCGGTGATTGTGATCGAATCGGATCTCCGGGGCGTAATCACCTACGTCAACGACAAATTTTGCGAGGCCAGCGGCTACTCGCGCGATGAGGTGATCGGGCGTGATCATCGTTTTCTCAGTTCCGGCTACCATGCACGGTCATTTTTCGAAGAAATGTGGGCGACGCTGGAAAACGGCGAGATATGGCAGGGAGAAATCTGCAACCGCAGCAAGAATGGCGGCGTGCTGTGGCTGCTGACCACGATTACGCCCGTGTTCGATGCTGGCGGGAAGCCGTTCAAATACATTTCGGTGCGGGTCAACATTACCCGCCGCAAGCTGGTGGAAAACGTGCTGGCGCAGCAGGCGCAGATCATCGACCAGACCCATGACGCGGTATTCTCGACCGATCTCGTCGGCACGCTGGTGAGCTGGAACCGGGGGGCGGAACTGCTGTTCGGCTATTCGGCGCACGAGGCGGTCGGCCAGCCGGTTCGTTTCATTGCCCCGCCGGGGGAAGAGAGTGATTTTCATGCGCGGGTATTTCTTGCATTGGGGCGGGGGGGTGGAGGGGCACTGGAAACCCTGCTGCAGAAAAAATCGGGGGAGGTGTTCGCCGCGCATTTCTCCCTTACCCTGCTCAGGGATGATAATGGCCTGGATATCGGCGTGGCCTGCTATGCACTCGACATTACCGAGCGCAAGAAAATTGAAAACGCCTTGCGCGCCAGTGAAAAAAAATACCGCGCCCTGGTGGAATCGATGCACGACTGGGTTTGGGAAGTGAACGAGCACGGCGTCTATACCTACTCCAGTCCCAGGGTGCGCGAGATGCTGGGATACGGGTCCGAGGAAATGCTGGGTAAAACGCCCTTCGACCTGATGCCTCGGGAAGAAGCGGACAGGGTAGGCGCGATTTTTTCCGCCATCGCGGCTGTCCGCGCCCCCATCCGGCTGCTGGAAAACCTCAATATCCACAAAAATGGCGCGCCGATTGTGCTGGAAACCAGTGCCACTCCCATTTTTGACGAACAGGGAAATTTCAGGGGCTATCAGGGCATAGACCGGGACATTACCGAACGCAAGCAGATCGAGAATGCCCTGCGCGAGCGCGAAGCCAACCTGGCCTTTGCGCAGCGGGTGGCGCACCTGGGGAGCTGGGAGTGGCATCCGGAAACGGGAGGAATGCAGTGGTCGGACGAGGTTTTTCGCATCTGGGGTTTCGCGCCCGGCGCATTCGCTCCCAACTATGAGCAGTTTCTTGACTCCATCCATCCGGACGACCGAGAACTGGTTGAAAAATCCTTTGCTGCCGCGCTTTTGAATGAAGTGTTGTTAAGTTTCGATCACCGCATCGCCTTGCCGGACGGCGGGGTGCGCTTCGTGCACGAGGAAGCGCAGGTGTTGCGCCATGAGTCGGGCAAGGCGATCAGCGTGGCCGGCACGGTGCAGGACATCACCGAGCGCCAGCAGGCGGAACAGGAAATCCGCGCATCGCGGGAACAGTTGCGGGAACTCTCCAATCATCTCCAGACCGTGCGCGAGGAGGAAAAGGTCAGCATCGCGCGGGAAATTCACGACGAGCTGGGCGGCAACCTCACGGCGCTGAAGATGGATATTTTCTGGTTGGCGCGCAAGTTGCCGGAGGAATTGGACGTTGCGCGGGAGAAGGTGGCATCCATGTCCGATGTGGTGGACGCATCGGTTCATGCCATGCGCCGCATCGTGACCGAGCTGCGCCCGACGGTGCTGGACGATCTCGGCCTGCTGGCGGCGATGCAGTGGCAGGCGGCGGAATTTGGCAAGCGTTACAACATCCAGTGCAAGGTGACGATGCATGGGGATGATATCGAACTGGCGGAGGAAATCCGCATCGCCCTGTTCCGCATTTTCCAGGAAGCGCTCACCAATGTGGCGCGCTATTCCCATGCCAGCCTGGTGGCGGTCGACATGTGGCGCGAGCATGGTAAGATCGCGCTGGAAGTATTCGATAACGGAATCGGCATCCCCGAAGGCGCAATCATGCAACCCACATCGCACGGCCTGCGCGGCATGATGGAACGCGCCCGCTCCCTGGGCGGGTCGATGGAGGTCGGCAGCGCGCCCGGGGAAGGGGTCGCGATCAGCGTGCGCATTCCGCTCCCCGGAACAGCGGAGGAAGAGGCATGATCCGCGTGCTGATCGCCGACGACCATGCCATCGTGCGCCAGGGCTTGAAGCAGATTCTCGCCGATTCCGGCTGCATGACCGTGGTGGCCGAGGCGGAAAACGGCATGGACGCGGTGCAGAAAGTACGCGCCCTGGCAGGCGGAGTCGACGTGGCCCTGCTGGATATCTCCATGCCCGTCAAGAGCGGCATCGATGCCCTGAAAATGATCCGTGACGAAGCGCCTGGATTGCCGGTGCTGATCCTCAGCATGTACCCCGAGGAACAGTATGCGGTGCGCCTGATCCGTGCCGGCGCGGCCGGCTACATGACCAAGGAAAGCGCCCCGCAGGAACTGGTGGACGCGATCCGCAGGGTCGCATCGGGGAAAAAATTCATCAGCGCCGGCGTGGCCGACATGCTCGCCGAGGAAGTCGGGGGCGGCAACAGCGCCTCGCTTCATGCCGCGCTTTCCGACCGGGAATACCAGATACTGCTCCAGCTTGCCTCGGGGAAAACCGTGTCCGGCATCGGCGAGGAAATGAACCTCTCCGTCAAGACCATCAGCACCTACCGCAGCAGGATCCTGGGCAAGATGCGGCTGAAAAACAATGCCGAGCTGACCCACTACGCCATTACCCACCAGCTCGTGTAGCTTGGCCTGCTCCCGGCCGCACAGGCCAGGGGTAAGCGCCTCAGGCCGCCACCCCATCCTGCTGTCCTGATGTTGTCCTACCGTCTGTAGGTGTTGCTCCTACAGGCGCCTTCTTCTGCCTCCTACTCAATTATCCTTTTTCGCCCGATATTTTCCTCGCCCGATTCGAGGCAACATGACAGCGTGAAATAAGCGGTTAAAAGTGCTCTGGATAGTGGCTGACAAAATGATAAACGTATTTATTGCAGATGGTTCGGACAGCGTGCGCGAAGCTTTGCGTGAAATGATCGCTGATGTCGATGGGGTCAAGCTGGCCGGCATGGCGAATGACACCTGCAGCGCGCTCGAAGGTTACCTTGAGCAGGCTCAGATGAAGCGGCCTCCGCAGGTGGTGGTTCTCGATGTGCAACTTGCCAAGGGCTCCGGCCTGGGTGTGCTGCAATTCATCAAGCACCACTATCCCGCCACCCGCGTCATCATGCTGTGCGATTGCGCAACGGCCATATACCGGTTGCGTTACTCCGTTGCCGGCGCGGATTATTTTTTTGACAAGGCCACCGAGTTCCCCAAGGTGCGGGAAGTGTTGAGCGAACTGGCATGCTCCGATCATTCCTCCAAATCTGGCGTTAGTCTGAGAGTTAAGTCATGAATAGCAGAGAAATCAAAAACGGCTGGCTGGTGTCGGGCGCTCCACTCCTGATCGGCGCGCTGGGCGGGGCGGTGCTGCTCGGCAGCGGCGAAGCGAGCGCCGCTGCCATGGCAGGCGCTTTAGCCTTGCTGGGGCTTGGCGGCGCGCTGGGCTGGTGGGCGAGCCATCAGAACGCTTCCGCCGTTGCCGCCCTGGTCGCGGCGGAACGCCTGGATGCCGAGCGGGTGCAGCAGGAAGCCGGTGCCCGGCAGCGGGTGGAAGGACTGGAGCAGGTATGCGGCGGGGTGCTGCCGATCCTGGCGAAGCAGGTGGAAACCGCGCGCGGACAGTCCGATGAGGCGATCATGGCTTTGACCCGGCGTTTTTCCGGCATCGTGGATAATCTGGATAAGGCCGTGGCCGCTTCCCGCTCCGCGTCCGGAGAGGAGGGCGGCGGCGCGGTGGAGATTCTGCATCAAAGCGAGCGCGAGCTGGCGACGGTGGTCAGGTATCTCAAGTCCGCGCTGGTCAGCCGTGGCGAGATGCTGGCCGCGGTGCGCGGCCTGACCGGCTATAACGAGGAACTGAAACGCATGGCCGCCGAGGTGGCGGCGATTGCTTCCCAGACCAACCTGCTGGCGCTCAACGCGGCGATTGAAGCGGCCCGCGCGGGCGAGGCGGGGCGGGGTTTTGCCGTGGTGGCGGATGAAGTGCGCAAGCTCTCCAGTCTGTCCTCCGAAACCGGGAAGCGCATGGCGGACAAGGTGGAAATCATCAATGCCGCGATCCAGTCAGTATCAAGCGCGGCGGAAATCTCCGCGGCCCACGATCAGGAAGCCGTGAAGGAGTCGGAGCAGTCCATTCAGGATGTGCTGGCCCGTTTCAACAGCCTCGCCTCGCAACTCGTTCAATCCGCCGAGGTGCTGCGCGCCGAAAGTGCCGGGATTCAGGCGGAAATTTCCGATGTGCTGGTGGCGCTCCAGTTCCAGGATCGCATGAGCCAGATTCTCGAACATGTGCACACCAACCTGGACGAGCTGCATCGGGAAATAGACCGCTACCGGCAGGCGCGCGACGACCATGGCCGCGCGCCGCCGATGAATGTCAGGGCGTGGCTGGAGGAGATGGAGAAAACCTATACCACCTGCGAGCAGCGTTCCATTCATCAGAGTGGCAAGGCGAAAGCGGCGGCGGATACAGCGGAAATCACCTTTTTTTAGCGGGAGAGCATCATGTCCAAGACAGTGTTAATCGTAGACGACTCGGCTTCCTTGCGCCAAGTGGTCAGCATCGCTTTGCGTGGCGCCGGGTATGAAGTGATCGAGGCGTGCGACGGCAAGGACGGCCTGGCCAAGCTCAACGGCCAGAAAATTCATCTCATCATCAGCGACGTCAACATGCCCAACATGGACGGCTTCACCTTCGTCAAGAACGTGAAGCAGCAGCCCAGCTACAAATTCACCCCGGTCATCATGTTGACCACCGAGGCCGGCGAGGACAAGAAGGCCAGCGGCCAGGCGGCGGGCGCCAAGGCGTGGATGGTGAAGCCGTTCCAGCCTTCGCAGATGCTGGCTGCGGTGTCGAAGCTGATCATGCCGTGAATGTGAAAAGTGAAAAGTGAAGGGTGAAGGGGCGTTTCACATTTCACAGCGCAGCGGCTTCAATTTTCACGCTTCACCACAAGGAGTAGTCATGGTTTCGCATCAAGTAGAAAACGGTATTTACCGCGTCAAGGTGGAAGGCGAGATGACCATCTATCAGGCGCTGGAACTCAAGCAGGGGCTGATGCAGTGTCTTCATGACTGCACCGAGATGGAAATCAGCCTGGCGGGGGTGAGCGAAATGGACACAGCCGGCTTCCAGCTGCTGGTGCTGGCCAAGCGCGAGGCGGCAAGGCTTGGGCACCCGCTGCGCCTGGTGGAGCACAGCCCGGCCACGCTGGAAGTGATGGATCTGTTCAACATGGCAGCCTATTTCGGCGACCCGGTGGTGATTCAGGGTTGATTCAATGTCCAAATCAAAAATAATTTACCGCAAAGGGCGCGAAGTAACGCGAAGGCAGGAAGGGTTTTGCTCTTTCCTTTGTGAATCTTTGCGCCCTTTGCAGTGATCAGAATGGGGAGAATTGCATGAACATGGATCAAGCCCTGCAAACCTTCCTCATGGAGGCGCGCGAACTGTTGCAGGCAATGGAGGAGGCGCTGCTCAACCTGGAATCCGAACCGGACGACAAGGAAGCGATTGGCGCCGTGTTCCGCGCCGCGCATACCATCAAGGGCTCGGCCGGGCTGTTTGGCCTGGATGCGATTGTCGCCTTTACCCATGTGGCCGAGAACGTGCTCGACAAGGTGCGCAACGGCGAGATCGCGGTCGATGGCGAGCTGATCGCGCTGCTGCTCTCAGCCGGCGATCACATCGGCGACCTGGTGGAGCAGGTCGCGGCGCAAGGCGGCGAGCCCGACACGGCGACACTTGCCAGCGGCGAGGCGCTATTGCGGAAGTTGCGCGCTTACCTTGGCGCCCAGCCCGGCAGCAGCGCACCGGTTGCCCAGACCGCTATAGCCGTGGAGCGAGAAACACCGCTGCAATCAAGCGGCGGCGGCCTGGTGGAGAGCGATACCTGGCATATCTCCCTGCGCTTTGGCCGGGGCGTGCTGCAAAATGGCATGGACCCGCTATCCTTCCTGCGCTATCTCGCCACCCTGGGCGAGATCGTCAATGTGAGCACACTGCCGGATGCCATGCCACCAGCGGAGGAGATGGACCCGGAATGCAGTTATCTCGGTTTTGAAATCGATTTCCGCAGCGATGCCGACAAGGCCGCCATCGAGGGCGTGTTCGAATTCGTGCGCGACGACTGCAATCTGCGTATCCTGCCGCCGCACAGCCGCGTCGAGGAATATATCCAGCTCATCAACGAACTGCCCGAGGACAAGATTCGGCTCGGCGATCTGCTGGTGAAAAGCGGGGCGCTCACCCAGAAGGAGATGGATGAATGCCTGTTCCTGCAAAGCCTGCTGTCTACCTCAGCGGAAAGCGAAGGCCAGCCGGAAACCGTTCCTGCGCTTGGAGAAATACTGATCGAGCAAGGCCGTGTGCAGCCGGAGCTGGTGGATGCCGCGCTGAACAAGCAGAAGCAGGCGCGCGACAACAAGGCGCAGGAAAGCCGTTATATCCGCGTCCATGCCGACAAGCTCGACGAACTCATCAACCTGGTGGGCGAACTGGTCATCGCCAGCGCATCGGCGGGCCTGCTGGCGCAGCGCTCGCGCGACGCTCAACTGCACGAGGCGACTTCGACCATGTCGCGGCTGGTGGAGGAAATTCGCGACGGCGCGCTGCAATTGCGCATGGTTCAGATAGGAGAAACCTTCAACCGCTTCCACCGCGTGGTGCGCGACGTAAGCAAGGACCTGGGCAAGGACATCGGCTTGGTGATCAGCGGCGGCGAAACCGAGCTGGACAAGTCGGTGGTGGAAAAAATCGGCGATCCGCTCATGCACCTGGTGCGCAACAGCATGGACCATGGCATCGAGTCCGCCGAGCTGCGCCGGCAGCACGGCAAGCCGGCCAAGGGCACGGTGAAGCTCAATGCCTACCACGAGTCGGGCAGCATCGTGATCGAGGTCGGCGACGACGGCGGCGGCCTCAATCGCGACAAGCTGCTGGCCAAGGGTATCGAGCGCGGCCTGGTCGGCCCGAACCAGCATCTCTCCGACCAGGAGGTGTACGGCCTGATCTTCGAGGCCGGCTTCTCCACCGCCGAGGCGGTGACCAGCATCTCCGGGCGCGGCGTCGGCATGGACGTGGTGCGGCGCAATATCGAGGCGCTGCGCGGCCTGATCGAGATCGACAGCGCGCCGGGTGCCGGCACCACCATGAAAATTCGCCTGCCACTGACGCTGGCGATCATTGACGGCTTCCTCATGGGCGTGGGCGGCTCTTCGTTCGTGGTGCCGCTCGACCTGGTGACGGAATGCATCGAACTGTCCGAGGCGGAGCGGCGCGAAACGCGCGAGAGCAATTACATCAACCTGCGCGGCACGGTGCTGCCCTTCCTGCGGCTGCGGCAACTATTCGAGATCGAGGGCAAGGTGGGCCGCTGCGAAAATATCGTGGTGGTGCAGTACGGCGGGCAAAAGGCAGGGCTGGTGGTGGACGTGTTGCTGGGCGAGTTCCAGACCGTGATCAAGCCGCTGGGCAAGATATTCAGCCATCTGCGCGGCATCAGCGGCTCAACCATCCTGGGCAGCGGCGAGGTGGCGCTGATCCTGGATGTGCCGGCGCTGGTGCAGGAAGTGGCGAGCGGCGCGCAAGGCGGACAAAAACGCATCCCGGCTTCGGCATGAGATGTAGGCGCGGCGTGCTTACACAGATGTAGGTCGGGCTTTCTCGCCGGAATGAGATGCGAAGCATCCATTCCCGGCGGGGGTGCCCTGAACGGGGACAGCCCGAAATATCGGGTTAAAGGTCCAGGTTAATAAAAAGGGGAAAAAGCAATGCGAACCAACATGCCGGTAACCAGCGTGGAACGTGAGTTCAGGGACGGCGAGACGATCGTTTCCAAGACCGACCTCAAGGGCATCATTACTTATGTGAACCCTTATTTCTGCGAAATGAGCGGTTACAGCGAGCAGGAATCGGTTGGCCAGCCGCATAACTATATCCGTCATCCCGACATGCCGTCGGAAGCCTTCGCCGACCTGTGGGCGACGCTCAAGGCCGGCAAGCCCTGGACCGGCATGGTCAAGAACCGCTGCAAGAACGGCGATTATTACTGGGTCGAGGCCAATGCCACGCAGATCCGCGAGAATGGCCAGGTGGTGGGCTATATGTCGGTGCGCAGCAAGCCCACCCGCGCGCAGGTCGAGGCGGCGGATGCCGCCTACCGGCTGTTCCGCGAAGGGCGGGCCGGCAAGCTTCAGATCAGGGAGGGGAAAGCGGTGCGCTGCGGTTTCCTCGATAAATTGAATGTTTTTAAAAATATCTCCGTCAAGGCGCGGCTGATATTCCTGGCCGCTTTCCTCTGCCTGGGCATGATTGCGATCGGCTCCTACGGCATGTTCGGCATCAGCCGGGCCAACGACAGCATGCTGAGCATCTATCAGGACCGCACCGTCCCCTTGGGCCAGATAACCGAAATCCAGAGAATGCTGCTGCAAAACCGCCTCCTTATCGCGGCTTCCCTGGTCACGCCCACCGCGGAAGAAATCAACAAGAATGCCGAGGTGATCGAAAAGAATATCGGGGAAATCAGCGTTATATGGAAAGCGTACTCTGATACCCGGCTTGCCCCGGAAGAGAAAAAACTGGCCGATAAATTTGCCGAGGACCGGGCAAAGTTCGTCAAGGAAGGGCTGAAACCCGCCGTTGCCGCCCTGCGCGCCAACAATATCATAGAGGCCAACAGACTGGCGGTGGAAAAAGTCCGCCCGCTTTACCAACCGGTCGGCGAAGGTGTCGAGGCCTTGAAGAAACTGTATCTCGATGAAGGCAAGCAGGACTATGAGCAGGCGCTAGGCAACTACAGCGCCCTGCGCAACCAGATTGTCGCGGCCATCGCCATTGCCGTGCTGCTGGCTGCTTTCATCGCGCTCCTGGTGATCCGCGCTATTTCCCGCCCGCTGGCGGCGACCATCGGTTATTTCAACCAGATATCCCAGGGTAATTACAACAACCGCATCGTAGTCAGCCACGAGGACGAAATCGGCAAGGTTCTGACCGCCCTCAAGTCCATGCAGATCAAGCTGGGGTTCGAGGTCAACGACGCCAAGCGCCGTGCCGACGAGTCGCTGCGCATCACCAACGCGCTCGACAATGCTTCCACCGGCGTGATGATCGCCGACAACGACCTCAACATCATTTACCTCAACAAGGCCGTGCGGGACATGCTGAAGAACGCCGAGTCCGACATCAGGAAGGATCTGCCGAATTTCAGCGCCGACAATCTGCTGGGTACCAATATCGACGGTTTCCACAAGAATCCGGCGCACCAGCGGCAATTGCTGAAGTCCTTCACCGCCACCTACAAGGCGGCCATCAAGATCGGCGGACGCACTTTCCGTCTTGCCGCCAACCCGGTGTTCAACGCGGGCGGCCAGCGCCTGGGCGCCTCGGTGGAGTGGATCGATGCGACCGAGGAAGTGAGGGTGGAGGAGGAGGTGAAGCACATCGTGGACGCGGCCGTGGCTGGCGACCTGTCGCAGCGCATCGCCATGGAGGGCAAGGAAGGCTTCATGAAGGCGCTGGGCGAGGGCATCAACAACCTGACCGGGGTGGCCGAGGATGTCATCGATGAAAGCATCCGGGTGATCGAGCTGGTTTCCCAGGGCGACATGACCCAGACCATCGACCGCGAGTATTACGGCAGTTTCAAGCGGCTCAAGGACGCCACCAACGATACCGTGAAAAAACTCTCCGCCACCATCGACGAGGTGCGCAGCGCGGCGGATTCGCTTACCGGCGCATCCGACCAGATCAGCGCCACGGCGCAGTCGCTCTCCCAAGCGACCAGCGAGCAGGCGGCCAGCGTGGAGCAAACCAGCGCCTCGATCGAGCAGATGTCCGCTTCCATCAGCCAGAACACCGAGAACGCCAAGGTGACCGACGGCATGGCGGCCAAGGCGGCGAAGGAAGCCACCGAGGGCGGCGCCGCGGTGAAGGAAACTGTCAGCGCGATGAAGCAGATCGCCGGGAAGATCGGCATCATCGACGACATCGCCTACCAGACCAATCTGCTGGCCCTGAATGCGGCCATTGAAGCCGCACGGGCCGGCGAGCACGGCAAGGGCTTCGCGGTGGTGGCGGCGGAAGTGCGCAAACTGGCCGAGCGCAGCCAGGTGGCGGCACAGGAAATCGGCGAGCTGGCGGGAGACAGCGTGATGCAGGCGGAACTGGCCGGCAAGCTGCTGGATGCAATGGTGCCCTCGATCAACAAGACTTCCGATCTGGTGCAGGAAATCACCGCCGCCTCGGAGGAACAGACCGCAGGGGTCGGGCAGATCAACACCGCCATGAACCAGATGAACCAGATTACCCAGCAAAATGCTTCCGCTTCCGAGGAGCTGGCGGCGACTGCGGAGGAAATGAACGGCCAGGCGGGGCAGTTGCAGGAGCTGATGGCATTCTTCAAGGTCGCGGGCGGTGCCGTGCCGGAAAGAAAACCACGCGAGCGGCAAACCGCGAAAGCAGGCGGCGAGCCGCGCCCGGCGCATCGGGAAGCGCAGTTTCCCGCCACGCCCGCCGCTGTCTCACTCGATGAACTCGAATTCGTCAGGTTTTAGGGGGAAACATGGGCGCACTGGTGCAAACGGATCAGCAGGCCGCGGTTCCCGGCATGGAGCAGGATCAGAACCAGTACCTGACTTTCATGCTGGGAGGGGAAATGTTCGCCATCCCGATTCTCAATATCAAGGAAATCATTGAATACGGCCATCTCACCACGGTGCCGATGATGCCGGAATTCATCCGCGGCGTGATCAACCTGCGCGGCAGCGTGGTGCCGGTGATTGGCCTGTCTGCCCGCTTCGGACGGGCAAGCACGGAAATCACCCGCCGCACCTGCATCGTCATTATCGAAATCGAGTCCGAGGGCGAACTTCAGGATATCGGGGTGGTGGTGGATACCGTCAACGAGGTACTCGAGATACCCGCACAGGAGGTCGAGCCGGCGCCTTCCTTCGGCGCGGTGATCCGTACCGATTTCATCCAGGGCATGGGGAAAATCAATGGTAAATTCGTGATTATCCTGAACGTGAACCACGTCCTGTCGATTGACGAAATGACCATGCTGAGCCAGATCGGCACGGAGATGTAGGAGTGCCGCCCCGGCGCGAAGGCGGGGGAAATCGCGGCGAGGGCGCCGCTCCCACGGAGGGGCTTGGGTTCCAATGGGTAACAGGAGCAGGACATGAAGGATATCGTGAGCGAGGCGGCGGCCGATCTGCACCGCGTGGTCAGGATCAACGAGGAAATCAAGAAAGTGGTGCGGATTTCCTCCGAGGTGAACCTGGTGGCCCTGAACGCCATGCTGACCGCGAAGCGCTCGGGGGAAAAATCGCGCGGCTTCGGCGTGGTGTCATCGGAATTGCGGGTTTTCAGCGGCAAGCTGGAGCATTTCATGATCGACCTTGAGGCGCCAATTTTTGAATTGCTCAAGGGCGTTACCCAGCTGCTGAAACAGGCACGGGTTCAGCGCCATTTCGCCCTGGCCATGCACGGCGGCGACAGCGCAAAGCGCTTGCTGACGCCGGTCCTGGCGCGCAAGGAGGCGGAGCTGGCGGCCGGCGGAGAAAAGGTGAAGCGGGACTGGAGGCGCCTGTCCATGCTGCTCGGCCGGGCGCTGCAGCTGTGCGAAATGGGCGGCGCGCTGTCGCGCAGCGCCAAGATCGAGGCGGTTTATGGCGGGGACATGACGGCATCGCTGAAACAGGTGTCGAACCAGATCGAGCAGACGGTGGAAAGCATTCTTGCCATCATCAAGGCGCTCAGAAGCGAGATGAGTTGAGGTAAAAATGAAGAAAAATACTTATATCTACGAGGACGGCGGACACAAGTGGGCGGCGATTTCGCGTGACCCGCAAAAGCCTGATTTTCTGATCGACACCAACGAATACCTGGTGATCAACGGCAACCAGGCGATTCTTACCGACCCGGGCGGGATGGAAGTCTTTTCCGCGGTGTTTTCGGCCATCAGCACCGAATTCGACCCGCAAAACATCCGCCACATCTTCGCCTCGCACCAGGATCCGGACGTGATTTCCTCGCTCGGGCTGTGGCTGGATTTCAATCCGGAGCTGAAGTGCTACCTGAGCTGGCTGTGGGCGGAATTCATCCCGCATTTCGGCGGCAATGCCGATACCTTCGTCAAGCTTCCCGACGAGGGCATGACGCTGGCGCTGAACGGGCTGAGCCTGGAGGCTGTGCCGGCCCATTACCTGCATTCCTCGGGCAATTTTCATCTCTACGATCCGAAGGCGAGGATTCTTTTCAGCGGCGACGTGGGCGCGGCCTTGCTGCCACCCGGCGAGGCCGCGCTGTTCGTCGGAAATTTCAGCAAGCATATCCGCCACGCGGAGGGCTTTCACCGCCGCTGGATGGGTTCGAACGAGGCCAAGCAGAGATGGTGCCGGCGAGTGGATGGCATGGAGATCGACATGCTGTGCCCGCAACATGGCGCCATCTATCAGGGGCAGGACGTGAAGCGTTTCATCAACTGGCTGAGCGACCTGGACGTGGGTTTGAAATAGGCATGTTGGGCAAAGCACAGCGTGCCCAACCTTGTCATTGCGAGCGTAGCGAAGCAATCTTGTTTTGCTGAACGCAACGACCAAAATCAGATTGCTTCGCTACGCTCGCAATGACAGCAGAGCGTATTTTGGAGGTGAAAAATGGAAGCGGTTCCGATTTCCGACCAGGAATTTACCCAATTTCAGCGGCTGATTCGCCAGCTTGCCGGAATCAGCCTATCCCCGGCCAAGAAGGCGCTGGTGTGTAGCCGCCTGGGAAAACGCCTGGCCCAACATCACATGCGCAGTTATGGCGAATATTTCAATCTGCTGACCGACAGGCATCACCAAGAAGAGCTTCAGACGGCAGTCGATCTGCTCACCACCAACGAAACCTATTTTTTCCGCGAGCCCAAGCATTTCGATTTCCTGCGCCAGCAAATCCTTCCTGGACACAAACCGGGGCGGCCTTTCAGGGTGTGGAGCGCGGCCTGCTCCAGCGGCGAGGAGCCATACAGTATTGCCATGGTGCTGGCCGACCTGCTCGGCGATGGCCCCTGGGAAGTGGTGGCATCCGACATCAGCACGCGGGTGCTCGGCAAGGCGCGCGCCGGGCACTATCCGCTCGAGCGCACCAGTGGTATTTCGCGCGAATATCTGTCGCGCTATTGCCTGAAAGGGGTCGGTTCTCAGCAGGGAATCCTGCAGGTGGAAGGCAAGTTGCGCGGCCGGGTGAATTTCATGCAGCTTAACTTGAGCAAACAACTGCCGTCGCTGGGCGAGTTCGATCTGATCTTCCTGCGCAACGTGATGATCTATTTCGATATTGAAACCAAGCGCCAGGTGGTGCAGCGCATGCTGCCTCTGCTCAGGGCAGGTGGCCATTTTCTGATCGGCCATTCGGAAAGCCTCAACGGTGTTGTGGATACGCTCCAGGCGGTCGCCCCGGCAATCTACCGCAAACCATGAGCGCGCATCTGCCGCGCCCGGAGCGCGCCTAACCCAAGCTGCTGTTGCTCAAACAGAACGGCGCCGATTGTCCTGTGGCAGGACTGCAATCCGCCCGCAGTGAGCCGCCGCAAGCCTTCCCTCGGCGAGCCGTTCCGTGGCAAGATTCACGGGCGGGAACGCGCTGAATGTGCCATTTGGCGTGAAACACTACCCTAGCGGGGTGATCAGGATGAAAATCGAGCAGCGTTACTGGACCGAACATGAGGGCTGGCGGCATGAGGGCGAGGGCCGGGTCGGCCAGGCGGCGCACTGGGTGCTGGTGTTCGGCGCGCCGGATTGCCTGGCGCGCAAGCCGGTGCTGGACGCCATCCGCGCGGATTTTCCCGGTGCGCTGATTACCGGCTGCTCCACGGCGGGCGAGATCTGCGGCACGCGGGTCAGGGATGATTCCTTGACGCTTGCGGCGGTGCAGTTCGAGGATACGCGGCTGGAGCTGGCGGTGACTGAACTCACCGGCGGCAATAGCTACGACGCGGGAAAAATGCTGGCCGCCACGCTCTGCACCAGCGGCCTGCGCCATGTGCTGGTGCTGTCCGATGGCTTGCTGGTCAACGGCAGCGAACTGGTGAAAGGCCTGCGCGACCACCTGCCCGCCGACGTCGCCGCGACCGGCGGGCTGGCCGGGGACGGCAGCCGCTTCCAGCATACCCTGGTGTGGGCGGGCGGCGAGCCCGCGCCGGGCCGGATCGCCGCGCTGGGCTTCCATGGCGAGCGCCTCCGGGTGGGCTACGGCTCGCTCGGCGGCTGGGACCCCTTCGGCCCGGAACGCCTCATCACCCGCTCCAGCGGCAACGTGCTGTATGAACTCGACGGCCAGTCTGCGCTGGCGCTCTACAAGCGCTACCTGGGTGAGCACGCGGCCGGATTGCCGGCGGCCGGCTTGCTGTTTCCGCTCGCCCTGCGCCAGCAGAACGGAAGCTATGACGTGGTGCGCACCGTGCTGGCGGTGAATGAGGAGGATCTCAGCATGACCTTTGCCGGCGACATGCCGGAAGGTGCCCATGCCCGCCTGATGAAGGCCAATTTCGACCGCCTCATCGATGGCGCGAGCGACGCCGCACGGGCTGGCCATGAAACCATGGGCGGAACCCCGGCCGAGCTGGCGATCCTGATCAGTTGCGTGGGGCGCAAGCTGGTGCTGAAGCAGCGCATCGAGGAAGAGGTCGAGGGCGTGCGCGAGGTGCTGGGCGAGGGCGCGGCGCTGACCGGATTCTATTCCTATGGCGAGATTTGCCCGCACGGCGCGGTTACCCGTTGCGAACTGCACAATCAGGCCATGACTCTTACCACTTTTTCGGAAAATTGAGCCATGCACCGTCTGCTGCAACGGCAAATCAAGCGCTTTCTCGATGCCAACGCCGCCATGCCGGAGGGGTTGACGATGCTGCTGGCGGCGGTGAGCGATGCCTATGAAAGCGCCGATGCCGACCGCCTGATGATAGAGCGCTCGCTGGATCTGATGTCGAAAGAGCTGACCGAGCGCAATAGCGAGCTGCGTACCGAGCTGGCCGAGCGCCAGCGCGCGGAGGGGCAGCTCGAACAATTGTTGTCGCTGCTCGGCACCACCCTGGAATCAACCGCCGACGGCATCCTGGTGCTGGACCGGGACGCCAGGATCGTGCGCTTCAACCAGCGGTTTGCGCTGATGTGGGGCGTGCCGGACGAGCTGCTGGCATTCTGGGACCATGCGCGCTTGATGCAGCATTTTCTCGGCCAGCTCAGCGAGCCTGCCGAATTCGTGAAGAAAATGGAGTATTTGCGCCAGCACCCCGATGAAGAATGCCACGCCACCTTCCATTGCATGGATGGCAGGGTGATCGACAGCTATTCCCCGCCGCAGGATCCCGGCGAGGCCAAGGTGGGCCGGGTGCTGAGTTTCCGCGACATCACCGCGCGCGTGCAGGCGGAGGCGGCGCTGCAGCATGAAAAGGAAGAGCAGGAAGCGCTGATCAGGAAGCTGGAGCAGGCCCACAACCAGTTGCTGCAATCGGAAAAGATGGCTTCCATCGGCCAGCTTGCCGCCGGCGTGGCGCACGAGATCAACAATCCCATCGGCTATGTCAATTCCAACCTGGGCAGCCTGGGACTGTACGTGGAAAAACTGTTCAGGATGATTGAAGCCTATGAACGCGCCGAACCCTCCCTCGCCGACCAGGCCTTGCTGCAGGAAATCCGCGCGCTGAAGCTGGAATCGGATTGGGAATACCTCAAGGGGGACGTGCGCGACCTGCTCAGTGAATCCAGCGAGGGCATCGTGCGGGTGAAGGGCATCGTGCAGGATCTCAAGGATTTCTCCCATGTCGACCAGGCGGAATGGCAATGGGTCGATCTGCACAAGGGCATCGACAGCACGCTTAACGTGGTCAACAATGAAATCAAGTACAAAGCCGAGGTGGTCAAGGATTTTGGCGACATTCCCCAGGTGGAGTGCCTCGCCTCCCAGCTCAACCAGGTGTTCATGAACATGCTGGTCAATGCCTCCCAAGCCATCGGCGAGGGCGGGCGCGGCAGGATCACGATCCGCACCGGGGCCGAGAACGGCATGGTGCGGGTGGAATTTTCCGATACCGGCAAGGGCATCGCGCCCGAGAACCTGAAGCGGATTTTCGACCCCTTCTTCACCACCAAGCCGGTGGGCAAGGGCACCGGGCTGGGGCTGTCGCTTTCCTACGGCATCATCGACAAGCACAACGGCAGAATCGAGGTGGAGAGCGAAGTCGGCACGGGCACGACATTCAGAATATGGCTTCCGGTGCAGCAGGCGGCGAGCTAGTGCCGTTTAGCGTGCAACAACTACACTAGGCTTTCCCATGGGGTGGGTGCCCGCGCCGTTGGAATCGCCCAGGCCCCGGCAACTGGCCGCCACTGGGTGTCTTACCCGGCGGATTGAAACCCGTTTGGGCAACATGCAGGTAGAATGTGGTTTTTTCAAACCGCATGGACTTCATGACGCTGATCGATGGCATTCCTTCTGATGCCGTTCCTGCCAACGACCGCGGCCTGCTTTATGGCGATGGCGTGTTCCGCACCCTGAAACGGGTGGGGGGCGTTTCCCGCTGCTGGCCGCGGCAATATGCCAAGCTGGCGGCGGATTGCGCGGCGCTCGGCCTGCGCTGTCCCGATGCTGCCACGCTGGCGGCGGAGCTGGCGCAATTGCCGCCGGATTGCGTGGCCAAGATCATCGTCACGCGCGGGCCGGGCGCGCGGGGTTACGCCGTGATCTCGGACGCCATGCCGACCCGCATCGTTGCGGCCAGTCCCCTGCCTGTCTATCCCGACAGCCATGTCACGCGCGGCGTGAAAGCGCGCCTGTGCAGCCTGCGGCTGGGAAGCCAGCCGCGCCTGGCCGGGATCAAGCACCTCAACCGGCTGGAAAACGTGCTGGCACGGATGGAGTGGAATGACGCTGCGATTGCGGAAGGGATACTGCTGGACGAGGCGGGTGGCGTGATCGAAGGCACCATGAGCAATGTGTTCTGTTATCGTGCCGGGAGCCTTCACACGCCGGACTTGAGCCGCTGTGGCGTGGCGGGGGTGCAGCGCGAGCGCATTCTGGCTTTTGCTGTGGAACTGGGCCTGACGGCCTTGGTTGCGCCGCTTTCGCTGGATGCCTTGATGGCGGCGGAGGAGGTGATGCTATGCAACAGTGTGATCGGCGTGTGGCACGTGCGGGAATTTAACGGCCGGGTGTGGGGCGGCGGTGAGGTCAGCAAGAGCTTGAGGCTTTTAATGGAAGAACGGGATGATTAAAAGCCTGTTTCGGCTTGCCGTGCTGGTGATGCTGCTGGCGGCAGGGTGGACAATCTATTTTGTCGCCACGCCCTTGCAATTGCCTAGCACCCCTCATGGCTTCACTCTCAAGCATGGCAGCTCCCTGCGCAGCGTTTCGCGCCAGCTGGTGGACGCCAATGTGCTGAAAGAGCCTTGGAGTTTCACCGTGCTGGTGCGCGTGCTGGGCAAGGCTGGGGAACTCAAGGCCGGCAATTATTATCTGGAAACCAATCCCACCCCGCTCCAGTTGTTCCGCATGATCACCCGCGGTGACGTGAGCCAGAGCGAAATTGCCCTGATCGAAGGCTGGAACTTCAAGCGCATGCGCCAGGCATTGAACGAACATCCGGCGATTCGCCACGATTCGGAACACATGGCCGAACAGGAAATCCTGGAAAGAATTGGCGCGCGGGAAACGCTGGCGGAGGGGTTGTTCTTCCCCGACACCTATTATTTCAGCAGCGGCATGAGCGATCTGGATATCCTCAGGCGCGCCTACCAGACGATGCAGAAACGCCTTGAGGCCGCGTGGGCGGAGCGCGATCCCCTGCTGCCCTACCATACCCCGTACGAAGTCCTGATCATGGCCTCCATCATCGAGAAGGAAACAGGGCAGGCGTTTGAGAGGCCGATGATCGCCGGGGTGTTCGTCAACCGCCTGCGCATCAATATGCGTCTGCAGACCGACCCGACCGTGATTTACGGCATGGGAGACGGTTTCGACGGCAACCTTCGCCGCGCCGACCTGCTGGCCGATACGCCGTATAATACCTATACCCGACTCGGCTTGCCGCCGGGCCCGATCGCCATGCCGGGCTGGGGGGCTTTGCAGGCGGCTGTGCACCCGGCGGCGACCAAGGCGCTTTATTTTGTCGGCAAGGGCAACGGCACGCACAAATTTTCGAGCAGCCTGGAGGAGCACAATCTGGCTGTGGCACGCTATCAATTAAATCGCAGGTCAGGAGCGCAAAATTAAAGGCAAATTCATTACCCTGGAAGGCATCGACGGGGCGGGCAAGAGCACGCATCTCGACTGGCTGGCTGAGTCTCTGATGCAATGCGGCCTGAGGGTGGTAGTGACGCGCGAGCCGGGCGGCACGCCGCTGGGGGAAACCCTGCGCGGCCTGCTGCTCAACCACGCCATGCACCTGGAGACCGAGGCGCTGCTGATGTTTGCCGCGCGGCGCGAGCATTTGGCACAGGTCATCCTGCCAGCGCTTGAGATGGGGAAATGGGTTATTTCCGACCGTTTTACCGATGCCAGTTTCGCCTACCAAGGTGGCGGCCGAGGCATTCCGGAGTCACGTCTGCGCATTCTGGAAGACTGGGTTCAGCAGGGTCTGCAGCCTGATCTGACCCTGCTTTTCGATGTGCCCCTTGAAGTGGCGCGCCAGCGCCTCACCGCCAGCGCTACCCTGGACCGTTTCGAGCAGGAGCGGCAGGATTTTTTCCAGCGCGTGCGTCAGGCTTATCTCACCCGCGCGGCACAGTTTCCGGAACGTATCCGCGTCATTGATTCGACCCGGACGGTGGCGCAAATCCGCGCTGAACTGGAAACCCTGCTGGCCGGGTTGTAGGCGCATGGCGATCTATCCCTGGCAAATGGAGACCTGGCGCCAGATCAATGCGATGCGCCAGAACCTGCCGCATGCCCTGCTGTTCCAGGGGCGCAAGGGGGTGGGCAAGCTCCAGTTCGCTCGCGCCCTGGCACAGGGTTTGTTGTGCGAGACGCCGCAACCCTCCGGCGAGGGGTGCGGGAAGTGCCTTGCCTGCGGTTGGCTGGCGCAAGGGAATCATCCCGATTTCCGCAGCGTGGAACCCGAGGCGTTGACGGAAGCCGAAGACGACAAGCCGGCGAAAGGCAAGAAGCCCAGCCAGGAAATCAAGATCGAGCAGATCCGTGAACTGGCCGGGCTGGTCAACCTCAGCACGCACCGCGACGGGATGCGCGTGATCCTGATCCACCCGGCGGAAGCCATGAATACCAATGCAGCCAATGCCTTGCTGAAAACCCTGGAAGAGCCGCCGCCGCATACCTTGATCATGCTCGTGACGCATCAGGCGCAATCCCTGCTGCCCACGGTGCAGAGCCGCTGCCTCAAGCTGGCTTTTGCCGTGCCGCCAACGGAGCAGTCCATGGACTGGCTGCGCCATCAGGGCGTGGTGGATCCGGCGCCATTTCTGGCGCAGGCAGGCTATGCGCCGCTGGCGGCGCTGGAAATGTCCATGGACGAATTGCAGGAACTGCGCCGGGGTTTCCTGTCCCAGCTGTCCCGGCCCCAGGCGCTTGATCCCATCGCACTGGCGGAAAAAAGCGAGAAGCTGGATATGTCTAACCTGGTGAAGTGGCTGCAGCAATGGCTCTATGACCTGATTGGCTGCCGTTTGAGCGGCATGATCCGCTACCAGCCGGATTTCGCCGCCGAAGTGCAGGCGCTGGCGCCGCGCATCCACTTGCCTGCCGCACTGATATTGCAAAAAGAATTGCTGGCGGCGCAAAGAATTGTGCATCATCCGCTGAATGCCCAGTTGTTTCTTGAGCAATTATTGTTATCCTATATGCAGTTAATGAACCCGATCGAGTCTAACCATGGCTGAAGCCGAGAGCAGAGCCCCGATTGCACGCCCTGGGGTGCTGTCACTGAGCATCAAGGAAAAACCGGCGCTGTACGCAGCCTACATGCCTTTTCTCAGGGGCGGCGGCATCTTTATTCCGACCACCAAGGCGTACCGCCTGGGGGACGAGGTCTTCATGCTGCTGACCCTGATGGATGACCCCAACAAGCTGCCAGTTGCCGGCAAGGTGGCGTGGATCACTCCGCCCGAGGCGCAGGGCAACAAGTCCCAAGGCATCGGCGTGCAGTTTTCCGACAATGAAAGCGGCATTGCCGCGCGCAACAAGATCGAGGGCTTGTTGGGCGGCAACCTCAAGTCCACCCGGCCGACGCATACTATGTGAGGAGTGAGGAGTGAGGAGTGACCTCCCCCCGCTGCTTTTGACTTTCCTCCTCACCCCTCACTCCTTACTCCTCACCTGATTTTATGTTCATCGATTCCCACTGCCACATCAATTTCCCCGGCCTGGCCGAGCGCGTGCCGGATTTGCTGCAAGCCATGGCGCGCAACCAGGTGACCCACGCCCTGTGCGTCAGTGTCGAACTGGCCGCTTTCCCGCAGATCCGCGAACTGGCGGAGCACTATCCCAATGTCTTCGCTTCGGTCGGCGTGCATCCCGATCACGAGGATTGCGCGGAACCGGATGTCGAGCAACTGCTTGCCCTGGCGAGCCATCCCAAGGTGATTGCCGTGGGCGAAACCGGGCTGGATTATTTCCGCCTCACTGGCGATCTGGAATGGCAGCGCGAGCGTTTTCGCACCCACATCCGTGCCGCGCTGGCCAGCGGCAAGCCGCTCATCATCCATACCCGCTCAGCAGCGGAAGACACCCTGCGCATGATGCGCGAGGAGGGCGCGGAGCGGGTGGGCGGGGTGATGCACTGCTTCACGGAAAGCCTGGCGGTGGCGGAGCAGGCGATGGCGCTGGGTTTTTACATTTCCTTCTCCGGCATCGTGACTTTCAAGAAGGCGCTGGAACTGAAAGAGGTGGCTAAGTGCGTGCCGCTGGAGCGCATGCTGATCGAAACCGATGCGCCTTATCTGGCCCCCGTGCCCTACCGCGGCAAGACCAACGAACCCGCCTATGTGCGCCATGTGGCCGAGGAGATCGCCCATTTGCGCGGCATTGGCGTGGAGGAAGTGGGCGCGGCCACGACGCGCAATTTTTTCCAGTTGTTCCGGGCTGCAGAGGCATGGAGGTAGTCTTCCTCGGCACCGGCTCCAGCGCCGGCACGCCGGTGATCGGTTGCGGCTGCAAGACCTGTCTTTCAGCCGACCCGCGCAACCAGCGCACGCGCTGTTCGATCGCACTGAAAGTGGAGGGTGGCGCCGTGCTGCTGGTGGATACCGGTCCGGATTTGCGGCTGCAGGCCTTGCGCGAGAAACTCACCCGCGTGGATGCGGTGCTCTACACCCACTACCACGCCGACCACCTCAACGGCCTCGACGACCTGCGCAGCTTCTGCCATCTCCAGCGTCAGCCGATCCCGGTGTATGGCAACGAGGCGACCATGCAGGGCATCGTGCAGCGTTTCGGCTACGCTTTTCCGCACCACGAACAGCATCACTGGGACAAACCGGTGCTCAAGGCGCATGCGATTGACGGCCCCTTCGTCGCGGGCGGAGTGGATGTGGTGCCGGTGCCGGTGATGCATGGCAAGCATTACGAGATTCTGGCCTACCGCATCGGCAAGATGGCCTATCTGACCGACGTGTCGGATATTTCGCCGGCCAGCCTGGAAAAGCTGCGGGGGCTGGATTATTTGCTGCTGGACTGTCTGCGCTACCGTCCTCACCCCACGCATTTCAGCATGGAGGAGGCAGTCGCGTGGGCGGAAAAAATCGGCGCGCGCGAAACCTATCTGATACACATGACACATGAACTGGAGTTTTCCGAATTGAGCGCGCTGCTTCCAGCCAATGTGCGTCCGGCCTATGACGGATTGCGCCTGCTATGCTGATTCTGAGACGCCTTGCCGTGTGGCTGATGTTGCCCTGCCTGGTCCTGGCCTTGCCGGTTTGCGCCAAAGCGGGCGCAAGCGTGGACAACATGTTTGTCGCGATAAAGAACGGCGATGCGGAGGCCGTGGAACAACTGTTGCGGCAGGGCGTGGACCCCAATGTGCAGGACGAACAGGGTTACACCGCCCTGATGATGGCTGCCCGCGAGGGTTCGCCTGAAGTGGCGCGGCGCTTGCTGGCGCATGGCGCCAGGGTGTACCAGAGAAATCTCTACGGGGAAACGGCTGTGATGCTTGCCGCCTACAATGGCCATAACCGGTTGATCGATCTGCTGGTGGCGCAGGGTGCGGCGCTTGGCGCCAACAGCGCGGGCTGGAATTCGCTGATCTATGCGGCGTATGCGGGCCATGCCGACACGGTCAGGCTGCTGCTGGCCTATGGGGTGCCGGTTGACAGCCAGACGGATGGCGGCCTTTCAGCGCTGATGCTGGCCGCTAAACAGGGCTGCATCGATTGCGTCACGTTTCTGTTGCGTATGGGTGCAGACCCCAATCTGCGCAGCATAAATGGCCTGACAGCACTGGAAATGGCGCTGAGTGTAGGGAATACCGATATTGGCGAGTTGCTGAAGCAGGCCGAGAAAATCAGAAAAGAACATAGACCGATTGAATAGCGGGGGTTGAATATGCTATTATCGCGGCCCAATTTGGCTGGCTTGTGATGCGGCTAAATTTAGATGCCGCCGCAAGGCGGAAATACGCACATCTGTCCCGTTAAGGGTGCTCGCCGGCTAATTTTTCCGGGGAGTCGCATGCGGACGGATGGAGGCTTAACCCTTAAAAGGAGTTTTACCATGTCAGTAACTATGCGCCAAATGCTCGAAGCAGGCGTCCATTTCGGTCACCAGACCCGCTACTGGAACCCCAAGATGGCCCCGTTCATCTTCGGTGACCGCAACAAGATTCATATCGTGAACCTGGAAAAGTCTCTGCCGATGTACGAAGAGGCGGTCAAGTTCGTGCGCAAGCTGGCCACCAACAAGGGCAACATCCTGTTCGTCGGCACCAAGCGCCAGGCTCGCGAGATCGTCAAGGAAGAAGCGGCACGCGCCGGTGCGCCTTATGTTGATTACCGCTGGCTGGGCGGCATGCTCACCAACTTCAAGACGGTGAAGCAGTCCATCAAGCGCCTCAAGGAAATGGAGGCCATGATTGAAGATGGCAGCATTGAGCGCCTGTCGAAGAAAGAAGCGCTGGGATTCAAGCGCGAAATGGTCAAGCTGGAACGCAGCCTGGGCGGCATCAAGGATATGGGCGGCCTGCCGGATGCCATGTTCGTGATCGACGTGGGCTATGAAAGCGGCGCCATTACCGAAGCCAAAAAACTGGGCATCCCGGTGATCGGCATCGTGGACACCAACAACTCGCCCGCCGGCGTGGATTACGTGATTCCGGGCAACGACGATTCGAGCAAGGCGATTCGCCTCTACGCTCAGGGCATGGCCGATGCCATTCTGGAAGGCCGCAGCCAGGTCATCGCAGACATCATCAAGGGCGACGAGTTCGTCGAGGTGAGCGAAGCGGAACAGGCAGCGGGTTGATCTTCCGCAGAAAAGGGGCGGAAGCCCCTTTTTTTAGCTTTGGATATTTAAGAAATCTAGGAGTTTGAATATGGCGGACATTACCGCAGGTATGGTTAAGGAACTGCGCGAGCTGACCGGCTTGGGCATGATGGAATGCAAGAAGGCGCTGACCGAGACGGCCGGCGACATGAAAGCTGCGGAAGAGCTGCTGCGCATCAAGAGCGGCGCCAAGGCCAACAAGGCCGCCAGCCGTGTGGCCGCGGAAGGTATCGTGGGCAGCTTTATCAGCGCCGACGGCCACAAGGGCGCGCTGGTGGAAGTGAATTGCGAAACCGACTTCGTCTCCAAAAACGAAGATTTTGCCGCCTTCGCCAAGGCGCTGGCTCAAATGGTCGCCGAGCAGGGGATTGAAGATATCGACACGCTGGCTGCTGCCAAGCTGCCTTCCGGCCAGACCGTGGAAGAAACCCGCCAGGCCTTGATCATGAAGCTGGGCGAGAACATCGCCCTGCGCCGCCTGGTGCGCGCCGAGACTTCCGGCAAGCTGACCACCTACCTGCACGGCACACGCATCGGCGTGATGGTGGACAGCACCGGCGGCGACGAGCAACTGGGCAAGGACATCGCCATGCACATCGCGGCGAGCAAGCCGAAGTCCATCGATGCTTCCGGCGTGAACCCGGAAGAGATCGCCACCGAGCATCGCATCGCGATCGAAAAGGCGCGCGAGGCAGGCAAGCCGGAAGCGATGCTGGAGAAGATTGCCGAGGGTACCGTGCAGAAGTTCCTGAAGGAAGTGACGCTCATGGGCCAGGTTTTCGTCAAGGCCGAAGACGGCAAGCAGACGGTCGAGCAGTTGCTGAAGAGCAAGGGCGCGACCGTGACGGCGTTCCAGATGTTCATCGTGGGCGAGGGCATCGAGAAGAAAGTGGTGGATTACGCCGCTGAAGTCGCTGCCGCAGCGAAGGTGTAAACCATGACCGCCCCCGCCTACAAACGCATCATGCTCAAGCTGTCCGGCGAAGCCCTGATGGGCGAGGACAGCTATGGAATCAACCGTCCCACCATCGATCGCATTGTCGGGGAAGTGGCCGAAGTGGTGCGCATGGGCGTGCAGGTGGGCGTGGTCATCGGTGGCGGCAATATTTTTCGTGGCGTGGCTCCCGGCGCTGCCGGGATGGATCGCGCCACCGCAGATTACATGGGCATGCTGGCCACGGTCATGAATGCCCTCGCACTGCAGGACGCCATGCGTCAAATTGGCCTGGTGAGCCGGGTGCAAACCGCATTGGCCATCGAAGCAGTGGCCGAGCCTTACATTCGCGGCAAGGCCATCCGCTACCTGGAAGAAGGCAAGGTGGTGATTTTCGGTGCAGGCACCGGCAATCCATTTTTCACTACCGACACCGCAGCCGCCTTGCGCGGCATGGAAGTCGGAGCGGAAATCGTGCTCAAGGCCACCAAGGTGGACGGCGTTTACACCGACGATCCGAAAACCAACCCGGAAGCCATGCGCTATCAGCAGCTCAGTTTCGACGAGGCGATTGCCCGCAACCTCAAGGTCATGGATGCGACCGCGCTGGCCCTGTGCCGCGACCAGAGCATGCCGCTAGCCGTGTTCAGCATTTTCAAACCGGGCGCGTTGAAGCGCGTGGTCATGGGCGAGGACGAAGGCACGCGGGTTTATTGCTAATCCACATCCCAACCCCTCCCATCCTCCCAACCCCTCCCATCCTCCCCTTCTCAGGGGAGGGGTAGATCGGGGAGGGGAGATCGGGGAGTCGCTCCTGACAAGGGGGGTGGGGTTAAAAGGAAGCTTGAATATGATTTCAGACCTTAAAAAAACTGCCGAGCAGAAGATGCAGAAATCCCTTGAGGCACTCAGGGCCGATCTGGCCAAGGTGCGCACGGGGCGGGCGCATACCGGCATTCTTGATCACGTGATGGTCGATTATTATGGCAACCCGACGGCGATCAACCAAATCGCCAACGTGACGCTGATCGATTCGCGCACCATCGGCGTGGCGCCATGGGAAAAGAAAATGGTGGGCGCTGTGGAACGTGCTATCCGTGATTCAGACCTGGGATTGAACCCTGCCTCGCAGGGTGACCTGATACGGGTGCCGATGCCAGCCCTGACTGAAGAACGGCGCCGCGAGTTGATCAAGGTAGTCAAGCACGAAGGCGAGGGCGCCAAAGTGGCGATCCGCAACATTCGCCGCGATGCCAATGCGCACCTCAAGGATTTGCTCAAGGACAAGGAGATCAGCGAGGATGATGATCGCCGTGCCCAGGATGACATCCAGAAAATCACTGACCGCTACGTGGCGGAAGTGGACAAGATGCTGCAGGTCAAAGAAACTGAGTTGATGGCCATTTGAGCCAGATCTAGTGGCCCATTCAAAAAGCTCGACCCGCGAAATTCCCGCGGTGTCGCACATTCCCCGCCACATCGCCATTATCATGGATGGCAATGGACGCTGGGCGAAGAAGCGTCATTTTCCGCGCGTCATGGGGCACAAGCGCGGCGTTGAAACGGTGCGGGAGATGGTCAAGTCCTGCATCGAACTGGGCGTGGAATACCTCACCCTGTTTGCTTTCAGCAGCGAGAACTGGCGCCGTCCAGAGGAGGAAGTTTCCTTCCTGATGCAGCTTTTCATGCTGGCTTTGGAAAAAGAAGTCAGCAAGCTGCACCAGAATGGCGTCCGCCTCCAGGTCATCGGCGACCTGTCCCGTTTTGAACCGCGCCTGGTCGAGCTGGTGCGGAATTCCGAAGCGCTCACCGCGAACAATTCAAAATTGACGCTGACCATCGCCGCAAACTACGGCGGCCGCTGGGATATCATGCAGGCCGTGCAAGCCATGCTGAGGGCCCGCCCCGAACTGGCTGCCGGTTTTGACGAGGCCGATTTGCAGCCTTACCTTTCCATGCCCTACGCGCCCGAGCCCGATCTGTTCATCCGCACCGGCGGCGAGCAGCGCATCAGCAATTTCCTGTTGTGGCAATTGGCATACGCGGAGCTGTATTTCACGGATGTGCTGTGGCCTGATTTTGATGCTAAAGAACTGGACCGCGCGATTCACTCCTACCAGCAGCGCGAACGCCGCTTCGGGCGCACCAGCGAGCAGTTGAAGAGCCATGCTTAAAACCCGTGTGATCACCGCTTTTGCCCTGCTGTTCGGTGTTCTGTTCGGGCTGTTTTACCTGCCCAGCCTTTACTGGGGCTGGCTGACCCTGGGCGTGATTGCCATTGGCGCCTGGGAATGGGGCGCCATCGCCGCTTATCCAAAAGCCGGACGATGGGCTTACCTGGCGCTGACCCTCATATTCGGCCTGGCCTTTTTTTCCCTGAAAACGCGGGTGGAAGAAGTCTACCTCGTCGCAATCGCTTTCTGGCTGCTGCTGGCTCTGCCCTGGCTGCTGCTCGGCTGGAAGGTGCGCCATCCGGCTCTACTGGCTGCAACGGGCTGGCTGGTGCTGTTTCCCACCTGGTTTGCCCTGATGGATTTTCATGCCATGCGCCCGGCGCTGCTGTTCGGCCTGATGGCGGTGGTGTCGGTGGCGGACATTGGTGCCTATTTTGCCGGGAGGCGGTTCGGAAAACATAAGCTGGCGCCTTCCATCAGCCCCGGGAAAACCTGGGAAGGCGTAGTAGGCGGTCTCCTGGGGGTGACGCTGTACGGCGCGCTGTGGCTGGCGCTTGAAGGTGTTCTGGGCGTGCCTTGCCCGGGCTTTGCCCTGTTGCTGGCCATGGCAAGCTTGAGCGTGGTGGGCGATTTATTCGAATCCTGGCTCAAGCGCCAGGCGGGGGTCAAGGATAGTGGCCATATTCTGCCCGGACATGGGGGTGTGCTGGACCGCATTGACGGTTTGACTTCTGCCTTGCCTCTGGCTGCGGCGCTTTATTTTGTTTCAGGGGTTTCCACTTTCTGATCATGGCCGATATACAAAAAATCACTGTACTGGGTTCCACCGGATCGATTGGCGTCAGTACTCTGGACGTCATTGCACGCCACCCCGAACTGTTCCGGGTGGTTGCGCTGACGGCAAATTCCCAGGTTGATAAACTGTTCCAGCAGTGCCGGCAGTTCGAACCGGAATTCGCGGTATTGCTGGACGCGGATGCTGCGCAGCAATTGCAGTCGAAAATCACGGCGGCCGGCCTGGCAACCGAGGTGCTGCATGGTGTCGAGGCGCTGGAGCGGGTCTCATCCCTGCCCCAGGTGGATAGCGTCATGGCGGCGATTGTCGGCGCGGCCGGCTTGCGGCCGTCGCTGGCTGCGGCGCGGGCCGGCAAGAAGATTCTGCTCGCCAACAAAGAGACGCTGGTGATGTCCGGCCGCGTGTTCATGGATGCGGTGCGGGAAAGCGGCTCAGAATTGCTGCCGATCGACAGCGAGCACAATGCCATTTTCCAGTCCCTGCCGCGAGATTTCGGGCGCGGACTGGATGCCGTCGGCGTAACGCGCATCCTGCTCACGGCTTCCGGCGGTCCATTCCGCACTCAGCCCCTGTCCGCGCTGGCACATGTGACGCCGGCCCAGGCCTGTGCCCATCCCAACTGGTCGATGGGGCGCAAGATTTCGGTGGACTCGGCCAGCATGATGAACAAGGGGCTGGAAGTCATCGAGGCCCACTGGCTGTTCGACGCGCCCGCAGACCAGATCCAGGTGGTGGTTCATCCGCAGAGCGTGATTCATTCCATGGTGGAGTATGCGGACGGTTCGGTACTGGCCCAGCTTGGCAATCCCGACATGCGTACCCCGATTGCCTTTGCGTTGGGTTTTCCGGAACGTATCAATGCAGGCGTTTCGCCGCTCGACCTGTTCAAGATCGCCCGCCTGGATTTCGAGGCGCCGGACCTGGCGCGTTTCCGCTGCCTGGACCTGGCGTATCAGGCCCTGCGCTCTGGCGGGACTGCGCCGGCGATCCTCAATGCGGCCAATGAAGTGGCGGTGGCGGCCTTTCTCGATGAAAAACTGCCTTTCCTGGGCATTCCGTCGGTGATCGAGCATGCGCTGGAGCAGATCAGTTCGGGGCCGGTAACTTGCCTGGAAGACGTGCAGCAAGCCGATCAACTGGCGCGCGAAATCGCTATGCAAAGCATCCACAGCCAGGGAAATACCAGCCATTCACCTTTCACTCTTCACTCTTCACACTTCACTTAAAACATGAGCCTGCTTTTTACCCTTGCCGCCTTTGCCCTGGCTCTGGGCATCCTGATCGTGGTGCACGAATTGGGGCACTACTGGGTGGCGCGCTGGTGCGGCGTGAAAGTGCTGCGCTTTTCGATTGGCTTCGGCAAGCCTCTCGCCGTCTGGAAATCGGGCCGCGACGGCACGGAATGGGCGTTGGCCGCTTTTCCTCTGGGGGGCTACGTCAAGATGCTGGACGAGCGCGAGGGAGAGGTTGCGCCCCACGAGCTGGCGCGCGCCTTCAACCGCCAATCGGTGTGGCGCCGCATCCTCATTGTTGCGGCCGGGCCGGCGGCCAATTTCCTGCTTGCAATCGCCTTGTACTGGTTCCTGTTCATTAGCGGGGTGCCGGGCTTGAAGCCTGTGCTGGGCCAGCCCGCTTCAGGCAGCCCGGCTGCGGTGGCCGGTTTCCAGCCTGGGGAGGTGATGGCTTCGATTGACGGGGAGCCCGTGGTGACGTGGCAGGATGCGCGCTGGATGCTGCTCAAGCTGGTCATGAGCAAGCAGGGCGTGAGAATCGAGACGCGCAATGATCGCGGAGAAATCCAATTTCGTATTCTGGAAACCGCGAGCCTGACGGCGGATGATCTGGATGGCGACTTTCTTGGAAAATTGGGATTGACCCCTTTTCGCCCTTTAGTGCGGCCAGTCATCGGCAAGCTGGTGCCAGATGGGGCGGGGGAGAAGGCCGGCCTGCAACCGGGGGACGAAATTACAGCGGTCAATGGCAAGCCCGTGGCGCGCTGGGAGGACCTGGTGCAGTGGGTGAGAGATCATCCTGAACGTGCCCTGGCATTTGAAGTCCAGCGCGGCAAGCGGTTATTGGAAATCCAGGTGACGCCTTCAGCCGCGACCGAACAGAGCAAGACGGTGGGGAAAATAGGCGCTGCGCCTGAGTTGGATGCAGAACTGGGCAAAAAGCTCCTGACCGAAGTACGTTACCCGCCGTTTAAGGCGCTGGGCGCGGCGCTGCACAAAACCTGGGATACCTCGGTGTTCAGCCTGAATATGCTGGGCCGCATGGTGGTGGGGCAGGTGTCGCTCAAGAACATCAGCGGCCCCATCACGATTGCGGATTATGCCGGCCAGTCGGCGCATATGGGCTGGCTGCCCTACCTGAGCTTTCTGGCATTGATCAGCATCAGTCTGGGCGTGCTCAATTTGTTGCCCATCCCCTTATTGGATGGTGGGCATTTGATGTATTATATGGCCGAAATCCTGAAGGGAAGCCCTGTTTCTGAGCGTGCCATGGAAATCGGCCAGCAGGCCGGGATGGCGCTTTTGATGGCGCTCATGGCTTTCGCCTTTTACAACGATATTAACCGTTTGCTTTCCGGCCAATAATGAAAAAACTCATCCCGTTGCTGATCGCCGCTCTGTACGCGTCTTCCGCTGCCGCCATTGAACCCGTTGTGGTCAAGGATATTCGCGTGGAAGGCATTCAGCGTACTGAAGCCGGTACTGTATTCAGCTATCTTCCGGTCAAGGTGGGGGACACGCTGGATGATGAAAGGGTGGCCGCAGCGATCAAGGCGCTTTATGCCACCGGGTTTTTCAAGGATGTGCGCCTGGAGTCGGATAATGGCGTGCTGGTGGTGGTGGTGCAGGAACGTCCGGCGATTGCCCAGGTGGACATTGTCGGCAGCAAGGAATTCAGCAAGGAGCAGCTCAAGGATGGCCTTAAAATGGCCGGTCTGGCTGAATCCAAGATTTTTGACAAGGCTTTGCTCGATCGCGCCGAGCAGGAATTGAAGCGGCAATATTTCAGCCGCGGCAAATATGGCGTGACCATTACTACCACGGTAACGCCGCTGGAGCGCAACCGCGTAGCGATCAGCTTCGATATTTCTGAAGGTGAAATCGCCAAGATCAAGCAGATCAACATCGTGGGCAATGAAACCTTCAAGGAAAAGGAATTGCTTGAGCAGTTCGTGCTCTCCACCTCGGGCTGGATGACCTGGTACAGCAAAAACGACCAGTATTCCAAGCAGAAGTTGTCCGCGGATCTGGAATCGCTGCGCTCCTTCTATCTGAACCGCGGTTACCTCGAATTCAATGTGGTATCCACCCAGGTTTCGATTTCACCCGACAAGAACGATATTTACATCACCATCAATGTGTTTGAAGGTACAAAGTACACGATTTCCGATGTCAAGTTGGCGGGAGAGTTGCTGGCTCCGGAAGAGGAACTCAATAAGCTGATCAAAGTGAGGGCCGGTGATGTCTTTTCGCGCGAGAAGCTGACCGAATCCAGCAAGGCCATCAGCGACCGCCTGGGTAATGATGGTTACGCCTTCGCCAACGTCAACGCGGTTCCTGAAATCAATAAGGAAAAAGGCACGGCGGCCTTCACCTTTTTCCTCGATCCGGGTCGTCGCGTCTATGTGCGGCGCATCAACATGGCCGGCAATACCAAGACCCGCGATGAAGTGCTGCGGCGCGAAATGCGCCAGATCGAGGGCGGCTGGTATGCGGCTGACAAGATTACGCGCTCGCGCGAAAGGCTGCAGCGGCTGGGGTATTTTTCCGATGTCAACGTCGAAACACCCGCTGTTCCGGGAACCACGGACCAGGTGGACCTGAATTACAGCGTGGTCGAAAAGCCGACAGGCAGCATCATGGCCGGTGCCGGATTTTCCAGTTCGCAGGGCATTGTGCTGAGTGGATCGATATCGCAACAGAACGTGTTCGGCAGCGGTAATTTTCTTGCCGCGCAGATTAACAGCGGCAGTATCAACAAGATTTACTCACTGTCCTACACCAACCCCTATTTCACCGATAATGGGGTAAGCCGCGGCTTCGATGTATACAAGCGCGACCTCAATCCGTCACGCCTGTCTACTATCAGTAGTTATAAAACCTCGACGCTGGGCGGCGGCATCCGCTTTGGCATCCCTTTGAATGAAAAAGATACTGTCAGCATGGGGCTGGCGCTGGAAAAAATTGATACCACGGTGGACGCAAACAGCGCGCAGCGCTTCATCGACTTTGTGAACCTGTTTGGCGACAGCGTCAAAACCGCCCGTGCGGACCTGGGTTGGGCACGTGATACGCGCGATAGCCTGCTTTACCCCACGAGCGGTAGCCTGCAGCGCATATACGGAGAAGTCGGATTGCCGGGATTGGATCTGGAGTATTACAAGCTTTCCTACCAGCACCAGCATCTGCAAACTTTTGCCAGGAACTATACCTTGCTGCTGAATGGAGAAGTGGGCTATGCCGATGGCTACGGCAACAAGTCGCTGCCCTTCTTCAAGAACTTCTACGCGGGCGGCATAGGTTCGGTGCGCGGTTACCGCACCAGTTCACTTGGACCGCGCGATGAATTCAACAATGCAGTGGGCGGCACCAGCCGTATCGTGGGCACAGCGGAATTGATGTTCCCCTTCCCTGGCCTGTCAGCCGACAAATCCGTTCGTCTGGGCGTATTCGTGGATGGCGGCATGGTGTTTGGCAAGGGCGATAAAATCGATGTTGGCGAGATGCGCTACGCAGGCGGCCTTTCGCTGAGTTGGTTTTCCCCCATCGGCCCGCTGAAATTTAGCCTGGCGCGCGCGCTTAACAAGAAAGAAGGTGACAAAACCGAAGTGTTCCAGTTCCAGATGGGTACCGTATTTTAAGATTTAGGAGAATTTAAGTGAAAAAGATTGGCTTGACGATACTTGCCTTGTCACTGATGCACATCGGTGCCGTGGCTGCCGCAACCGAATTCAAGATCGGTTTTGTCAATACCGAGCGCGTGTTCCGCGAGGCGGCGCCTGCCCAGAAGGCGCAGAAGAAACTGGAAAAAGAATTTGCTGTCCGCGATCAGGAACTGCAAAAGATGGCGAAACAGGCCAAGGATCTGCAGGCATACCTGGAACGGGAAGGCGTAACCATCAGCGAGACCGAACGACGCAACAAGGAGCGTGACCTTGCCAACCTGAACCGGGATTTCCAGCGTTCCCAGCGTGAATTCCGCGAAGATCTCAACCTGCGCCGCAACGAGGAGCTTTCCGCCGTTCAGGAGCGTGCCAACAAGGCGATCATCGCCATTGCCGAGAGCGAGAAATTCGACCTTATTCTGCAGGAAGCCGTGTATGCCAGCCATCGTATCGATGTGACCGAAAAAGTGCTCAAGGCGCTTTCAGAGAAATAAATTCAGGGCTGGGCTGCCGGCCGGTTTTTCATCAGGAATAGTCCGTGAGCGTCGGCATGGAGCATACATATACGCTGGGTGAGATCGTGGCCCGCCTGGGTGGCGAGTTACTGGGTGATGCCCGGCTGCAGATCGACCAGGTGGCTGCGCTGGAAAAGGCGCAGCCGCGAAACATCAGTTTCTTTGCAACAACGCGTCTGAAGAGGCAACTTGAGCTTACCCGGGCGGGTGCGGTTATCCTGAACCAGGAAAATCGCGGGGCAACAAACAAACCACGTATTGTAAGCAACAATCCCGCTGCCTATTTTGCCAAGGTAATTGCATTGCTCAATCCGGTTGAGCCCCCCATCGCGGGGGTCCACCCAACGGCAGTGGTGGAGCCGGATGCCGTTATTGCGGCCAGCGCTTCCATTGGCCCATTCGTGCATATCGGGCGCGGAGCAAGGATTGGTGAGCGCGTCAAGATCGGTGCGGGCTGCGCTATCGGTGACCGGGTCGAGATCGGCGAAGATACCCTCCTGTATCCCAGGGTGGTGGTTTATCACCAGTGTCAGTTGGGCGCCCGTGTGATCCTTCATTCCGGAGCCGTGATCGGCGCAGACGGTTTTGGCCTTGCGCTTGAAGAAGGCCGCTGGCTCAAAATCCCACAGATCGGCCGGGTGGTGATCGGCGATGATGTCGAAATCGGCGCCAATACCACCATTGACCGCGGGGCGCTGGAGGATACCGTGATCGAGGAGGGGGTGAAGCTGGACAACCAGATTCAGGTCGCACACAACGTCCATATTGGCGCTCACAGCGCCATGGCAGGCTGCGTCGGCATCGCCGGCAGCGCCAGGATCGGGCGCAATTGCACGGTTGGCGGCGCGGGCATGATTCTTGGGCATTTGAACATTGCCGACAATGTTTCGGTGTCGTCCGGCACGTTGATAACTAAATCCATTACCAAGCCTGGTGCCTACACCTCGGCAATGCCATTCTCGACGCACGAGCAGTGGCTGAAAAATGCGGCGCATCTGCGCCACCTCGACAGCATGGCGGACAAGATCCACCAACTGGAACAAAAGATCACAGAACTGGAAAGGAAGAAATCGTGAGCAGCATGGACATTCATGAAGTCATGGCGCATTTGCCGCACCGCTACCCCTTCCTGCTGGTGGACCGGGTGCTGGAATGCGAGCCGGGAAAAACCATCGTGGCGGTGAAGAACGTGACCATCAACGAGCCATTTTTCCAGGGCCATTTCCCCCACCATCCGGTGATGCCGGGCGTGTTGATCATGGAGGCGCTGGCGCAGGCGGCGGGCATCCTGTCCTTCAGGACCATGGGGTCGATGCCGGATGAAAATTCCGTGTTCTATTTTGTCGGCATCGACAATGCGCGTTTCAAGAAGCCTGTCACCGCCGGCGACCAATTGCACCTGCATGTCGAGATTCTGCGCAACATGCGCGGCATCTGGAAGTTCAAGGCAGAAGCAAAAGTGGACGGAGAGATTGTGGCCGAGGCCGAACTGATGTGCGCCAAGCGCGACATCGTTTAAGGGGCAGTCATGATTCATCCCACCGCGATCATTCACCCAGGCGCAAGGCTAGGCGAGGGGGTTGCTGTCGGCGCTTATTCGCTGATCGGCGAACACGTGGAAATCGGAGACCACACCTGGATCGGCCCTCATGTAGTGATTTCGGGCCATACCCGGATTGGTCAAGACAATAAAATATTCCAGTTTTCCAGCCTGGGAGAGGTGCCACAGGACAAGAAATACGCCGGTGAGCCGACCCGCCTGGAGATCGGCGACCGCAACACCATCCGTGAATTCTGCACCTTTAATCTGGGGACGGCGCAAGATATCGGCGTGACACGCCTGGGGAACGACAACTGGGTGATGGCCTATGTGCATTTTGCCCATGACTGCCAGGTCGGCAACAACACTATTTTCGCCAACAACGCCACCCTGGCGGGCCATGTCACGGTCGACGATCACGCCATTCTTGGCGGTTTCACCGGCGTGCATCAGTTCTGCCATATTGGCGCTCATTGCATCACCGGCATCAGTTCGGTCATCACCATGGATGTGCCGCCCTATGTCACCGTCGGCGGCAATCCCACCGCGCCGCACGGCATCAACTCCGAAGGGCTGAAACGGCGCGGGTTTTCGACTGATGCCATCATGGCCTTGCGGCGTGCCTACAAGGCCCTGTACAAATCCGGCCTGAGCTTGGCCGATGCAAAAAAAGCGCTGGCTGAGCAGGGGCAATCATTCCCGGAAATCGCTTTATTGCTTGAGTTCCTTGCCAAATCCACTCGCGGCATCATTCGCTGAACAGGAGCGTGGTTGTGGCAGGAGGACGCAGGCTCAGGATTGGAATCGTCGCGGGCGAAGCATCGGGCGATCTGCTCGGTGCCCATCTCATCACGGCGCTCAGGGAAAAATTGCCGGATGTCGAGTTCGTGGGCATCGCCGGGCCGAAAATGCAGGCTGTTGGGGCGCAGACCCTGTTCCCCATGGAGAAGCTGGCGGTGCGCGGCTATCTTGAGGTGTTGCGGCACTTTGCCGAAATACTCGGCATCCGGCGCAAACTGAAACGCTATTTCCTTGCAAACCCGCCTGATCTGTTCATCGGCGTGGATGCGCCGGATTTCAACCTGGGCCTGGAGAAAACGCTCAAGGCGCACGGTGTTCCCACCATCCACTACGTCAGCCCGTCGGTATGGGCATGGCGCCGTGAACGGGTCAAGACGATCGCGCGTTCGGTCACGCACATCCTCGCCTTGTTTCCATTTGAACCCAAGATTTACGAAGATGCCGGCGTGCCGGTCAGTTATGTCGGCCATCCCATGGCGGATGTGCTGCCGCAACAACCTGATCGGGCAGCCATGCGCGCGCAGCTCAAGCTTGCCGCGCATGGCGATATCATTGCCTTGCTGCCGGGCAGCCGGCAAAGCGAGTTGCATTACATGGCAGAGCTGTTTATCCGGACCGCGCAGAAAATCGCCAGCCTGGAGCCGGGTATCCGCTTCCTGGTGCCTATGGTCAGCCGCGAGACGCGTGATATCTTCGAATCCGCCCTGTATCGGCTGGGTGCCGAGGGTTTGCCGCTGAATATCCTGTTTGGCCATGCGCATGCGGCTATAACGGCTGCCAACATCGTGCTGGTGGCCTCTGGCACCGCCACCCTGGAAACCGCTCTGCTCAAGCGCCCCATGGTGATTGCCTACAAGCTGTCGCGATTTTCTGCCTTCCTGATGCGGCGCAAAGGGTATCTGCCCTATGTCGGCCTGCCCAATATTCTGGCAGGCCGTTTTGTCGTCCCGGAACTGCTGCAGGATGACGCTACTCCCGACAATCTGGCGCAGGCTTTGCTGAACCTGCTGCATGACACCCAGGTGCAAAATGGTCTGGATGCCGAGTTCCAGCACATGCATGAGAGCCTGCGGCAAAATACGGCGGAACGCGCATGCGAGGCGGTGTTGCATTATTTGCCGCAGTGGGGCAAGGTGTGATGTTATGCGGCGTGGATGAGGCCGGGCGCGGCCCGCTGGTGGGCGCGGTATTTGCGGCGGCGGTGGTGCTCGATCCCGCGCACCCCATTATCGGCCTGGCGGATTCCAAGAAACTGAGTGAAAAAAAACGTGAAGCGCTGGCGCTGGAGATCCGGGAATACGCATTGGCCTGGTCAATAGCCAGCGCGTCGGCGGAGGAAATCGATCGCATCAATATTCTGCAGGCCAGCCTGCTGGCAATGAAACGGGCGGTGGAAGGGCTGGTCATGGCGCCTCATGAGGTGGCGGTGGATGGGCTGCATTGCCCTTCTCTGGCGATGCCTGTGCGCGCGGTGGTCAAGGGCGACAGCCTGGTGGCGGAAATTTCGGCCGCCTCCATCCTGGCAAAGACCGCAAGAGATGCAGAAATGCGCGAATTGCACCTGATCTACCCGCAATATGATTTTGCACGCCATAAGGGTTATCCTACGGCTGCGCATTTGCAGGCAATTCAGCGTCATGGCGTGACGCCTCTGCATCGGCGCAGTTTTGGCCCGGTCAGGCGGGCGCTGGAATCGAATACAATCTAGAAACGGTATTTCACCGCAAAGGGCGAAAAGTAGAACAAATGCTTGACCGTTTGGGGTGTTGCTCATCGGCTTTGGGTTGATTTATTCAAACCTTGAACGCATTGGCATTCCATTGCGCCCTTTGCGGTTAACAGCTATTTTAAGATTCAACCTAACCTGAGGAAAAATGAATGAAATTCATGATCATGCTGCACTTGCTGTCTGTCGTTATTTGGGTGGGCGGCATGTTTTTCGCCCACCAAGTGCTGCGCCCGGTGGCCGCTGCTCAGCTTGAGCCGCCGCTGCGCCTGCAATTGTGGGTGGGCGTGTTCGGGCGTTTCTTCCCTTGGGTGTGGGTATGCGTCGCCGCAGTTCTGGCGACGGGCCTGTTCATGATCATGCTGATGGGCGGCATGAAGCTCATTCCTCTTTACGTGCATGCCATGCTGGGCCTTGGGCTGGCGATGATGGTGATTTTTGCCTATGTGTTTTTTGCGCCCTATGCCCGCCTGAAACAGGCGGTGGCGGGCCAGGATTGGAAAAGCGGCGCGGCAGCCTTGGCAAGCATCCGTCAATTGGTTGGCATCAACCTGAGCCTGGGGCTGGTCACGATTGCGGTTGCCACGGCGGGCGCCATGTTGGCGTAGCCTAAGGCAGCATAACTTGATAAAGTTGCCCAAATTATTCCGCCGGCTTGAAAACTAGGCCGGCGACGATGGAGTGTTGAGATGCTGGTAATTGTTGGCTATGTTGTCGTTCTGGCTTCGATTTTCGGTGGTTTTGCCATGGCGGGCGGCCATTTGGGCTCGTTGTTCCAGCCAGTCGAACTGCTCATGATCGGCGGCGGCGCAGTGGGGGCGATGCTGGTCAGCAGCGGGCCCAAGGTGCTGAAGGCAACCCTCAAGGCATTGCCGTCCATTTTCAAGGGTTCCAAATACAACAAGGCGCTGTACCTGGAACTCCTGGCGCTGCTGTTCGAGATTCTTGCCAAGGTGCGCAAGGAAGGGCTGATGTCGATCGAATCGGACGTGGAAGAGCCGGACAAGAGCCCCATTTTCAGCAAGTATCCCGGCATTTCCTCCGATCATCACATCGTCGAGTTCATTACCGATTACCTGCGCCTGATGGTGGGCGGCAACCTCAACGCCATGGAAATCGAGAACCTGATGGATAACGAAATCGAAACTCACCATCAGGAAGGCAACATACCGGTTACCGCCATGGCCAAGCTGGGCGACGGCCTGCCGGCATTCGGCATCGTGGCGGCGGTGATGGGCGTGGTGCATACCATGGAGTCGGTCGGCATCCCGCCCTCTGAGCTCGGCATGCTGATTGCTGCAGCGCTGGTCGGCACCTTCCTCGGTATTCTCTTTGCCTATGGCTTTATTGGGCCGATTTCGACCCTGCTGGAGAACAAGCTGCAGGAATCCAGCAAGGTGTACGACTGCATCAAGGTGACCCTGCTCGCCAGCCTCAACGGCTACGCGCCCCAGGTGGCGGTCGAATTCGGCCGCAAGGTGCTGTATTCCACGGATCGTCCCGGATTCCTCGAACTGGAAGCGCACGTCAAGCAGGCCAAGGGGAAATAATGAGCCTTCAGCGTGCAGACATCAGCTTTCAGCCTGTGGCTGAGAGCCGAGAGCTGATAGCCAAGAGCTAAATATGAGCGACGATTCCCAGCGCCCCATAGTCATCAAGAAAATCAAGAAGGGCGGCCACGGCCACCATGGCGGCGCGTGGAAAATCGCCTACGCGGACTTCGTGACCGCGATGATGGCCTTCTTCCTCCTGATGTGGCTGCTGGGTTCGACCGCCAAGGGGGACATGGAAGGCATTGCTGAATATTTCAAGACGCCGCTCAAGGTGGCCTTGCAGGGCGGTTCAGGCAGCGGCGACGCTTCCAGCGTGATCAAGGGCGGCGGCACGGATATCAGCCGCAAGGACGGGCAGGTCAAGAAGGCGGTTGATCCGATCAAGAAAAAAACCATCAATCTGGAAGCGGCCAAAGCCGAGCTCAGGCGCCAGGAGGAAGTAAAGCTGGCCGGCCTGAAGGAGCGGCTGGAAAAAACCATCGAGAGCAACCCCCTGCTCAAGCAGTTCAAGAAACAGCTGATGCTGGATATCACCAAGGAGGGGCTGCGCATCCAGATCGTGGACGAGAAGAACCGCCCCATGTTCGATAGCGGCGGCGCCCATCTCAAGCCCTATACCCAGGTCATCCTGCGTGAAATCGGCAAGGTGCTGAACGAGGTGGACAACCGCATTTCGCTCTCCGGGCATACCGACTCCACCCCTTACTCCGGGGGCGATAAGGGCTACAGCAACTGGGAGCTATCTGCTGATCGTGCCAATGCTTCTCGTCGTGAACTGGTGGCCGGTGGCATGGAGGATGGAAAAATGCTGCGCGTGGTAGGCCTCTCTTCCGCAGTGCCATTTGACCAGGCGAAACCGGATAGCCCGGTCAACCGCCGTATCAGCATCATCGTCATGAATAGAGAAGCTGAAGAAGCCGTCACCAAAGCGGACAAGCCCGAATTGGAAGTCGCCAGCAAGGCGGATGTGGCCGGCACGCTGCAGACTCACGCTAAAGAGGCGGCAAGTGCAACTCCAGCTCCAGCCAAGCACTGAGATCGTGCAGATGCCTGATGCCTCGTCTTCTGCCAGGGGGATGGCGCCGGGCCTGAAGTCATTGCTGGTGCAAAGCATGGCCGTAGTGCTGTGGCTGATGCTTGGAACGCCTCTCCTGGAGCGTGCGGAAGTGTCATTGTTGCCGTTGCAGCATGCCCTGTGCGTTGGCGGTATGGCTGCGGCACTGGGCTGGGCGTGGCATTTGCCGCGCTGGTGGCTGCCGATCAACTTTCTCTTTGTGCCGGGGCTGGTGACGGCGTACAGCCTGGATATTGCTCCGTACTGGTATCTGGCGGTTTTTGCGCTGCTGCTGCTGGTTTACTGGAGCGTCGCGAGAACACGGGTTCCCTTGTATCTTTCCAGCCGCAAGGCATGGCAAGCCGTGGCGGAGCGTCTTCCGTCAGGCGCACGGGTGGCCGATCTGGGCTCCGGCCTTGGCGGCATGCTGCGTTTTCTCGCGCGACAGCGGCCGGATGGCAGCTATGTCGGCATGGAAATCGCGCCATTGCCTTTTCTGCTGAGCTGGATGCGCATGCGGCTGTGCTCCGGTTGTTACGAGGTCCGCTGGGGCAGCCTGTGGCATGCCGATCTGCAGCCCTTCGGTGTGGTTTATGCCTATCTTTCCCCGGTTCCCATGCCCGATTTGTGGCGCAAGGTTCAGCGCGAGATGCGTCCGGGAACGCTGTTCATCAGCAATACCTTCCAGGTTCCCGGCGTGGAACCGAACGAAGTGGTGCAACTGGATGACCTGCACCAATCCCGGCTTTATGTGTACCGCCTGGGAGACAGAGCGATATGAGCGAGCTGCCCGGTACCCTATACGAGTGGGTCACGTTCCTGGACACCCAGGACGTACCGGTATTGCGCCGCACCATCCAGGAGCTTGACCGGCTGCGTCCCGGTGCGGAGCGGCTGACTGCGTCGCAGCTCGCGGTGGTCATCCTGCGCGATCCGCTGATGACGCTGAAGCTGTTGCGGCTTGCCAATTCGGCGCGACGCGGCCGTCTGGGCACCGAAATTACCAGCGTCGAACATGCCATCATGATGCTGGGCGCGGTGCCGCTGTTCAAGCATTTCGCTTCCCTGGTTGCGCTGGAGGATATGCTGGCAGAGCAACCGGTCGTGCTTAACAGCGTGCTGCAAGTGTACAGCCGCTCCCTGCATGCCGCCTATCAGGCCCGGCAATGGGCTATCCAGCACCAGGATATTCGGGTGGAAGAGGTCTATATCGCGGCTTTGCTGCATGATATGAGCAATATCATGTTGTGGGTTTACGCGCCGCAGCGTGCGCAGGAAATCCGTGAGGCAGTGCGCTGCGGTCGAGTTTACTATGGCGTGGCTCATGAGAAGATCATGGGTTTTTCCGTGGCGGACTTTCGTCTGGCGTTGGCCGCTGCCTGGCACTTCCCGGAAATGCTGGCGGAACTGGTGGATTGCCGCAACGCCGGAATTCCGCGCGCCCAGGGCGTGTTGTTGGGCGTGTCCATCGCTCATCTGTCCGAAAGGGGCTGGTATGGGACGCCAATGGAGGCGACCCTGGCGGCAATGGCGGAAAATTTGAATTTGCCGCTGGAAGTGACGGTCTGGCTGGTGCACCAGACGGCAGTTGCTGCAGCGCGCCATTGGGAGTGGTATGGCGTGCGTCCGGCCGCGGCATGGCTGCCCATGCTGCCGGGGCCGTGCGAGGATGATTGTTCGCCGGAAACCGAGCCCGAGAGCGCAGTGGCCGCGCTGGGGCAGAAACCGGCAGGCGATGAGGCGATGTGTCCGATGCCTGACCTCGCCAGATTGCAGCAGGTGATGGATGAAATCAGTGCGCATCTGGATGGTTCTCTCGATCTGCACGATATGATGACGCTGGTGCTGCAGGGGATGCATGAGGGGATAGCTCTCGATCGCATCGTTTTTTGCCTCATCTCGCGCGACAGGACTGCACTTAAAACCAAATACGTCCATGGCGCCCCGCCCGGGTCGCCGTTGCGGCAATTCGAAGTCGATCTGCGCAGCTCCAACCTGTTTGTGCGCTTGCTGGAGAAAATGCAGGGGGTGTGGTTCAACTCCGCCAATGCCAAAACCCTGGCGCCGATGATTCCGCCGGAGGTGCTCGCAACAATCGGTGCGGGGGAGTTTTTCGCCATGTCCATCTTTGTCCATGGCAAACCCGTCGGTTTGTTCTATGCCGACCGCAAACATGGCGAGTGCGGCCTGGATGAGCGCAGTTACGTTGAATTCAAGAAACTATGCGTGCGCGCAGCGGATGGCCTGGCTCACCTGGCTAGAAAATAAGCGCAAAACAGGATCTCTTGCTTTTGCCGTACATCTGGTGAAGCGGCTATGATACGAAAATGAAAATAAAAGTTCTGACAGAAACCCTTTGCGTGGGAATGTTTGTGTATGAGCTTGATCGCCCCTGGCTCGATACGCCTTTTGTTTTTCAGGGATTTCTGATCGAAAAACAAGCGCAAATTGACGACTTGCGGCTTTATTGCCGCTTTGTCTTTGTCGATCCGGCAAGGAGCACGGTGCCGGTGATGGTTGGGATTGACGCCTCCTCAAAGGTTTCGGCGGCACCTGCGAAACCGCTGGAAGCCATGGAGAGTGAACGCTCAATATTGGAATTGGAGGTTTCTGAACCCTCATCTTCGACACCCACTGGCCGGCTACTGGCGAAATTGCGCACCCATTACCCGCCACTTGCCTTGGTCGAAGACGAGCTTCCCGTTGCGAAACAGGCCCTTGATCGAACAACCGAGGCGGTGCGCTCGATTCTTGAGGGGGTGGTAAGCAAAGGTATTCTCGACAGTAAGAGCCTGCATGAATCCATTGAGGAGGTAACCGAGAGCGTTATCCGTAATCCTGATGCCTTGCTCCTGCTTTCTTACCTGAGGCGAAAAAGCAAGTATGCCTACGATCACGCAATAAGCGTATCCATTCATCTCCTGGCCTTTGGCCGGCACATGGGGCTGCCGAAAAAGCAGATGCAAATACTTGGGGAAGCCGGCCTTTTGCTGGATGTGGGAATGGGGCGGCTGCCGGAAGGTATTCTCGGAAAAAAAGGAAATCTGTCGTCCGAAGAATATGAGGCCATGAAGGAACATGTTCAATTCAGTCTCGAAATTATGCGCAGCAACCCTGGTTTTTCGCCCCAGACGGCTGAAATTATCGCCCAGCACCATGAGCGGGAAAATGGCAGTGGCTATCCATTGGGCCTGAAAGAACGGCAAATTACCCTATTGGGGAAAATGGCCGCAATCGTAGACTGTTTTGTGGCGTTGATCAGTGAACGGCCTTATGCGGATTCGATCTCGCCTCTCGATGCCTTGCAAAGGCTGTATAACTGGCGCAAGGATTACTACCACGAAGACATGGTGGAGCAGTTTATCCAGTGTCTTGGCCCTTATCCAGTGGGCAGTTTCGTGGAATTGAACACCGGGGAGGTGGCGATTGTGTTGGCCCATAACCGGGTCAGGCGGCTCAAGCCGAAGGTGATGGCCGTCCTTGATGCCGGCAAGAAAGCTTACGCTTCGCCCATCATGCTGGATCTGATCAATAACCCCCTGACATGCAATTCCCTGCCCTATGAGATCAAACGTTCCCTGCCCGGCGGTGTGTACGAAGTCGATTTGAAGGAGTTTTACCATTGAGCGAGGAAAGCGGCGCTGCTGCCTTACCTGCTTTCCATCTTCCCGATCATTTGGGTTTTTTGGCCGAATTGGCCGCGGCTCTCGGCAGCGTTTCCTCGGATTCCAAAATGGGGGTCGCACTGGTTTCGCTCGATTGCGTAGCTCGTATCGATGGCATGATGGGGTATCGGGCAGGGGATTCACTGTGTGCCCAAGTGGCAGGAATGCTGGGCCAAGCCTTGAAGCCGGAAGACAGGATTTTCAGGGTTGGGCGCAATGAAATGGTTTGCTTGTTGAGTAGCTTGCCCAGCGAAGCACATGCAGTACTCGCTGCTCACAAGATATTGCATACTTTGGATGCCTCGTTGTGCATCGATGGGGCCTATTTCTATGCAACACCTTTCGTGGGAATAGCGATTGGCTCGCGAGAAAACGGCGATGCCGATGCGATTTTGCGCCAGGCGAATGTTGCCATGCACGAAGCAAAGCGAAGGATGGACCGGTTTGCAATTTACGAAGCCATTCTGGATGCGCCGCGTCTAATGCAATTCCAGTTGCAGACTGATTTGCGGAATGCCATCGCAGAAAATGCGCTGGATGTATATTTTCAACCCAAGCTGGATTTGCGCTCCGGGCTGATTGCAGGGGTAGAAACCCTCGCCAGGTGGGAGCACTCGTCGAAAGGTGCAATATCCCCGGTCAGGTTTATCCCGGTCGCCGAATCGTCCGGCTTTATTTCTGATTTGACCATGCGTGTGCTGAATTCGGCCTTGTGCCATTTCGATGCCATGCGGGCGGCCTCGGCTTATTTGCATATAGCTGTCAATCTTTCGCCGAAGGATTTGCAGGAAAGACATTTGCCCGAAGTGATCCAGCAGATGTTGGGCATATGGAATGTCCCTGCCTGCAGTCTTACTCTTGAGTTAACCGAAACGGCCGTGATGGAAGATGACGCCATGTATGGCAAATCGCTTGAACGCCTCAAGGAAACCGGGATTCGGCTATCGATCGATGATTTCGGGACGGGCTATTCGTCCATGAGCCGCCTGCGTGATCTTCCTGTCGACGAACTCAAGCTTGACATGAGTTTTGTGAAAAACATGCGCACATCTTTTTCGGACGAAAGGATTGTGCGCTCCATGATTGCCCTTGCCCATGATCTTGAGCTTCTGGTCGTGGCGGAAGGCGTTGAAAATCTGGAGACCATGCAGCATTTGAAGGAATTAGGCTGTGATCTGGTGCAAGGCTACTACGTCAGCAAACCGCTGGATTCTGAAAAAATCGTAGATTTTCTTGCCGGGTGGAAAGGCTTTCCTGAATAGACCGCTGAATAGCTGGCCATTCTTGACGGCCACACTCAGAGTTCATCCAGAAGCGAAGCCAGGGCTTTTTTTTCGCGTTCCGCGCTGAACAAATGGCTGCGAGCCTGGCATTGCGCCAGCAATTGCCGGTAATAATGCTCATCGCCCATGGCCTGGTCTATGCACTCGGCCAGTACGGACTCGTTTTCCGGCGGATAGTAGCCGTCATAATCTTTTCCCAACATGCCAATATTCCCGGCAATGCCGGAGGCAATCACCGGCACCCCCGCTGCGACGGCTTCGCAGATCACGTTCGCGCCACCCTCCATGCGCGAACTGATGACCATGAGATGGCTTTGCGCCAGTTTTTGCATGGCGCGCCAGTGGGGCAGTTCTCCCAGCCAGAGATAACGCTTGTCCTGATGCATCAGGGCGCGGGCTTGTTCCGCCATGGCGGGCTCCAGGGCGCCGCCCAGCTGGATGACGCGGATTCTGGGGGAGGACAGGCGGAATAGGGCATGGGCGCAGCGGAAGGGGTCTTTTTCAGAGCGCAGATGGCCAATCACGCAGATCTGAAAGAATTTCTTGAGCCTGGGGCGAGGTTTCAAAGGCGCGACAGACTGGTAAATCACGCGCGTCTTATCCTGCTGCTCTGGCGTCAACTCATTGAGCCCCATCTCCTGCAGCACGATCATGCGCGTGGCCAGGCTCATGGATAGCTGCGCCGAACTATCCTGCCGGATGTCGCGATACAGATCGGTGCCGGTCAGGGCGAGGATCAGCGGGCGTTGCGGATAGGCATCCGCGAAGCGGCGGATCGAGTCATGGCTGCGGCGGGCGTGCAGGGCCAGCATCATGTCTGCAGGGCGGCCATCCCAGTTCACTTGTACGCTGACCTGGTGGCCGAGCTGGCGCAGGAAACCGGCGTAGCGATAGGCGGTATTGCGGTTGCCGGTGCGGGAGTGGCCCGCATAAGGGGTAATCAGGGTTATTTTCATAACGTGTCATTCGGGCTAGACTGCTGCAGTTTGCCGCCTACTATAGCGCATGAAGGGATTCGGGTATTGAGCGATCGTCAACTTTGGTACGTGCGCCGCGAGGGCGTGGTGAGCGGACCATTCCCAAATCAGGTGGTGGCCAACCATGTCTTGCTGGGGCGCTTTGAGCCGGCGGACGAGGTCAGCATCGACCAGCTGGAATGGCAGCCCCTGGTGACGGTGCGCGCGCTGTTGCCGGCGGAATTGCTGGAACTGCAGACCGAAAGCGATCCGGAAAAAAAACAATGGCTGGAAGAACGCCTCAAGGCGGCTCACCGCTGGGCGGATGAGCGCACCCATCAGGACCGGCGGCAACACGAAACCGCCGGCGGGCCGCGCGGCGAAGAGCGCCGCAAAACCAGCGTGAGTTCCGAACTGCTGGCCCTGCCGCATCTCCATCCCGCACTTGAGCGGTGGCCTTCCCGCCGTCGTTATCTCGCGGCCTTTGCCATCCTTTCAATGCTGGCTCTGCTGGTAACGCTGGGGCTGGTGTTTCATCAACCCGTCAATCCAGTCAAGGTGGGGGTCGTGCCTGAGCTGCCGCAGTGCCAGCATGTCGCGGCGCCGTGGGTCAATTGGAACGGCTGCGACAAACGGGAAATCCGCTTGCGCGGTGCCGACCTGAGCGGCGGCAATCTGGCCTATGCCGATTTTTCCGGTGCTGACCTGTCCGGCTCCAGGTTTTACCAAGCTCTGCTGGTTGGGGCGAATTTCAATCATGCCAATCTGAACGATGTCGACCTGGATGGGGCGGATCTGAGCTACAGCGATCTGCGCGGCGCCACCCTGGTTTCCGCTTCGCTCAAGGGCGCCGTGCTGGACCGCGCCATCTGGCAGGATGGGCGGGAATGTGCGGTAGGCTCGCGGGGGCAGTGCCTTTGATTACTTCGCGCGACAATGCCGTGTTCAAATCTCTCAGGAAGCTTGCCCAGAGTGGGCGTGAAAGAAAAAAAACCGGGCTGGCCCTGCTGGATGGCGAGCACCTCATTGCGGCTTGCGTCGAGCGGATAGGGCCGCCGCAACTGCTGGTCGTGTCGCCTGCCGGGCTGCAGCGTGAGGGAAACCGCGCCCTGCTGGAGCATTTGCCGTCCGTTCCGCTAACGCTGATGAGCGATGCCCTGTTTCAGGAAATCGCGCCGGTGGAAACGCCGACCGGCATTCTGGCGCGAGTGGCAATACCGCGGTTGCCGCTGGCGGAAAAAATCCAATTCGCAGTATTTCTGGAAACGCTCCAGGACCCCGGCAATCTCGGCTCCATCCTGCGCTCCGCGGCAGCGGCAGGCGCACAGGCAGCTTACCTGTCGGCAGGCTGCGCCGATGCCTGGGCACCCAGGGTGCTGCGAGGCGGCATGGGCGCGCATTTTCATCTGCCGATTCGAGAGGGCGTGGATCTGGCCGAAATTGCCGAGAATTTCGCCGGCGAAGTAGTCGTCACCAGCCTGCAGGCAGAAACGGATCTGTTTGAACTGGACCTCCGCGGGCCGGTGGCGTTTGTGATTGGCAACGAAGGCGCGGGCGTGTCGCCCCCCTTGCAGCAGGCCGCAACGCGCCGCGTCCGTATCCCGATGCCGGGCGCAATGGAGTCGCTTAATGCCGCTGCCGCCGCCGCCATCTGTTTTTTCGAACGCGTGCGACAGGTGAGAACTCCTGCCGGGTCGAGAAAGGCTTAATTTGCTTGTGAAATTTCCCCTAAAACAGGTAAAATGCACGATTTAAGTTTTTGGAGAGGGAAGATGTCTGTAACCACCACGCAAAAAGCACAAATCGTGCAGGAATATCAAACCGCCGCCGCCGATACCGGGTCCCCGGAAGTGCAGGTTGCCCTGATGACGGCGCGCATCAATGACCTGACCGGTCATTTCAAGGTTAACGCCAAAGATCACCACTCCCGTCGTGGCCTGCTCAAGCTGGTGAGCAAGCGCCGCAAGCTGCTCGACTACCTGAAAGGCAAGAGCGGCGACCGCTACCGCACCCTGATCGAGCGCCTGGGTCTGCGTAAGTAATTTGCCTGCGTAAGTAATTTATTGGCAACAAGCAACGAGCAACAAGAAAAAGGATTCGGCATTGAAGCATATTAAGAAAAGCTTTTCCTACGGGCGTCATGAAGTCACCCTGGAAACGGGCGAGATCGCCCGCCAGGCGCATGGCGCCGTGATGGTGGACATGGACGGGACCGTGGTGCTGGTCACCGTGGTTGGAGCCAAGGACGTCAAACCCGGGCAGGACTTCTTCCCGCTGACCGTCGATTATCAGGAACGCACCTACGCCGCAGGCAAGATCCCCGGCGGCTTCTTCAAGCGCGAGGGACGTCCCTCCGAGAAGGAAATCCTGACTTCGCGTCTGATTGACCGCCCCTTGCGTCCGCTGTTTCCGGAAGGCTTTTACAATGAAGTTCAGATCGTTGCCACGGTCATGTCTTCGAATGCCGAAATCGACGCCGACATTCCCGCTATTCTGGGTGCATCCGCTGCGCTTGCCATCTCCGGCATTCCCTTCGATGGACCGATCGGCGCAGCGCGCGTGGGCTATATCGACGGCAACTACATCCTCAACCCGACTGCAACGGAAATGAAAACCACCCAGCTGGATCTGGTGGTTGCCGGTACCGATCAGGCTGTGCTGATGGTGGAATCCGAAGCTCAGCAATTGCCTGAAGATGTCATGCTGGGCGCGGTGGTGTATGGGCACGATCAGTTGCAGGCCGCGATCAACGCCATCAACGAGCTGGTCGAAGAGATCGCTCCTGAAATGTGGGATTGGGCTGCGCCGGTAAAGGACGCTGAACTGGTAGCGAAAATTGCCGAACTGGCCGAAGCCGATGTCAGAAAGGCTTACCAGATCAAGCAGAAGCAGACCCGTTATGCGCAAGTGGACGAAATCCGCAGCCGCGTAGTGGCTGCAGTGGCTGGCGAAGCTGCCAATGCTGACAGTATCAACCACATCAAGAACCTGTTCCAGGATCTCGAAGCCAAGGTGGTTCGCGGCCAGATTCTCGACGGCGAGCCGCGCATCGATGGACGCGATACGCGCACCGTGCGCCCCATCACCATCCGTACCGGCGTCTTGCCGCGCACACATGGTTCCGCATTGTTCACCCGTGGCGAAACCCAGGCGCTTGTGGTTTCCACGCTGGGCACGGCACGTGACGAGCAGAAAATCGACGCGCTGCAGGGCGAGTATTCCGACCGCTTCATGCTGCATTACAACTTCCCCCCGTACTCCACCGGCGAAACCGGTCGCGTGGGCACGCCCAAGCGCCGCGAAATCGGCCATGGCCGCCTTGCCAAGCGCGCCCTGGTGGCCGTTCTGCCCGATGCGGCGGACTTCGGCTACTCCATGCGCGTGGTATCTGAAATCACCGAATCCAACGGCTCCAGCTCCATGGCCTCCGTCTGCGGCGGCTGCCTGTCCCTGATGGATGCAGGCGTGCCGCTCAAGGATCACGTGGCGGGCATCGCCATGGGCCTGATCAAGGAAGGCAACCGCTTCGCCGTGCTGACCGACATCCTGGGCGACGAAGATCACCTCGGCGACATGGACTTCAAGGTGGCCGG